>CAUZIB010000109.1:0-14259 GCA_963579735.1 Vicinamibacteria bacterium | reverse complement strand
GAATCTCGCGAGTGGCGCCAAAGCCATCGAGTACGGGCATCTGACAGTCCATGAACACCATATCGAAGGTGCGGCCGTCGAGCGCTTCCATGGCCTGCTCGCCGTTTGCGGCGACGACGGAACTGTGGCCGAGGGTCGTGAGCACTATGGCGACGAGGTTCTGATTCATCACATTGTCGTCCACGATCAGGATCATCAGGGTGGATTTGTCAGCATCACGCACAGCGGGCGGCGCTTCTTACTGCGCCGGAGCGACGACCTGCTCGGGTGCGACGGCGGGATTGAGCGCTCGCTTGAGTGCGGTCAGCTTGACGGGCCGCACCAGTTGACTGTCCACGTGCCACGTCGCTGAATCGACGGAGGCATCTCTTTCGGCGAAGGTGGTGAGACGGACAACCCGGCCGCCGGTGACGACGGGCACCTGCTGGAGAAACCGCTCCTCGGCCTCGCCCGTGGGGAGCGTGCGCACAAAGACATGGGCGGTCGCGGCACTATTGCGCTCGAGCCACGGCATGGCATGGCGTCGCGGCCGCTAGAGAAGCACTCACTGGCGACCCCGCACTCCGCGAGTAGAAGGCTCAGTGCCATTTGATTACTTGGAAGCGGGTCGACGATGACGGCGCGAGTGGCGGTATCGAGGTCACCTCGAGCGGGGATTGACTGCACGTCGAAACGCATGGGAATCTGAAACCAGAACGTGGAACCTCCGTGTCGCCGGTCTCAACATCGATGTCGCCGCCCATGAGCTGCGTCAAAAGATGGCAGATGGTCAAGCCGAGACCCGTCCCCGGCCGCGGCCGCGGAGGTCAACATCACGACGGTGGCCTCCGACAACGTCGGGTCGTCCGGATCTCGGTCGCCACCGCGAAGCCGTCCATTTCGGCATCATGAAGTCGAGCAACACCAGACGATACGGCCGCCGAGCCGCCTGGGCCTTTCGCAGACACACCAACGCGGCGCACCGCTCTCGACGAGAGTGGGCCGCATACCCCACTGACTCATGATCTCTCCGAGGATGTGCCGGTTTGTCGCGTTGTCGTCCACGACCAGGACACGCAAGCCCGTCAGGCTGGCCGCGTCCCCGTGGCTCAAGGCGCTGGGCAAACCGGAGTGGCGACCAAACTGAGCGGTGAACTGGAACGTGGTGCCCTATCCGATCTCGCTCTCTACCCATCTGTCAATGGTGCTGGATCGAGCTCTAGGCAGAATCGACGCAGAGGCCGACGCGTTGCGGGGCGACGCACTCGGATGTTCACCGCTGGCTCGTGAGGTGACGGTGCGGGAGGTCGACGGTGACCACGAGTCTGTCTTACGTGCCCCGTCGCCTACTGCCCCTTCGGTGTCCACCCTTGGTCGCAGCACTCGGCGAGGCCGTGGCACATCTCACGTCGCAGCGCGCAGACCATGCGCCTACCCCCAGATACGACTGACATCGGCATACACACCGGCGGGTAGCTGAATCTGCTGGTCGGTCTTGTTCTCCAGGCGAATAGTGCCCCGCAGGGTCACACCCGGGTCGAAGCGGATATCACCGACGATCTCGAGGTGATGACAATCGAACATCGACGGTGGGCCACCGGGGAACCGAGAGTCGAGCCCGTCGACGAGCTTGTAGTGCTTGGAATCGAGCGAAACGACGGGCACCTGTCGGGCCAAAGGCGCCGGCACAATGCGGCCATCGTCCGTCAACTCGTAGGCATCTGAGCGGACCGCGAGGAGGTCTCCCGTGGTTTTGACAGGAGCAAAACGGGCCCGGGGCACCCGTAGGGCCTCGGCACCCGAAAAAATCGCAATGGCTGAGCCCATCGCGGTTTCCAACTGGTAGACCTCGGGCGATGTCGGATCGCGAGGGTCGACCGTCTTGAGATTACGGATCAATGGCAGCCTCAAAATGCCGTCCTGCGCCGCCAGCACGTCACTGAGCGCGTCGAGGTCAATCCAGAGATTGTTGGTATTGAAGTACCGGTATCGATCGATCGCCTGAAACGCCGCGTGATCCTCCAGCGGGCACTGAGCCAATTCGCGAAGCGTCAGCTGGCCGTCGGGTCGTATCGCCAAGTGCCCGCCCTTCTTGTCCGCCTCGGTCCGGTCGGCGACTTCCATCAGGAACGGGAAGGCGTTCGCCGCAAAATATCCCAGGATGATCGGGTCAAGAACAGCACCCAGATTGTCGGCGTTCGACACGAAAGCATAGCGTCGGCCCGCCGCGCGCAGACGCTCCAAAACGCCACTGCTGACAAGAGCTGTAAACAGGTCGCCATGGCCCGGTGGACACCACGACAGGTGCGGCGCGGGTGGCCACGAAGCCGGCCCCAAGGTCTCGCGATCGATCTTTGGCACCTTGTGCTGGAGAAAATCCGGGCCAACGGGCGAGCCGGGGAGGGCGTCGTGTGCGGCCAGTGCGGCCAAAGAGTCAGCCTGGGTCGCAAAACTGTTCATCAGCACCAGGGGCACTCCGCTGCGGGCGGATTGACCGGCGATTACGTCAAGAAACGTCAGGTCGTTTTTTATCGAAAGCAAGGACTTGGCTTGCTCCAGACCCATCCCCGTTCCTAGACCGCCGTTGAGCTTGATGACGATCGTCTGGTTCAGGACTTCACTGCCGCGAGCTTCCAGGTCGAGACCAAGGGTCTCGGCATTCGGAAGCTCAGGCACCGGACGGAGCCGACTTTCAGGGATCAACCCTGATTCGCCGGCGATGAGCTGCCGGTAGTAGTGCCTGAACGTCCGAATCGCGATATCAGGCAAACCCTCGGCTTGCATCCGGGTTTCAAAAGGGCGGAAGTGGTCGCTCATATCTCTCGCTCCCTCTTGCCGCACGACGTGTGTCACGCGGGTCTCCCGGCGGTGTCCCGCTTGACCTGGTCGTAGAAGCCGACGATGAGACCAGAGCAGATGGCATACATGTACGTGACCGGGGAGATTCGAAACGCCCATGCGAGCAAGCCGTGTGCGTGCAGGGCGGAGGCGCCGACGAATAGCCCAAAAAGCAGCGCGCCTTCGAGCTGCTTCCGTCCCTTCCACGACCCCCAGAGCGCAAGCAGCGTGAAGCGACCGATGACCAGAACAAACCCCGTGACGCCGACGTAGCCCATCTCGGCGGCGGTGAACCAGTAAATGTGATGCGCCACACCCGACTTTTCCTCGTCCTCCATAATTACGATGTGTGAGCTGTAACGCGGGGTGTCAGAGAGCACGCGCGAGAAGCTGTTGAGACCGACCCCAAATGCGTTGTCGCCGGCCATGATCTGTGCCGCGATGTTGAACTCGTCTCGGGCTTCACCACTCGCCTCAGGCGCGTTGAGGAATCGGTCGATGATGGAGTCGGCCATAAGCGCGAGTCTCACGACACCCGCGATGGCGACGAACGCACTCGTCGTGGTGACCGTGTCGCTCGTGACTTGAGCACACACAGCCCGATAGAGCCGGCGACACAGGCTCCGACCAGCACCAATCCGGCACGAGAGAACGTGAAGACGACGGCGGCGGCCATCCCTAGCCCGGCACCTGTCGACAGCAGCGCTTGCCATCCCTCAAGCCGCTTGTCGAGCAACCCCCAGATGAGCGTCACGGGGACGATCTGATTCAAGAACACGGGCACCGTGTTGGAATGGTCGAAGGGTCCGGACTATTTCTGATAAGAGTATCGGCAGTACTCACCTTGCCGCCATCCTCACTGCTTCCGGAAATCAGGGTCGTCCGGCTGTTCGCGTCGGTGTGGGCCTCGCCCCGGGCAACGCCTGCGCAACCGCTGCGTTCCAGTCCGCGGCGCGGTCTTCACGACGGTTTCTCGATTGAGCTGTCACCGGGGAGCCGGACGACCGGCCCGCCGCGCGCGGTTCCGTGCATTCCCGTTGGACCCCCAGCCCGAGATCATCGGGCCGTAGAGACTTCCCTATAATGTCCTATTGGCGACTCGCTTGGACCAAAGGCATCGGCTGACGAAAGGGCATGTCGGCGAGCACGCCACACACTCCAGAAAGGGACAAGCATGAGAAAAGCTATTTTCGCGGCAATCATCTGTTTTGGCGTCAGCGGCCTCGCCAGTGCCCAGGACGCACCGGCGCCGTGCGGCCCGGCCGGGCACCTCTCGGACGGACTGTCAACCAACGTGGCGGCCGATTCGCGGTGTTTCGAGATTCGCATGTATACGGCGGATACAGAGCGCAACGGTGGCGGCGACTACGACCTCGCTATTGACGAGCTTCACCAACGCTTCCGTGAGAAAGAAGTCGAAATTTTTGAGAATCACGGCGCCGAGATTGTTGCGGTCTGGCAGAATCTCGACGATCCGAACACGCTGATCTGGATGCTGGCGTATCGTGACCGCGCGCATCGGCAAGAGGTCTGGGACGCGTTCCGCGCCGACCCGGAATGGACGGCGCTCCGCGAGAAGTATCCGGTGCCGGTCAGCGCCGATGTCTTCATGATGAGTGCCACCGACTATTCGGCTCTGAAGTAGTTGGTGGAGTCGGGACTGTGGATAGCGGATCGCCGATTCGCTATCCACAGGAACAGCCCGAGTCCTATCTACGCGCGGGTCAGTCCCGACGTAGCAATTCGGAAGACCTGTGACGAGACGGCGGTTGTGGCTCTCTCTGTGGTGCTGCGGGATGGCAAGCATCATGACCCTTCCGTGGAGCAACTTTCAGGAACCCCTCAGTGGGCCAAGGTTCACTGGATCCCCTTTGTCAGCTCTGGGATCAACGTTCGAGATATCGTCTTGAACGTCGCCACATTCGTTCCCTTTGGCTTCTTGGTTGCGCCGGAACGCTGCGCCGTTCGACCGACCAGTTCCTTCTGGGTGATTGGCGCTGCCGCGCTCTTTTCGGCCGCCGGAGAAGTCTCCCAACTCTTCAACCACAGCCGGTTTCCCTCTACGACCGACATCGTCTCGAACACCGCAGGTGCCTACGGCGGGTTCATCCTTCACTCTCTGGGTGCCTTGATTCGGCGTCGCGCCCGGTCCGCAGGCGTAGACGAGTGAGAAACGGCGTTCGTTACCGGGCTGCGGATTGGACAAGGCGACGCCGTTCCAAGGAGAGCCAGAAGCTGACCGGCTTTCCAGACCTCATAGTCCCCGCCGGTTTTACCGGTAACGGACTCCCGGGCGGGATCTCTTTTTTGGAAAGAGCCTTTGACGAGCCCGGTCTACTTGCGCTGGGCTACGCGTTCGAGCAAATCGACGAGGCACGCCGCCTTCCGGTCAACACGCCAACGCTCGAGGATTGACCGAGCCCTCGCGAGGTAACCGCGCGCCGCCAAGAGGAATTCGAGGAAATCGATGACGTATAGAAATCAGCTGATACCGAGCGTATTGATTGGCGCGGTGCTCGCAGCCGTATTCATGACTCCGACCACTGCGGCCCAGAACGAGACTCAGGAGATGGAGACGCACCGCGCCGCGGCACGAGCGGCCGCCGGTGACGACCATCTCGGCCTGCTCCAAACAGTGTGTCGCGAACCGCGGGCCATAGTACCGGCAGCGGCCAACACGCCGCGTCCCCCGCGGGTCGTGCCACCTCGCGACGAGTGGCATGCCGAGCCTGCCCAGGTCTTTGACAACCTCTATTTTGTTGGCACGAAGGACCATGGCGCGTGGGCCGTGACGACCTCGGACGGAATCATCGTCATCGATGCGCTTTACGACTATGCCGTAGAGTCGGCTGTCGTCGATGGACTACGAAAGCTGGGACTGGACCCCGAGGACATTGCCTATGTCGTGGTGAGTCATGGTCACGGCGACCACCATGGCGGGGCCAAGTATCTGCAGGATCGTTTTGGTGCTCGGATCGTGATGGGCGGCCCCGACTGGGACCTAGTGGAAGGGAGCACCCGCGACCCCATCCCGACCCGGGACATGGTCGCAACCGAGGAGATGCGACTGCGGCTTGGCGAGACGACCGTCACCCTCTACCTGACCCCTGGCCACACGGCCGGCACCGTCTCCACCATGATCGAGGTCCGTGACGGAGGTCGCTCTCATCTGACGGCCGCGTGGGGTGGCACATCGTTGTTCGCGAGCACCTCCAACGAGGCAATCGAGGGCTATATCGATTCCGCGGTCCGTTTTCAACAACTCATCGAGACCACCGGTGCGGACGTGCTGGTCGCGAACCATACGAGCTTCGACCGCACGCCGGAGAAACTGGATGCGCTTGCGCGTCGGCAGCCTGGCGATCCTCATCCCTACGTCATCGGCACCGAGGCAGTGCAGCGCTATGTGAAAGTTGCGGAGGAATGCGCCCGCGCCGAGCTCGCACGCAGGACGATGCAGTAGCGGCACATACCCCAAGACTCACGACGCACGGCGAGTCAGGTTCCTACGTGCCACAGAACGTTTCGTGGACAATTTCCTCTGACCGCGGTGGCGCTTCGAGGTCGGCATACTCGGCTTGGTCGGCATAGGGTGAGGCCAACGCGTCGACGAGACGGTGAAACCGTGAAAAGTCGCCGGCGTAGCCACTCTGGATGGCCTGCTCGACACGGTGATTGCGCGGGATCAGAACCGGATTCGACGTGCGCATGTCGGCAAGGCACTGGTCCGGGGCGGCGTTGCGACGCCATTTTCCCAGCCATGTCTCAAAAGGCTCTCGGTCGGAAAACAGCGAAGCCACGCTCTCGGCGCCGTCCCCGCCGGCGACCTGGGTCAGGCGTCGAAAAAAGAGCGTGAAGTCGACCTTTTGGGTGTCGAGCAGCTGTAACCCCTCGGTAATCAGCTCGACCGAGACCTCGGGTGGGATCCCAAACTTGGCGCGGAACCGGCCGAGGTATTGACCGCCAAATCGATCGGGGTATTTGGAGAGCGCGGTTTCGGCGACCGGGGTCGCGACACTCGAATCCTCCGCCAATAGCGGCAGTAGAGCTTCCGCAAAACGGCTCACATTCCAGAACCCAATGTCGGGCTGGTTCCCCCAGGCATACCGCGCACCTCTGTCGATAGAACTAAAGACGCACTGCGCATGGAAGGCATCCATAAACGCGCACGGACCGTAGTCAATCGTCTCGCCGGAAATAGCCGTATTGTCGGTGTTCATGACACCGTGGATAAAGCCAAGAGACATCCAGTGCGCGATCAGATCCGCTTGGCCAATCACCACGGACTCCAGCAACGCCACATAGGGCTCCGACGCGTCGGCGGCGTCCGGGTAGTGACGAGCTATCGCATGGTCGGCAAGTCGTCGCAAGGCATCGATATCATTACGCGCCCGAAAATACTGAAACGTCCCCACCCGAATGTGACTTGCCGCAACGCGGGTGAAGACCGCGCCGAGAAGCGGACCTTCTTGGCGCAGGACCCGCTCCCCGGTTGCCACCGCGGCGAGCGCGCGGGTAGTGGCCACCCCAAGCGCGGCCATGGCTTCGCTCACGACATATTCTCGGAGCACCGGACCGAGCGCGGATTTTCCATCGCCACCTCGCGAGAACGGAGTCCGTCCCGAGCCCTTCAATTGCAGATCGAACCGGGCACCGTCGGTGTCGATGACTTCTCCGAGCAGAATAGCCCGGCCATCACCGAGTTGCGGCGAGAATCCACCAAACTGGTGCCCAGCGTAGGCCTGCGCAATCGGCTCGGCGCCCTCCGGTATCGCGTTCCCCGCCAGGGTGGCGATACCGTCGGTTGATTCGAGCCACTCGGTGTCGATCGACAGTCTTTCCGCGAGCGCGTGATTCACGCGAATGAGTGTCGGTTCCGGAACCTGAGCAGGGTCTTGCTTCGCAAAAAAGCGTTCAGGCAGCTGGACATACGTGTTGTCGAAAGAAATATTCATTACACCTTGAGACACAGGGCCCGGTCAGAATCACCGCACCTGAGTGCTGAACTGCTACCCAGTCGTCACGACGCGAAGACGGAGCGACCGACAGCATGTGACCCGTGAGCATGGGTGCCCTCGACATGGCCAACTTGGCCTACTCCGCGCCCAGGTGTGTCTCGAACCACGCCACCATCGCGGCCGTCGCGCGCTCGGCGTCCGCGCCGCGAAAGCCGTGGTCAGCCCCTTCGATAATAATGAGCTTGCTCTCGACCCCATAGGTTTGGAGCGCCTCATACATCTGATGGCTGTGGCGGATATCGACGAGCCCGTCCTCGTCACCGTGGATGAGCAAGGTCGGCGGGTCGTCAGAACTCACGTGGAGGAGTGGCGACACCGCCGAGGCGTCCGCGGGTTCGAAGTTCACGGCCGGAAAACGGGCGCTCCCGATGTCAGGGTCCGAGCCGCGAGCGATCTCTCTCAGGTCAACCGGCGGGTAATAGGCAACGACCGCCGCTACCCTATCGCCCTGTCGTAATACCGCGTCTTCCGCGGATGGATCCCCGCTATCAGACGTGGTCCCGAGCATAAGCGAGAGGTGCCCACCGGCGCTACCACCCCAGACCCCGACCCGGGTCGGATCGATGCCAAAGTCCCTCGCGTGTAGCCGAACATACCGCACGGCTCGACGCACATCCGGCACGATTTCCGGGATAACAAACTTCGGACTGCTGCCATGACGAACCGCAAAAACCGTGAACCCGTGGTCGAGGAGTGCCCGGTAGCGGTCGACCGACTGGTCGGTCGGGCGCCAGCGTGACCGCCACCCACCGCTCTCCATCCGCAGAACGGCCGCGCCGTTGGCGTCGGCTGGCGTCAATACGTCGAATGTCAGTGCCATTCCATACTTGTGCCCGTAGACGACGTCGGGTGTGACTTCGACCTCTGAAGCCGCCGCCGCCGCGCCACCGAGATGGACAAGGACGACCGCCATCAGCCATGACGACGACACTCCGAGAAACCGCGGTTTCTTCATCTGAATCTCCCTTTTGGTCAAACCGATGCGGGGCGTAACGTTCCCTCCCGCGTTGTAGTCGACGCCGCGATTATAGCGACCTGGCACAAGGGCCAGGACGCCCCCTCCCCGGGCCAGGCAACGACGGGAAGAGAATGCCCCGGTGTAGCATTCGGAGCTATCATTATGGTGTCGGTTCGTGACGGTGTGACCTGAAAGCGTGGTCGGTCCGTCGGCTGGCCAACCGACCCCAGATAAGTGGTCCGGTCGAAACAACGTGGAGATACCGAGCGTGGTCCAAGCCCATGTGATGGCCCGTGTGATTGTTCGATGGCTCGTGGTCGTGGTCGGAGCGCTCGTAGGACCGGGTCTCCGCGAGGTTGTCGTGGCGCAGGAGACGACCGCTACACGTGAGATTCTCGACCAGTACTGTGTCCGCTGCCACAACGAGCGAACCCAGACCGCGGGGCTTGCGCTCGACGAGCGAGACCTCTCACATGTGGCGGCCGACGCCGAGACATGGGAGCGCGTGCTCGTCAAACTGCGCGCCCAGACGATGCCGCCGGCCGGCAGCCCGCGACCCGACCAGGCCACCTACCATACCCTCACCAAATGGCTGGAGGCGGAGATCGACACCGTGGCACTGGCAAGTCCCGACCCGGGTCGCGGCGAGACGTTCCACCGTCTCAATCGAGCTGAGTATCACGCTGCCGTCCTGGACTTGCTCGCGGTCGACGTCGATGTTGCCGCCCTGCTTCCCGCAGACAACACCTACGAGCATGGTTTTGACAACAACGGCGAGCTGCTCTCGATCTCGCCAGACCTCGTATCACGCTATCTCTCTGCCGCGCGGAAAATCACCCGTCTCGCCGTTGGGATTCCTCCGCTCGGCCCCACCGTCGAGACCTACCGCGTGCACCCCGCCCTCGTGCAGGACGACCGGCAGGACGACATGCTGTCGTTTGGCTCTCGGGGCGGTGTCGCGGTTCGCCATTACTTTCCGGTGGATGGCGAGTACACCATTCAGATTCGGCTCCAGCGGAACTTCTCCGACTACATCATCGGCTTTGCTGCACCGCAGGAACTGGACGTACGGGTGGACGGTGAGCGCATCACTCGGTTCTCGGTCGGAGACGCCGATGCCAAGGGACAAATGGCCCCGCTCAGTTTTTCGGGGAATATCGCCGGGGATCCCGAGTGGGAGTACTACATGAACACCGGGGATACCGGACTGGAAGTCCGCTTCCCCGCCAAAGCCGGTCACCGAGTCGTAGGCGTCTCATTTGTGAGGCAACAATCGGAGCTCGAGGGCGTGCTGCAACCGCGCAACCGAGGCTATGGCCGCTTTGTCGATGAACGGTATGAAGAAGGCGCGGCGGTCGAGCAGGTGGCCATCGGCGGGCCCTACAATGTCGACGGGGCGGGCGACACGCCAAGTCGCCGAGAGATCTTTGTGTGCCGACCGGCCGACAGCGAGACGGCGGCAGATGGCGATACCGGCTCCAGCCGCGCTGCCGACTCAAGCAAGGACGAGGATTCCTGCGCCCGGAAGATTCTCTCGCGACTCGCCCGTCGCGCGTATCGGCGACCCGTCCACGACGCAGAGATCACCACGCTAATGGGTTTCTACGCATCGGGACGTCGGGAAGCCAATTTCGACGCCGGAATCCAGTTCGCCCTCGAGCGCATGCTTGTCGACCCTGAGTTTCTTTTCCGTATCGAACGTGACCCGGCCGACCTCACGCCCGGAACGCCCTATCGCCTCAGCGATTTCGAGCTGGCGTCGCGGCTGTCGTTCTTCCTGTGGAGCAGTATCCCTGACACCGAACTACTAGAGGTCGCCGAAAAGGGGCAACTGAGCGACCCAGCGGTATTGGAACAGCAGACGCGGAGACTGTTGGCGGACGGCCGGTCCCGTGCCCTCATCGACAACTTTGTGAGCCAATGGCTACGCTTACGGAATCTTGATTCCCAGCAGCGTGAATCGGCAGACTACCCCGAATTCGACGAGAATCTGAGAGCGGCATTTCGCCGTGAAACAGAGCTCTTTGTCGAGAGCACGATGCGCGAAGACACGAGCCTGCTCGAGCTCCTGAGCGCAAACTACACGTTTGTCAACGAACGCCTCGCTCGGCACTACGGGATTCGCGGTGTCTATGGGGATCGCTTCCGGAGAGTGACGCTCGACAGCGACCATCCGCGGGGCGGGTTACTCGGTCATGGGGGTCTCCTCATGGTGACGTCGTATCCCAATCGGACGTCACCGGTGTTGCGTGGCAAGTGGCTCCTGGAGAGTATCTTTGGAGCGCCGCCGCCAGAGCCGCCACCAAACGTCCCGGGCTTGCCGGACCGCGGCGACGGTGGGCAACCGGCGTCGGTACGTGACCGTCTCGAGCAGCATCGCGCGAACCCGGTATGCGCGAGTTGCCACGCGCCAATGGATCCCTTGGGCTTCGCGCTGGAGAACTTTGATGCAATCGGCAGTTGGCGCACCACCAGCGAGGCCGGTCTCCCGATCGATGCGTCTGCGACAATGCCGAACGGCACCCGATTCGATGGCCCGGCCGGTTTACGGAGCGTCCTTCTCAGCCGCGGTGAGGATTTTGCTGCGACCGTGACAGAGAAGCTTCTCGCGTATGCGGTTGGCCGCGGACTCGAATATTACGACCGCCCGAGCGTGCGCGAGATCCTCCGGGGCGCGGCCGGCGATGACTATCGCTGGTCGTCGATCGTGCTTGGCATCGTCAACAGTGCGCCGTTTCAAGGGCGCCGGACACGTTCAGAGGACGACGTCGTGGTCGCGTCAGTCGACCAATAAGAACGCTGAACATCACTCTTTGAAACGAGAAGACTCCCATCATGATCATCACAAAGATGTCGTTGCCACGGCGGACGGTCTTGCGCGGGTTGGGTGCCACGTTGGCATTGCCGCTACTGGATGCCATGGTCCCCGCGGCTTCTGCGTTGTCAAAAACCGCTGCGACGCCGACCCGGCGCTTTGGCGTGGTCTACGTGCCCAACGGGATCGCGATGGAGTACTGGACACCCACCGCGGAAGGGAGCGATTTCGAGCTCACGCCGATTCTGCAATCGCTGGCGCCGTACAAAGACCAGATGACCGTCGTGTCGGGGCTCAGAGGATATTGGACACCGGCCCATGCTGGTGCATCCACGACATTTCTGACGGGCGCGGCCGGTGTCGCTGGCGAGACCGCTCCGGTCGCCAGCATCTCGATGGACCAGATCTTGGCGCAAGAGTATGGCCAACACACCGAGCTGTCCTCGCTCCAACTCTCGATCGACAGTCGGGCCAATGCCGGTCAATGCAGCGGCGGTCATAGCTGCGTCTACACCAACACAATCTGCTGGCGGAGCCGGACAACGCCGTTGCCCATGGAGAACAACCCCCGGGTTGTTTTCGAACGGATGTTTGGCGACAGCGGGAGCACCGACCCGGCCGTTCGTCGGGCGCGGATGCAACGGGACCGTTCGATTCTGGACTCCGTCGCCGAGAAAGTGAGCGACCTGCGGCGGGAGGTCGGACAGGCCGACAGCCTGAAGATCAATGAGTATCTCGAGGGCGTGCGGGACATCGAACGGCGTATTGAGCGGGTGGAACAGCAACCGCACTATGACGTGCCAGAGGTGTCGCAGCCGGAGGGGATTCCGGGCGATTTCGCCGAGCACGTCAGACTCATGTTCGACCTCCAAGTCCTGGCCCATCAGGTGGACCTGACCAGGGTGACCACCTTCATGCTGGGTCGTGAGGTCAGTTCGAGAACCTATCCCGAGATTGGCGTGGCCGAAGCGCATCACCCGCTTTCCCATCACGAATACAAGCCAGAGAAGATCGCGGCGATGGCAAAGATCAACACGTATCACGCCTCGCTCGTCGCCGAGTATGTGGAGAAGCTTCGGTCGACCCCCGACGGCGACGGGTCACTCCTCGACCACATGCTGATGGTGTATGGGGGCGGCATGTCCGACAGCAACTCGCACAGTCCCCTCGATTTACCGGTCGTACTGTTGGGTGGATGCGCCGGCCAGCTCGACGGGGGGCGACATCTGCGATACCCGGACGACCCGCTGATGCCAAACCTACTGGTCACCCTCCTCGACAAGCTTGACGTGCCGGTCGAGCGTCTTGGAGAAAGCGACGGTCGTCTGAGTATCGAGCGGCTGACCGGCGTCTAGTGCACCAGCCTCGTGGATTACCATCCACGACACGCCGAATGCATCTTCGACCATCCCGAAGTGCTCGTCGAGCGGGAAGACCACCTCGCAACCGTCGGCGAGTCGTGTGAATGCATCACGCTTGGTCGCGGTGTCAGGGAAGACGACGAAAATGGAGATGTCTGACGCCTTGAGCACGAAGCCGCCTGCCCGTAACTCCGAGTTGAAGATCTTGTCTTTCTTGTCCTCGGCCACGTCCATTCCCGAGTCGGCGAGGGTTTGCATGACCGTGATGTCGCCGCCAAAAACAGACTAGTAGAAACGCATCGCGCGCTCGCACGTGCCGGACAAGGTGAGATACGGGATCGCATAAGCCATCGAGTTCTATCCTCCCGGGTGCGTCCGTCGACACCCCGGTCACGGAGCCACGCCAGATGCCCCCTTCACTGGGAACTATGCCAGACGCATAGGCGGCAGGTCGATCAGTCGTGCCACGGGTGCGCGCGATACCGGTGGCACCGGTTCTTTCAGGCGCGTCGTGCGATCCCATCGTAACGGTGACAACCCATTACGCGTCCTTGAAGGCGCGTGAGAACTCGGCCAGACCGGTGGCGGAACTCTCGATGGAGCACCGATTGGGTGAATTGAAGCTCGCCATCCCGCAAGATATTCGAGTCGCCCAGAACTCCCAAAGCTCGGCGAGTCTGGCCGGAGTCGAAGGGTCCCTCACCGACGACACTACGGGTCCCGGTGCGCCCCACGTACGGCTCGACGTGTCGACACGGATGGGAGGCACGCAAATCCGTCGCTACTAGTGGACGGGCTGGACGACCAGTGATTTGGCCCGAGCGGTTGGTCGCTCGCTCCCACCAGAGACGCGCTGTCGCGTGGCTTTGCGAAACGCCTTCCCCCTTGGCGAAGGCATGACCGAGGAGATATTGCGCGTCATGGAAATCGCGGTTCGCCGCGGCTCGCAACCAAAAGATGGCCCGACGGACCACGCGTGGGTCATCGCCCTCGGCGACAAAGATCTGGTAGAGCAACATCTGCGATGTCGCGTATCCCTGGTTCGCCGCCGGGTGAAGCCAGTGCTTGGCGCGAGCGAGATCGAGGACGCCGTGCCGGCCAGAGCCAAGAACGCTGCCGAGGTTGTGTTGGGCCATCACGTGCTGCTGGTCGGCGGCGCGTTCGAACCAGCCCAGCGCGGCCTCGACGTCCACCGCGGTTCCCTCACCGTGCAGCAGCATGTGCCCCACCATGTTCTGCGCTCGCGGATCGCCGCCCTCCGCAACATTCGAGATCGGTCCGATCGCCGCC
>CAUZIB010000108.1:0-14445 GCA_963579735.1 Vicinamibacteria bacterium | reverse complement strand
GAAAGCACCGGCCAATCACCTTGCCGGTCGCAATGTCCAACGCGGCGAACAGCGAGCTGGTCCCGTGCCGCGTGTAGTCGTGCGACCGCCCTTGGGGTTGGCCGGGGCGCAGCGGCAGCACGGGCTGCTAGACGGGCTCATGAGTCTGACGTTTGGCTGTGTTTGAAATGGTCGCCGAGTGTCACCTCGGGAGAATCCCGCGAGGAGTAGCTTTGCCAGTCGGTCTCGAAGTCTTCGGTCTTCAACGCCCGAATACTCAGACCGATTTTTCGTTCGTCCGGGCTGAGCTTGATGATACGGATCTTGATCGTCTCGTCGACTTTGATCTCTTCCTTCTGACCGCCGTGCTCTTCGAACTCGGAGACATGAATCAGACCTTCGATGCCTTCGGACAACTCCACAAACGCGCCAAAGTTTGTCGCCCGGACAACCTTGCCCTCGACAATGTCACCGACCTTGTTGTTGGCAAAGAAGTCATCCCAAATGTCGGTCGCCAGCTGCTTCAAGCCGAGCGACAACCGCTGGTTGTCGGCGTCGAGGTTCAAGACCATCGCTTCGACCTCGTCGCCCTTGTTTACGACCTCGGACGGGTGTTGCAGACGTTTGCTCCACGACATGTCGGAGATATGAATGAGGCCGTCTATGCCTTCTTCGACCTCGACAAACGCCCCAAACTCGGTCAGATTCCGAACCTTTCCGGTCAGACGGGACCCCACTGGATGCTTCGAGGCCAGCTCCTGCCACGGATTTGCCTCGATCTGCTTCAAACCGAGCGAGATTCGTCGCGCGTCGGGGTCGACACCCAGCACCATCGATTCGACCGTGTCCCCGACCGTGAGCAACTTTGACGGGTGCTTCACCCGCTTGCTCCATGACATCTCTGAGACGTGGATCAGCCCTTCTACCCCCGGCTCGAGCTCGATGAACGCACCGTAGTCGGTGAGACTCACGACCTTCCCGGTCAACCGTTGCCCCACCGGATACCTCTCCGCCACCGATGTCCACGGGTCGGCGTGAAGCTGTTTGTAGCCCAGAGAGACGCGTTCTGTCTCCGGGTCGAACTTCAGCACGATGACTTCCGCTTCGTCGTTGACCTTGAAGAGCTCCGACGGGTGCTGCGCACGACCCCATGACATGTCGGTCACGTGAAGGAGACCGTCGATGCCGCCGAGATCGATGAACGCGCCGTAATCGGTAATATTCTTGACGACCCCAAGGAGCACTTTGCCCTCGGCGAGGTTCGCCAGGGTGTCCTTCTTCTTCTCGGCGTTCTCTTCTTCGACCAGCACCTTTCGGGACAACACGATGTTGCCGCGCTTCTTGTTCACCTTGATGACCCGCATCCGAAGCTCTTGGCCGCGTAGCGAGTCGAGGTTTCTGACCGGTCGCACGTCGATTTGGGAACCCGGGAGGAATGCCCTCACGCCGATGTCAACCGCCAAACCGCCCTTTATCCGCTCGATGACGTGACCGATGACGACCTTCTTCTCGGCGTAGGCCTTCTCGACCTCGTCCCAGATCTTCATCTTCTCCGCTTTTTCGCGGGACAAGACGATGTGACCATCGCGGTCCTCGGTTCGGTCGAGCAACACATCCACGCTGTCGCCGGGCCGCACGAGGACATCGCCGGTTTCATCGAGAAACTCGGAGATCGCGATGATTCCCTCGGACTTGTATCCGACGTCGATGATCACCTCGCCAGACGACACCTGGAGCACCGTGCCTTTGATGACCTCCCCTTCGGAAATATTCCGAAAGCTGCTCTCATACATCGCCGCAAGTTGAGCCTGTTCCGCCGCGTCCATGTCGGTCGCGTCGTCATTCATCAATATCATCTTCGACTTCGGCGTCGCCTTTGTCGCTGCAGCAGGGCTCCCTGAGTTTTCCGCGTCGCCGGTGACCGGCGGTACCGCCCCAGACTGCGCCGTGGCACCTGCGGAAGGTGCGGTCGTCGCCGGGTCAGCCAGATCGTCTGTGTTCGTCATGCGGTCAGGGTCCTCGCTGGTGTGGAGTTCTGCGCCATCTCTTTGAGATCTCGAAGACATGTCGGGAGCAAGAGACACGCCCCCTTATTTCTAGATAAGCAAGGGAGTGTACGACACCCGTTCAATATCGTCAAACCCTACGGTGTCATTCCTGTCAAAAAAGGGAGTTCGCTTTCAAAAATGTCACTGAGCGACACATCGGTCATACGGTTTTCGGTGTGGACTGCAATCGGTCCCTCACAAGCTTCAGCACCCTGTGGACCACCGCGTCGATCGGCACTCCGGTCGTGTCCACGAAGACGGCATCACGGGCCCGCGCCAGCGGTGACGTCACCCGGGTACGGTCGAGACGATCTCGAGTCGCCATCGCATCCGCGACCACGCCAATCCCGCCCATCTTTGACGAGCCATGAGAGCCATCCCCAGCGCGTCGTCGAGCCCGCTCCTCGGGTGTCGCGTCCAGATACACCTTGACTCGCGCGTCCGGGAACACCACCGTCCCAATATCGCGGCCCTCCATCACGACCGGACCGGCCGCCGCGTATTCGCGCTGCCGAGCCACCAGCACGGCGCGGACTCGTGGCATCCGCGCCACACCGGTGGCGGCCTTGTCCATCTCGGGGGTCCGAATGAGCGATGTCACGTCATGTTGGTCGATAAGGATGCGGTGGGAGTCGATGACAAATGTCGAGCGTGCCGCCACCCGCGCCACGTTGACCTCGTCATCGTTACCGAGCGTAAACCCTTGTTGGGCCGCTGACCACGCCACCGCCCGATACATCGCACCCGTGTCGACATGCCGCCACCCGAGCGTCGCAGCCACCGCCCGAGCCACCGTGCCCTTCCCCGCCCCCGACGGCCCATCGATGGCCACCACTTCGCTGCCGGCGGTCATAGACCCTCTACGACCGGCCCCGGGGCCGCCGACCGGCGCTGGGTCGACGGGGTCGACCGGCGGCGGGTCGAACGTGTGGTCGTGGCTGCGAGCGCACCGCCGGTCCAGCGTCGGAGAGCCCCGCCGCGCGTCGAAGTGCCGAGAGCTCGCGCTCTGACAGCTCGCGAGTCTGCCCGGCCTGAAGCCCGTGAATATTGAGCGGCCCCAGGGTAGTTCGCCGGAGACGAATTACTGGATGCCCGACCATCTCGAACATTCGACGTATCTGACGATTGCGTCCTTCGACCAACGTCACGCGGATACGCGCTTGGTCTTCGCGGCGCATCCGGTGGCCGCCAAGAAGCTCTACCTCAGCCGGGGCGGTCCGGCGCCCGTCCAGCATGATTCCCGCCCCCATCCTCTCGAGGGTCTTTGCACTCGGCACGCCTCTCACAACCGCCTCGTATCTTCGCTGCAGCGTGTGACGCGGATGGGTGAGCCGGGCCGCGAGCTCTCCGTCATTCGTCAGGAGCAGGAGCCCCTCTGAGTCGTAGTCGAGTCGCCCGACTGGATAGATATACTCCCGCAGCTTGGGAGCGGTCGCCGATACGAGGTCCAGCACCGTGCGGCGACCCTCCGGATCACTGCGCGTGCTCACCACGCCACGGGGCTTGTTCGCGAGGAGGTAGCGACGCCGTCCCGGCGCCGCGATACGGCGCCCATCGAGTTTGATCTCGTCTCGCTCTGGATCCGCTCGTGTCCCAAGTGTGGTCACGACGGTCCCGTTGACCGATACTCGACCGGCGGCAATGAGCGCCTCCGACGCGCGGCGTGAGGCCACGCCAGCACCCGAGAGCACCTTCTGAAGACGTTCGGCGCAGGGCACGACCGGTTAGTGAACCTGCTCTGGGGGGGGTTCGGGCGACGTGTCCGTCTCAAACGGAAGCGCCTCATCCATCGGGGGCGGGTCGGTCAGGGCCTCGGGAACGTCCATACCCAGCGCCTCCGCCATATCCTCGACCTTTGGCAAGTCCTTGAGGTCTCTCAGACCAAAACGGTCTAGAAACTCGCGGGTTGTTGCATACAGGAACGGACGGCCGATGACCGATTTCCGGCCAGTCACCTTGACCAGATGCCGCTCGAGCAACGTACTCAGGACACCAGAGGTATTGACCCCGCGAATCTCAGTGATTTCCGGGGCCGTCACCGGTTGTCGATACGCGATCACCGCCAGAGTTTCCAGGGCTTGGACGGAGAGCCGCTGAGCGGATCGTTCGTGAAACAGGCGCCGCACCCACTCGCTCAGCTCGGGCCGCGTGACAATCTGGTAGCCCTCGGCCACTTCCACGAGCTGGAGCCCTCGCCCTTCTTCCCAGTCTGTCACCAACGACGCCAGCGCTTCTTCCAGGTGTTCGGGCGGTTCGTCATCGAGCAGTTTGGTGAGGGTCTTGAGCGAGACCGGTTCTGGTGACGCAAAAATCAACGCTTCGACAATCGCTTTTACGTTGTCATCAGCCACGGGGTTCTCCCATCAGGTCGGGCGCATCCGCTGGCCGCTCGCGCCGATAGACACGAATCGGCCCACACATCTCTGATTGAAGGACACGGACGATCTTCATGCGAATCATTTCGAGAAGGGCGAGAAACGTGGTGATGAGGTCCCCTCTCGAGCTGGCATCCGCAAACAATTCCTCAAAGCCACAGGCCTCAGTCTCGGACAGCCGCGCCACGAGCTGCTGGATCCGAGTCTCAATCGGGACGGTCTCGGTGGGAAGCATCACCCGTGGACCCGGCTGCGATCGAGCCAACACCGACTGAAACGCTTTGAGCAAGCTAAAGAGATCGACTTCAAGCTCGCGCTCAAACGGTTCGTCGACGAGATCCTCGACCCGGGCGTCGGGACGCGTCCACTGGGCGCTTCGGATGGTTTCTCGCTCGTGTAACAACTCGGCGGCCGCTTTGAACTTCTGGTGCTCGAGCAGACGTCTGACCAGCGTATCCCGAGGATCCTCGTCATCCTCGGGAGAGGCGGGGTCGGAATCGTTCCGCGGCACCAGCATTCGCGACTTGATCTGGATCAGTGTGGCGGCCATCACCAAGAACTCGCCCGCGACATCAAGGTCGAGCTCGCCCATCAGGTCGAGGTATTCGAGATACTGGGCGGTGACCAATGCAATCGGAATGTCATAGATATCGACTTCGTGCCGCTTGATGAGATGGATCAGAAGATCCAGTGGGCCTTCGTAGTCGGCGACTTTGACCGGGTAGTCCGGAAGAATCGACTCGAACTCTTGTTCCATGTGTCTTACGAAATCAACCGCACCGCTGACGAGGTCAGCATAGCATTCCCGCGCGGGTAGGCCCTCACGTCGTCCACCCCGAGACACGCGATGATCGGCAGATCAGGCGTGGCTACCCCCGTGAAAATGCTGGATCACCGCGCGGGCGGCTTTAGCACCCACCACCGGCGCGAGCTCCTCGAGCGACGCGCGGCTCACGTTTGTCACGCTGCCAAATCGTTGAAGCAGCGCGCGGCGCCGACCGGGACCGATACCGTCGATCGTATCCAAATCAGAACGTAGATCGCGCATGGTTCGGGCACGCCGATGAAAGGTCACGGCGACGCGATGCGCCTCGTCACGCATGCGCTGCACGAGCAACAGACCCGGGCTCTGACGGGGCAACGCAATCGGCTCGCGGGAATCACGAGTCACGAGCAGTTCCTCTTTCTTCGCGATTCCGACCACCAGCAAATTCGACAATCCGAGCTGTCCGAGCGCAGTGTAGGCTGACGAGACCTGCCCGACGCCGCCATCGACAATCACCACATCCGGAAACGGGCCACCGTGTTCGAGCAGGCGTCGATACCGCCGCAGGACAACCTCCTCCATCGCGGCAAAATCGTCAGGGCGTGCCGTCTCCGTCCGCGCCGCTCCACGGATGCGAAACTTTCGATATTCGCGCCGCTGCATTTGGCCGCCCTCGCTCACGACCATGGACGCCACCGTCTCGCTCCCCTGGATCGTGGAGATATCGAAACACTCCAGTCGATACGGCTTACCGGGCAACCCAAGCGCAATGCGTAACTCCTCGAGCGCCCTGTCACCGGCCTGGGCCTTGGCTCCGTGTCGGGTGTTGTAGGCAACGAGGGCGTTGCGGCTGACGAGCTCCACCAACGCTCGTCCGTCTCCTCGCTGTGGCACCCGGATGCGAACCGCGTGTCCAGACCGCCCGCCCAGCCACGCCTCGATCTCCTCCTGGTCGTCGAGTTCGACGGGTAAATGAATATCGGCGGGGGCGTCCCGCGCCTCATAGAACTGTTGGACGGCCGCCCGCACAAACTCCGCGGGGGTATGGCCTGTGTCTGCGGTCTCATCGGCCACTAGCTCGACGCGTTCGACGACCCGTCCTCCGCGTGTCTGAAAGACCTGGATGACCGCGCCGGCCGGCCCCACCTCGAGCCCAAACGTGTCGCGCTGGCCGAGCCGAGCGCTCGCCATCTTTTGTTTCCGGTCGCGGAGCGTTTCAACCGTCCCGATCGTGTCGCGCAGGTGCGCGGCGTGCTCATACTTGAGCTCGTCGGCTGCGGTTCCCATCTGCTTACGCAGATCGGTCAATAGCTGGTCGTTTCGTCCCTCGAGAAACAAACGGGTCTGCTCGACCGCAACCGCATAGTCGTCCTGCGTGCAAATGTCATCAACGCATGGCGCGACACACCGCTTGATGTCATATTCAAGACACGGCCGGCCTCGCTTGCCCGTAATGACCTCATTGCATGAGCGGATACCAAACAATCGATGCGTGAGCGCCATCGTCTTCCGGGCGAACGTGGCCGGCAGAAACGGGCCGGCATAGAACGTTCCGTCACGGGCGACCTGCCGCGCCACAAGCACTCGGGGAAAGGCCTCGGTCGTCGTAACCTGTAAATACGGGTAGTTTTTGTCGTCACGGAGGAGAATGTTGTAGCGAGGGGCGCGCTGCTTGATCAGATTGTTCTCCAGCGCAAGCGCTTCCACCAGCGAATCCGTGACCACGACTTCCAGTCGGGTGACTTCGTCAAGCAGCGCGTCCGTGCGGGGACTCGACCCATACGCGCCCAGATAGCTGCGCACCCGCTCACGCAGCACCCGCGCTCGGCCGACATACAGTGTGTCACCGGCGTCGTTGTAATACAGATAGACGCCGGGCTGAATCGGGAGCTGCGCGATCTGATTCTTGAGATCCCGAATAGGCATGGGCTACACTGCCGCGGGGCCGCACATCGGTGCACAATGTCCTGACACCAGTGAACAGACGTCCCCAGGTCCCGTGGCCCCTTCCCGTAGATTGTATCGTTCGGGGTGCCGACCCCCGACATGCTGATCCCGCAGACCCGACCTTGACAAACCCGCACGTAGTCTCATGACGTTCAGCGGAGCGATCGGCGCCGTCTGTCTGTATCCGCTGTCCACAATCATCACCGCGTGTGTTCGGCTGCATGTGCACCCCAACGTCCTCACGTTCATCGGCGTGGTGATCAACGCGATCTCGGCCTGGATGCTCGCTCAGGGCGAGTTCCGCACCGCCGGCGCCATCATGGTGGTGGCGAATATTTTCGACTTCATTGACGGAAAAGTCGCGGAGCGAACCGACCTCGCCTCTGACTTTGGCGGATTCTGGGACTCGGTCATGGACCGATTCTCGGACATCCTCCTCTTTATCGGCCTCGTCTATCTCTACACGTCTCTCCAGCGACCGGACTACGTGCTGATCTCCGCGCTGGCGCTGATGTTCTCGGTCATGACCAGCTATACCAGAGCTCGCGCCGAGTCGATCATCACAAAGTGCAAAGTCGGTTTCATGGAACGACCCGAACGCATCGTGCTCTTCATGATCGGGGCGTTTACCAACCGCATGGCAGCGGTGCTCTGGGTCATCCTGGTCTTGTCGGTCCTCACCGTGATCGACCGTATCTACTTGACGTGGCGCGAGTTACGGACCGGGCCCAGCGAACTACACCCCGGAGTGCAAATGACGTTCAAGCGTCTCCTCGCGCTGCCAGCACTGGCCATCTGGCACGCGCTTTTCTGGACGTTTGAACGAGCCACGTGGCAATACGACTTGATGGTAGTCGCAATCCTGACCTTCGTCTGGGTCACCCCGCCCACCTGGCTTGCCGACCCCACCGCACCCGGCCCGGGCCTTGTAGGCCTCCTATTCCGTTAGCGGCGCCCTCCGTGACACGCGGAGCCACAGAGGACTCCGTCCCGTAGAGCGCAGCTGCCCGCGCGCGAAGAGCGAGCACACTGATAGTTGTGTGACCGATCAGTCCCTCCCCGATTCGCCCAGGAGCCACGGAGTCAGACGGTTTCGCGGTCGTCCGAGCCCAAGTCGAACGACTTTCCCGTCAAATCGATGTCGCGATTGGCGATCTTGTCGCGAAGCAGACGCCGCACCTCACCGTAATGCTCCCTGGGCACTGACAGCGGACGTGCCAGACGTCTGGCCTTTGAGTTGATCACCAACGTGAGCGCGGGTGTTTCCCGCCAGCTGAACGCGCCGACCGACCGATACGGCATGAACCCGGCCTCGGCCCAAATTCCGTGCTCATACAGACCGCGACCGATGCGAAAGCTCATCGGCCACAAGTACCCGTAATACAGCAGCATCATGCCTTCGCCAAACACATCGATCGGCGGCCGCCGCTGAATAACAACCTTGACGAATACCAGCACCGCGAACACGGCACCCAGACCGAGCAACAGGCCATAGTGGGCCGGTTTGCGGCCTGGCCAGGTTACCAACGCGCGTGACCGGTACCGGAAGAAGCGGACAAACTCTCCCACCAGCTGAAGATTCGCAACCAGGAAGCCACCGCCAAGAACCGTCAAGGCGAGACCCGGGGCATTCGCGAACGTCAATTCGTCCACGGCGGACTGGCGCTCCTCTCTAACCTCTACGCGCGGGCCTGATACTCGCCAGTTTCCGTGCTCACACGAACCTTGTCACCGATCGAAATAAATGGCGGCACCTGCACGACAAGGCCCGTCTCGAGCGTCGCTGGCTTGAGTTGCGCACTCGCCGTGGCGCCCTTGATTGACGGAGCCGTGTCTTGCACCGTCAAGTCCACCGTCCCGGGAAGGTCGATACCTACCGGTTCGTCCTCAAACATCTGAATCGTGATCACCGAATCGGGAAGCAAGTAGTTGACCGCGTCGCCCAACGTATCTTTGGTCAGATGGGTCTGCTCGTAGGTTTCGGTGTCCATAAAGTGATACGCGTCGCCATCCACATAAAGAAACTGCATCTTTCGGGAGTCGAGCGTCGCGCGGTCTGCGTTATCGTCTGATCGGAACTTGTGGTCGTTGAGCGTCCCGCTGCGCAAATTCCTCAACCGCGTTTGCACATAGCCGTGCCCCTTGCCAGGGGTGAGGTGGTTCACATCAATAATGCGAAGCAGGTGGCCGCGCATTTTGATGAGCATGCCTTTGCGGAGTCGGGTGGCCTGAATCGTTGCCATATCGGTCAGCGATCGTACCATAGGCGTCTGGGGCACGACTCGCGTGGACCCACAGGGTCGGTGACCGAAGAGCTTGACGCGCGCGGCTGAGCGCACCAGAGTCGGAGCGAGGAAAAGGAGTCGATGATGCGGGTAGGGGTCGTCGTCAGTTGTGTGCTGTTCTTATCGGGGGTGACCGTCGGGGTCGTCCTCACCGGGCGGCTCCACACCAAGTCGGTGAGCGATGCGGCACCAGTCACGGGTCAACAAGCAACCCCAGCGACCGCCGCGCGCACGGCGCGTGTCAGTCCGATACCGTCTCTCGCGGGTGCATATCCAGACTTCACCCTGGTCGCCGAAGCCACCGTACCAGCGGTGGCAAATATCTCGTCGAGACAGGTGGCCAGACGTCGCACTCCCTTTGGGGACGACCCTTTTTTCGGACGCTTTTTTGGAAATTCTCCGTTTGTAGAGCGTAATCGCGAGCGGCCAAGCCTGGGCTCCGGCGTTATCGTGTCGACGGACGGCCTCATCCTGACCAACGCGCACGTAGTGGGGCAAACGAGCGGTATCACCGTGTCGCTCGCGGACAACCGGGAGTTTGAGGCCGAGCTCATCGGCCGCGATGAGTCGACCGATATCGCGCTCCTGCGGGTCGACGCGGATGACCTTCCAACCGTGCCCTGGGGGGACTCATCTTCGCTCAGAGTCGCCGAGTGGGTGCTTGCCGTCGGCAATCCGTTTCAGCTCAACCAGACGGTCACCCTTGGTATCGTCAGCGCCGTCGGGCGGGACAACTTGGGCGTGGCCCAATACGAAGACTTCATCCAAACCGATGCCGCGATCAACCCCGGGAATTCTGGAGGCGCGCTGGTCAACGGCCGCGGCGAGCTCATCGGGATCAACACCGCCATCTTGAGCGGGAACGGCGGGTATCAAGGGGTCGGTTTTGCCGTGCCCAGCAACCTGGCCAGCCGGGTCATGGAGGACCTGCTCGACGATGGTGAGGTCCAGCGAGGGTCCTTCGGTTATGTAGATGTTCGCAACATCACGCCCAGGATCGCCCGTCAGCTTGGTCTCGTGGACACCCGCGGGGTCGTCGTCACCCGAATACATCAGGCCTCCGCGGCCGCCCGAGCGGGCATCGAACCCGGTGACGTCATCATTTCTTTCGACGGTACTACCGTCGAACACGCCTCTGACTTTGCGCGCCTTCTCTCTGACGCACCGATCGGCAGCGTGGTCACCTTGGGCGCGGTCCGAGCCGGTCGTGGGCGATCGTTTGCCGTCACCGTCTCGGCGTCTGCACCGCGCTAGTTGCCCGCAACGGACGAATGGTGGATTTGGGGTGCGGGCGTGGCCCGCAGCCCGCTCACATAGGGGCTGCCCGCAAGCGCGCATCGCCAACGACGACCGGTTGCCACACGAATTCCGATACGCGGGCTCCAGCCGACCACGGCCAGCGTCGGGTCACACGTTCCGGGATCCTTCCCGCGGGTCGCGGGCGAATCACCCAGGTAAAAGTCGCTCTCGTCAAGCGCGGATCGATTCTGGGCCAACGTAATCCCCATCGCTTTTGTCAGGTTGCCGGGCCCCCGACATAGTTCCATCCGTTCGAGTGCTCGCCCCGAGCCCCGCCGATCGCGGCGGCGCCGCATCAGGTCGAGCCCTTCGAGCGGCTCGGCGGCACGCAAAAGGATCGCGGCCGGCACGCCCTCGGGCTCGGTGACCACATTGACGAGCTGGTGGATACCGTAGTTGAGGTAGACGTACGCCCGACCCGGTGCTCCGTAGAGCGGCGCGTTGCGAGGCGTCCAGCCTGGGGCCGCGTGACACGCAGGGTCGGTTTCTCCGATATACGCTTCGACTTCAACAATCCGTCCGACTGTCGTCCCCTCGCGAGTAGTGTGGACCAGTACCCGGCCGATGAGGTCTTCGGCAACCTTCAGCGTCGGCCGTCGGTAAAAGCCTGGAGGCAAGCGACGGGGCATTGACATCACGACGGATTGAACACCGGGGCGCAACCCGACGATTGCCGAGGTCCGATAATCCGATCGGCACTACGAGTCGGCGTAGGCATGGACTCGCCCGCCTGCCAGCACCGGTTGGAGATAGCGACCGGTATGAGAGCGTG
This sequence comes from Vicinamibacteria bacterium, assembly GCA_963579735.1. Taxonomy (GTDB): domain Bacteria; phylum Acidobacteriota; class Vicinamibacteria; order Vicinamibacterales; family UBA8438; genus CAUZIB01. The sequence goes on along the minus strand of CAUZIB010000108.1, from coordinate 2,974 downwards.
GGTCAGCCGCTACGGTTTCCGGCGGACCGGCGACGACTAGCTGCCCGCCTTCGTCACCGCCCTCCGGGCCCAGATCAATCACCCAATCGGCCGTCTTAATGACATCGAGATTGTGCTCGATCACGAGAAGTGTATGCCCTGCCTCTAACAACTTCTGGAAGGCCGTCAGCAACGTGGCGATGTCGTCAAAGTGCAACCCCGTGGTTGGCTCGTCCAAGATATACAGGGTGCGGTCGACATGCGACGTCAAATGCGACGCAATCTTGATCCGTTGCGCCTCGCCGCCAGACAGCGTGGTCGCGGGTTGTCCCAGCCTGAGGTATCCGAGGCCGATCTCGTCGAGCACCGTAAGACGCCGCACCACCTTCCGCTGTGCTCCGAAAAACGTGAGCGCCTCACGGACCGTCATATCGAGCACTTCGTCAATACCGCGGCCACGATAGGTGACCTCGAGGACTTGAGGCTTAAAACGACGTCCATCACAGTGTTCACAGGGCACAAACACGTCCGCGAGAAACTGCATCTCCACCCGAACCTGCCCCTCGCCCTCGCACGCGTCGCATCGGCCACCAGGCACGTTAAATGAGAAGTGGCTCGCCTTGAACCCGTGCGTCTTGGCCTCCTTTGTGGACGCGAATAGCTCACGGATCGGGTCAAACGCCTTGAGATAGGTGACCGGATTTGACCGCGGGGTCCGGCCGATAGGGGCCTGGTCAACCAGCACCACCCCACTGACCAGCTCCACGCCTTCCAGGCCGGCGTGCGTGCCAACCCGCTTCTCCCAGTGGCCTTTTGCCCGCTTCAACGCGGCGTAGAGCACGTCATGCACGAGCGTCGACTTTCCAGACCCGCTGACACCCGTGACACACGTCAGCATATTGAGCGGAAACTCGACATCTATGCCTTTCAGGTTGTGCTCCGCCGCTCCGGACACACGGAGATACTGCGTGCTCGGCAGACGCTTCCGGCGGGCAGCAGGAACCGGAATTGCGAGCTCTCCCCTCATATACTTCGCCGTGAGCGAAGTCTGCTCGCGCTCGAGTCCTTCATACGGTCCCGCATAGACGACCTTGCCGCCATGGTCTCCGGCGCCGAGACCCACGTCCACCAGATAGTCGGCCGCGCGAATCATATCGGCATCGTGCTCGACTACCAGCACCGTATTGCCCTGGTCGCGCAGCTTCTTCAGGATGCGCATCAGCCGCTCATTGTCACGAGGGTGCAGGCCAATCGACGGCTCATCGAGCACATACAGCGTCCCGACCAGCGCCGAGCCCAATGATGTCGCCAGATTGATCCGCTGGGCTTCGCCGCCAGACAGCGTGGAGGACAGCCGGTCAAGGGTCAGATAGTCAAGACCGACATCGCTCAGGAACGAGAGGCGGCGCCGAATCTCGCGGACCAATCGGTCGGCAATTTCCGACTCCTTCTCGGTCAGCTCCAGCGCCGCAAAAAGACCTCCAGCGCGGGCCACCGTGAGCCGGCACACCTCATCAACCGACTGGCCGTTGAGGCGAACATCCCTGGCCTCCTGACGCAGGCGTGTCCCGTGACAATCTGGACAGGTCTGATATCCACGATATCGGCTGAGAAATACGCGGACGTGCACCTTGTATTTCTTTCGCTCCAAGCCATGGAAAAATTCCTTGATTCCCAGAAACCCTTCGCCGTCACCTTCGATGACAAAGGCCCGCTCGTCGTCCGTCAGGTCAGACCACGGGACAGTCATCCGAAGACGCCGAGCCCGGCCGGCCTTCTTGAGAGCCGCCAGCTGCGACCGATAGTGAGGCTTACTCCACGGTTCGACCGCATCCTGTTGGAGCGATTTTCTGGGGTCGGGCACCACCAAATTCAGGTCCAGCTCGATCACATTGCCAAACCCGTGACAGGTCGGACACGCGCCAAAAGGATTGTTAAAGGAAAACAGTCGAGGCTGCGGCGCCTCGTATTGGATGTCGCAGTCGTTACACGCAAAACGCTCGGAAAAACCGTGGAGTGCACCGACCGCGCCGGTGGCGTCGACTTCGAGGGCGAACGCCGTGCCACCCCCTTCTGTGTATGCCGTCTCGATCGATTCGGTGACCCGGCTGAGAACATCGGGGCCGATCTTCACGCGGTCCACCACAACCTGGAGGCTCGATGCGCCCTCGATCGCACCCACGTCGAGGTCGTCAAACGACACGGCGCGCCCTGCCACCACCACACGCCGGAACCCCTTTCGGCGGAGCGTCTCGATTGCGGCCGGGATCCCCGAGACCGAATCGGACAGCAGATTCGCGTCGCTTTCATCTCCGCCCACGGCCGGGACATCTGGCACCAGCGGAACCTCGAATCCCACGAGCAGCCTGGTGCCGACCGGCAACGCCGTCAGCGTCCGGCCAGCCACCTCAGCGCTGTCCCTAAGGACCTCCTTTCCGCACCCCCGACAGATCGTCCGGCCCACCCGCGCAAAAAGCAGACGCAGATAGTCATGGATCTCTGTCGTGGTCCCGACCGTCGAGCGCGGGTTACGAATGCTGTTCTTCTGCCGAATCGCGATTGCCGGACAGATCCCGTCAATCCGGTCAACATCCGGCTTTTCCATCCGCTCGAGAAACTGTCGCGCGTAGGCCGACAGCGACTCGACATAACGACGCTGACCCTCGGCGTAGAGCGTGTCAAACGCCAGTGACGACTTCCCGGAACCACTCACCCCCGTGACGATAATGAGTTGACGGGGCGGCAGTGTTAGGTCGATGTTCTTCAGATTGTGAGTGCGAGCCCCACGAATGACGATCGAACGGTCGGACGCAGCGTTGGTCTCCGGCATGGTGTGTAGCGGGCAACGCCGTCAGGAATCTTGTCGCGATGCCAAACCTGCAATGTTACACCCGCATCTCGGAGGCGACGAAACGTCGACAACCCGCGACGCGTCCGTCCGTAACTACCCTGGGGCACGGCAAAATATTCCTCTGCGCCCTATGCTAAAATGATA
>CAUZIB010000107.1:0-14768 GCA_963579735.1 Vicinamibacteria bacterium | reverse complement strand
CACACGTCTAGTATTAGCGGCGGTCAGCCGGATGGTCAAGCCTCCGCATCACGCCATGTCACATGCTGGTTCTGATCACGTGGCTTCTATGAGCTGGTCGCGTTCGCGGACGTCTGTCATCACGCGCGCCATCGACGGGTCAAGCGCGACTTCGCGTTCTCTCGGCTGATTACGTGCGGACATTGCGGTTACGCAGTGGTCGGTGAACTCAAGAAGCAACGGTACGTCTACTACCACTGCACCGGCTACAAGCGGAAGTGTCCGGAGCCCTACGTTCGGGAAGAGGTACTCGAGCAGCAGTTCACGGCGTTGTTGGACCGATTGAGCTTCGACGCGAACGTGCTCGACTGGGTACGGGAAGCCCTCACCGAGAGCCACGAGGACGAGCGGCTGGCCCACGACGAGGCCATCGAGCGCCTTCAGGCCGACTATGCCAGGCACCAGAAGCGGCTGGACGCGATGTATGTCGACAAGCTCGACGGCCGCATCGACGGCGCAACGTTCGATCGGATGGCGACCTCCTGGCGATCGGAACAGGCTGAGTGCCTGCAGTCGATCGAGCAGCACCAAGCCGCCAACCAGTCGTACATGGCTGAGGGCGTCCGGCTTGTCGAACTCGCCAGAAACGCCCGCCGCCTCTTTGAAAAGCAGGAAGCCCGCGAAAAGCGCCGGCTCCTGGACTTTCTAGTATCGAACTGCTCCTGGAAGGACGGTCAGCTCACCGCCGAATTCCGCCAACCATTTGATTTACTAGCAGATACGGCCATCCAGGCAGCCAGCGCGTCAGCCGAAGGCAGGTCCGAATCGGCGAAAAATGAGATTTGGCTCCTCAGGCTGGACTCGAACCAGCAACCCTTCGGTTAACAGCCGAATGCTCTACCAATTGAGCTACTGAGGAACAGAGGTGGCACCGTGTACCCCCCTATGAATTTTATCACTTCTTTCGGCGGTCCGTCCGCCGACGTTCCGGCTATCCCTCCTCGGCTCCGTCGCGAAGCCGACTGGCGAGATCTCGTAGCTGGATTAGCATCGCGGTGGCACCAAGCCCGCACCAACCGACGACGAACCACAGCTGGGCCCTGGGGTCGGCAACGGGCGGAAGCGCTTCCAAGTTGCCGCCGGCGGCGGCGACAGCGGCGCTGTTCCCCGCGAGCGCCAGCGCCCCCACGAGTGCGGTCCAGGCGCCCCCAAATGATGTCGCCAGGATCAGGACGTAGCGGCGTCCGGCCAGGGCCAGAAGTGCACCGGTCAGACAGGCGCCAAGCACAAACCACACATCTTGCTCAGGCGCGGCCGATACAGCATTGAGCAAAACGGCGCCAAGCGCGGCACCGAAGAGGGCGACACCGGCAAGATACGTCAGCACGGCGACGAGCGCGCCAGCCAAGCCGGCGGCAAGCGTGACGATGACGGCGACCCAGGTTTGGAGACCGTCGATAAAGAGCGTCGCACCGATAGCGCCGCCGATAAAACCGTAAGCGGCAAGCAGCGGTCGCAGCAACCGATACCCCCAAAAACAGGCCAGCAGCCCTCCGCCCAGTAGAATGATCGCTACCGGAACGTGAAGGGAACCTGACGCCATGACGGCTGATTATGCAGGCTGACCACAGCCGTCGTCCAACTCGCGGACTGTCCCGGTCCACAGGCGGCGCTCTGGTGGGCCTCGTCGGCCTCGGGCTCTTTCTGTATTTCGTGCAACGAGCGGGTATCGGCGAGGTGGTTGGCGGTATCCAACGGCTCGGTTGGGTCTTTGCAATCGTCGTCGCGCTCGGCGGAGTTCGATTCCTGCTGCGGGCAGCGGCCTGGATGCGCTGTCTCGACACACCGCATGGACTCACGCTGGGACAGCTGTTTCAAGCAGTCGTCGTCGGCGACGCGTTGGGCAACCTGACGCCACTCAGCATCGTTGTCGGAGAACCCGCCAAAGGCGCGTTTCTCCGGGAACAAGCGCCACTCGCAAGGACGCTGCCTGCACTCGCGCTCGAGAACCTGTTCTATACGCTGAGCGCCATCCTGGTCATCGTCGGCGGCCTGGTAACAACCCTGTTGACGTTTCAGATATCCGAGCAACTCTGGCTCACGACCACGGTGACGGTGATGGTGATGGTTGGGCTGGTCGCAACTGCCCACTGGATCATTTGGACCGATGCCAGGGTCGCCAGTACCGCGCTTCGGTGGTTGCAAAACCGACGCGTCGTGCCCGTCCCAGTGGAACTGCTGGCGTCCACGGTGGAGCGTCTCGAGCGGCGGGTGCACACGCTGTACCCTCGGAGCGTCGCCCAATTGGTCCCGCTCGGAGTGCTCGAGGCGATGTTTCACGTGGTCGCGGTCACTGAGATCTATCTCATTCTTCTGGTGCTGAGCGACCAGCCGCCGACGCTGCTGGCGGCGTTCATCTTCGAATCAACAAATCGCTTTATCTCGTTTGCGTTCCGGTTTGTGCCGTTGAGGATGGGGGTCGACGAAGCCGGGAGCGGGATGTTTGCAGACTTACTCGCCTTTGGCACGACCACGGGTGTCACGCTGGCGATCATCCGCAAGGGACGCATCCTCACCTGGATCGGGATCGGCGTCACCATCGTGATAAGACGAGGTCTGACGGTCAACCAGATGCTGTCGACATCGGGCCCCCGAAAAACGGCGGCGGTCGTCATCATGGCCCGGTCGCCTGTCGGCGGCGCCCCTCCCAAAACACGTCTGGCACCGGTGATACCCAAGGCGGACGACCGACGACGGCTCTATACCGGGTTTCTGCATGACATCATCCGGGGCTGTCGGTCCTTGGACGGCGTCTCGCTCCGTATCGCCCACGCACCGGGTGGCGACACGTCCGCGTTTGTCGACATGGATGTAGATCCGAGCGAGCTCCTGGCGCAACACGGTGACGACCTCGGTGAACGGGAACGGTCGGTCTTTCACACACTCTTCGCAGCGGGTTTTGAGAAGGTGGTGATGGTGGGGTCCGACCTGCCGACACTTCCGATGGACCACATCCGGCGAGCACTCGACGAGCTTGACCCTGGAACCAATAGGGTCGTGCTGGGGCCGGCCGAGGACGGTGGCTACTACTTGATGGCCTTGGCGAGGCGCGGCGGCGGCGCGGACGTCCCCGACCTCTTCAGCGGCATTCGATGGAGCACCGCAGAGACGCTCTCGGATACCGCGGCCGCAGCCACCCGGGAGGGACTAGACGTCCGCCTCGTTCCGACCTGGCATGACGTCGACGACGAAGCCGGGCTGGCACGGCTATGTCGAGAGCTGACGGATCCCGCTCTGCGAGCACGAGCCCCGACGACGGCGGCAACACTCGCGGAGCTCACATCTCTCTCCGACCGACCATCGCCTTATTCATCGTGACCTCGTCGGCATACTCGAGGTCACTTCCCACCGGGAGTCCCATCGCGATACGTGTCACCCGCACCCCAAGAGGCTTGATCAGCTTGGCCAGATAGATCGCGGTCGCCTCACCCTCGACATTCGGGTTTGTCGCAATGACGACCTCCTCGACATCCCCGGCTTCCAGCCGTTCCAGCAAGCTCTTGATCTTGAGATCATCTGGGCCGACGCCTTGGAGGGGTGACAGCGCGCCCATCAATACGTGGTAGCGGCCTTTGAACTCCCGGGTCTTCTCGATCGCCTCCACGTTGTGTGGATCCTCGACGACGCACATCGTCCGACGGTCGCGTCCGTCGTCTGTGCAGTAAAAGCATGGATCCGTATCGGTGATATTCGAGCACTCGGAACAATAGGTGATCTGCTCCTTGACCTCACGGACCGCGTCGAGCAGCGCGTTGACGTCGTCGCGTGGTTGCCGCAATAGGTGAAAGGCGAGACGTTGAGCCCCTTTTGGACCAATCCCTGGTAACCGCTGCAGCTGCTCGACCAATCGGACGAGCGGGCCGACCTGCGTCATCCGGTGAGCCCGGGAATCTTCAAGCCGCCCATCATGCCACCCATCTTGTCGGCCATGATCTCGTCGACTTTGCGCTGCGCGTCACCCACCGCCGCGAGGATCAGGTCTTGGAGCATCTCGACCTCTTCAGCTGACACCACCTCAGGGTCGATCGTCAGCTTCAGAATTTGCTTCTGGCCATTCATGACCACCGTGACCATGCCCCCACCCGCGGTCGCCTCGACCTCGGTTGCTGCCAGCTCGCGCTGAAGACGCTCCTGCATCTCTTGCGCTTGTTTCATCATCTTCTGCATGTCCATAGTGTTGGGTCCCACGTCCTTCGGGCCGGCAGTTGGTATTGGTTCGGCAACTGACAACTACCCTGGTAATTATTGATGAGTCGGCTGGTGTCCCGTGCGACAGTCCACTAGTCGATTTTCTCGACATCGCCGATCTGAGCCGGAAATACTTCGAGCATCGACTGGACCAATGGGTCGCTCATCGCCTGCTCGCGAAGACGTGCTTTCTCCTCGTCTTCCGCCGGGTCGGTGGCGCCGTCCCGCCGTCCCGCCGCGCCGCCGTCTTCCGGGGCGGATGGGCTATCGTCGGCAGTTTCCGTCACAACCGTGATGGGCCGACCGGAAACACTCGTTGCCAGCTCTTTGAGCCAGGCACGATTCTGTTGGAGTTGAGCGGCGAGCGTCCGTTGATTCGACGTGAAGCCAAACACCAACGAGTCACCGACCAAGGCAATCTTCGCTTGCGCGACCACGGTGCCGTGAAAAAATTTCTTAACTCGCTTGATCTCCGCGAGAATCGCGGCTTTCCCGGCATCATCTGAAGGACCGGTGCCAGCCGCCGCCGGTGCCGAAGGGGCCACTGGCGCAGGCGGCGGCGAGGGCGTCGCGGCACCCGTTGCGGACCTTGCCACTCGAGGCTTTGGCGCGGCAGCGGAGGCAGGAGGGCGAGCCTGGGAGGGCGAGCGACGCGTCACGCGTACCGACGAAGCCGCCCGGGATGGCGCTCGCGGCGACGAGAGCGGAGCTGTCGTGGCGCCCGAGCCGCCTTCCAAGAGCGAAACAAGCGGCACCAGCTTGCGCAGATGGATCCACTTGAGGAGCGCCATCTCGAAGTGATAGCGCGGCTGGGCGGCGCTCCGGATCTCGAACTCGGCTTTCGCCAATACGTCGAACGCCCGCAACAAGTCCTCGCGCGAGAATCGACCGGCCAGCTCGACAAGTCGCGGGCGCTCGGCGTCGCTCGCTATCTCAGGATCGTCGGCCCGCGATTGGTCAAGACCGATCACCATCATGTCTCGCACCGCCCGGGTCAGCTCACGGCACACCAGACGCAGGTCATAGCCAGCCTGGACAAATTTTTCGGTCAAGTCAAAGATGGCCGCTGGCTGCTCGCTGGCTATGACGTCGACGACGTCCAAGACCGGCTCCCGGCCAATAAGACCCAACACCGCTGACACATCGTCGGTGCTGATCTCCTCACCGGCAAACGCGATCACCTGGTCAAACGCGCTCTGCGCGTCGCGCATGCTCCCTTCCGCCGCTCGAGCGATGAGCGCGAGCCCCGGGTCATCAATCGTGATCGATTCGCTGCCGGCGATCGCCCGCAACTGCTCGACAATCATCTGGGTGCCGATCGTGCGAAGCTCATACACCTGCGAACGCGACAAGATCGTATCCGGGATCTTGCGGAGCTCGGTCGTCGCCATCATGAACACGACGTGCGGCGGTGGCTCCTCGATCGATTTCAGCAGTGCGTTGAACGAAGGCGGCGACAGCTGATGAAACTCGTCGATGATAAAGATCTTGAATCGGTCGCGGACCGGTCCCATCGCCAGACCAGAGATGATGACCTCACGTACGGTAGCGACCTGGGTATGGGTTGCGGCATCGATTTCGAGCACGTCGATATCGCGTCCCTCGGCTACTTCAACACACGCGTCGCACGTGCCGCAGGGGTCCGGGGTGGGCCCCTTCTCGCAGTTCAGGGCCCGGGCCAGGATACGAGCGGTCGTCGTTTTGCCGACACCTCGCGGGCCGGCAAAGATAAAGGCTTGGGCCAGGCGGTCTTTGACAATGGCATTACGGAGGGTCTGGGTCACGCCCGGCTGCCCCACCACGTCCTCAAACCGCTGCGGACGATACTTTCTGGCGAGAACCTGATAGGCCATGCGTCGATTTCGTTTTGCGCGTCATCCCGCCGAAGCGAGGCGAAGGCGTGCGACGGGTCCCACCGCGACCCGGAAGAGCCTGCAGCACATGTCAGTGACTACTTAGCGCTGCTGCCTTCCGGCCCTGACGCGGTTCGTAGGCTGAAATCGCACAGGTTCCGAGCCGCGGTGCGGCCCGTCACCACGCGTGAAGAAAACCAGTGTATCCGGGGTCCGAAGGGTGTGGCAAGGACTACCGCCCCGTGACTTTCATCACGTCCGTGGAGGAGGCGTACGAATCACAAGGTTCCGGATTTCGGTCATATCTTCCATGGCAAACCGGACACCTTCTCGACCAAGCCCGCTCTCTTTCACCCCTCCGTAGGGCATATTGTCGACTCGCCACGAGGGGACGTCGCCGACAATGACCCCGCCGACTTCCAACTCATCCCAAGCCTGCTGCATCCGATAGAGGTCGCGAGTAAAGATGCCCGCCTGCAACCCGAATACGCTGTCGTTGACCTCCTGGAGGGCTGCATCGAACGACTCAAAACGGCTCAGGACGGCGACCGGACCAAACGCCTCCTGCCTGCAGATCGGCTGATCCCTTGGGACGTTTTCGAGCAGCGTGGCGTCGAGCATCGCCCCGTCGCGCGTCCCGCCACAGAGCAACGTGCCCCCGGCGGCCACGGCGGACGTCACCCAGGCGTCGAGACGTTCGGCCTCTCCGACCGAGATCATCGGGCCGACAAATGTCGACTCTTCCTTGGGGTCACCTGTCACCAACTGCGCCGTCGCCGCGACGAGCCGTTCCTTGACCAGGTCGTAGACCGCGTCGTGAATCAAAATGCGTTGAACACCGATACAGCTTTGACCGGACTGGTAAAAGGCGCCAAACACCAGACGCTCGACGGCGTCGTCGACGTCAGCGTCTTCATCGACGACGCAGGCCGCATTCCCTCCCAGCTCGAGCACGACCTTCTTCTTGCCGGCCCTCGCCTTGAGATCCCAGCCGACGGATGGCGAACCGGTAAAGCTCAGCAGTTTCAGGCGGTCGTCGGTCGTGAACAGCTCAGCCCCGTCCCGACGACACGGGAGGATCGAGAAGGCGCCTTGTGGCAAGTCGGTCTCCGCCAGCACCTCCCCGATGATGAGCGCGCCAATCGGCGTTCGGCTGGCTGGTTTGAGCACAAACGGGCACCCCACGGCGAGCGCCGGTGCAACCTTGTGCGCCGCCAGGTTCAAAGGGAAGTTGAAGGGTGAGATAAACGAGCAGGGGCCGATCGGCACGCGAACAAACATGCCCCGGTAGCCTTTCGCGCGCGGCGCGATCTCGAGGTTCATCACCTCACCGCCCATCCGCACCGACTCCTCGGCCGCGATCCGGAACGTGTCAATCAAACGCCCCACTTCGCCCCGCGCATCCCTGATGGGTTTGCCGGCCTCGATACACAACGACAGAGCCAGCTCTTCCGCCCGCGACTCAAATCGCCGCACGCAATGATTCAACACCGCCTGTCGTTCGTAGGCCGGCATCAGACGCATCGGCTCGGCCGCCTCGACCGCCGCCCCGATGGCGCGGTCGATCGTCGCCGGGTCAGCCATGGCCACCTGATACGCGACCTCGCCGGTAAATTTGTCCACGACGTCCAGAGCGGTGTTTGGCGCCTCTGGGGCATTGGCGACATAGAAAGGAAACAATTCCATCTGATCCTCGCGAGCGGACTGTCTAATGGTGCGCGCTGTGCCGACCGCAAAGGGCCGACCGCTATATCCGCGCGCTGCGTTGCTGTATCTCGTGATTCAGGATCCGGTCATTCTCCGCGTAGTCAACCGGAACGTCTATCACGTGCACGCCTGGCTCGCGGTGGGCCGTCTCCAGCGTCTGACGTAGCGAATCGGCGGCGTCGACCCGATGGCCGACCGCGCCATAGCTCTCGGCGTATTTCACAAAGTCCGGGTTTCCGTAGTCCAATCAAAAGTTGTCAAGACCCATATTGGCCTGCTTCCACTTGATCATCCCATACGCCTCGTCCCGCATAACAAGCACGACAATATGAAGCCCGAGCCGGACGGCCGTCTCCAGCTCCTGGCAGTGCATCATAAAACCGCCGTCACCGCAGATGGCCATGACCTGTTGGTCGGAATGGACCAGCTTCGCGGCTATCGCCGAAGGAAGCCCGGCTCCCATGGTCGCCAGTGCGTTGTCGAGCAACACCGTGTTGGGTGCCCAGGCCTTGTAGTTGCGCGCAAACCAAATCTTGTAGACGCCGTTATCCAGCGCGATGATCCCGGCATCCTGTATGACCTCGCGCACGTCGGCGACCAGGCGTTGCGGATAGATCGGAAAGCGGCCGTCGTCGGCGCCCTCCTGGAGATGGGATTCCCCGGCCGCCCGCACTTCGAGAAAGCGCGAAAAATCCCAGTGGTCCTGATGGGTCAGCCGTTCGCAATATCCCCGACGACCTCGACTTGAGGAAAGTACACGGGGTCGATGGCGGCTAAAGAGAAATTGATGTGTACGACCTCTACGCCCCCCAGGAGCATAAAGAATGGCGGCTTCTCGACCACGTCGTGTCCGATGTTCACGATCAGGTCGGCCGCCTCGAACGCCCGACGGACAAAGTCTCCGGACCACAACGTCGCGTTGCCCAGACACAGCCGATCACGTTCGTCGAGCACCCCCGTCCCCATCTGGGTGGTCACAAAGGGAATCCCAAACCTCGATACCAGCGAGCCGAGCATGCGGCACGTGAGCTTACGATTCGCACCGGCCCCGACCATGAGCAGCGGGTGGGTCGCGCTCTCCAAACGGCTGGTGGCAGCAATGATCGATTTCTCCTCAGCGATAGGCCGTCGCACCAGGCTTGCGTGCAGAAGAGATTCGTCAACGTCCTCGCGGGCGATGTCTTCCGGGAGCTCCAGATGCACCGCGCCGGGCTTCTCTTCCTGAGCCACCCGAAATGCCTCGCGCACCCGAGACGGAATATTCGCGCTACTGACCAGCTGCCTCGGATATTTCGTCAACGGCTTCATCATATCGACGACATCGACCACCTGAAACTGCCCCTGCTTGCTCGATTTGATCGGTTTTGATCGGTGATCATCAGCATGGGCATCCCTCCCAGCTGGGCGTAGGCAGCCGCGGTGACAAGGTTCGTCGCCCCCGGTCCCAGTGTCGAAAGACACACACCAGCTCGTCCGGTCAAACGCCCCTAGGTCGCCGCCATAAATCCGGCCGCCTGCTCATGGCGGGTCAAGATAAGCTTGATCGAGTCGGATCGCGAGAGTGAGTCCAGCAAGTCCAGATTCTCTTCTCCGGGAATTCCGAACATATAGTCGACGTGCTCGCTCTCGAGCGCTTTCACAAAAAGGTCCGATGATTTCACGATGCTCTCCTGTGAACCGCGAGTAAGCTCTTCAGTCCCTGAACCGTTGGACGCAAAACCACCAAGTCGGTTACATGCCGTCGCCACCGTGTAACCCACGCCCCGCGAACGGCATCCAACTATGGTGAAAGGAAGATCATGACTACACGAGTCAAGACTATATTTGTTGCGTTCTTGATGGCCGCGGCGGCAACGCTAGCGGGCCAGCAACCTGCGAGCCCGGAGGCCCGCACCGACACTGGTTTAAAAACAGCGACTTTTGCGGGCGGCTGCTTCTGGTGCATGGAACCGCCGTTTGACGAGCTCGACGGCGTCGTCTCTACGACGTCGGGTTACACCGGCGGCCACCGCGAGAACCCCACCTACGCTGAAGTGTCTGCCGGAAGAACCGGTCATACCGAGGCGGTGGAGGTCGTCTACGACCCCGAGACGATCAGCTACCAACAGCTGCTCGAGGTGTTCTGGCGCAACATCGATCCGCTCACCGCTGACCAGCAGTTCTGCGACATCGGCACACAGTATAGAAGCGGGATCTTCTACAACGATGATGAGGAAGAGCGGCTCGCGCAAGAATCCCGAAACCGGCTCATGAACTCCGGGCGATTCGCCGAGCCGATTGTCACCGAGATAACCGCGGCTGACGTCTTCTACCCCGCCGAGACGTATCACCAGGACTACTACCAGAAGAATCCGCTCCGGTACAAGTTCTATCGATACGGATGTGGCCGTGACCGGCGACTCAAACAGTTGTGGGGAGACACGGACTAAAGCCGCTCTCGGGCGGTCCGTGGCGACCATGCCCGGATTTCCACACGGACCGCCCCCTACACGCACGCCCCTAGCGGCCGTGCAGAGCGTCGAGGGTGTCGACCCGATCACGGCCGTGACACTCACACGACCAGAGACTGGCTTCCATTTCCGCGGGATTCAACCAACTGCCGCGCTTGGGGGTCACGACACTGGCAACACCTCTTCCGCGATAGCAAAGGCTGGAAGAGCCGTGCCTTTAGCCTCGCGCCCGCAACGACGCTATCACGCTTGGTGTCGACAATATCAGCATCGAAGCAATCGGCGGCGGTGTCAATGCGGCCAACCTACAGAATAACTACTGCTTTCCTGGGCCGTGCGACACCACATCCCCGTTCAACTTCCCGACACAGGGCTTCTACATTGCCGTTCCGAATGCGCAAGGCTACGCCGACGCGATTGGCGGCAAGATTCGGACCGTGACTGGGCAGGTGCCGAAACCTACCGCAGTGGCGCTCCTCGGTGTCGGCCTGTTGGCCGTCGGTCTACGACGACGGAAGAGAAACCAGTAGCCTGGAGCAGCCGCTCGACAGTGAAGGCGTCGCAGCCTTGATGACGCCTCTGAAGAACGACAGCTGCCCTTGACTTCGATCGCCGCGTCTGACGCATAGAACGGCTGGATCCCGAGGTCACCGAGCGCGACATCGCTCCTGAAGGCGGCGGGAGAGCGGTCGTAAACTCGTCGGCAGACAGGATGGTCTGGCTGTGCCAATCGAAGTGCGGTCGAACAGCATCAATGGGAGCGACACGTCATTGGTTGGGGCGACCGCTTATGGCGTCGAGCAGCGCCAGCGCTAAGCCGGTGGCTTTCCTGTCGATGTCTGAGGTCACGGATTCAGGGTCGTCGGGGAGCCCGTCAGGGGGCGGTCCAGTTCATTGACACTGGCATCGACGCATCGCGACAGGCCAAAGCCATCCGCGGTGGGCGCCCGAGCTGCGTCGGGAGGTGCTCGCCGTGGTCCCTTCGCGGTAAACTACTGATTCCACTCACCAGGAGAGATGTCCGAGTGGTTGAAGGAGCACGCTTGGAAAGCGTGTGTAGGGGTAACTCTACCGTGGGTTCGAATCCCACTCTCTCCGCCATATTATCTTCCATCCACATCCAGCACCATCTAAATCATACAGAAAACGCCTATATAACTGGTAGTTTTTGCTATCAGTCGTCTAGGTGTCTCCATGGTGTTCCGTTGACAGCCACGTAATGTGGGGGTACGTTTGGGGGTACAAGAGGGGTGACCCCCGCTTGTTGAGGCGTGGTACCCCCTGCTGCACCCCCAGATGGCACTCACTGATACCGCCGTTCGGAACGCCAAGCCCAAGGAGAAGCCGTACAAGCTCGGCGACTCCGGGGGGCTGTACGTGATCGTGCGCCCAAATGGGAGCAAGTTGTGGCGGTATAAATACCGGCTTGGTGGCAAAGCAAACTCGCGTGGCCTGGGCAAATACCCCGATGTCGGCTTGGGGGAGGCCCGTCGGCGGCGCGACGAGTGCCGTCAAGACGTCGCTAGTGGCCTGAACCCAATGAGCCGGTGGAAGGCCGCGTCTGTGGCCTCGATGGACGACACAGACACAGGCAACAGCTTTGAGGCGGTCGCCCGTGAGTGGTACGAGTCAAAGGTCCCGAGCTGGGTGCCGGGTCATGCCAGCACGGTGTTGATGCGGCTGGAACGCTATGTGTTGCCGACACTGGGTGCGCGGTCGATGACTGATATCGGACCTCAAGATATCCACGCTCTGCTCAAGCCTCTTGAGAAAGCAGAGAAGTACGAGACCGCGAGTCGTGTTTTGAACGTGTGCCATCAGGTCTGTGACTACGCCCTGTATTCCGAGCGCATCACACGCAACCCCGCCGCACCCGTGAAACAGCTACTAACGAAACCCACGCCCACGCATTTCGCGGCCGTGACCGATCCCAAGGCCGTCGCAAAGCTCTTGCGGATGCTTCACGCCTATGAGGGATCACCGGTGGTCATGGCCGCCCTGAACCTGGCACCGCTCTGGTTTGTGCGACCAGGCGAATTGCGCCGAGCGCGGTGGGACGACATCGACCTCGATGGTTCCGAGCCACAGTGGCAGTACCTCGTTACGAAAACGCAGACCGATCTCATTGTGCCCTTGTCAGAGCAAGCCGTCGCGATCCTTCGTGACTTGCACCCCCAGACCGGCCATCAGTCATGGGTGTTCCCAGGGGCGCGGAACAACGGACGTCCGATGAGTGAAAACACGCTCGCGGTCGCGATGCGCACCATCGGGATCCCCAAAGACACGATGTCGGTACACGGGTTCAGGGCGATGGCGCGGACGTGCCTTGATGAGCAGCTAGGCGTTGCGCCGCACCTGATCGAACACCAACTCGCCCACACCGTGAAGGACCCCTTAGGACGGGCCTACAACCGCACGACGCACCTCCAGGATCGCCGCCGCATGATGCAGACCTGGGCGGACTATCTGGACGACCTCCGCAGCGAGACGACGTCCTAAACACCCCCCACTCCTGTACCCCTCCCGTGCCAGGGACGAAGTGCTTCTAACGCGAATAGACGGGCACGGATACTGTCGGCCAACATTCGACGGAACTCCCACCGAATGTCATCGGTTGCGCGGTTGCGCGGTTTTCCGAGGGGTATAAGGGAGGTGTGGATGGCCGCTTCCGCCGCTAATGGAATGGTCACGATGCGAGACGGACGCGTCGTCTCTCTCCAGGTGCTTCAGCGCTTATGGAAGATCGAAGCCCGTGGCGCGTCCTTCAGCACCACCGAGAGCGGGTTTACCATCACGCCTCCGTACGGCATGCTCACACGCGACGATCGTGCATTCCTGCTCGCGCACATCGACGAGACCGAACGGATCCTGAAATATGTGGAGGACAATGCGCAGTCTCTTTACGAGCCGCTCGCGATGTCGCTGGCGTGATGTGCCCCGGCGACGCGCCGCCGATACCTTTGGACCGGTACGCTTTGCCCACTCGGACATGAGTGGGCTCTCGCTCTTCGAAGAAGCTCAATATCGCGGCGTGCGAGCCGCAGGAGACCTCATGCGACACATGGGCCATACCCACATTAGCTCGTTGGGCCCCGCAGAAGAGGGCGTGTAAGGTGGGGGGACACAGCACGAACGGTGCAGCGTGGATCGTGTCGCGCCGGTTCGACGCTGGGCTAATTCTCGGCCCTCCCTTGCTGGCGGTCCTCCTGGTGCTATCGGTTCCAACTCTGCGAACCACCGATGTGCCGCTCTGGGGCTGGCTCGTCTTCGTCGTCTGTGTCGACGTGGCGCACGTCTACGCGTCGCTCTATCGCACGTACTTAGACCCAGAGGAATTTGCCCGACGTCGCGCCCATTACGTGCTCACACCGCTCGTCTGCCTGGCCGTCGGCGTGGCCCTCCACAGTCTCGGGGCATTGCTCTTCTGGCGCGTGCTCGCCTATGCGGCAGTTTTCCATTTCGTGCGCCAGCAATTCGGATTCGTGATGCTCTACCGTCACCGGTGTGGCGAGCGGTCGCTCGCCGATCGGCGCCTCGACAAGATGGCAATCTACTCCACCATGCTCTACCCTCTCGCCTTCTGGCACGCGACGTCGGATCGCCGCTTCGAGTGGTTCGTCGAGGGGGACTTTCTATCGCTCCCGACATGGATTTCGCCTGTGGCGCTCTGGATCTATTCGGCGATCCTACTGGTCTTCCTCGTGCGGCAGGTCCAGATCTACCGGGAACACGGAACGGTCAACTGCGGCAAGGTCGGGATCGTGCTCTCGACCGCGTGCGTCTGGTACACGGGAATTGTGCTGCTTAACTCGGACTTCGCCTTCACGCTGACCAACGTCGTAGCACACGGAGTTCCCTACGTAGCCCTGGTCTGGATCTACGGTCGCCGCAAGTGGACCGACCAACGGTCCTGGAGGCACCGGATTCACCGCCCCTCGGCGGTCAGTATCTTCGTCGGGTTACTCCTTGTGCTGGCCTACTTCGAAGAAGGCCTCTGGGATCTCTTCATCTGGCAAGAACACGCAGTCGCCTTCGGCCAGGTCGCGCTTCCCTTCGCGGTTCCCGATGCACTGCACCACGTCGTCGTACCCTTGCTCACTGTTCCGCAGGCTACCCACTACGTGCTCGACGCCTGGATCTGGAGATTCGACGACTCCAATCCTGGCCTCGGATCATTTCTCTTCGGTGAGCGTGGTAACCCGTCCGGAGAAGAGGTCGGCGGACGGATGGCCATCGCAGGATCCCCCAATACATACGGGGGTGGCGGACACATGGACGGGTGAGACGGGAGGGGCGCTAGCGACAGGGGAGGGGGACATTGACCACAGCTTCTGACGTCCGTGAGGTCGTCACGATGCGGCATGGCTTCGTTGCTGAGCGTGACGTCCTTGAACGTTTGTGGAGATCGAAGCCCGTGGCGCGTCCTTCGTCATCACCGAGACCGGGTTTGACGTCACGCCGCAGGGCATTCTGACCCACGGGGATCGTGCATTCCTGCTCGCACATCTCGACGAGGCCAAACGCATTGTGA
>CAUZIB010000106.1:0-14920 GCA_963579735.1 Vicinamibacteria bacterium | reverse complement strand
CGACAGCGCCGAGTCTTGACGCGTGCTTTCTGTTCATTGCATCCTCCCTTCAAGTGTCGCCAGTTCGGCCGAGCAGTCCGGCCACGCTTGGCTCTTCCGGCGACAGTTCACCCACAGTGTTGTTTGTGCTCGTCCATGTTTGAACTTCACAGGAAGTTCCGTCAAGCGCTTGTCCGGGTTCCTTACGATGGGCTCCATCGCCGCCGGTGTGCCCGCCGACACCGTCGCTCCGGGCATCCGTGACGGGAACTGGAAATCGCCCGGCTCGAAGTCAGGCTCAGCACTCCCCGGGAGCAGCCGAACATCGAGAAGCTGCGTGATGCCCTGACCCAACGGGTGGCGGCCTGGAAAGCCACCCTGCGTTCCGAGCCGAGTGGCCCGGCTGCTGCTGTTCCGGCTGATTGGCCCGCTCGTGCTCTACGACGAGAGCAGCCGGCCCGATTTCACCAACGCGGATGCGGAGGTTGAAGCCGAGACCGAAGTTTTCTTGAAGACAATCATCCCCAGCCGAGCAGCGACCAAGAAGTATCTGGGAGGCGAAATCATCAAAGCCTTCGAGCAGGGCGCACTGCGGTCGCCGCGGCACGGCGACTGCGCCGCGAGTGTCTCGCTCGTTCGCCTGCACCGATACCTATCTCGATCTGGAGAGCGCTGCTCGCACGCGGTCAGGTGTGAACGGCACCTCACGAAGGCGCACGCCGGTGGCATCGAAAATGGCGTTGCCGACGGCGGCCGCGACGACTGTGATCGCCGTTTCACCGGCCCCCATCGCCCGGCCCGCAGGGCGATTGATGAGAACCGTCTCGATCAGGGGGATCTGAGAACCAACCCTGCTCCGTATTTGGTACCAATCGGGCAGAAAGAGACTCTTGTACGAGGCCCAGTCCACGGAGGTGACCTTCTCGTTGTCCCAGGTAACTTCCTCACTGACGGCACGGCTGAGGCCCTGCAGTACGCCACCCTCGAGCTGGTTCCGCACTCCGTCTGGGCTGGAGATCGGCCCGACATCCAGGGCGACAACGAATCGCTTGCCGGCGATCTCGCCCGTATCCTGGTCGACATCTACCTCCGCGACCAGCGCGACGTAGCCGTTGTCACCTTCATACAGCACGCACGCGATGCCACGTCCACTGACCACGCCGGTGCGTGGATTGTCGGACCGTGGGGACGGCCGCGTCTCCCAGTCGGCAGTCTTGGCGGCCTCGTTCACGACCTCCCGGAGGCGGGCGTCCGCGAGGTGGCGGAGG
This sequence comes from Vicinamibacteria bacterium, assembly GCA_963579735.1. Lineage (GTDB taxonomy): Bacteria > Acidobacteriota > Vicinamibacteria > Vicinamibacterales > UBA8438 > CAUZIB01. The sequence continues at coordinate 13,673 of CAUZIB010000106.1, read as the reverse complement.
CGATAGTCGACCGGGTCCGCCCTCACAGAGGCCGCAATCTCGTCCATGAACGACTCATGAGCGAACGTGTTCTGGAGGCGTCGAGGCGAACGGAGCGGACCGGTCAAGAACGGCGAGGGGACGACGTTCCGCACGACTCGCTGGACGGCCACCGCCCCGGTGCCATCCGCTGTTTGCCTCACGCGCCCCGTCACATAGGACGGCGCCGCATTGCCCCGGTTATTGAACCGCGTGGGTTCGGGGGCCTGGGCTCGTGGCACGAACGGCGCCGGCGGGAAGCCGAGCAGCGCGCCGGTCACCACGTTGCCAGGCGTGTTGTAGCCGGGCCGGCCTCCGCGTGCGGCGCTCCAGGATTCCACGTCCCACGCGATGATGTCGCCACTACCGTCCACTCCCACTCGCTGATCGATGACATACGGCAAGCCGTAGTTCTCGCCCCAGGTCATCTCGTCTTCGCGAGTGAGCTGCACGCGCACCGGTCTGCCCACCGCCTGGGACATCAGCGCGGCGTCGTAGGACACGGTATCGGCGCCGTTGATGCCGTAGCACCCCGACCCGCGCACGAAGATCACGCGCACGTTCTCAGGCCTCAGACCCATCACCAACGCGGTCGTCTCGCGAAGCGGATAGACGGCTTGGGTCGCCGACCAGATTGTCACGGTGTCGGCGCGCACGTCCGCCACGGCACACGCACTGCCCACCGACCCGTGCATCTGATAGGGGTACAGATAGGTAGACTCCAGAACGGTCGTCGCCCTCGACAGCGCCGCGTCGACCTCGTCAGAGATCGCGACGACGGTCGACCGTCGCGAGGGGTGGTGCCGAAGATAGTCATAGAAACCGGCCTGGTCCGGTAGACCGGTGCCCGGTGACCAGGTGACAGACAGGCTTTCCGCGGCCTGCATCGCCTGCCAGAGCGTCTCGGCGACGATGCCCACGAAGTCGTTCTTGATGACGACCTTCAGCACGCCGGGCAGGCCGGCGACAGAATCCTCATCCACGCTGACAAGCGTGGCTCCGACCGCGGGGGGTCTCACGACGCGTCCATGCACCATATCGGGCACACGGACGTTGTCCACGAATTCGAAGCGACCGGTTACCAGCTCCGGAAGGTCGAGGCGAGGAACCGATGTGCCGAGAACGCTCCACGAGCTTGGGGGCTTTCGCTTGGCCTCAGGCCTCAGGATCATACTGAAGCGCCGCCCCCCGATCAGCTCGCCGTAGGTGACCCTCCTGTTTGCATCTCCGAGTGGGCTGATGACGCCATCGGCCGCCGTCAGCTGGTCTACCGCGACGCCCAGCCGCGTGGCCGCCATCTCGACGAGCACTTCGCGTGCCGTGGCCCCGGCCAGCGCCAGGTTGCCGTCGTTGAAGTTCACCGGATGTGCCATGCTGCCGGACGAGGTGCCCTGGTCCGGCGTGAGGGCGGTGTCGCACTGCACGAGCGTGACGCGGCTCATCGGCACCGATAGCTCTTCGGCCACTAGCTGGGTCTGGACGGTCGCCATGCCCTGACCAAGCTCAGCGCGTCCCGTGTACGCCGTGACGTGGCCGCTGGCGTCGATGCTGAGCCAGGAATCGAGGGTTTGTGGCGTGTTGCCGCCCTGGGCTGACACTCCCGAGGCCACACCGAACCGATCCCCCACGTCCGCGGCGGTAAAGGCTACGATCAGAACCCCCGAGCGCTGCAGGAACCGCCGCCGCGAATAGCCCGCCTTGTGAAGCTGGCTGAGAGCAACTGGCGTCAAGCGCGATTCCACGGGGAACGAGGTGTTGCTGCCGCCCATCACACGTGCTCCCGGGCGTACCGTCTGATGGCCCGTAGCATCCGGGTCTGAGCGAAGCACCGGCACAACACGCTCCTGATGGCCCCTTGTATCTCGGATTCGGTCGCCTCAGGGTTGTCGTCAAGCAGCGTCTTCGCGGTCAGGATCACGCCGCTCAGACAGAAACCGCACTGCGCGGCCTGCTCGTCGATGAACGCCTTCTGGAGCGGATGCAGCTCCTCTGGTGTGCCAAGTCCTTCGAGGGTCGTAATCGTCGCTCCCTCGATGAGACGGACGGGCGTGACACAGGTCCGCTCGGCTCGGCCGTTCACAATGGCCACGCAGGAGCCGCACTGACCCAGGCCGCATCCGTGTTTCGGTCCGCGTAAGCCGAGGTCCTCGGTCAGCACGTAGAGCAGTGGCATCTCGGGGTCCACCGCCACGGTGTATGTCTGACCGTTCACGGTCAAGGTCATGGGACTCATCTTAGCGCCCTGAGTGCGCTTGGGACTGTGCAATGAGCACAATGGTCAACGTGATCGTAAGGACGGCGCTCACCGGCAATGGGCCGGTCGGCCGCAACATGAGCCGGGATCCCGAGAACGGCTACTTCAGTCGTGGGTTGTGGGAGGAGATCATCAACGCGCTGACGAAGCTATCTAGTGTCCCAGGTCAGCGTCATCGCGCGGACACCGGCGTTCCGCTTCCGCAGTGAACAGGACCTTCGCAAAGTGGGGGAGCGCTGGGTGTCGGCACACCCACCACGCTCGAGCATTTGCGTTACAGAAACTTGAGGCCCACAATCCCGGGAAAGCGGACATTTCTACTTTGGGCCGACATAGAAACTCGCCTGGCGGCGGCCTATTTCAGCGCGTATCGGAGTGTCGCGTTGACGGGCGATGGCGCTGGCGCGCCTCACGCGCATCTGGCGGGGGGACGAAAGCATTCCCGGTCTTCCGTTATCCGCACGGGACCTCACCGCCATCGCTCAGGGGCTGGCGCTTCGCTCCGAGGCCCGGAGCGAGACGATCCTTACAGAGCAGCTCGACCGGATCGACAACCGCGACCGTCGGGACGCGTTCGCATTCGTCCTGCCGGCGTTGTCAGCCGATCCCGCCACCCGCGACGCCTTCTTCGCGTCGTTGAGCGAGGTGGACAATCGTGCCCGGGAAACGTGGGTGCTGACAGCCCTTGGCTTCCTGCATCATCCACTCCGCGCACGTCAGTCGGAGCGCTACATCCGCCCGAGCCGCGATCTCCTCGAGGAGATCCAGCGAACGGGTGACATCTTCTTCCCCGGACGGTGGCTGGATGCCACCCTTGGAGGTCACCAGACGGCGAGTGAGGCGACGGCCGTCGAGCAGTATCTGGCGCAGCGACCCGACTTGGCACCCAGACTGCGCGCCAAGGTCTTGCAGTCGGCTGACGGCCTCTTGAGAGCGGCGCAGATCGTGGGGGAGTGAGAGACGGGGTGGATGATCAGAGCGTGGATGCGGCCGACAAGGACCGGGGCGGGTCCGGGCCGGAGGCCCTGTCGAACGGTCCGGAGGAGCAGACCTGTCAGGACTGCGGGGCCCGCCTGCACGGGCCGTATTGCGCCCAGTGCGGCCAGCATGCCTCCGACCTTCACCTCACGGTCGGTCACTTTCTCCACGATGCCCTCGACGGCTTCTTCTCGTTCGATTCTCGCGTATGGACGACTGTCGCGTTGCTCCTGCGCCGCCCCGGCTTCCTGACCGTCGAGTACTGGCGCGGCCGGCGAACGCGGTACCTCGCTCCGTTGCGGGTGTATCTGTTCGTGAGCTTTCTCGCGTTCCTGGTCCAGGGCGTCTTGCCGTCCGAGCCACCCGATGACCTCGACGCCGACGTCAGCGAGGTATCGGCGCAGGTTGCAGACGACGAGATCGACTGGGACCAGGATTTCGCGGATGCCGCTCCTGTCCTTCGCTGGATGGCTCTGAACCTCCTTCGGCCGGCGGTGGAGCAGCCGGAGCGTATGCGTGCGATCTACTTCCAACGGCTGCCCGCGGTCGTCTTTCTCTTGGTTCCGTTCTTTGCCGCCCTGCTTCGGGTCTTGTACCGGAAGTCCGATTCCTACTTCGTTCCACATCTGGTCTTTGCGCTGCACTTTCACTCCGCCGGGTTCGTCCTGTTCACCGTGGGTGCGCTTGGCGACTATGTGACGGGTCGTGACTTTCCTGGTGACTGGGCGGCGCTGGGCATGGGGGTGCTGCTGTTCCTCAGTCTCTGCCGCGCCTACGGTAACAGCCGGCTCCGCACCGCGTGGAAGGAGACGGTGCTCATGTCTTTGCACCTTCTCACCGCGGCCGTGGCGCTGACCCTGTTGTTCTTCGTCACCGGTCTGTTGATGTAGGGTCGGGGAGCCTGCCAGTATGGGGCCACTGGAAGGTGTACGGGTCGTCGAGCCGACTGGCATCGGGCCATGTCCGATGTGCGGGATGCTGCTGGCCGAGCTTGGGGCAACGGTTCTGCGGATCGATCGCACTCGTTCTTCCGGGCTCGGCGTGCAGATACCAGACGAGCACGCGTTCTTGCAGCGGAGGCGGCCCTCGGTGGGGGTCGATCTCAAATCGGAGCCATCGATCTGGATGAGCTCGCCGCGACAGGGTCGACAACGCCGGCGTTGCTGGATCCGCGGCGCGCGCGCTCCACCCACAACCCGTCCGCGATCATCCAATGCCGGAGCGTTTCGACCGAGAGGCGCACGCCATGCCCCTCCCTCAATTTCTCGTGCGCGAGCGTCGGACCGAACCCTGCCTACCGCGACCGGACCGTGGCGAGCACCTCGCGACGCCGCTCGGACGGCAGCCGCCGATTACTCGGTCGCCCGCGCTGCTTCGACGCCAACCCGCCGCGGCCGTCCTCCTCGTACACGCGGCGAAGGCGACGCACCTGCCGGCTCGTCACACCCAGCATCCGCGCCGCCTCTCGCTGCGTCAGTCGCTGCTCGATCACCCGCTCGATGACACTCACTCGGTCCAGCTCCTCCTCGCTCATCGTCACTGTCTCCATGCCCGCAGGTGTACCGCAGGCCGCTGGAGAAAGCGGACATTTCTACTTTGGGCCGACATAGAAACTCGCCTAATCCCTCCTATAATCCCGACGACCTAGAAGACCTTCCTCCCGCCCTGGTCATCACGGCTGGGTTCGACCCGCTCAGGGACGAGGGCGAGGCGTATGCCCGTAGGTTGGCCGCTGCGGGTGTGTAAGGGCGTGCCTCCCGCTACGAAGGCGTGCCCCATGCCTTCCTGTATGCCCCTTCCGCCCGTCTGGGCCGCGACGATGACGGTGACGGCCGACGTATCGGACGACGAGTAGTGGCCAGCTCATCGCGCCCTGGCGTTTGCAGTTGAATCCAGGCGATGATGTCAGCGATGATGACGACGGTCTCGCGCATCCACCCGCGGCCGCTCAGGCATCCCAAGACTCGGAGCCTCGAACTGATGCGTTCTTCCTCTCTCTTCGCAGTGGCGGTAGGGCTCGGTGCCCTGTTGCCAGTCGAGGTTGCCGCCGCGGAGTGCGGTACGACGAACCCAGCCACTGAGGAAGCGACCGGGTTTGTCTACGTCGACACGAATGGGAATGGCCGCCGGGACGCATCCGAGCGGGGTGTGGCCGGTGTCCCGGTCAGTAACGGTTGCGAGGTTACCTTGACCGATGCAAGGGGGGCCTACCAGCTGGTCGTCGCGCGTAACGAGATCGTCTTCATCACGAAGCCGGCAGGGTTCGCCGTGCCGGTCGACGAGCACAACGTCGCGCAGTTCTTCTACCGACACTATCCCGACGGGACTCCGTCGGAGATTGGGGGACGGTCAATCGAGTGGCAATGGGATGTCATCGATCCCACGGGCCCCCTGCCAGAGTCGGTCGACTTCGTGCTCTACCCGCTGGCCGAGGCGTCGGCGCATTTCACGGCGCACGGGTTCGCCGACACCCAGGCGGGCACGGACCTCAGCCAGGACATGCTGCGTGAGGACTTGATCAACACGCTGATGGGGAACCCCTACGGCGTGCAGTTCGGGCTCACGATGGGTGACGTGGCCAACGACAATCTGGACATCTACGACCGCCACAAGCAGATGATGGGCTTGATGGACATGCCGCAGTGGTATTTGCCAGGCAACCACGACATGAACTTCGAGTCGCCGGACGCCGTCTTTGCGAACGAGACCTACAAGCGCCACTTTGGGCCCATCTACTACTCGTTCGACCATGGTCGGGTGCACTTCGTCGCGCTGAACAATGTGGAGTACGCTGGGGCTAGTAACCGATTCGATGGTAGTCGCTACCGCGGCTTTATCTCACCCGACCAGCTCTACTGGCTCGAAAGAGACCTCGCGCAGGTTCCCCACGACAAGCTGATCGTGATCGCGACTCACATTCCGCTGGTCGCCGAGGCGTCTGACGGCCGGTCGCCGGTGGCCACCGGTCCCTCCACGGAGAATATGTCCCAGCTGCTGGAGCTGCTGAGACCCTTCGAGAACATCTATGGCCTCGCCGGTCACGACACGAGCAACAGCTGGAAGGTGGAGGTGAATCACACCCACGGTTGGTACGGTCAACCCTGGATTGCGCACACGCTCGCCGAGGTCAGAGGCAACGGTTGGACCGAGGGGCCGGCGGATCTGCGAGGAGTACGTGACGCCATGATGGAGGACGGGAATCCGAATGGCTTCTACCTACTGAAATTCGAAAACGTGACGCTGGTACCAGAGTTCATCCCGTTCCCGTTCGGACCGGACGCTGGCCGACCCATGCGCATCACCCTGGATCCGCCGCTTGAGGCGCCAGGGTCCGGCGCCGTCAATCGGGGTGCACTGGCGCCCAACGCCAAGATCGTCGTGAACCTGTTCGACGGTGGTGTGCGCGATCACGTCTGGCTGTCCCTGGACGGGGCCGAGCGGGTGGCGATGACCTACACCGTACGCACCGACCCATTCGTGGAGCGGGTGCATGCGCGCTACCGTGGCACCGACGACGCTTATGGCCGACCACATCGCTCGGCGCACATCTGGGAACACCGTTTACCAGATGCTCTCGAGCCAGGACTTCACAGGGTGCAGGTATTCAGTGAAGACGAATTCGGCCAAGCCAGGCAGGGTCGTTTCAGCTTCGAGGTCGCCGACGACTGAACCACTTTGCTCGACATTCGCAAGAGCTCAGTCCGTTGGTGAACATGTGCGGTACGACAATGAAGTATTTCGTTAGATCCAGCGCCTGCCGTTGCCGATGAAGACACCGCTCTCCACAAGGTCCGCCCCGACGCCCTCGCCGCTCGTGATGTGCCGAGCCCCCTCTTGAACGGAACTCGCACTCTCACCGGCCGCGACCTCTCCGTCCGTTGCAGTTGAGGTCCATCGGCCACTCCGGACTGATCGTAGCGAGACGACGGGGGACGTCCAGAACAGCGCCGAGAAAGAGTGTCAGATGCGTGCGAATCGCTTAGGCTTACCGGGCGCCCACCATGGCCGACACGTCATCCGAGCGTCTCGTGGACTGATCCAAGGAGCGTTGCAATGAGTTATCCGAACAACCAGCTTCGCTGGATGGGCATTCTGATCGTCTCGCTGCTGTGGATCGGCCCCGGGCCGGACACGGCGTTCGCTCAGCCGGCGCCGCCGAGTGACCCGGCGCAGTGGGTCATGCCCAACGCCAACTACGCCGGCTGGAACTACAGCCCGCTGGATCAGATCAACGTCGACAACGTCGAGAGCCTCTCGATGGCGTGGACCATCCAGCTCGGAATCCAGGATTCGTTCGAGGCCTCTCCGCTGGTGATCGGCGACGCGATGTATCTCGTGACGCCGAAACCGAACGTCGTCTACGCGCTCGACCTCACCCGCCAGGGGGCTATCAAGTGGGAGTTCCGGCCGGAGTTCGAAGACCTGGAAGCCACCGTGAGGAGCGCATGCTGCGGCGCGCAGACCCGGGGCCTGGCCTACGCCGACGGCCGGGTCTTCTTCGTCACCCTCGACGGACAGGTGTTTTCGCTGGACGCGGAAACCGGCGAGGTCATCTGGCGGGCAGAGAACGCCGACATCACCCTGGGCGAGACAGTGACCGCGATGCCGCTGGTCGTCAACGACAAGGTCATCGTCGGAGTGGCGGGTGGCGAGCGCGGCGTGCGCGGCCACGTCACCGCCTACCACATCGAGAGCGGGAACCTGCGGTGGCGTTACTACAGCATGGGGCCGAACAACGAGGTCGGCATCGGACCCCGCTTTTCGCCCTTCTATCCTGACGATCGTGTCCTCAACCCGGCGCTCGACACCTGGCATGGCGATTCCTGGCGACGCGGCGGGGGCACGGTCTGGGGCTGGTTCACGTTCGACGCGGAGCTGAACCTGTTCTACTACGGCACCGCCAACTGCGCCCCGTGGAACCCGGACTACCGTCGGCCATGGGGCGTGGTGGAGCTGGACGAGGACGGGGGTCTCACCGGCTTCCGGAACAACTACTGTGCGTCGATCCTGGCCCGGGATGCCGATAGCGGTGAGCTGATCTGGGCGTACAACGTCACGCCTCAGGACCAGTGGGACATCGACGAGCCCGGCACAAACATCCTCGTCGACCTCGAGATCAATGGCCGTCTCCGACAGACACTGGTTCACCCGGGACGGAACGGTTTCTTCTACGTGTTCGACCGAGCGACCGGCGAGATACTCCTCGAGCCGTGGAGCTTCGTGTACAACGACCTAATCCTGGGCGTGAACATGGAAACGGGCCGCGCGCGCTACGACATCGAGAAGATCATGTTCACGGACCTCGAAGATCGGCAACGCTACGTGCCGGATGCGGAGAACGTGGCGGTGGGCTGGTGCCCGGGCATCGCCGCGAGGAACTGGCAGAACGACGCGTATTCGCCGCGTACCGGACTCGTCTACACGCCGACGTCCAATGAATGCGACTTTCTCCGGATGGTCGAGGGCGAGTATGTGCCAGGGAACGACTACACCCTCCGTGAGCGGGGTGGCGCCGTCCCCCGCCCTCCCGGGGACGAGCACGTCGCGGCACTGCAGGCGAACGATCCGGTATCGGGCGAGACCGTCTGGCGGATCAATTGGAATGAACGCAACATGGCGCCGGTCATGGCGACTGGGGGAAATCTGGTGTTTCAAGGTGGTCCCGACGCAGGAGAGGTCCGCGCGTTCGACGCCCGCGACGGGGAGATCCTGTGGACGTTCCGGACGGGGAGCGGCTTCCGGAACTCGCCCATCACCTATCTCGGACCTGACGACCGACAGTATGTGGCGATCATCGGCAGCCAGCGGACGGCAACCGGGCAGGTCACGGCCGGAACGGAGCCGGACGCGGCCGCACGCTTCCGCCGGGCGGGGAGCACGCTCTACGTGTTCGCACTGCCTCCGGCTCGCGACTAACGTCAGGCCATCGGGGCTGACCACCCACGAGCGATTGCGATGGAACGGTCCGAAGCTGGTTTCACGATACCGAATTCATGACAAAGTGGCGAACGAAACGGGCAGATCGGGGACTGAGCGTGAGCGAGTGACAAAACAACGCGATGGACAACGATCGTGGGGGCGGGCCGCCAGCGTCGAATCCTCGGCGGCTGTCTTCCTGACTTTGGCCTGCATGTGGGGCGTCCCGAATTACGCGCGTGCGCAATCCGGGGTTGCAGACAGGTTTCACGGTGAGACGGCAATACACCAGGCGGCGCATGTGGGAGCGGTCGAATCGCTTCAGCGGGAACTCGATCGGGGTGTCGATCCGAACACGACGAATCGCTTTGGTGTGACGCCTTTGGCTCTGGCCAGTCGAGGCGGCCATGCCACGGCTGTCGAACGGCTGTTGGCGTTTGGTGCCGACCCCAATCAGGCCTCGTCCGCTGGCGAGACGCCATTGATGGTTGCGGCACGCACTGGCGTCGTCGACAGCGTGGTGTCTTTGTTGGAACATGGTGCCGACCCCTTGGCTCGAGAGAGTTGGATGGGACAGACCGCGTTGATGTGGGCGGCCGCTGAACGTCACGCAAGTATCGTCGCGCCGCTCGTTGCCGGCGGGGCTGAGGTGGATGACCGCTCTGATGCCGGCTTTACACCGCTCATGTTTGCGGTGCGACTCGGGCATATCGACACAGTCGACGCCTTGTTGGACGCAGGAGCAGACATTCACCAGACGCTTCCGGATGGTACGAGCTCGCTGGTGGCGGCCGTGATAAACGCGCACTACGATCTGGCGGTTCACCTGTTAGAGCGTGGTGCGGATCCCAATGCCTCTTCGCAGGGGTGGACGGCGCTGCATCAAGTCGTGTGGACGCGGCGACCGAATACGAACAAGAACCAACACAATCCATCTCCACGGCAGAGCGGACGGGTGACTGACCTCGAGCTCGTCGAGACGCTGCTCGCGCACGGGGCGGACGTCAATGCACGACAAACGAAGGAACCGCGGGACGGGTATCGGAACATATTGAACCGCATTGGCGCGACACCGTTTCTTCTCGCGGCAAAGGTCGTTGATCTTGAATTGATGCACCTTCTTCTCGAGCATGGTGCTGACCCCCTGTTGACCAATGAGGATGGCACGACAGCGTTGCTCGTTGCTGCCGGCGTGGGCGTGTGGCCAAATGAGAGCGCCGGGAGTAACGAAGAAGCGTTGGACGCTGTGAAATTGATGATCGAACTTGGCGATGTCGTGACAACCGTTGATGCGCACGGCGACAGCGCACTCCATGGGTCTGTTATGCGCGGCACGACAGAGCTGACGTTGTTTCTCCTCGCGCAGGGCGTGGAGCTTGGTCACGTGAACGAGTGTGGGTGGACACCGCTAACCATCGCTCAAGGCGTGTTTTACGGGAATTTGGGCCGCCGTTTTCCCGAGCTAGAAGTGGCGTTGCTCGAGCTGGGCGCTACGTCGCCGTTCGCTCCAGGTTCTCCGGGGTATCGCGAACTCGGGTATCCCGCACGGTGTCATCGCTGAATTGTCAGCGCTCTCTGACCCCGAAACTCGATGGTGTGGCCTACGGCGTGACTGCCTCCAAGACCGGAGGCTCCGTTGCCCACGAGAGATACTCTTCCTCGTGAAAGAAGTACATGTGGGCGGTAAACAGCCCCGGTGCTCCAGGTTGGGCGCCGTTGTAGTGCAGGATGTGCACGTTGTCGATCGGCGGAATCGGTACGCCGTTCAGCGGGAGATGGAACCAGGACGTGCCGTCCGAGAAATCCTGCTGACTGAAGATGTATTCGATAAAGATGAGCTTCCCTGCCGCCTCGCCGTACCACACGCTCTCGTTTCCGACCGCGGTGCCGAGACGGTTTCGTGACGCGGCGACATCCCGGCGATGGCGTCCCATTCGCGGGTAGAAGTCGGTGGGATACTGCTCGTTGGGAACGATCGTGAAGTTTCCCGGAAGACGAGTGACAGTCTGGAGCTCTCCACGCGACAACATCGGCCGCACCTGGTCCGGCTGAGGGAGAAAATGCCAGCGCCACAAGTATCGCTGCGACTCTTCCGCCTCGTTCTCAAACAGTTCGATGGTCACGGAATGAGCGGCGGGGAAGTCCAGTTCCCGCAAGGTCAGCCCGTAAAAGCTATTGCCTGCTACCAGATCAGCTCGACGAATGACATATCCCGCCGAGATGATTCGCCCGTCGTCGACTTCGTAGTGAAGGCCCTGAGTTCTGGCCTGGTCGTCTTTCGGGTTCTCCGCCCAGGCCACGGTGGCGGGTAGACCATGGTGCGCGTCCCCGTCATCCACCCGGTGCTGAGACGTATCAGCGGCGTAGAACTCCCCGCGCCCCCCGAGTGTCCCGACAGGCTGATAGTTGGCAGGAAGGTCACCGACGAGTGGTAGCGAGTCCATCAGATCGCGTATGTCTCCGCCGGACTGCGACTCAGCCGTGACGACCCACACGCCCACGCACAACAGCCCAGCACACCAACGATGCGGCTTCATATTTGCCTCCACAGGAACGGGAAAGCCCGTCAACGCGGGCGAGTATACCAACCGCGCGTGACTGGGAGACAGGCACGTCGCGTGAACCACTCTTCGACTTCGGTCGATCGCCGAGAGAAAGAGGCGCTCCCGAGCATGGCTGGTCCTCACGCCCAGGCATCGGGCGCTGACGTGGCCTCCAGCCATCCAACCGCGGATACGCCAACCATCTGATCGGCGGCATTAGGGCAGCGGTCGCGGCGGTCAGGATGACGATAGGTCAAAAAAGCGGAGTCTGGGGGTTGAGTAGGCGCTCGGCTTCGACATACGATGGTCTCTCGTCGAAAGGCGACCAGAGGGTGCACTCGGCGAAACCGAAATCGCAGGGTATGCATGAAGCCAGAGTCACGGCTATGGGATTGTTCGACACCCACGGATCAAAACGGCGTAGACACTGTCTTAGACCCTCGGGCTTAGTTTCTTGACATCGATTTTTGACTGGAGGTCCCCAATGAAGCGCATGGTTGTCATCGTTCTCGGATTCAGCGCATTGGCTTTCTCGGCCACCGCGTATGCGCAAACGGACGCAGAGCTCGTCGAACAGTCGCTGGCCGCGGCGCCCAGACGAGGCCGCGACGACGCGACGGTCGTGAAGTGGGCTGCGGACCACACCTACACCACGATCCAGGAAGGCACGAACAGCATCGTCTGCTACAGTCGCGCCGACCAGCGAGGCCGTCCGCCGTTTGCCGTGCAGTGCACGAGTCTTGCGAACTTGGACCGTGTTGCGCAGAATCGGCAATTCCGGGCCGAGAGTATGGATGCTGACGGCGAGCGGGCGTTGGTGGCGGCGGCCGCCGAAGACGGCTCGCGCGAAGACGTTGAGTTTGGCTCGTGGTTCAGGTCCATGAATGGTCAGGACCAAGCGAGCGCGGGTGTGCATACCACCATCGCGATGCCGGGAGCGACGGGAGAGTCTTCTGGATTCCCTGAAGGCCGTGAGCAGGGTGGCGCGTTTATCATGGCGGCGGGCACGACCGAAGCCCACCTGATGGTCCCGTAAGGGGCACGTCCCAGCGTTTGAACGATGCTCGCCAGGCGGTCTGTGACCGCCTGGCGAGCGCGTGTCTCTGGCCTGCCTCCCCAGACACCGGTCAGCCATGTTCCACAGCGGGGCGGCGGCCATCCAAGGAGATTGACGATGCTGATTAGATGCCTCGCGGCGTTCCTCACGCTGGCGGTTGTTGTCCCCACACTGGCACCTAGGTTTGTCATGGCGCAGGCCGGCGATAGCGGGCTGCCGACACGGACGGTGGATGGCCAGCCCAATATCTCCGGCACCTTCACCTTCCGCACCTTGACGCCGCTCCAGCGACCCGCCCAGTTCGAGGGACGCGAGACACTATCGGCGGAGGATGCTGCGGCGTTTGAGGCGTCCGAGCGGACGCGTCAGAATCGGGACCTCTTTGACCCAGAGACCGGCGCTCCGAACGCGGGCTATCAACCGCGTGCGGATGGCGGCGTGCTGTCATACAACGAGTTCTGGTATGAGCGAGGCGTCGAGCTGACGTCGGACAAGCGGACCTCGCTGATCGTCGACCCGCCCGATGGGCGGCGGCCACCGCAAACAGAAGCAGCGCGTATGGCCGCGCAAGAGAGACGGGCCTACATAGAGGCGCACCGTTACGACTCGTATGAGGACCGGACGATGACCGACCGCTGTCTCGGTACGTCCTTGGCGGGTCCGCCGATGCGGTCTGGCGCGTATAACAACAACGTCATGATCTTCCAGACCCGCGACTACGTGGTCATCCAGAACGAGATGGCGTATCAGGCCAGGATCGTCCCACTCCATGATACGGAAAAGCCTCCGTTTGCCCAGCTGAAGGGCGTATCACGCGGGCGTTGGGAGGGAGAGACGCTGGTCATCGAGACGACCCAGTTTCGCAGTGACAGCGCGTTGACTGGTCCAAATATGCACTTGGTCGAGC
>CAUZIB010000105.1:0-14937 GCA_963579735.1 Vicinamibacteria bacterium | reverse complement strand
TCGTGTTTGCGCGGTATCCCACTCGACGAGGTCGAGGGCACGGGTGCCGCCGCCGACGAGTGGGATCGCCGCCGCTGCCCGTTCCGCGGGGTCATCTGCCGCTGCGTCAGCCTCTTCCTCTCCAGACCGTTGCGCGCTCACCTCCTCCGCGCCGGAAGCGTCCGCAACGTATCCCTCTACTCCGAGATAGTACACTTCGGCGCCGCTCACGGTAGGTTGAACCGACGAATTGACATGCAGGCTGATGAAGAGGTCCGCTTTGTTGTTGTTCGCAACGGCTGCCCTGGCGTCGAGGTCGACCGTGTCGTCGCGGCTGCGCGTGAGCACGACGCGTAACCCGAGCTGCCGTTGGATGGCGTCTCGTAGCCGGCGGGTTACGCTCAGTGTGATGTCTTTCTCGACGACATCCTCGCCCTGCCCGCCGAGATCCGCTCCGCCATGACCAGCGTCAATAGCCACCACGCGGAGCGTCGGCGTCGCCGAGACGTCCCGTAGGATGTCGAGCTCGCGGGCGGCATCGGCCGAGTTTCCCGCCGGTCTCACGGGCGCCCCGACGGAGGAGGGCTCAGGACCGGTTGCGGCTCTTGGGTCGGCTGCACGGAGCGTGAGCACAATTTCGGTCCGGTCATCTCCATCGGGCCGGGTCGCCACGTCAAACGAATCGAAGCTCGGGCCGACCTCGACTCGGAGGGCCGCCGACGAATCAGCAGCCGTGAAGCGCGAGACGAAGCGCCCATCGGGTGATGGCAGGGGGCGGAGGTCGAGGCCGCTGGCCTCAAACTGTAGAACGAGCGCGCCCTGTTCCTCAGCGAGCGTGAATGGCGTGTCCGGTGCGACGATCACGCTGAGTCGACCACTGCTCCGGCGCGCACGATAGGCGGTGGTGACGGTGGGCACGTCCACATCACCGACGAGGATCAACCGGGAACGAGGCCGCACCGCGATCTCTTCGTCGTAGACTTGGTCGAGTGCTTGATTCAGAAAGCTGAGCGGAACTCTCCAAACGCCTCCGGTTTTCACCGGGGCCGCTCTCAGCGAGACCAGCTGTCCAGCGACCGAGACGAGACGGTCGCCCTCGGTCAGAATGATCGTCTGTCCCCGATACGAGACACGTACCCGACCCGGGGTCAGCTCGCCGAGGAGGTCGAGGTCGAACAGCCGGACGAGGTCATTCAAAGCCACCATGTCTCGCCCGCGGGTGGTTGTCGTCGCGATCGTGCGGCGGCCGTCGGGGAATACGAGGGTGAGCAAGTCAGACTGAGCGCCTAGCCGGGCACCGCCCGTGACGGCGATAAGGTAGACGACCCCGCACGCGAGACCTAGGAGACGTGACATGGTTGAAGAAACACGGTGTTTTCAGTAAGTCCGGGTGTGCGGCTCTTTTGCAGCGAGCCCTTATTGAGCGAGATAGAGGACACGACCCTCACCGTCCAACGATGATAGTGTACAGCGCCGAGGAGACTCGAGTGACCCGAACGAGCCAAAGGCTCAGCGCCCTGATTGTTCCGTGTCTGCCAGCGCGTTGGCTGCGACCTTGCGCTGATGCTTGGTGACAACGTGTATGAGAATGGCATCGAGGTCGACGAACGGCGTGACCGGTGGAAAATCCTTTTTGGTCATCATCCGGTCTACAACAGTGGACACCATCGGAATGACGGCAACGAGCAGCGGACGCGGGCGCTTCTGGAAGAACCGCTCATACGCGAGTGTGGTGTCCATTTCTATCTGTCCGAGCATGCCCATCATCAAGAACATTTGACTATCGACGGATTCGAGCAAGTCATTCAGGGGGCTGCCGCCAGATCAAAGGGCAACAATCGCGCGCGTCGTGACCCGCAGGTCCGACAACGTTTTTTCTCGAAGACCTTTGGGTTTGCCGTGCTCACGTTGGATGTCGCCCTTGCGCGTCTCGATTTCTACGACGTTCTGAACACCGCGGAACGAACTTGACGCGTGACCACGCTAGCGGCAGACGAGGTCGTGCGGTCGTACTCCTGCTGCGGAGCCCGGGGTGATGTCGGGCACCCGATGCGGGCTCAGACGCCGTGCCCCTTTGACTAATGGCACCAGGTGTCCGACGTCACATGCGCGCCGGACCGAGATGGAATACCTGTCAAACGACGTATTGCGACCGCTCTGGGAATACCTGGCCGTCTCCGAAACGCCGCGGCCGGCCGACGTGATTTTCGTGTTTGGCAGCGGCGACCTCCGCGTACCGACTCGTGCCGCCGAATTGTTTCGTCAGGGCTACGCGCCACGCGCGCTCGTGACAGGCAGCTTTGGGCCAATGACCCGGCACGTGTTTCCGAAACCCGAGGCCGATGTGTTTGCTGACTGCTTGGTCGCCCAGGGCGTACCGAGGGCGGCGATCGTCACTGAGGACGAGGCGACGAATACGCTCGAGAACGTCCGGCTTGGAATGTCAGCGCTGCGTGCGGCAGGGGTTCATCCGAGGACAGCGTTGCTGGTCGCCAAAGAATTTGTCATGCGGCGCTGTGTCGCCACGTTCGAAAAGCAGTATCCGGAGGTCCAGGTGACGCCGTGTCCACCCACGGGCGGTATGGCCGAGGCACGAGACCGGAGCCCCGTGGCGTTTGCGACGCGCCTCGTGGCCGAGATCGACCGGCTCGACCGGTATGGTGGCCGCGGCGACATCCGGCCGCAAACTGTAGGTCCCTCCGTGCGAGATGCGGCGCAGGCCATCGATACAGGTCTGGGGGGGGGGGGCGTTATCGCCGCCCGCTCAATTGAGCACTCGGATAAGAGACCGGGCGCGTGGGCTCAGTCTTGCCGAATAGTGGTCACAACGAGATCCGCGTTTAGGGTCCTTGGGGAGTTTCTGGCGGTGCACCGTGGAGCACAGCCCCCAGAAAACGTTCGACGGCGTAGGTTGTGATCTGGCCGCAGGGACCACTGAAGACGTAGTCGCACCCATGGGTGGCCCAGGGCATACGGACCATGAGATGGGTGACGCCTTCCTCTAGCAAGCGCGCGCTGACAAACTCCGCGTGAAATGGCGAGACGTGCTCATCGCGGAGGCCTTGGATAAATAGAGTGGGTGGCGTGAATTCGTCGACAAACGAACTTGGCTCCGCCGCGTCGTAGGTCTCGCCATGGGTGAGAGGCGACCCACCCAGATAGAGCTCGAGTACCCCACTCGAATCGACAATGCGCGGCTTGGCCGGGTTGTGATATCCCCATCGAAGGGCGGTCGGTGCGTATAGTGAGACGACCGCCCGAATGGCGGGGTCGGCCAGGGTGTAGCCGGCGAGAAGCGCGATTTGTCCACCGGTCGACCGTCCGAGGAGGGCAAATCGTGTGGGATCTACTCCGTGGGTGGTCTCCAAATTTTTGAGATACCGGATAGCGGCGGCAACGTCTTCCTGGGCAGCCGGAAATGACCAGGCGGGGGCGAGACGATAGCCAACACTCGCGACGACATACCCCCGCGCCGCGAGGTATTGGCTCAGCTTTGGGAGCTGACGCTGGTCGCCGTCGGTCCATCCGCCTCCATGAACAACGACTACCGTGGGTCGGGGCTCTGAGCCAAACCGGGGGCGATACAGATCCAAAGTGAGGTTCTCGCCGGTCGCCGTGTCCAGACTGTAGACATGTTCGTCGAGAAGGACCTCCCCGGTCGATACCCCGAAGACCAGGTCAGACACGACAAGCGGCGACGGTCGAGCTGCTTCGTCGGTGGTAGACAACCGCGGTGGGGCGCCGAAGGTTGTCTCGAGCGCTGCCGCGATGGTGGGGGCTGCCATGAGCGCGCGGGTCACCGGTGACAGGAGGAGTACGACTCCGGTGAGGGTCAGCATCGCCGCCGTGCCGTGGAGCCAGGAGCGGCGGAAGCCAGGGAGAAGCAGCAGGCTGACCGCTCCCAGCCAGTGCCCCCATCCCCCGACGAGCACACTGGTTTGCCACATAAGGGACGTGTACGGTGCGACGACGGCTATGATGCCCAGACTCGCGACCACCATGCCGAGCACGAGTCGGACGACCCCCATGAGGCCCGGGCGATTTTTGGTAGACAATGGAAGAAACGTCGACGCGGACGTCGCTAGGGGTTGACGATGACGGTGACTTCTATAGTGTTGTCCAGAGCGGAATCTTCGCCGGTGAGCGCCACGACATATTCGCCGGCCTCACTGAAGTAGGCCAGTGTGCGAGGCTCTTGCGGACGGTCGAACCGGACGCCGCCGGGACCGCTGATTTTCCGCCATGTGGAAGAGACCGCTCCGTCGCGGGGGAGCCCCTCGTCGCGGACGCTGCCAAACAATTTGAGTGCCGCCTCGACCGAGACTGTCAACTCGTTCGGACCTCGGCGTCCACCGTAGCCAAGTACCCGAACCACCGGTGGGCGATTTAGGCAGACGTTTCGTTCAACAACCGTGGGGGCTTCGATCGCCCGCAGCGCTTGCCGCTCATCAGAGGCGGCGAACTCCCAGTTGTATTGAAGCATCTCGCTGCTGGTTGTCGTCGTCCTTCCCGCGTGCGTGAGCGTCCATCGAAGGTCGCCTGCGAAGCCCTCGTCGACAACGACGACGCACTGCCAACGATGGTGACCGGGTAAAAATGTAGTCGGTTGACCGATGTCGACGGCACCTGGGCCAAAGAAATTATTCTCGCCGGGCGCAATCTGTATCGGTGACGAGTTGTGGCTGAAGTAGGCAAACGAGAGAGTCACCGAGCCATCTTCGTTGCGGGTGAAACCGTCGTAGACCGGGAAGACCGCGAGACGCTCTTGCCCGGCATCAAAGAGCGATTGTGCCAGCGCGTTGGGGGGCAGCAACATAATCCCGAGCGTTGCCACGATTGACAACGATGCGGCGGCCAGCGCGCCCGGAGTTGGACGGTGTGTGTCGTCGCGCATTGTTTCCGTCGTGTTCCGTCTTGGCGGGTTGCCGCGACAGTCTACTCGTTGTCGTTGTTCGTCGACGTGCGACCGCTCATCTCCCGTCGCGCTTGATACTGCTCGTCGGTCATGAAGGCGATGTCGGTCCAGCCGTGACCCATTTCGTCCATCGTCCGTCCGCCCCAGCCGATCCACGCCGATGGGTCGGGGTTGTGCTTGTTGTTGGCGGTATTGTCGTGCCATGTGACGCTGTGCAGGATCGTGCCCTTGGGGAACAGATGAGGTTCTTTGAAGGGGTAGACGAGTTGCCACGATTGCTCGTACTTGTTGACGTCGATAAGCGTTTCCCGGCGGCCATCGAGATGAATCGCTTCGAGCAACATCCGGTTGCCCCGAAAGTGCATGTGGGGTTGGAAACTCAGGATGAGGGCGGGGTCGGGAAGCGGCCAAAATCGCTCATGACGCGCCACCGAATCCGGTGGGATGCTCATGAGGGCGACCCCATTGAGGGTGTTGTCGTCTACCCACGCATCGGCGGGCATCTTCGTAGCGTGTAGATCGAGGTCATACCCGGCCCGCAGGAGGCGGTCCTCCACCGCTTCTCTGTTCAGGAGCCAGTCGTTGCCGACGCCCGTGCGCAGCCGGTGGGCGGTGACAATGAGCTCAGGCACCTCGCCCTTTGGATAAAACTTTATGCCGACACGCTGTTTGTCGACCGACTCTTCACCCCAGGGGTGGTAGTGAGGGGCAAACCGAAACTGTCCTCCGGCGGGTAGCTTGCGGCCAGTTCCCTCAGGATAGAATTGGCCGCTGCTCCCCATCGCGTATTCAATGAGGTCGATCTCTTCCGTATTCGAGCCCATGCCCAAGCGAAAGCCCTCGAGGTTCTCGGTCGTCTCCGGCACACTGACGTAGACATGGGAGTGATGCACGCAGCACCAAGCCGACGGGATGATCTGCACCCATTTGACATAGCGGTCCTCGGTCAGACCGGGGTCAACCACCTGTGAAGGATAGAAGTCGGGCCCCTCGGCGGGGATGACAAACCCTTCCTCCATCGAGACGATGAGGTCAGGTTCACCGTATGTCCACAGTTCGAGGTCTGCTAGTTCGAGCGGTGGAGGCGCGTCCTCTGGATTGCCGCGCGGCGCACCGCCGTCGACCCAGGCGACGATTGTCGAGATCTCCTCGGGGCTCAGCGACGGATCGGACCCGAAGGTGCCGATAGAGCGATCGAGGTGCCACGGGGGCATCTGACGGGTGACGACCCGATCCTTGATCGAACGCGCCCAGGGGCGCGTCTGGTCGTAGTTGAGGAGGGACATGGGCGCCGCGGTACCTGGGCGGTGACACTGTTGACAGGAGCGTTGAAGGATCGGAAGCACGTCTCGTGTGAACGTCGCCTCGTTGTCGGTCTGCCCCGCCGCATACATTGGTGCTGGTGTATACGAAAGGCCGATAAGGGCTATCCCACCGATCGCGCCAACAAGTCTTGTTGTTCCACGCATACGTTCCCCTTGGGTCGGTGGCGGTCCTCAGACTGTCTTGCCAGGACGCGCCCTTGCCTACATTTTTGTCTCCGCAGTTTACCACCCCGCGGACCGCCGCGGCAGCGATTTCAGACGACCGGGGCATGTCGCACGCTGGCGGTCCTGGTGGCTCGTTGTAGGACCGCGCAAATCAGTCGGACATGCCCGTGTGTGACGAGGGGCCGCGCCTATCGGATATATTCGGCAAATGTTTATTGGTGGTGCGTCACGCTCGAGTGAGGATCGGCGGTGGTTGGCGCCAACCAAGTGTGGAGGGTTGCGCATGTTTCGAGTCGAACAGAGTAAACGCTGTGGCGCGTGCCTCGTGTTTGTCGGTTTTGCAGCCATGCTGGGGACGTCGGGTGTCGTGTTTGCACAGTCTCAGGATTTCTCTACGCCTCAGTCGTCGGGGCTGACGGCACGCCTGTCGTGGACCTATCGGCGGATGACTTCTCGCTGTCGCTAGACGGCACACCCCTGACCGTCGTCTCGGCGAAGGTCCAAAGCGATCCGATGAAGGTGGCTTTGATGGTCGACAACGGCAATGCGATGTCGGAGGCGAATGGGGATACCTCGCTACGCGCCGGTCTCGCGTCGTTCGTAGACACTCTGGACCCTGTTCACGAAATCGGCGTGTTCACGATTGCCGGAAACGTCCAACGTCGTGTCGACTTCACGTCGGACCGTGATGATCTCAGGAAGGGCACTGGAGAGATTTTCGCGGAGGGGGCGGGCCAAAGATGATGGATGGTTTGTTCGAGACCTGGGACCGCCGGTTTGACGACGACGATGCGTGGCCCGTCTTCGTGGTTCTCGTCACCGATGCCAACGAATCCAGTGGCTACATAGGCGACAACAAGTACAACGACTTTATCGACGACCTCCGTGCCCGGGAGGCGACGGTCCACGTCTTGGTGGTGTCGGTACGAGGGGCCGACGGACAGAACGGCGCTCAAACCCAATATGGTCTCAATTTGACGGGAAACACGGGCGGAATCTTCGAATCGATCGCGACGGTCACGGGGCTATCGGACCGACTGACTGATTTTGCGAATCGGCTCGACGTCAATTTTGAGCTCGTGTCGACGCGGTACCGTGTCGTCTACGACGTGGCGGTTGACGTTGGTGGTGGCGGGGGGATCTCGGTGAGCGTGAGCCGGCCGAGCGTGAATCTCCACTTGCTCGCGGACCGTCGTCTGCCTCAGTAGCGGTTGGGGGCGAATGGGCAGAGGACTTGCCGTTAGCGAAGCTCGGCGAGCGAATCCAGCAACTCTACGGTGAATCCGCCCCGCCCCCGAGCGGCGGCGGCCCTCCGCGGAGTTTCACCGCGGTCGTTTTCAACGTCGAGCCGTGCGCCGTGCTCGACGAGATAGGTCACCACGAGGTCATGGCCGTTGACGGCGGCATAGTGGAGTGGGGTGTCGCCAGTCTGGTCCGCTCCGTCCACGCTCGCGCCAAGGTCCGTCGCCACCCGGACCGCGTCGAGCACAGCGCGCTCGGGCTCGACGCGCGCCCGTTGTATCCACGCTCGTTGCGTATTTCCACCCATTCCGGTCGCGGCCATGACGGCAGTGGTCACGTCACGTTGGTGTTTCGCGACGCCGCCACGGTAATCCGCTTGGTATTCGACGTCCAACGTGAACAGTGGGTTGGCGCCATAACTGGCCAGGATGCGCATGAGACCCGCCTCGGCAAACCGTGCCGCGAGCCAGAACGGGGTTGCACCCACGAGGGCCGGCTCAAAGTTGTGGTCGGCCGACGCTCGTCGCCGGGGTGTCCACGCTCCAAGCTGGACATTCGGGTCGGCCCCGTGCGCGAGGAGGCTGGCTACCAACCGCTCGTTCCGATGCATGACCGCCGCGTGAAGGGGGGAAAAGCCCGCGTTGGCTGCGTCAGGGTCGGCGCCGTGTTCGAGCAGGAGCTCCGCGACATCGGTGTGACCGGCATGGGCGGCCATTGCGACCGCCGAGACGCCCCAGGCGTTGCTATCTGTCACATCCGCCCCGGCCGCCACGAGCCGCTGCACGGACTCAACTGCGCCTACTCGGGCCGCAAACATCAACGCGGTGTTCGCGCCGTGCGGGACATACCGATGATTGCTCGGGTAGCTGTGAGGCGGCACGGCCATGAGCTGGCTCCACACCGCAGACCGTGCGTGCACATCGGCACCATAGTCGAGCAAGACACTGACGACATCCGCGTGCGACTGCGCCGCCGCCCACATCAGTGCCGTCTGATGTCTGGTGGACCGCGCATCGAGGTCGGCGCCGCCCTCGGCCAGCATCGCGATCACCGCCGCGCTGCCACTGCGGGCCGCGACCATTGCCGGCGTTTCCCCGTTCAGGAGTGCCACGTTCGGGTCAGCCCCGGCGTTGAGGAGCAGCGTCACCATCGTTGCGCTGCCATTCTGGCTGGCCGTCCACAACGCCGTCGCACCCAGGTCGTTTGCGGCGTTGACTGGCGCGCCCGCGCGAATCAAGAGGCCGGCGCTGTCGAGGTCGTCTCGATAGCTCGCCCAATGGAGAGCGGTTGTGCCATCTGGCTCCGTCGCCTCGACAGCCACGCCTTGTTCGAGAAGGGCTTCTATGGCGCCGCTGTCGGCTTTTTTTGCGGCGTCGATGAGCGGAGCCAGCGCAGCAGGGCGAAATGCTGCTGACGAGGCGTCAATATGAAACGCCGTTGTGACGACGACCCCGACCAGAAGCGCGACGAGCGTCCGGCGCGCGCACCGTCTCTCAGTTTGTTTCATGCCCACTCTCGTCCGTCGCTGACGCGTCACTGCGGCTCGCCGAACCGGTTACACCCCGGATAGCGTTTCTAGGGGCAACCGCCCGGTGCTCCCACCTACACGTTCGACCGGGACGTCGAGCTTGTCCATAAAGGTCACCAGCAAGTTGGCGATCGACGGCTCGTCCGGGTAGCTGAGGTGTCGACCGCTGGGAAGCGTGCCCGCTCCGCCGCCCACGACCAACAATGGGAGGTTGTTGCCGGCGTGCCGGGTGCTGTTCGAAATCCCCGACCCGTAAAGAATAGTCATGTTGTCGAGCAACGAGCCATCACCATCCGGGGTAGCCTCGAGCCGGTCCAGATACTGCCGGAATAACTCGGTGTGATACCGGTTGATCTTTGCCATATGAGCGATCAATTCCGGCTGATCGTTGTGGTGTGACAGTGGATGGTGTGCTTCCGGGACCCCGATGTTCGGATAGGGTCGGGCGCTCTGCTCCTTGCTCAACATGAAGCTAATGACGCGCGTGAGATCCGACTGGAGCGCCAGCACCTGCAGGTCCAGCATCAACGCCAAATGGTCTTCAAACACTGACGGCGCGCCTTGGGGTTGGAGCACCTCGGGCAGCTCGAGGTCGCTCTGCTCCTCTGCCCGTTGGATCCGCAGCTCGACGTCGCGAACCGCGTCAGCATACTCCTCGACCTTGATTTGGTCCTGCGGTCCGAGTTCGGCCCGCAGGGCCGCGAGTTTGCTGGACACCGCGTCGAGCAAGCTCTTGTGTTGACGGAGCCGAGCTTCACGGGCCGACCGTTCCGTGCTGCCCGTGTCGCCGAAAAGGGTCTCAAATACCGCCCTCGGGTTCCACTCCATCGGGAGCGGCTGCGTTGGGCTCCGCCACGAGAGCGTATGCGTGTAAGCGCAACTCAGGTTCCCGGTACAGGCGCCAGCATTTGCTGGCCGGTCCATCGACAGCTCGAGAGACGGGACCTGTGTGATCTCGGCAAAGTGCCGCGCGAGCATCTGGTCCATGGAGGTGTCGGCGATAATCTCGATCTCGTTCCGCCCGCCGCGCACGGTGCCCGTAAGAAACGAGCCGGACGCGCCGGCGTGGATGTAGTTCCAGTTCGCCTTCAGCCCACTCACCACCAACATCCGGTCGCGATAGCCCGCCAATGGTTCCAGAATAGGAGAGAGGGTGTAGTCGATACCGCTCGTCGACGGCGTCCAGTGCTCCATCGCCATTCCGTTTGGCACATAGAACGCTTGGAATCGGTGGGCTGGCTTGGTGGCCGCGCTGGCCACCCGGGTGGCCGTCGGAACCATCGCGTCGAGGAGGGGGAGCGCCATCGTGGCGCCAAGGCCTCGGAGTACGAGACGGCGAGGTAGGGCCTTTTTTGTCAACAACGGCATCCGTATCTCCCTTTGAACATCCCTAGTTCGTAACCTGCTCGAGCGACCGCGTCAGAAACGCCGGACTCTTGACAATACCAGAGACGATGGACGACCAGCGGTAATCGTCTTTGGCCGCTTCCCGCACAATCTGCCGAACCGCGGGCTGGTCGTGGGCCGCGAGCGGTCGACCGAGGGCATACGCCAGGAGCTTTTCTGTCATCGTTCGGGGAAAGCTGTCCGGCCGCTTCAGCAACAGCGCGCGCAGCCCTGCCAATCCCTCGACTGTCGCCCCGCTGGTTGTGGTGCCGGTTGCGTCCACGGGATTTCCCCGCTCGTCCTTGGTGCGCCAGCCACCGATGACATCAAAGTTTTCGAGGGCGAACCCTACGGGGTCGATGAGCGCGTGACACGTGGCACAGGTCGGGCTTTGCCGATGCAAGGCCAGCCGCTCGCGAATCGATGATGTCGGTGTTCCGGCTTGGCTGTCGAGGTTCGTGTCCACTCCTGGCGGCGGCGGAGGGACCCGGATACCAAAAATATTGTCGAGCAGCCACTTTCCCCTCAGGACCGGTGAGGTCCGATCAGGGTAGGACGTCGTCGCGAGCAGGGCCCCGTGGGCGAGGATTCCACCGCGCACGGCCGGATCCGGCAGTGAGACCCGCCGAAAGCGACTGCCGTACACACCGGGTATGCCGTAGTGCTCGGCCAGGCGCTCGTTCACAAACGTATAGTCTGCGCCGAGTAGTTCACGAACACTTTGGTCTTCCCGAACCGTGCTGGCCAGAAAGAGTTCTGTTTCCTGAACAAATCCCTGAAGCAAGTTCTCGTCATAGTGCGGATAGCGGCGTGCGTCCACGACGACGTCGCCCACTCGACGAAGGTTCAGCCACTGCGCCCCAAAGTCGTTGACAAGTGTCTCGACCGCGCGCGGGTCCGCGAGGAGACGGGCGACTTGGGCGTCGAGCACTTCGGGGTCGGTGAGCCGGCCGTCCTCTGCCAGCCCGAGCAGCTCGTCGTCGGGAATGCTGCTCCACAAAAAGAAAGACAGCCGACTGGCAAGCTCAACATCGTCCAATGCGTATACCGTGCCGTCGGCGTCGATCGGGTCACGATACACGCGTAGGAGAAAGTCCGGGTCGACCAGCATCCGCTCCAGCGCAAACTGGATGCCGGCGTCAAAGCTTCCGGCGCCTCCTGGCTCACCGCTGCTACGTCTCTCGCTTCCGCTGTCTACTCGGCCCTCCCAAAAGAAGTCCAGGAGGGACGCGAGGTCGCTGGACGTGACTGGGCGACGATACGCGCGTCGGGCGAGACGAGTCAAAATCTCGGTCGCGCAAGCTCTGTCCGCGGCTTCTGTGCGGTCCGGGGGCTGGCACGAGAATATGAGGCTCCGGCTCGGGGTGTCGCCGAGGCCGGTTGTATGGAACGGACCGCCAATAGAGACCGCTCCTACCGACGCGTGGTCCATGTAGATTTGATCATTTGTAATGACCCGACCGCGCTGGAGTGGTTGTGGTAATCCTTCGGGTGCCCACAGGTCCCGCACAAAGGACACGCCGACGATGTGGGGTCCAGCGTCGACCGGGATCCGCGCCTCCAAATGGGCGTCGCCGGTGACCTGCATGAACTGCTCCCAGCGCGGGTCGGCGGCAAATCCGGGCTCACCGTCGCCGGCGTAGCTGGACGCGGCCGGTTCCCCTTCGGCGTTGCCCCCAATCGTGAACCGCTTCACAAGCTGGCCGTCGAGCCGGACGTCCAGTTGCTGCGGCCATCCCATGCCGGTGATGTAGTCCTGATATTGCCGCCTCAGTCGGACTTTGACGAGATACTCCCCGTCCACGGGGAAGTGATACGGAATCGCCATACCGCCGCGAGACCCAAACGGAAGGTCTTCGCTTTGACGGTCTTTCTGGATGACGTGGAGCGGTATGTCGAAATTGTCGCCAGCCGGTCGGTCGGGCGTGACGCCGACCGCCAGCCGGGTCACATGACGCGCCACCGATAGATAGCGTTCCAGATGCGCCTTTGAGATGGTGAGCGCCTCGGCAAAATTGTCAAAACTTCCGTCGGCGGTCTCGTCTCCGGGCAGAAGCGTCGTGACATCAATATTCAACGCCAGGAGGTCGCGAATCGCATTGCCGTATTCGGTCCGATTGAGACGATGAACGGCCGCCGAACGGCCTGGGTCTGGGGCCGTCATCCAGGCCTGGTCGAGCTCTGCTTCCAGCCAGCCGGCCACCGCGTCGTACGTTGCTGAATCGGGGCGAGGCCGGCCCGGAGGAGGCATGGATTCGGCCCGGAGCCGAGTGACCACCTTTTCCCACACATCTGGGTGCTCGGCTGGCGACGTCGCGTCGAAGGCGTCCAGGGAGAGGTTGGCCGTTTGGAGTCGATCGTTGTGACAACCGACGCAGTATCGATCGACCAGCGCCTGGGTCTCGGTCGCCAGGCTCACGCCGGGCGCTTCTTGGGCGGAGGCTTGCCCGTGCAAGGCGCTCGTTGCAAGCACCACACCTACGACGCAGACCCCGCTGGCGAAGGCGCTCTTCGATGCCATTCGGTAATTTATTTTCTTATACACCACGCTACGATGGCATCGTAGTGCCGGCAGCGTCGGATCGCAACCCATATTTGTCCATTTTATACGCTGCGATCTCCTTCATGTGCTGAGATTCGCGATGAGGACCCACATGGGTCGGTTGCCTCCCTCGTATGTTTCAAGCGGTGTCAAGACGCCGGTGCTCGGATCTGCCTCATACGATGCGATTCGACCGGAATCTAGACCACCGACGAACACAAAGCGGTCGCTTGGGTCGAGACTGAAGGCCCGCGGGACAGGCTCTGTGGAAACCCAGCCAGTGGCGGTGAGGTGGCCGGTCGACTCATCGACCACGAAGCTGGCGACGCTATTGTGCCCTCGGTTGGGGGCATAGAGAAACTTGCCAGACGCCGCGATCTGAATCTGTGAGCACGTGTTGTTGCCGGTGTAGTCGTCGGGCAGGGTAGTGATCGTTTGCACCGGCTCCAGGGTGCCCGTGGACGCATTCAGACGATACGCCGTCACACTGCCACCCTGCTCATCCGAAAAATAGACGATGTCCAGACTCGGGTGAAACGCGAGGGCCCGCGGTCCCAAGTATTCCGTCGGCGAGTGGCGCGGCGGGTCGTTAGGGGTCAATACGCCAGTGGTTTCATCAAACGCGAATTGAAAAATCGCGTTTGGTCCCCGATTTGCGATGTGGGGGACGAACGCGTATCTATTGCTGCGGTCTGTCTTGATGGCGTGGGCGCCGTGGGCCGTGAAACGCCACTCGACCGGAGGGAACGTAATAGCGCCGTCGTCTCCAACCGCGTGCACGGCCGCGGTGCTTTGGTAGTAGTACGCCGATAAGACGAATCGGCCGGTGCGATCGGTGGCCACATATACGGGTTCGCCTTGCAGCGGCACCGTGCCGATTAAGGTGAGGCCGCCCGTGGCCGCGTCAACACGATAGCTAGAGATTTCTTGCCGTCCCCTTCGCCCCACATGGAGTACACGCTGGTCGGGAGAGATGGCCATCGGCGCCGGTCCACCCTCTATGGCGACATCTTCTTGCCAGACAAGTGCACCCGTGTCGGGATTCAGCGTAAAGATTGAGACTTTATCGTCGTCCTGAAACGACACATACACGTGAGAGGCGGATTGTCTGGTCGTGCTCATGGCTGTTCTCCGTCGAGATCGGGGTCGCGAGAAACGAGAGAAATGAGGCCCTGAGAATAGCGGTTTCCGCTGCCCTCGTGAAGGTGCGGTCAAGGTTGGGCCGGCCAGTATCTACGCGCTGGATCTTGCGTCGCTTGGCCTGGGGGGCTTTGTCATCGCAGTGAGGGGTTGCGCACGGCAGGTTGCGGATCCACCTACCGGAGCGGTACAGTGCAGGATCTGGCCAGGAGGGTCGATGCAACGACTATTCGGTATATCAGTAGCGTTCGTCATCGTCATGTCGGTGGTCGTGACACCGAGTGCTAGCGCCGAGGATGGCGTGCCGACGTTTTCGTCGGACATCGCACCTATATTTTTTGACAATTGTGTCACGTGTCACCGGCCGGGCAACATCGCGCCGATGTCTCTCCTCTCGTATGAGGAGAGCCGGCCGTGGGCGCGCTCGATCAAAGAAATGGTCGTGTCAGGCGTCATGCCGCCGTGGCCTGCCGACCCAAACAACAGCGTCGCGTTTCGCAACGAACGGTTGCTAACTCCCGAGCAGATCGATGTGATCGCCCGGTGGGTGGACGGCGGCGCGCTGAGAGGTAGTGACGCGGATCTGCCAGCCGCGCCGGACTTTCCGAAGGGGTGGACCTATACGGAACGCGGTGAACCAGACTACGTGTTCGAACTACCGGTCGAGTATGAGATCCCGGCCGAGGGCGAAGAAGACTACATCGACTTCTACTCT
>CAUZIB010000104.1:0-15129 GCA_963579735.1 Vicinamibacteria bacterium | reverse complement strand
ACCCCGAGTAAAAATCCGCAAACTGCGGGACCACCCGCAGCACGATGATCGCCACTACGACGACAGACAGCGCCAGCAAAATGATCGGATAGACCATCGCCGATATCGTCTTCTGACGAACACTCGCAATCATCCGAGCATAGGAGACATACCGACGCAGGATCTCCTCGAGGCTACCGCTCTTCTCGCCGGCCATCAAACAGGCCGTATACACCCTGGGAAACAGGTCGCCATGCGACTCGAACGCGTCGGAAAGCGAGGTCCCGCCGCGCACCTGCTCACAGACGTCATCCAGCACCGACGAGAACGTGTCGTTTTCCACCCGTTGTCGAAGAATGTCCAGCGATTGCACGAGTGGCATGCCTGCCGCCAGCAACGTGGCCAGCTCCTGATTGAAGACGGTAAATTCGTAAGGCCGCACTCGGCGGCGGCGGGGGAGCGAGAAGGAGGGCAAACTACCAACGCGACGCTTTGTCAGCGACAGGACCAGAAAGCCCTTGTCCTCCATCGCGCGACGCAGCTGCGTCTCGTCATCGGCGTCATAGACCCCCTCTGAGGTCTCACCCGTAGACGTGACGAGGCGGCAGTGAAATTCCATGATATGCCTCTCGAATCTTCAGCGGAACGCACGGTCACCGAAGACACTGGGGTGTCGCGGCCGCAGCCTGGCTCACGCTTCCTCGCGACACTCTCCTAGTCACTGTATCGGTTTCTACCCGCCGAAAGTGTAGAAAATGTCCACGCCAGAACCGTCGTGTTTGCAACGACTTACCGCCGCGCGTGAGGCATGACCCCGAATGAGGGCCGCCGCCATCCGACCCGCTGTACGAACGCCGTCGACGTGTAATTCTCGCGACTAATGGACCGCTGACAGCAGTCCCATGAGTCGCTCAAGATAGCGGATGGTCTCAGGAAAGGGTGGCACGCCGCCAAACTTCAGAACGGCACTCTCCCCGGCGTTGTAGGCCGCCAGCCCGTCACTCACCCCAAAGCGGTCAATGAGTGACCGTAGGTGACGCGTGCCGGCATCGATATTGGCCGCGGCATCGAGGGCGTTGTCCACTCCATGTTGCGCCGCAGTCGCCGGCATTAACTGCATCAGTCCTAACGCGCCCTTCGGGGACACCGCCGTCGGATCGTAGCCAGACTCGACCTCGATGAGGGCGTGCAGTAGATGTGTATTGACACCGTAAGTGTCGGCGGCCCGTTGGATGAGTCCCGCGAACGGCCGGGTCTGCAGGTCCGCATCAGAAACCCCCGGGAGACCGTATGACCCCTCCCCGTTGGATGAACGGTGATTCTCGAACCTCTCCACCAGCGACGGGTCACACCAAATCTCGCCCCCGTCCCGGAGTTCGAGGACGAGGTGGCCGGCTTCGTATCGGTGACCCGCTATGGCGAGGGCCCGGCCGGACGAAAAAACGACGACCTCGGACAGCGCTGACGGCGGTGCCAGCGCTTCTCCTGCCGCACCGTCAACGATGCCCAGCATCCAGACGAGTAAACAGAGGCCGCGACCGTTCATCGTGGTCCGATAAAAGCATAAAAGACTCGCACCCCGAGCGCGCGCTCATCGCCCGGACCACCCGCCAAATCGGCCGGCACAAACGTGCGGTCAACATCGAGCACAAGCGTCACCGTATCGTCTTGCCCCAACACTTCAGCAGCCAAAGCGATTTCGTATAGCTCGCGCACGGGCGCGGACACTTCCGTTTCAAAAACAACCTGATCGCCAATCCGGATGTTCACACGTTGCGCAGGTTCAAACAGGTCTGTCCTCCCATCGAACTCGAGATACAACACCGCGTCAGAACGAGGATTCCGGAAGGACAACCCGGCTCGCTCACCGGTCCAGCGCCATCGATCGCCAGTGGCAGGGCTGAACTCAGCGTCGTGCCAGCCGTCTTGATAGACCAAGAAGCCACTCTCCGGCTGAGGCTCCAGCGACACCGTCGTACCGCGGTATGCGCGCTGCCCGAGGTCCTCACCGGCGAGCGGAAGCCGTTCCCCCGTCGTCAACGAGTACAGACCGACCGCCACCACGCTCTCACCAATGTATGGATACATTGGTATTCGCACCTGGTGCGAATACGAGACCGTCTGGCCGGGCTGCCACTCGGTGGTCGGAACAGCCGGATCGTGGTCCGCCGCCCACATCATCTCGCCGTTACCATCGAGAAAATGTACCATCACCCGGTAATCCTCGGACAATGGCGTGTGGGCGGGCGACACCACGAACTGAAACGAAAAGGTCGCAGGCCCGCCCAGCGGTATTGCGTCGCGATCCAGCTCCACGGCGACCGTCGCCACTGGTTCGCGCCCGTCGGTATCTCGACACGACGCGGTGACAGTTATCAGAACCGCGGCGCCAGCGGCCCAGATGAGCAGACGAAATGGGAGAACACGGCGAGACATACGGAGGGCTTCAGGCAGAACCACCAACCGGTAAATCTGCGATATTACTGTGTTGTCGCGCCGGTTCGCAATGTGCTAACGTCCTGGCCGCACGTGGCGCCAGGTGATGTATTCCCCCGGTACGATCCGTGTGAGGGCCTTGCATGACGCTTGAAGCGCTCGGGATGGTAGAGACAAAAGGGCTCGTCGGCGCGGTCGAAGCGGCCGACGCAATGGTTAAGGCCGCCAACGTGGTGCTGGTGGGCAAGGAATACATCGGGGCTGGCTATGTCACCGTGATGGTCCGGGGTGACGTCGGAGCTGTCAAGGCCTCGACCGACGCCGGCGCGGCCGCCGCGCGGCGGGTTGGAGAGCTTGTCTCTGTCCACGTTATTCCCCGGCCCCACACGGAAGTCGAGAAGATCTTGCCAAAGATTAAGGATGCCGCGAAGTAAGCCCGCAACGCCCAGCATTCTGCCGAGCCACTAGTGGAGAGCCCCCGCGATCGCGACCTCGCGTCCATACGCGAAGCCCGCGATGCGGCTCGTCACGCGCGCGCCGCGCAAGATCGACTCGCCGAGTTTTCGCAGTCGCACATCGACACAATCGTCCAGCAGATGGCCGAGGCGGCGGCAGCCGAGGCCGAATCGTTGGCGACGCTCGCTGTCGACGAAACCGGCTATGGAGTGCGAACGGACAAGATTCAGAAGAACTTGTTCGCGGCGCGTCGCGTGTATGCCTTTATCAAAGACATGCAGACCGTCGGGGTCGTGCGACGAGTGCCCGAGCGCGGCGTTCTAGAGATTGCCGAGCCGTTTGGCGTGGTGGCGGCCATTGTTCCCTCGACAAACCCGACGTCCACCGCCATCTACAAGATCCTTATCGCGATCAAGGCGCGGTGCGCGATTGTGCTCAGCCCGCATCCGGCCGCCGTCACGTGCATCACCACAACCGCCCAGCTCATGGCTCGAGCCGGGATGGCAGCCGGACTGCCAGACGGTGCCGTTGGATGGATGAGAACGGTGACGCTGGAAGGTACCCAGGAGCTCATGAAGCACCGGGATATCGCCGTGATCTTGGCCACCGGCGGGATGGGGCTCGTGCGAGCCGCGTATTCCGCCGGGAAGCCCGCCTATGGTGTGGGGCCGGGCAACGCTCCGGCCTATATCGAACGCTCCGCGGATGTCGGGAAGGCTGTGCGCGACATCGTCACCGGCAAGACGTTTGATAACGGCGTGTTGTGTTCGTCGGAAAACTCGGTGGTCGTCGACCGCGCGGTGGCCGATGAGGCGAAGCGCCGATTTCAGTCCTCCGGGGCCCATTTTCTGTCTCCAGAGGATACCGACCGCCTCGCCAACGCGCTTGTCACGTCGCAACGACTCCCAAACCCAGAATTGGTCGGGCAATCGGCGACCGCTATCGCGTCGAAAGTGGGACTGGAGGTTCCCAGCGACACGCGAGTCTTGATCGCAGAGCTCGAAGGCGTCGGGAGGACCTACCCGCTCTCGATCGAAAAGCTCTGTCCGGTGCTGTCGTTCTACGTCGTCGACGACTGGCGCGCCGCGTGCGAGCGGTGCAAGGAAATCCTCCGCTACGGCGGAATGGGTCATACGATGTCGATTCACTCTCGTGACGACACCGTCATCCTCGAGTTCGGCCTCCGAAAGCCCGCGTCCCGGATCGTGGTCAACACCCCAACCACACACGGGTCGATCGGGCTGACGACCGGGCTGGACCCTGCGATGACCCTCGGCTGCGGCGGCTTTGGCGGAAATATCACGTCAGACAACATCTCACCCCGTCACTTGCTCAACATCAAGCGTCTGGCCTATGAGATCAAGACGGTGGAAGCATCCATGACCAGAGATGACCACGACTCCCCCGGGGGCGTCTCGGCGGGAGCGGTTGAACGCCCCCAAGCGTTCGACAGCGAAACGCTGTCCGGCCGGATCGATGCGTTCTTGTCCACCCGCAGACTCACTCAACCCTCGCCGCCGATATCACCGCCCGCTGCTCCGCCCTATGGGTCGCTCGTGGCCCCGATGACTCCAGCGATGCACACGGGGCTCAGTCCGGCGCCTCCTGATACGTCGCACGCGGCGGCGGCCGCCGCCTCACCCGCAGAATTCGTTTGCGAGGATGACGTTCGGCAAGCGATGCGAGAGACCCGCTCGATCGTCATAGGAGAAAAAACGATCGTCACGCCTGCCGCTCGCGACCTCGCCGAGCAACACGGAGTGTTTATCTACAACGGGCTCTGAGACACGCGCCTCTCACCGACAACGCGTCCGCTGCCCGTCACCTCCCCAACCATTCGTGCAAAGCGTCGCACGCCGGGCATCCTGCCTGGTGGTGATCCGTCTCGGTGTCCGCGTTGGTCAGCGACAACGCAACCACCGCGGGTGTACACGGTGGCAACGCGAACCCGCTCGACAAGCGGAACCGGCGTCGACTTTCCACAACTGCCACGGTCTGGTGTGAACAACTCGTCAGATTCTGCGCCCACCGGGTCCATTCAAGCCAAACCCACCGTGAGGCAACGCCCTGGCGCGCTTCTTGCGCCGAGGTAAAGACGTGCTCGCTCGTCTACGCTCGGCCGTGGTGCTTGGAGTCTCGGCGTCCCTCGTGTGGGTCGAGGTCGATATTTCATTCGGGCTACCCGCGTTTACCATGGTCGGTTTGCCCTACTCTAGCGTTCGCGAGAGCCGCGACCGCGTCCGTAGCGCCATCAAGAACTCCGGCTATCAATTCCCTCCGCATCGTATTACCGTCAACCTCGCCCCGGCCAGTCTGCGCAAGCACGGGACGGCGTTTGACCTCCCCGTCGCGCTTGGCGTGCTCGCGGCGGCGGGGCTCCTCGAGCGTCAGGAGTTTGCGGACTATCTCGTGGTCGGCGAGCTTTCGTTGGCTGGCGCGATCCACAGGACCCGTGGTCTGTTGCCGATTGCGCTACTCGCGCGCGCCCAGTCGCTCCGCATGCTGACTTCGCCGGACGGCGCCCAAGAAGCCGCCATCGTGCCCGGGCTGACCATCGGCACCGCATCCTCCCTTGCTCACGCTGTAGAGATTCTTGCCTGCGACAAAGAGGCAGACGTGGTCAGCTCGACGCGGATAACACGATCGTTCCGACGCGTCTTGATCACCTGCCCGTAGACGCACGCGGGACCCATGAGCCGCTGAATCACTGTCCCGTACGACTCGAATTCCATCGGTCGTGATCAGTGGGACTCCGACCAGGCGGCGGATGACGTCCTTGAGGACCGTTGTGGTGTTGTGAGAGGACCGGCGGCCGACGAGGCTGCTCGCCCACAGACGGGAGGCCACTTCGATGGTCGAAAAGAGCCACGTCGGTCTGCGCTTGTTGCCGATGAACGTGTACAGCTCGTCTGCCTGAAGCTCGCGCACTTCCAAGTCCCGCAGCGTGCGTCGGTTGAAACGCGCAGCCGCTCTCGAGGCCCGGTCGAGCCATCGGGCAATCGTGTTGCGGGAACGACCCGTGACCCGGGCCGTCGCAGAGATGCTCACGCCCTCGACTCGCAGGCTCGCCACCTGGTCGAATTCCCTCCGACCGCAGTGTAGCCCACGGTACGGGGTGCGCGTGTTCAGGCTGACCGTGCCTCCGCAAATCTTGCAAAGGTGCCGCGGCCGTCCGCCCGACTTCGACGTTGAACCAGCCATGGCCCACGATGTTGAGGCCTGGCTTTCTAAAATTCTCACACGCGGGTTTGAGGCACGCGATGTCGTCGACCGCCCTCATCGCTCGAGTGTAGCCGCCTCGCAAACCACGGTCTGGCTCTTCCTTCGACCGATCAACGGCGACCGGCGCAAGCACCGTCTGTCGAGTGCCTCCGAAGACGCCGCGTCCTCGCTCGAGGGCGGACATCAACGCGCGAGCTGGCGGCAGATGTTGCCCTGGATGGTTGGCATCTCGGTGGCCGTTGGTCTCGTGAGCAGCGTGGCGACGTGGACCCTGATCCGGCCGGAACCACCACGTCTGTTCCGTTACACCGTGGCACACGATGAAGCTCAGTCGCTGTTCATCGCACAGACGTCACCCGATATTGCGATTTCACCCAACGGCGGGCACGTGGCCTACCCGACCGGGCGGGTCGGGCTAGGAGCCCAGCAACTTGTTGTCCGGCCCCTGGACCAGCCGCTAATCATTCAGATAGGGGGGGAGGGTGGTTAGCCGGGTGTCCTCGATGGGACCGCCGATCGTGAAATGGTAAAGGTCTTGGTACGTTCGGTCTCGGATGCCAAGGACTTGGTGCATGGAGTCGTCGAAGTAGCACCCGATGCCGGTACTCCGAATGCCGGCAGCTTCAGCTTCTAGGTAAAGCACCTGGCCTATCATCCCCGCTTCCCAGAACAGGCGAGGATAGAACCAGGGACCGTGGCGTTCAAGGGGTTCCTCGTACTTCGCAATCATCCCAAGACTGAAGCACCCATCGCTTGCAATGTCTTGAAAACACGATACTTGCTGGGCAGTTTGCTGGGCATCAG
Organism: Vicinamibacteria bacterium; assembly: GCA_963579735.1. Taxonomy (GTDB): domain Bacteria; phylum Acidobacteriota; class Vicinamibacteria; order Vicinamibacterales; family UBA8438; genus CAUZIB01. The sequence continues at coordinate 8,232 of CAUZIB010000104.1, read as the reverse complement.
TTTCGGTGAGGCAATACAGCTCCAGCTGCGGCGGACATCCGATGGGCTGCTTCCAGTGATCAGCGTTGGTCAACGCTTCTTCGAGCGCGCTCCTCTGTGACGCGTCGCGCACTAGGACGTATAGGCCAGAGGGAAGATCATCCACGCGGTGAACAAGAAGGGCCAAGTGAATGTGCGGAGTCCACGGAAGCGTGTTGAAGGGAACGCTTCCTGGAACCGCGATGATCTTTCGAAGAATTCGATAGAACGTGTCTCGCGTCATACGAGTCTTTCTATCCATCGCCACCGCGCTGCGGCGCTGACGAATGACCTTCCGCAGTGAGACGGGCCGACAATCCACAGACCACGACGTCGAGGGACTTTCCAGGCGCTCATACTGCTGCCGACCTCGCGGCTTCCGGACGGCGGCGGCCGTGTTCTCGATACCCCAGTCGAGGTGAGACGGGCTCAACTGATTGGCGCTGCCTTGCCAGTCAAGCGACTGGAACGCTTGGATCTGATCGTCCCGCAGCTCTATGGGCTGTAGGTCTTTGTTATACGGACTTACCGCCATGAGCACATCTGGCTCTTCCGACTCGGCATCGTCATCCCGATCTGTGCCCAAAAGCAGCGCCAATGCATCTGTGCCCATGTCGTCCAGGATCCGCGTCTGCCACCCCAGGCCAGAGGCAGCGATACTGATCGCGCCAATGGCGTGACCAGCATCGTGCTGACAGTAGCGGTACGCCCGCTGACCATACTTCCAGGCTTCTCGCCAATGAATGGACGTCAGTCCTATCAGAAACGTGTGCGCCGACCCGCCGGCGCACAGTGCGGCCCACTGTCCCAACTCAAACTCCGCCCGCACCTCCAACCCGTGTTCCTTCGGTGCGTAATGGCACACCAAGGGCGTATCGCAAAGTCCCCTGATCGGACCGCAGATCAGATAGCCCTCGGTGGGATGTAGATTGCCACTGGATGGATTGACGCGCAGCGCCCAACTCGCCTCACCCGTGCTCTTCCACGCCGATATCGCCAAGCTGTCGTAGAAAAGCTGCGAGATGGTCCGCAGCGTCACCGGCGCAGGCGGTATCCTGCCGAGAGCAAAGGCGTCATCGTATCGCGGCTCAGCCGTCGTCGGGACTTTCTCGAGGGGTAAGAGGCGCGCGCCGGAATACCGACGAAAAGGGTTGGGCTGAGTCGCCCAATCCAAATAGCCGGGTCCGCTGGCATAACCCTCAACGTGATGTTTGGTGATGTCGTGATAGTGGAACACCCTCTGAAGCACATCTCGGTTGGTCTCGGAATCGCTGTTCATCTGGCAGCTCTAGGATTAGACGCTCACGGACACTGGCCGCGGCTCTCACTTCCTCTCATCTTACAGTTGGTACGCTCGCCAGTCTGCGATCAAAGTTGGGCTGGGCGACCGCCGTCTAGATTCTCCAACCGCTAGAATATCCAGGCGGTGAAGCTTGTCGTCTCCTATCCAGACGAGTCCTTTCTCGAACGGACCGAGGAAGCATGGCAGCGCTTTGTGGAACAGGTCCAACCACCGCCGGTCGAGGTCACTGACATCTACTGGGGGCCGGCTCCTCAACGGCCGGCCGACGCAATGGCTCAGGCTGAGGTGGTCCAAGACCTACCAGCTGAGGTAGTCCAAGGCCTACCAGATGACCCACGCCTGATTCTGCGGCTTTCAGCACAGTTCTTTCGGCTTAATCCATCCAGCCAGATGGTGACACTCCTTCACGAAACGATCCGCATGAACCTGGAGCTCACGGGGAAACGCGTCCAACGGGCCGACGATTTATCCCAGGGTCATTTCCAAGGTAAGACGAGGTCCGAGCGGGCGTTTGAGACTCAACGCATCCAGCTTGCGCGAGGTTTGTATTTGCTCCCCGACGAGGTCATGGCCGAGAAACACTTACAGCAAAACTACCCGACATTCGCTGCTGACCGAGTCGGCCATTACAACGACGTCCAGGGGCGAGCCTCGCAGAACCGTGACTACGAGGCCGTAGAGCCTGGTCTAGAGTGGCCCGCCGCCCTCTGGTATTGGCTCCGCAATAAGCTGGGGGTTCTCATCGCCACCACGGACGAATTTGGGACCGCCTTCGGTGACCGTGCTGCCTTCTTCGACGCCCGACTTCGGGACCTGCTGCCGGGCGATCAATATCGCAGGGTGACTGGATTGGGTCGTAGGCTCTTAGCGGCGGGGTCCGGCTCTCGTTCGCTAGAGGAGGAGGCCGCAAGAGAGTTGTTCAGGCTGGTCGTCGACCTCACGTATCGGCCGGCCGCCCAGTTGAAAAGTTCGCCATGAGCCTAGGTGCACCGAAAACCTGCGAGGGATCGGTGGCGGCCCGGCGGTGGGTCACCACGCAGCTGAAACTCCTCCTCGCGGAATCCCCGGAAGCCGATCACGTTCCGGCTCATGTCAGAAAGAAGTGTTCTTGCGACAATCTTGGTGCTTGCGTCGTTGGCTGTTGGTGGTGCGACGTTAAGACGTTACGGTGCAGCCAGTTACACCAAAAATGGTGGGCGCAGCTCAGCCGGCGCTGCCGAGTGAGTGGGACCGGTTTCGTGGACCGAACGGCCCAAAGGTCGCCGAGAGCGGGCCGCTCCCGGTGACCTTTGGGCCGGGGGCCAACGTCGTCTGGACGACCTCGGTCCCTCCGGGGTATTCCTCGCCGATTTTGACCAGCGATGCCATCCTCCTCACTGCCTTCGAGGACAGCCACCTCCTGACGATCAGCCTCGACCGTCGCACTGGTCGTGAGCGGTGGCGTCACGCCGTCGATCGGCCGCGGTCCGAGCCGCTCGACCCGCGGAACCACCCCACCGCGCCGAGTCCGGTCGTGGACGCTGCCGACGGCGACGAGATCATTTCGTCCCAAGAGTTCCCGCACGAGTCCACGCGCGGGTTCATCCCGGTCTTCGACCTCGAAGGCGACGGCGCGCTCAACGAAGCGGACTGGGGCTACTAGCGCGCGGCGATGGCGAGTGAGAACGGAATGGTCGCCATCCGTCTGGGCGGCTCGGGCGACATGACCGGCGACGGAGTCCGGTGGCGCTACCATCGCGCAGTGGCCCAGCTGCCTTCGCCACTGCTCTACGACAACGTGCTCTACATGATCAACGACGGCGGCATCGCCACCTCGTTTCGCCCCGAGACCGGAGACGTGATCGCGAGGGCCCGCATCCGAGGCGCCGTCGACGACTACTACGCGCCGGTGGCCGCTGACGGCAAGCTGTTTGTTGTAGGGGCATCCAGCAAGGTGGCGGTCGTCGACACCGGCGGGACCCTCGAGGTGTTGGCCGTCAACGGTCTCGGCTCGCCGTCCTACGCCACGCCGGCAATTGCTGACGGCCGCATCTATATCCGGACCCAGGAGACCCTCTGGACGTTCGGCGCACACTGATAGCCGGGCAGACCCACGCGGCTGGCGCGGACATTCCGCGCGCGAGCACGAGATGTGAGATACGGATGCCTGACATGAACTTAGTGGGGAATCGTATCCTCCTCGAAACCAGGCACTTGCGCCATAATTGGCCCGTAGCGCACGGCACGGGTGGCATTCTAGAGTGCGACTTGCCGCACCGTCGCTGGTTCGCGTCGCATCGCCAACTGTGAACGAAAAGACGGAGGCGAGCGGCGGAGAGCAAAGGCGGTCAACACGCGGGACAAGGACACCGACATCAGGCTGACAGGCCCTACTTCGCGGCCGGAACAGTATCGCGGGCGATGGCGGGCTCGGTCGGAAATCATCGGCCGACGGGATCGCTGGATTGTCACTATCTAATGGAGAGGGGACGTCATGAACCATTCAACGCTGGTCGCACTTGGCTTCGTCGCTGTCATCACGTTGGGATGTGGTGGGGCGGAGCCGCCGCCCGATCCGATACCGGAACCGACACCAGACGCTACCCTGCCGCCGCCTGCATTTGCCGTGACCGGTGAGTTTCCTTGCGAACCGGTCGGAGAGATTCAATTTATCTGTGACATGGTTAGTCCCGAGGACCTTGCGGTCATTCCTGGCTCGGAGTGGATCATCGCGTCGGGTGCTCGAGAGGGTGGCCGGCTCCATCTCATTAATGCGAGCGAGAAGACGGCGACGCTTTTGTTTCCGACGCCACAATCGGTCGCCCAGTTTGACTCCACAACCTATGCCTCGTGTCCCGGTCCACTCGACTTCGCCGAACCGGACGCCTCGCGACATCACGGCCTCTATCTCAAGCCCGGGGCCGACGATCTCCATACGCTCTACGACGTGCATCATGGCTCACGGGAGTCTGTCGAAGTCTTCGAGGTCAATGCTGCGAGTGAGCCGCCGACCCTGACCTGGATCGGGTGTGCGCCCGCGCCGGAGGGGCAGGCCTTCAATTCGGTCGTCGGGCTTCCGGATGGGGGGATCGCGGCCACGAGTGGCGGCGTCTGGGAATGGCAGATGGACACCGGGTGGACACTACTACCGGAAAGTGAGGACACGGCGCCCAACGGTTTGGAAGTGTCCGCCGATGGGCGGTTCCTGTATATCGCCGGCTGGGCGGAAGAAAAACTCACGCGCTTGTCGCGTGGTCAGACGCCCATTCAGAAGGACGTCGTCCAGCTCGGGTTCCGGCCTGACAATGTGCGAATGTCTGCCGACGGTGCGGTCATCCGCGCGGCTGGTCACACCGACAAGGACGGCCTCTCGATTGTCGACCCGCGCGAGCCGACACGAGAAACGACCAACGTCGCGACGATCGACCCGGAGACGTTGGACGTCGAGCGGGTCTTTGTGCATCCGGCCATTGATGGATTCGTGGCGTCCACCACCGCGATCCAGATTGGGGACGAGATGTGGCTCGGATCGTATCGTGGCGACCGGGTCGCCTACTTCCCGGCGCCGGAATAGGTCGGGTCAGCAGCGGTGCACATAAAGGGGGGGGACATGAGGTTTGGTTCAGTTGCGGTGTTGGCGCTTCTCATCGCCGTTGGTGCGGTCATTTTACACGCCAGGGCGCAGGATTGGACTCCGCCCCGCACACCGTGGGGTGACCCCGACCTACAAGGGATTTGGACCAATTCTGAACCCGGAGGAAGCCGCGAGGTTCTTGCAGGAGACGCTGGAACAGTTTGACATGGACCGTCGCGACGGCGCCGAAATAGAGTCCGGATTCGGTAGTGATGTCGAGCGCGCCTACAACCAGTTCTGGTGAGACTTTGGCACTGAGATTTCCGAGAACCGTCAAACCTCGCTTATCGTCGATCCCGCCGACGGAAAGATTCCGTGGACGCCGGAGATGACGGCTCAGCCGGCCAGTTTTTTCGAGCAGTTCTTTGGTCGCGTGCCGGAGGGACCAGAGGACCGGGCACTGGGCGAGCGATGCATCCTTGGCTTCAACTCAGGACCACCGATGCTGCCGAGCGCTTACAACAACAATGTGCATCTGCTGCAGACACCCGACCATGTCGTCATCCTTAACGAGATGGTCCACAACGCGCGCGTGGTGCCGCTGAACGGCGAGCCTCACCTGCCCCCGGCCGTCAAACAGTGGGTGGGCGACACCCTTGTCGTCGACATGACAAACTTCCTTGGTCAAACAAGTTTTCATCCTGGCCGGCGCCCGAGCACAGGAGCGGGAGAGCGCGCAGGCCCCAACGTCCGGCTCGCGCTGACGCGCCTCGGGGTCGTCACTGCCCGTCACATCACAGAGGACGTCCCATACCACGCATGCGAGGGCATCGGGGCCCGTGCGCTGCGACGTAGGAGGCCTCCCGGCCGATGGCTGAGGTGCCTTGCCGACCCAGCTACCGTGCAAGCTCCGCGTAGATCTTCCCGGCGTTGATCTCGGCGCTCGCCAGGTTCCCCCGGGTCATCGCATAGTTCGCATACCGCGCCGGGAGGTTCAATGACGCCGCAGTCTCTGCTACCGTCTTCCCTTCCCTCATACCACGCTCGACGGCAATCAGGAAGTCTCGGTTGAACTCGCCGAACTCACGAAAATCAGCCCAGGCCATCACCGGACTATGGCCCGGAATCACGGTATCGACGCCTTGAATGGTGTCGGCCGCGGCCAACACGGTCCGTGGGTAATTGACACCGCTGCCACCGTTGGCGACGTCGACATAGGGCAAGCCCTTCCACGCAAACAGGTCGCCGGTGTGCGCGACCCGCAGCGCCGGAAACACGACGATGGAGTCACCGCTCGTATGACCTCGTCCAAAATAGTAGAGGTCGATCCGGTCGTCGCCATCGAGCAGAGAGAGCCGGTTCTCATAGGTACGACTCGGCAGATACTGCCTGCCGCCCGCCGTCTGAAACGGTGCCATCCGTGACATGTTGCTCTTGGTGTTCGCGTGGGCGACGACCTCGACCGGTAGCGGGAAGTCGATATTGCTCCCGGTGTGGTCGCCGTGGGTGTGAGTGTTGATGATGATCGTCACCGGTTTGTCGGTCACGGTCGCGATCTTGTCGAGGATCGCACTGCCCCACTCGGGGTTCTTCGTGTCGACCACTACGACACCGCTATCGGTGACAAAGGCCGCGGTGTTTCCGCCGCCCCCGGTAACCATATAGAGGTTGTCTTTCACCTGCTCGATTTCGGCGACGTTTCCTTGGGCGACCGGGCGACTCAGAGTCGCAACCACGCCGACTGCGACCAACGCACTCAACACAGCTACTCGCTTCATCCCATTCCTCCGTTGACACCGCGGACCCGACGCCCCACCATCGGGCTCGACACGGGTCGCGGGTGAGTTGATGCATCTGTTGCATGCGGTGCAGCAAGAAAGCCCGAGGGACGGGGAACCCCACACGGGTCGGACGCCCCACAATGCGCACCGCGATGGACGCCACTGCCTTTCGGCCTGCGCTGCTTCGTAAGAAAGTCGAATCCCTTGCCGAGGTTCCCGTCTTCCATACGCTCCAAGAACTCGATGACGGAGATTATCACGAGGGCCGACTCCGGGCCGGAGCATCGGTTCTTTCCGCGACATTCCACAGCTCCCTTTCTTGAAGGCGACGGGCCACCCGCGGACGTCGCAAAGGCGTGCGTGCCCGCCTCACCTCCGGGTGGCTCGAGACTGGTGGGAAGAGTCTCTGTCGGCAGCCTCGTCGGTCGGTATCCTCTGGATCGTTGTTCTGGTGGTCGCGGTCGCCCCGTCTGTTGCCGAGAGTGGTTCCCCGGTGTAGCCTGGGGAACTGGGTCGCTATCTGAGAGGCTGGGAATTCCCCGCATGACTGACCCAGGAGAAGAGTGTCCATTGTGCGTCGTGGCGGACGGGAGGTCCAGATGAGTGTCCAGCGTGTCGGAATCGTTCAGGTTGTCATAATCCTTGGCGTGCTTGCATGCGTCACACCGCGAGCGGCAATAGCGCAGACATCATCATCAGTGCCGCGCACATCGGAGGGCAGGCCTGACCTCGGAGGCGTGTGGGACTTTGGCTCGGTTACGCCCCTGCAACGGCCGGCCGCCCTCGCCGGTCAGGAGTTTCTGACCGACGAAGACGTGTCGGCGCTGGAGGCCCAAGCGGCCGCCGGTACTGTTGACCGCGCGCCCAGAGCGGGCGATCCGGGTAGCTATAACCAGTTTTGGATGGCCCGGGGCAGCAAGGTGGCCGGAACACGGCGGACGTCATTAATTCTCGACCCATCCGACGGACAGCTGCCCGGGTACACGGCGGTCGGTGAAGCTCGAATGGCCGCCCGCGCTGATGCGCGACGCCGGAACGCGGGTCCAGAAGACCGTGATGTGGACGAACGGTGCATTCTGGGGTTCAATTCCGGTCCGCCGATGCTACCCGGTGCATATAACAACCTTGTCCAGGTCTTTCAAGTGCCTGGATATGTCGTCATCCTCAACGAAATGGTGAACGATGCGCGGGTCGTCCCGTTAGATGACCGTCCACCGCTCCCTTCTCAGATGCGTCAGTGGAAGGGCGACTCCCGCGGGCGCTGGGACGGGGACACACTCGTTGTAGAAACACGAAACTTCCGGGATATCGGCACCGCCCATCCCGCACCCAATATGGAACGTCTCGAAGCCTTGGGGCCGGACCTCCACCTTACCGAGCGATTTAGCCGTCGTGATGCGGACACGTTGCTCTATGAATTCACGGTCGACGATCCGACGGCGTTTGTCCAGCCGTGGAGCGCTGAACTGACGATGACACAGACCGATGACACGCTCTATGAATATGCTTGTCACGAAGGCAACTACGGTCTCTTCAATATCCTTGCTGGCGCCCAGGCCGAAGCGCGCGACGCTCTA
>CAUZIB010000103.1:0-15277 GCA_963579735.1 Vicinamibacteria bacterium | reverse complement strand
CCATGATCACTTGCAGATCGGGATGGTCTGTGAGGGCGTCGAAGAGCCCTACCTCATAGGAGCCAGGATTCGTGAAGACGTATTTCGTGCCCGCGGCCTTGATCTACGCCACAAGCAGATCGCCTCCAGTCCCGTGGCTGTGGTGGGGCTGGAGGCGCTGACGGGAGTCTCTTGGCTAGCTGCTATGACGGCGCGGGCGCCTGTAGCGCTGAACCCCGTCGCAACGAGTCGTTCGAAAAAGGCACGACGGGAGAGACCACCTGCGAGATAAGCCTGCATAAGTTGCCGCATCGGTTCGCTCCTTTACCCTCAGGTGCCCGCGATCAGCGTGGTGCGTTAGTGAATGACTGTGGTGGCGGCGCCGCCGATGACCAACGTCGCTGGGTCTTGCAGAAAGACAACCGCCCGGAGGCGCGACCGGTCCCAGGCGTCGTCAAGTTGGACGCGCCTGGTGATTGGAGCGGTCTTGGCGACGTCGGCGTACGTCACAGTCGCCATGCGTTCGAGTGACCGGAGAATCACGTCCGCGGGCGGACAGCTCGCACAGCCCTGGGAAGTGAACAGCTCGACGATGACCGGCGTGAGTGGTGCTTCGGCCGCGTGTCCACTAGGGTGCCAGCCGGCCAGGGCCACGAGGCCGGCCGCGATCGATATAGCCTGACGTAACTGAGCGTGGAATCGGGCGACTATACGCAAACCTTCTTTATGCTAGCAGGCTCCGGCGAGACCACCACCTCCCAAAAACATGAGAGGCAATCGGTGACAATGTCGCATTGACCTTCCCAGAGCGAGGTGGCGAATGAAATCCCGACCGAGATGTCCGGCGGATTCGCACCGAGGTCTGGCGGGCGGACTATCAACGCGCGCCGCTCACGCATCCTACCGGTCAGTAACCCTCCAAAGCGGGAAACCGCTCGTCGTCGGCGAGCGGTTGCACGCCCAATGCATTGAGCGTCATTGACACCTTTCGGTAACGAGCCACCGTGGCCACGATACTCATCATTTGTCGAACGTCGTAGTAACCGGTCAACGTGTCCCACGTGCGGTCCGAGATCGTCGTGTCGCGATACATCTCGTTGGCGGCGCGAATGAGCGCGACCTCGCGTGCGTCCCAGCCGGAAGCATCCTCTCCTTGTGCGATCCAGCGTGGGTCGAGGCCGTGGTCGCGCGCCCGACCGACACTCCCAACGTGTTTCGCCCACTCATACGCCGCTTGCGTATTCCAACCGGTACGGAGAATGAGAAGCTCGCGGTCATGCGGTGTCAGCCCTGACCGCTCGGGGTCGAGCACGTAGCGCGGATGCGCACTCCATGCGTCGGCAAGCACGGGGTGCTGCCGAAGTGTCCGGGAGACGCGAAGCCCCGGACCCTCGACGGGTTCGACCCGGGGGCTGGAGAGCGGTGCCTGGCGCTCAGGTACCGCCACGCCATACGCCACATCATTGCGTGGCAGACGAGTGTCGTCATCGTCCCCATCGGGTTGGATCCCCAGAGCGTTCGTCAGAATAGAGAGCGCGGTCGTGTCCGCCACGGTCACGACCGCGTCCATGAGGTGCTCAAGTTTATAGCGCTCGGACAGAGTGGCCCAGGTCGCATCGCTTATCGACGAGTTGCGAAACAGCTGGTCCGCCACTCCGACGACCGCACTGTCAAACGGGTCCCAGCTCTCGGCGCGTGGTCCCTCTGCGATGCGGACGATCTCCTCCGCAGTCAAGCCGGCGGCTTTCGCGCGCCGGGCATGAGTGGCCCACACGTTGTCACTTTGCGCGAGCCATGCGGTCCGGAGTGTCAGAATCTCGCGATGTCGAGGCGACAATGTCGACTCGTGGGCCAGATAACGCCGAAACGGAATGACGCGGTCGGCCAGTCCTGGGGCGCGGACCAAGGTTCGGAGTATCGCTCCCGGGTTGCCATCCGGGGCGTGGGCTTCGACGACTGCGCGTTGGCTATCGGTCCAGTCGATCTCGCGGACGGGCGCGACTCGAGCCTCGGTCACCCGCCGATGGGGCAAGACGGTTCCAGGAAGCCCGGTGATAGCCCGAGCCGGCTCGAGCCGGAGCAGTGCGGCATTATCTTCCTCGGTCAAAAGGTAGAGGAACCCGTCGGGTCCTTGTCGGACGTCACGGATTCGCTGTCTGAGCTCGATGAGTAGCGATTCTCGCCGAATCTCGTCTCCGCGTCGATTGAACACGACGCGCTGCAGATGACCCGTTCGCTGAATCCGCCCCTCGGTCATCGAGCCGACAAAGAGGTTGCCGCGCCACGCCGGAAACTGGTCCCCGTCGTAAAACGTGAGCCCCGAGGGCGCGATGGACGGCCACCACACGATCTCGGGGCGTTCGAACGGTTGAAGCCAGGGCGTATCGGATACGCGTACCCCTGTGTATTCGCGACTGTCGGAAGCAACTGGCCATCCGTAGTTGCGACCCGCCTCGATGATGTTGACCTCGTCGCCGCCCTGCGGAGCGTTCTCGCTCGCCCACAGCTGTCCGGTTTCCGGGTGAAACACCAGACCGAGCTGATTTCGATGGCCAAAGGAAAAGATCTCCGGGAGGTAGCCGGGCCGTCCGACAAATGGATTGTCGTCTGGAGCCGTTCCGTCCTCGTTTAGCCGTACGACCTTGCCGACATGCGTACTCGGGTCTTGAGCCCGCTGCCCGGTCGACGACGCGCGAATGGCGCCTCCAACCGTCACGTAGAGTTTGCCGTCCGGACCAAAGGTGACCCGCGACGCCGCGACGCCGCGTCCAAATCCGTCCGCGACAAAGATGTCTCGTACTTCGGTTAGCGCGCCCGCGTCAAGTTGACCACGAGCCAACGCGATCGTGCTGCCGGATCGGCCGTCGCGCGTCGCGGGCTTGGAATACGTGAGGTACACCAATCGGTCGTTCTCCGGATGCAGAGCGATGTCCATCAGACCGGCCAAACGCGTGCCGAGATAGACCTCAGGTACACCTGGGATGGCCTCCGGCAGTAGCACGCCATCTCGAATGACACGCAGCGTCCCCCTGTCGCGCTCGGTCACGAGGATGTCGCCGTTCGTCCGAAACGCAAAACCCCAGGGGTGCGACAGCCCGGTGACCACCGGCACGACACGAATGCGGGGTTGCTCTGCGGTCGACAAGACCACAGGCCCATCTGGCAGGGCAATCGGCGGCAAACCGCTCAGCGCCGTCGTGCGTTGCTCGGTCTGGGCAGAGACGCCGGTCCATCCCAGAACAACGACGACTCCTGCCGCCAGCATCGCCCGGACGCCCGACTCACGAGAGAAAGCGAAAGCCTGCATTGTGACCTCTCTGTCCGCTGTTATGTCTGCATTTAGTCGTCCGCGTGTCCATCCAGCGGACTCGTCGGTTGGTCGCGGCCTGAACGCAAGAACGGGTGATTCGCCGAGGGCTGGTTCCGATAGCGAGCGATACCGTAACCTGGAATCAGGTCAAATGGCTCCTTCGATCCCTCTTGAGCGGTAGTTAGTTTTCGGGTTTCTCGCCGGAATGGCCAGTTGGGCGATCATGGCGCCCAACGCCTCTACCCCGACGGAGAAAGCATTCAGCATCGCCTTCTGGATTGTCCTTGTCCTGCTGACCCAGTTGTCACCCTTGTTGTTCCTCTCGGTGCGGTCGGCTATGTCCTGACCTGGCGAGCCCTTCGATGAGCGCCAGGAACAGCTTTTCGTGCGCGCACGCGGCGAAGCGTTGCCGTATGTGCTGGCTTTCATGGGGCTGGCAGTCGCCCTGGGCCTGGGAGTACCGGCGTGGAGATGGCGGACACTCGACCGGACCTCGGTCAGTGAAACCTCACTCTTTCAACTGACGTCCAGCAGATTCGAGAATTGCCTGGAACGCAGGAATATCCTCGACCGCCGGCGCGTTGAGTTCAAATGTATTGATGTACGCAAAGATGTCACGTGCATCGCCATCATTCAGCGCGCTCTCGGGATAGGCAGGCATCCGTGTCGATGGCACAAGAGGCGCGTATTCGGTGCGCAACCGGAGATACACGAGAAACCTATCCACATTGGCGATGATGGGACTGTCGGTTCCGACGAGGTCTCGCGCACCGGTCTCACCATTGTAACCGTGACACCCGTAGCAGCCGTGGCCGAAATACAGCTCTTTGCCTTTCGTCGCATCGCCCTCCTGCGCGAAGACGCCGCCAACTGCTACGGAAAGGATCACACACAAAACACCGCCGCGAACTTTGAGGACGTTGTTATTCATGGTCGTCTCTCCACTATCGCGGTTGCGTGATGACATCGATCAGATACGGAGCGCCGTTCTTTACGCTCGCCACTCCCCGGGCCAGCGCTGCCTGCAGCTGTGACGGATCGCCGATTGGACCCTCGCCCGCCATGCCATAGGTCTCGGCCATCTTCTTGTAATCAATAAACGGGTTTCTGAGCGTCGCGCCGATGTGGGCTCGGTCGGTGCCACGACCGCGCGAACCCGCCATAAACTCGAGGAACATCAATTCCTGGTGCCAGGCCCGGTTGTTGTGCATGACCGTGAGCATTGGCAGTCGATGGTGCGCCGCGGTCCACAGTGCGCCCGGTGCATAATTGACGTCGCCGTCGCACTGCACGTTGATGACGATACGGTCACGCCGCTTCGCCGCGAGCGCGGCACCTGTGCTGGCTCCGAGGCCATAGCCGATGCCTGCCGCGCCCTGTCCGCCGAGATAGCTATAGGGTTTGTTGTGGTCCCAGAGATCACGGTGGTGACCGCCGGAGAATGCAGTTGGAGAGGCCAGGCACCAATCTTCATCCTTGATGAGCGGCCATAGTTCCGCGTAGATACGCGCCGTGCTTACCGGGCTCGCATCCCAGCCGTTCCGCTTGTCGTCCAGAGCCCTTCGTACCGACGCCACGCGAGCCTCGACGTTCGCTGCGGCGTGATGCGTGTTGCGTTCCGCAGCCGCTCGCCTCTGGCTTCCTGACATCAACCGTTTCGCTTCTTCAATGACAAGCGGCAGGCTCGCCTCCGCATCGACGTCGATCCGTCGGTCTACGTCGGAGCCCGCTGAAAATCGTGGAATAAGCCCGGGGTCGTCCGGCAATTCATCAGGTTCGAACCCCGGCGGCATGCGACGAATTCCACCGAAACCGACGTTCATGGCGTCTCGGGCTACCAACTGTGTATCCACTCCCGGACCGACCAGTCCAATATCGGCGGGACCGGCTTCGAGACCCAGCGTGAAATCGTAGTCGGTATCTGCACCCGGACCGCATGACGAGTGCCGCTGCGGAAAACTCATCGGACCATAGGTCGCATAGGTGCTCGTCGAGGCGCCGACCAACTCGGCGAGTTCAACCGCGTAGCGAATACCTTCCGGCGTTCGAAGGCGTCCGACGTTAAGACGAGGATTGCCCGCGTCGACCAGGGCTTTGGCGATCTCGCGTGCCGTCGCTGTGTCCACAGCGGAAATGTTAGGTGGCTGATACATCGGCACGGCCAACTCGGCCGCTTCTTCCTTTTGAAATTCCGTATCGAGGATGACAAGCGTGGGGCCTGTCGGCGGCGTCATCGCCTCGCTGTACGCTTGGCGCAGCGCTTCGACGCAACCCAGGAGCGACGTCGGTTGAGCATCCCACTTCGTGAAGCTTCGCACCATGGCTGCCATGTCGTTCGCCGTATGCGCCTGGATGAAGTGGTCGTCCCGGCCCGCCAGCAACAGGATCGGTGTTCCGGAATAGTAGGCTTGATAGATCGCCATCGACGCGTGCTGAATCCCAAGTGTTCCATGCAGCAAAGCGCACATGGGACGCCCTTCGGCCTTGCCGTAGCCGTGGGCCATGTCGACCGCACTTTCCTCGTGCAACGCCGTAATGAATTCCGGCATCGTGTTCGGCGGATTGCCGAAATTCACAATCGATTCCTGTAGGCCTTCAAAGCTCGATCCTGGATTCGAAGCCACATACTCGATGCCGAGCTCTTTGAGCGTCTCGACTAGGAGATCGGAGCCAGCCTTCCGAACGACGGGTCCGGACTCAGCGGGCGGACGTGCGTTGCCGGCGTCGCGGGTTAGCTGTTGCGCCGTGGGCGCGGGGACGGCGCCGGTTTCGGTAGGCGATTGTCTTTCGACATGAGCCTCGGTCGTCGGCGCATTGATGAGCACTGCGCCAGCGCCCGTCGCTGCCCCTTTCAGGAACCCCCGGCGATCGACTGGTTCGTGCCCGGCAGGTTTCTTCATAATTTCCCCCATATGCCTCTGCGGCTCGACATCTTCCTCTCTGTCGTTTAGCGACGATTGATGATGTTGGGGAGGTTGTCAAGTTGCTGCAATGCTGCGGGCCGAACTCGGGCCGGTTTGGTGCGGCTTTCATCCGAAACGCGGGCACAGCTCGACTTCCGCGAACCACGTGCGTAGATTGTCCAGATCGCCTGACGACGCCATCCGAGTTGAACCAAAGAAAGAAGAAAATGGCCACTGGCGCGCCCTCCATGACGGGGGACGCTGGTGCCGTCCGTCCAGGCGACCCTTCACGATCATGTCTCCTTCGCAAACTGAGTAATTCGCACTCCGGTCATCATGCCATTGTCCTCATGGAGCAGAAGGTGGCAGTGATTTACCAGTAGGCCCGAGTAATCGGGGAAGCGTGACCGGAATAGGGATTTTCCGGTATTACGGGGCACCCAGACCACATCCTGCCATCGCGTGGCGGGCGGCCGATTCGTTGAGTATCCGCGCGTTTGTGGTTCTGGAACTGTCGGAGGCGTCGGCGGATCACGCGAGTCGGTCTCGCAGGAGGCGGCTGATCGGTCTCGACCGGTAAGGGCGACGTGTGATCCCTTCCGGACGTAGCTTCCGCTCTGGAGGAGATGTCTTTTGAGCCGCTGCTTCGGCGCCGAGTTCACGCTCGGCCCATGTCGCCGCCCACTGGACCGGTGATGACCGAGGCTCCAGCGATCACCTGAGCGATAGTCAATCTGGGTCTTCGACGGCGTCTAACCTCCAACCAAACTCCCGTTTGCCATGAGTCAAAAGCTCCGTCGAAACTGACTCTTTGGAAATCACGTACGCCATTTCACCGAAAGGCTCAAAGAAAGAGGCCAATGGACGAGCTTCTTCGGACTACGGCCAGGCGTTGCTTTCGTCGCGGGGTCTCGCGCGTAGGTCGCTCACGGGCTGACGGTTAGAAACGGTGCCACTGTTGGTCGACTAGTCCTCGATCGCCTGATAGAGAAGTGAGCGGAGCTTGGCGTGATCATCGACGCCCTGGGCGGGGATGAGCTGTGTGAGGTAGACGACGACCAGCTCTTCTTGGGGGTCCACCCAGTAGGTGGAGTGATATGCCCCGCCCCAGCCGTATTCGCCCAGCGAGCCTGGGATTCCACGCGCGCCAAGGTCGGTCACTACGGAGAACCCGAGCCCAAAGCCGGTGCCGGGTCGGAAGGGCAGTCCTGAAAGATGGTCGACTGTCATCAGCTCGACGGTCTTTCGGCTCAAGATGCGATGACCATCGAGCGTGCCTCCGTTGAGCATCATCTGTAGAAACCGCGCGTAGTCATTGGCGGTGGACAACAGTCCCGCTCCGCCCGAAAAACTGACCCGTGGGCCATTGAGATAGGCGCCCTGACCCACCATGTGGCCGGGATCTGGAGCTTTGGAAAATCCTCCTCCGTCGGACGATGAATAAACGACGGCAAGGCGGTTGCTCTTGTCCGGGGGGAGATAGAAGTGGGTATCGTGCATCCCGAGCGGGGCCAGCACGGCATGTGTCAAAAACATGTCGAGAGGTTGTCCACTTGCTTTCTCGATGACGGCGCCGAGAATGTCCGTGTTGTAGCCATAGACCCAGGCCTCTCCGGGTTGGGCGTCGAACGGCAGAGCAGGGAGTTGGGCAATCGTCTCGCCGACCGGCTCCTCACGGTCTGCGAAATACCAGCCCTGGATTCCAGCCTCTTCCCATTGATCCGCGGCTGGACCATTGCCATAACTGACGCCCGATGTGTGCGTCAGGAGGTCGCGCAAGACGATCGGTCGATTGGCATCCACCACCGTATAGTCGTCGCCACTCCCGGCGATTGCCACGGTCGTATGAGCGAATTCAGGCACATACTTCGAGACCGGGTCGCCGATGAGAAGTTTTCCCTGTTCTTGCAAGACCATGACGCCCACGCTCACGAGAGCCTTTGTCTGCGACGCGATTCTGAAGATTGCGTCTTTCGTCATGGGTGACGCGTTTTCCTGGTCACGCTCTCCAAAGGCTTTGTGGTAAACAATCCCACCCCGTCGCGCGATCAGGACTACCGCGCCGGAGAGTTGGTTATCGTCGACGTAGCCTTTCATGGCGTCATCGAGACGCGTCAAGCGCTCGGACGACACACCCACAGATTCCGGGACTGCGGGCGAGAGGTTCTGGGCCAGCGATGGCTCTAGCAAAGAAACGAGCGCTAGCGGAAACAAGAGGAGGTGTCGGAGCAGTTTGGGCATCTGTGTCCTCAAAAAAAGTGTCAACCGTGCAAAGACACGCACATGGTAACAAACAGGCGGAAAACGATGCTCGTATGCGACGGTTCGCGCCGCACGTTATCGACGGTCGACGATTGCGGCGTCCCCGGTGTGGTTACTCTGTGCCAATCTCTTGTATCCGGGTTTTTCCTGCGGCGGGTAATCCCGCGGTACGGCAGGACGGTAAACTAGTGTGCGTCCCGCATCGCGCCGCGCCAGTGGCCGGGCCGGGGTTCGCGACTCGCGACGTCGTCTCGCTCTAGGAGCCCCCCTCCATGTTTGGCCGGCGCGGCTCTTCAATGAGTAATGGGTCCCGCGCTACCGCACGAGACACGGTCTCGTGAAGGACGGGCGCCGCACAACGGAGACACATAGATGGGAGATGCCGGTGAAGGTCTGGTCGACGCGGAAGCACGTATTCAGGAGCGCATGGACGAACTTGAGCGAGAGCGAAACGCTCGCCACGCAAAGGCTCCGGCCGACCCCGCAGCGTTGAGCCGGGTCGAGTCGCTGCGTTTGGCACGCACGGATCTGCAGCGTCAAGTGGACGCCAGCAGCCATGCGGGCTTGCGGGCTGCTCGGGCTGCCGCGGTGAAAGACCTGGACCGCCAGCTGGTCGATGCCCAGGCCGTCCTCCACGACGTCGAGAGCTAGCGTTGCGCGTCATCCGTACATCAGGTTGACAATGAACGTCGCCGCGAGGATTCCCGTCACATCGGCCATTAGGCACGCGACCACCGTGTGACGTCCGACCTTCACCCCAATTGCACCAAAGTAGACGGCGAGGGTGTAGAAGGTCGTTTCGGTGCTTCCTTGGTACGTGCTCACCATGTAGCCGATAAGCGAGTCTGGCCCGTAGACGGTCATCGCCTCACTGGCCACCCCGAGCGCACCCGAACCACTGAGCGGGCGGAGCAGGGCCATCGGAAGCGCTTCTGCCGGCATTCCGACGAGGGCGGTGACGGGCGAGATAATGGTCACCATGACGTCGAGACCACCCGACGCTCGAAACATCCCGATAACGACGAGGATCACCACCAGAAACGGAATAATCCGCTGCGCAACCTGGAAGCCTTCTTTCGCGCCTTCCACGAGTGACTCATAGACCGGCACCTGTCGGACCCACCCGTATAGTGTGATCGACGCGACGAGCGCCGGGAGCATCCAAAACGAGAGGATGTCACGCATCACCGCGCCAAGACTCTCGTTTGCCGTTCGCTGGGCGATGTGGACCGCGGTGAATGCGAAGAAACTCAGCCAGAATAGCCGGCCCAGCCACAGTCGCGTTGGTTCGACCGATGGCGCCGGTGGCTCGTTCTGGTCCGCCGCGTTCGTCCCGTTCGACATGCGGCTCGGGAGGTCGGACAGTGCCAGGGGAGGAGGCTCGGTGGAGCGGTAACGGGGCAACCGGGAAAGTCCGATGGCAGCAGTAATTCCCACCACTGTGGCGCAGGCGCTGGCGAACCACGTCGGAAACCAGATACCGGCTGCATCTGCCGAACCAAGTGCTGCGCGCACGCCAAGGACTCCGGAGGGAAGGACGGCCAGTCCGGCAGTATTGATCGCCAGGAAGAGCGCCATGGCATTGGTCGCCGTGCCCTTCCGCGAGTTGTATCGGTCCAGCTCTTCGATCGCCTTGATTCCAAAGGGCGTCGCGGCGTTTCCCAGTCCGAGCATGTTTGCGGAGATGTTCAGCACCATCGCGCTCATGGCTGGGCTACCCGCCGGCACCGAGGGGAAGAGGAGCCGCATGAACGGGCTGACAAGACGAGACAAATGGGCCGTGAGACCGGCATCTTGTGCGACCTTCATCAGGCCGAGAAAGAACGCCATGACACCGATCAGACCTATCGCCAAGTCGACTGCGTTGCGTGCCGAGTTGAGCATCGCGTCGGTGACGGCTCGCATCTCGCCGGTATAGGCGGCGAGCAGAATAGACGCCAGAGCGACGACGATGAACAAGCCGTTTAGCATGACAACGCGTGGGGGGCGGATTTCCACCTTCGCGCCTGGCCGAGGCGGCGTCGCGGTTGGCGCATGGTCACTATGTGTCCGCGGCTGTACACGAGGCGCTTGGAGAGGGGGGCGCTAGGAGCCCGCTGCGGTCGCGGTATTGCCCAGGTTGTCGGTCGCTCTGATCACGAGACGGTCAAGACGATCGTTGGGAACGGTGACCTCGAACCGCTCCACCTGCGAGTCCGGTATCCCATCGAGCGGGTAGAGGACCTGCCAGCGGTCCGTATCGAGCGAGTACTCGACGCGTTGAACCGGAGAGTGAGCGTCCTCGACCACGAACGGCACCACAACCTGCTGACCGGTGGTGCGGGCAGCCGCGACCGCGATATCGGGCGCGGTGTTATCGATGTCAAACGGCGTGCTGTCGGCGAACCCTATCTCAGCCGCCCCAGGCGCGTTCGACGGCCCGTCTGTGGCCAGGACCCGCACCACATAAGTGCCGTCGGGGGTTGTCGTTGTGTTCCACGTAAAGATCGCCGCGCGCGAATCGGCGATCAACGTTCGCCATGTCGTATCGGACGCCGCACGATACTGGACGGTATATTCGAGCGTATCTGTATTCCCGTCGCTCGCAGACCATACGAATGTCTGCAGGCCTTTTCGATACACGCGCCGGCCCAACGAGCTTTGTTGGGTGTCATCATTCGCGTGTGCCGGTCGGGTGTCCGCTCTGACTCCGAGACCGGCGATGGGTGGGTCGGTCCCAGAGAATGGCTGTTGAAAGACCACGCCTGGCGCGTGAACCGTGACCTGTGTGATCTCCGGTCGGAGGTTCCGGGGTAGATAGGCGGTCGTCACCGTCAGGAGAGAAGGCGTAGCGTCTTGACCGGTCAGCGCCGCCCGCCATTGGATGTATCTGGCCTTCGGACTCGAGATCGCTGACCCCGCGGCGTCGTCATACGGCTCCGACCAGGCGCTCCAGGTGTCGTTTGGTTGATCGGTATTGCCTGACCTCGTAGATAGTCGCACGGCCGTGCCCGACGGCGTGATCGCTTGCCAGCGCACGGTGCCCCACGTGGCGACCGTCGTGGCGTCTCGCACATCGGACACGTATAGCCCGCTTGCCACACGCGATGACGAGAGCCGAAAGACCTTTCCGGGATTTGCGGTAAGGAAATAGTGAGACCCATCGCCGGCACTGACAATACGCGTGACCTGCTTGGCGGGCGCGCTTGTGACAAGCTCTACCCGATACGGGTCTTCCAGGACCCGAAAAATCTTACCGGCCCCACCCGTCGCCACCAGAAGCCCGGTTTCGCCATCATGGTCATCGAGTGCCACATCGTAGGGCGTATCCGTCGAAGACTCCCAGACGGTATCCCAGACCCCGTCCGGCTCGATTCGATACACGGCCCCGCTGGCCGAACCCGCGGTGACTTGCCCCCCCGGGCTACTGCTGACGGTGGCGGTTGAGGAACCACTCGTAGATACACTTGGCGGGGTAGCGACAGTACCCGTCGAGCCGCCCGTGCTGCGACCGGGCGATTGACTGACCGCGACGGCATACGCGCGGCCGTCCGGGGCCAGGCGAATCGCGCGAACTTCCTCGAACGAACTGTCGAGTACGACAAAGCCACGGCCGGCCGGCGAGATTCGGAACACCCGTCCTGGCGAACCGGTGCCGGCCCACAGGTTGCCCACGGAGTCGAAGGCCAGGGTCAATACGTGAGCTGTCTGGGTGTCGTAGAACAGTGTCGCGGTGCCGTCCGGTGTGACGCGGTAGATTCGGCCTGGCTCACCGGTCGCCACATATAAGTCTCTCGTCCCCGCGGGCTGGGCCATCGCCCAGATGTATGGCTCCTCCGGGTCAAAAACCACCGGGGGGCGCGCGCCGTCGCTGCCGACCTCGTATACCTTACCGTGCGGAGAGGTCGCGACAAAGGCTGTTTCGTCGCCACTGGGGGTCACGGCATGTACGTTGAGTTCGGCGGAATCAAAGACTTCCGTGCCCGCGCCGTCGGAATCGACAACAAAGACTTTCCCGTCGTTGCCGCTTCCCACCCAGAGCGTGCGGTCAGCCAGAGCGGCCGTCCAGAGAAACGGGGCGGTTGTCTCAAAGACCACGGCCGATGCGGGTCCAAGTCGGACTTGACCGGCGGCGTCAATGGTCAGGTTCTCGACCCGGCCTCGAAGAAAGTCGTCTTGGGTCGCAACTCGCCAAAACACCGGGGACGCTGCGTACAGCAGAACGGTCGCTGCCGCACCCAAGACGGCGACGACGGCTGACAATCCAACACGCACAATTGTCGCAGATGTGGTTCGCATATTCTCGTGCTCGATCGTAACCGAGTATGCCGGTGGGAAGTGGAAGCGAGTCTAGTACGAGAGCTCGATCGCGAGCTGGCGCGAGCCCGACACGGCGTGGTCGGTGACGACCTCCCATTCACCCAGCGGGGCATCAGTAAGACGTGTCAAAGCGCCGCTGCTCCCGTTTGCTTCAAGCACTGCGAGCACCGAGCCCGGTAGGGCCGGCATCGCTTCGCCGCCATAGACGACCCCCTTCCCGGACCGTCGGAGGCGAACATAGAGGCGATTGTTTTGATGAAGGCGATTGAGGCTGCGGATGACCTGGTCGAGTGTCGTGGCGGCCGCGGCATTGTGGCCCATTTGCTGTTCCGAGCGGTTCACGGCCGCGGCGTCCAGCACTTCGACAGTGACCGATCCGGACACATGGGGCGGAATGTCGAGCAGGACAGTTTTCAAGAGCTCCACCCCGCGATAGTTGCGCAGGCTGAGACGGAGCGGCACTTGGTCGCCCGGCCGGGGTCGAACCGCATCCACCCAGACCCGTTCCAAGGTCGCGGTCCGTGGCTCCTCGACCGCCGTAATATCCACTTCGATCGCGTCGACGGAAACGGATTCGAACGTGTTGCGGAGGAGCGTATTCAGCGGCGTGGTCAGCGAGGTGGCCGCGGCAATGGTGGCAATGTCTCCCGTGTAGATATTGCCGATACGCACGTCAGGCCGTCCCTCCAGATGAATAGAGCCGTTCAGAACAAACGTGCGGGGGCCGACCTCGCGTGTCATCGTGAAGAGCGTATTGAGCAGGGCGGTCGCGGTGAGCAGAGGCGTAAATACTGGGTCATCCACGATGTCGAACGAGAATGCACGTTCAAATGCACCTCCTGCGTCTTGAAGCGTCACCCGAATTGGGATGAGGTCTGGACCAGTGCCCAAGCTCCCAAAGATCCCCGTTGTCCGATCCTGATCAAACGTGCCAATGACGTCGCCGATGGCGGTGATCTTCGAAGAAATCGCAAGGCTAGGCAGCACGGTGGTCACATGGGCCTGGGTCATCGGAAAACTGGCCGGGCCGACGTTGTAAAAAGGGTGACCAAACGCGTAGACTCGGCCGTCTTCGACAAGGGTCACAGTACCGGTCCCCGCCATCGTCAGGTCGCCCCGTACCAGACTGACTCCGACGGGGTCGCCAGGACGCAGGGGGCGTCCGCTGAGTTCTTGTGTCGCCTCGGCTGACATCGTGCCCCCGACGGTCGTCACGAAACCCGACGAACCAGATGCGGCGGAAAAAAACTCATACACCTCGGGTACCGCACCACTCAAGAGGAGCGGCGTCGCGATGGGCTGGAGTTGCATGCCCAGACGAGCGGCGTCGCCGGATGGCAACCCCAAAGCGTGGATGTCGGCAGGGCGTGTTGCAAACGGGTGAGAGCCGCCAAAGACCGCTCGCGCCGTCGTCGTCAGCGCGTCGGTCATCGCCGGCACGTCCGGCCCGAAGCCATCCAGGTCCAATGACCGCCGGCGGGCATACGCCAGCGTGTGTCCGCCGGCCGCATCGGTTCCGATCATCTCGTCGATCGGTGTGATCCCGGCGATGGCATCTTTGGAAAACGAACCGAGCGAGTACGACACGGCACCGACCAACCGGTCGTCAATATAGATCGGGCTGCCGCTCATGCCCTGAATCACTCCGGTCTCGGCGAGTGGTCCCCCCGACAAACGGGCCACAATGAGGTTCCGTTGCGGTCCCATGACGTTGGTCAGAACGCCAAGAATGTGGGCGTCAAATTCTTCAAGCGCCGCGCCCTCGAACACGGTGACACCGACAGCGCGCATCCCAGCGCGAACCTCGCTCAGGGGCATGCGCGCAGTGGCTGCCGGAAGCTGAACCAGGGAGAGAACCGCGACGCCGAATGAGACGAGCAACGTAAGGGCTTTCATGGGTCGGCTGAGCAGCCTTTCTCCTTTGTTGTGAGCTTGACACAAACACTGGTCCGGGCGCCAAGTCCCAGTCGCGTCGAAGACGACTATCGTTGACACAGTACCTGTCGTTTTGCTACCGTCTTCACCGACTATGAAGACGTCCGCGCCTCGGCGATCTACGGGGAGCGCCGATTGGCCACGCCGACCGTACCGGTGGTGGGCCTATCAGTTTATCGGCACTGCCGAAGGGGCGATTCAGTAACGACGGGGTCATAGCTCAGACCATTTCGACCGACGACGCCTCTTCAGCCACTAAGCGCTGGGGGGGCTTTTTTTTGTCAGGGAGACAGCTGCTTGCACAGGGCGAGAGCCGAGGGCCGGCAGTCAATATGAACGCCAAATTGTGCGCGACCATCACCGGACGCGACACCGAGGAGCTGCGGGCCCATCGCGACGCGGCGTTCGGGGCAGAGATGGTCGAGCTCCGTCTAGATTATGCCCAGGAGATCGATATCGCGGGGGTGTTGGCGGACCGGCGAGTACCTGTCATCGTGACGTGCCGACCGACCTGGGGTGGCGGGAGATTCTCGGGGTCCGAAGAAGAGCGGCACACGCTGCTAACCCGCGCTCTGGAGTTGGGCGCAGA
>CAUZIB010000102.1:0-15899 GCA_963579735.1 Vicinamibacteria bacterium | reverse complement strand
GAGACCCACACGTTACTTCGTTTCTTTCGTGAGCTCAACACTCGCGCGAATGACGCCAAGCCTGCTGCCGGGCTGAATCAGGGCAGCGGGACGAACCCGATCCAGAACATCTGTGTCGTGCCCTCCGGGACGTCGTACTTCCTCACGAACTCGAGTTTCCCGTCGGCGGCGATGTGGTACGTGGCCATCCCGGCCGGAAGGTCGCGATACGTATTGCCGACTTTCACGGGAAGCCGCTGGGTGTTTCCCGCCACGAGCATCCTGCTGGTCGGGTCGATGGTGAACGTACGGGCGTGGATCCCGCGCGTGTCGATGTTCTGGATCAGCGTCGGCTCGCCGGTGGACTGGTTGATGGAGAAGACGGCAATGGTGTTTTCACCGCCGACGAACACCCGCTTACCGTCCACCATCGTGGTGCCGCTCGCCCGGTTCGCTACGTACACGATCCTGCCGTTCGGGTGCACGTGGACCGTTCCCGCGATTTGCCCGGGCCGGACGTTGCCGGGCTCTGAGAGGGTGTTCGCGGCGTACAACTGCTTGCCGAGCGATCCGTTCTGCATCCGCTCGTAGACGAGCAGCTTGTTCTGCGCCTCGGTAGTGAAGTAGTCCCACTTGCCGGACGGGTGAAAGTCCATGTGCCGCGCGTTGAAGTGGAAGTCGTCTCCTGCCCCGATGGACTGGCGTTCGGTCAGGATGCCGTCCTTAAAGGCGAACAGCTTCAGCGAACCCGCCAACTCCTTGCCATTGGCTGAATCTCCTCGGCACGGGAGAATCACTGTCTGGCCCGACGGGTCCATCCGGACCTGATGTGCGTGAATGCCGAAATCTAGCTTGCCCGGAGAAACGATCTCCTTGCCGATCGTCCCGTCGGGCAGCAGCGTATGCACGCTGATGCGGCTCGGATCGCTATCCGCCGCCAGGACATAGTTTCCGGGAACGTCGGTGGTGACCGCGCTGATGTATCCCGGTGAGTGCCCCAGGGACACCGAGGGACCATGGGCCGTCAGGGCGCCAGTGGCAGGATCGACGCGGAACGCGCTCATGCCCTGATCATGCGGCTGACCGTGGATCTGGAAGCCGCCCGGATCCCCGGGAACAAATTTGCCCCAGACAATGTAGGTGTACTGCTTCGAAGGATGCATCGTGGCTTCGGTAATGAATCCCGGAAGCATCATGGATTCACGCTTGGTCAGCGTGGCCGCATTGACATCGACGTCATATCGCGTAAGCTCGTTTCCCGCTGAGGCGAAAAGGACGGCCCTGCCCGATGCCTTGCCCGCCTGGGTGGACGCTCGAGTCTGCCCGAGTGTTGCCACCAGTATGCCGACGGCTGCGACCGTCAGCAGGGATAGTCCCCAACCCCGGGGGACACGCGAAACGTTCATGACCAGACCTCCCGTCACCCTGATAGCGGATGTCCTGAACTTGCTGTACACCGACGCTGGCCGATTCGGCCACCTGTGACTGGCCGCATGTTATACCTGAGCGCCGGTGCCCTGATCGAAATTCGTCACGCCGGGTGCACTCCCGGACCCGCCTCGTCCGCTTCCACAGACGCGTTATTCACAATCTCCTCAATAATATCGAGGGCACCTAGTTCTTCATCTTCCAGATCATTCGACACGATCTTTTTGATTAATTGAATTGTTTTGGTTCCGACGTCCCCGAGGACATCCCGTGGGTCTTCGCTAACGCGCTTGGCTCAGGATCCGTGCATCACCGAGCACGGAAGGTGCCCGGCCAGCTGACGCAACGCCTGGGGTTTCATTTCAGAGGCCACGATCTTCGACGAACCGTGGCCACCGGTATGGCCGAGAGTGGTGTGCCGGTGCAAGTCATCGCCCGCGTGCTGAACCACATCGACGGCTCCCCGCGAGCGGCGAAAGCCTACGACCGCCATCCATACGATGCAGAGAAGTTGCGGGCGCTGCAGACCTGGGAGCGGCGGCTCGACCACATCCTCACCGGAACGACGTCAGCGGTGGTCCCGTTCCGGACGGTAATCCCCTGATGTCGCCCGGCGCGGCGGGCGGGGGATCAACCGCGACATGATCAGGACGAGGCCCTACGCGCCGAAGCAGCGTTTGGCTCGTCGAATCGAAAAGATGCGACTACCTGTATCGTCAGGAGGCACACACCCCCGGGTTACCTCCAAGGAGCCACTGTCCGCGATGACCCGAACGCGATCCGAACATCTGACTCGGCGAATTTCGAGGGCCTGGACGCTTGGACACATAGCCTTTGCGTGAGTGCACCACCCCGGTTGAACGGACCATTTGTCCGGCTTCGGTACAAACGGTACGGAGGCCCGGTTTTACGGGCCGAATCGCGTTTTTTTCGGCACGGTTTGCGAAGAATCCGATTCTCGGCGCGGTCAGCCTGAATACCGCGTCGACTCTTCTTGCGTTTCCTGACGGCTCGTAGGACACTGCCCATCTCAGCTCCTTTCCTTTGTGGCGTGATGTTTGTTTGACAACACCATCAAACCACAGGGGTTGGAGCCGTTTCAATTTCCAACTAAGATTGGCACACTCTCCCTTGAGTCACGGGAAGTCACATCAGAGTTCACGATTTAGCGGCAATAAAACTGGCCCCTAGATCGTGAATTGCACCGAAATTGCTGGGGTTCTGGATCCACGATTTAAGGGCCACTCGACACCTGGATTCAGCGAGAGAATTGGGAATTCGAGACGCACAGGGCGTCAGAAGGGGAACGTGATGAAGAAGCTGGTTCTCGTCGGTCTATTCCTGGTGGGCCCGCTTGAATGGACGGGCAACTCGGCCCAGGAAGCCTCCTGTGAGCCGGACGGCACGGTCCAGTTCCTCTGCGGGCCGGTGAGCCCAGAGGACCTCGCCCCGATCCCCGAGACGCCGTGGGTGATCGTGGCCTCGATGGTCGATGGTGGGGACTTGTATCTGGCCGACACCCGCGACTATTCGTCGGACGTCGTCTTCCCGACCGCGACCTCCGAGCCACGGCCCGACACGACGACTTACGGCGCCTGCCCAGGCCCGGTGACGCGTGACCTCCGGCCACACGGCCTCTACCTGCGACCGGGCGCGGGCGATGTGCACACCTTGTTCGTGGTGGGGCACGGCGCTCGCGAAGCCATCGAGGTCTTCGAGGTTGAAATGAGTGGGAACCGTCCGTCGCTGACCTGGATCGGCTGCTCGGTGGCCCCCGAGGGGCTGGGGCTCAACTCCGTCGTGGGTCTCCCAGACGGTGGCTTCGTCGTGACCAGCCCCGCGACCCGCGACATCTGGGAGTGGCACCCCGACGGTGACTGGGTGCGCGTGCCGGGGAGCGAGGAGATCGGCCCCAACGGTATCGAGATCTCGGCCGACGGCGACACGCTCTTCGTCGGCGGCTACGGAGACCAGGCGCTCATCCGCCTCTCGCGCGGGCGGGACCCGGTCGAGACCGCCAGGGTCCCGGTGGGCTTCCACATCGACAACGTTCGCTGGGGACCCGGCAACACGCTGCTCGCGGCCGGCCACCGCGGTCCGACTCGCGCCTCCATCGGCGAATGCATCCGCGACGGGCAATGTGATGGCGTGGGCTCACACGTGGCTCGCGTCGACCTCGACACCATGACGGCGGAGCGCGTGGTCGACTATCCCTCGAACCATCTCCTGATTCTAGGGACGGTGGCCATCCAGGTCGGCGACGAGATCTGGGTTGGCGGCGTCGCCGAGGGCAACCGGATCGCGCGGTTCCCGGTGCCCTGAGGCTCTCGCGTCGCACACGTTGCAACCTGACGGGCAGCGATCGGCGAGTGTGCGGCGGGGCAGACAGCGTGTGGAGCGTGGCCACGTTGCGGGATGAGCCAATTCTGCTCCACCGCGACTGGGCACGCGTGGCCTGGTACCGCGGCCGTCGCGGCCGGGAAGGGTTGTGCTGGAACGCGCGGGCGTGTGAAGGCGAGCTTGCGGTCCTGGGATTTTTGCGGTCGTGTATCGACCAGCCGTTCCGCGAATGGACGCGAGAGTGGCACGCCGATCAGGCTTTTGATGTCATCGATCTCGAGCTCCTGAAGATTCGCGGTCCAGGGTGCATCCTCGAATAACGGGTCATGACCAGTTGTGGCGAAGGACAGGTATGATCGGCGCCTTCCGACGTCTGGTGCTCGGGGCACGCCGAGCCAACATCGCTCGCCCTCTCCCGGAAGGAGAGGGACGCAAGGGAGCCACGATGACGACATCAACCACCAGTCACCTTCGTACTCTTGGCGGCGTGGCGCTTATCGCGGCGCTGACGACCACCGTGGGCCTCGCCCAGGAGCGGCCCTCACTCAGGACGGAAGCCGACTTCCTGCGGGCCATGGAGGAGCTGTCGAACTGGGGCCGCTGGGGCGCGGACGACGGGTTGGGTGCCGCCAACTTCATCACTCCGGCCAAGCGAAAATCGGCGGCGGCCTTGGTTACTGAGGGTCTCAGCATCTCGCTGGCGCACGATGTGATCCAGGAGGATGCCGTGGATGGCGGGACGTATCTCGACCGGCAGGTCCTGCGGGTCAGCGACACCGGCGCGGCCGACCAGTATCAGTACACCGGAACCTATCACGGCGCCATCCACAGCCATCTCGACTCGGTCGCATGCCACGTGATGTTCGAGGGCAAGGGCTATAACGGCGTGTCCCAGGAAGCGATCCAAACGGCGGGCGGCTGTCCGCAGGGAAGCATCCACGAGCTGCGCGACGGCATCATGACCCGTGGCATCCTCTTCGACGCCACCCTGCTGCCCGGACGGGCCACGCCGGAGGGCTGGCTAGAGCCGGGCGAAGCGATTACCTGGGCCGACCTCGAGCAGCTCGAAGAGATCCAGGGTGTGCGGGTCTCGGAGGGCGACGTCATCCTGCTCTATACCGGGCGGTGGAAACGACGGGCGGCGCTGGGCGCGTGGCCAACTGCCGAAGGTGTGGCCGGCTACCAAGCCGATGTCGCGTACTTTCTGAAGGAACGGGGCGTCGCGTTCATCGGACACGATATGTTCAACGACGTCTCGCCGCACGGGTTTCCTGAGAGCGTCGGCCTGCCGATACACCGGCTGGCGCTCGTCTCGCTGGGCGTGTCGATCTTCGACAATCTCGACTTTGAGCGGCTAGCCGAACAAGCACGGCGGCTGAACCGCTACGAGTTTCTGTTCACGGCGGCGCCACTGCGCATCGTGGCGGGCATGGGCTCGCCATTGAACCCGATTGCGACGTTCTAGGGCGAGAGGCTTCAGCTGGCCTATCCGGCGGGGACACTGGACAAGTCCACGGCGGCGCTTACAGTACGCGCGCGGCTGGACGATGAGCTGACGACTATCCCCACGGCCGCTTGGGAGTACGTTGACGAGAAGACGATCCGCCTGCTGCCCGCCGGAACGCCCTTCAAGCAGAGCCATGTCTATGAGTTCACGTATATAGCCGAGGACCCGGTCGTGGCGGCGCTGGGGCTGGCGACGACACGCGACTTTATCTCGTTTCTGAGACATGCCACGCAGGATGATACCGGAACTCCCAATCCGCTCGCCGGCGGCATGGGCGGGGCGGCAAACGGTTCATTCACCCACGTCCAGAGGTCGCGATACACAAAGAGATTCATGCGGAGCAAGGCCACCAGATTCGACAACGACCACCCAAAGGTCGCCGTAAGCTGGAGGAACTTCAGTAGCAGCAAGGCAATCAACGCCGTCCAGACCTGAATATGGAGCGCGTTGGCCGACGTTCCGACAAAGGTCTTCACCCGGAGGTTCTGCTTGAGGGCCTTGAAGAACAACTCGATCTGCCAGCGGTCCTTATAGATGCGCGCAATGGTCGTGGGCCCGAGCCCGAGGTGATTGGTCACAAAGACGAGGTGTTTGCCCTCCGGGAGCTCGATTTCGACCCGCCGCAAGGGGCGCCCTGGCTCGTAGAGCGCGACGCCACGGGGCCCCACGCAATGCATGCTCGAATTCCTGGGTTTGACGGGGAAATAGGGAATTCGAGACCCACAGGACGCGGTCCAAGGTCGCGACATAGTTACAGGCCGGATGCCCCCTGATGATCTCAGCGAAGCGCAACGCCTCGCCCGCGAATGGGACGCCGCGCACCCGCGTGAGCCGTAGCGTCACCGCCTCGCACCCCCCCCCTGCCAGCCAGCGGTAGGATCGGGGTCTACATCACATCGTCGTGAGCGGAGAGACCCGCATGACGCATTACCTCCGGATCGTTACTCCCGTCGCAGTGCTGGCCACGCTCGTGTTGTGTGTACCGGTACAGGCGCAGACGCTGGAGGCCGGTCTGCTGCGTACGGCAGCCGAACAAGGGCATGCTCAGTCGCAGTTCGACCTTGGGTTCAGGTACTTCACCGGCGACGGCGTTCCGCAGGACCTCGTCGAAATGGTTCGCTGGTATCGACTGGCGGGCGAACAGGGACTTCTAGCCGCGCAGGCTATGCTCGGGAGTTTTTACCGCGAAGGCCGCTTCGTGGAGCAGGACTATGCGGAGGCACTACGTTGGAATCAACTGGCAGCCGAGCAGGGAGATGAAGCAGCGCAGTACGACCTTGGGGTCATGTACGGCGCCGGCCAAGGCACCCCGCAAGACTATGCGGAGGCGGCGCGCTGGTATCGAATGGCGGCGGAACAGGGAAACGCAGGCGCGAGTTACAAGCTCGGCGTCATGCACGGCACCGGCGAGGGCGTCCCGCAGGATGACGGCGCGGCGATGCGCTGGAACCAACGAGCGGCTGAACAGGAAGATGCCCGAGCACTGCTCTGGTTGCGACAGTTCGCTAACACTGGAGACACCGAAGCGCAGTTCGATCTCGGCGTTAGGTATGCCGAGGGCCGAGGTGTCCCGCAGGACTACGCGCTGGCGCACATGTGGTTCAACCTTGCGGCCTCACGAGGTATCGGTGAGGTGCGGCAAAGCGCGGTCAACAATCGCGAGATAGTTACAGGCCGGATGACCCCTGACCCGATCGCGGAAGCGCAACGTCTCGCCCGCGAGTGGGACGCAGCGCACCCGCGTGAGCCGTAATCCTTCACATTGACCCGCCTGCCAGCCAACGGTAGGATCGGCGTCTACACTGACAACCTTCTGGGCCGAGCGTAGCTAGCCAACGGTGCCACTTGAGGCGGTGCTGGAGGATCTCGATACCCACGGGTGCTGACCTCAGCCCTCAGCGTAGTCATTTTCGATCCGACGTGTCCGGCTGGGTGGCCGGAGACCGGAGAGAGGAGAGCGTCATGACCGTGTGTCACCGTTCACTCGTTGCCACGGTCGCGTCGGTGATGGTGCTCGCCGCGTTCGCGGACGATCTCGCCGGGCAGGACCCCGAGCCTGGCCACGGCTATCCTTCGGCCGACTGGTCCTTTACCGGCGGGAATTGGTCGAGCTCGCGCTACACCGCGCTCGACGCTGTCGCGACTGATACCGTCGCTGGGCTCGGCGGCGCGTGGGTGACGCCGCTTCCCGGCGGTGCGGCGTCGCGTGCGACCCCGGTGGTCGGAGACGGCGTCATCTACTTGCCGGGCGGCGCCAATGTCTTCGCGTTTGATGCGCGGACCGGTGACCCGATCTGGCGCTGGGAGCCGGATCCCGAGGCGGGGCGGGTGCCCTCGTGGCAGGGGGTGGTACTCGGTGACGACCTCGTCTTCTTCGGCACGCGCAGCGCGGAGGTTATCGCGCTCGACCAGGATACCGGCGAGCTTGTCTGGGCGACCCGGGTCGGGAGCGAGGCGCGGACGCGGGGCGAGTCGGTGACGACCGCGCCGATGTACGCGCGCGGGAAGGTGTTCGTGGGTCTCGCCAACGGCGACACCGGTGGACAGGGGCGGGTGCTGGCCCTTGACGCCGCGACCGGCGCGATCGAGTGGACTTTCTTCGTTGTCCCACGTCCCGGCGAGTTCGGCCACGACACCTGGCCGCAGGACAACGATTCTTGGGAGTTCGGCGGCGGGGGCGTGTGGCTGGTCGGTACCGTCGATCCAGACCTGGGCATGGTCTATTTCTCAACCGGTAACCCGGTACCGATGTTCGGCGGTGAGCTCCGCGAGGGGGATAACCTGTTCACTTCCTCGGTTCTCGCCCTCGACATGGAGACGGGCGAGCGGCGGTGGCATTACCAGGTGGTGCGCCATGACATCTGGGACGCGGACATCGCGACGCCACTACTGCTCTACGACACGATGGTTGATGGTGAGCCGGTCAAGGCGGTGGCGGCGATGCGCGCCGACGGCTACCTCTTTCTCTTCAACCGGGAGACCGGCGAGCCGCTGTTGCCGCTTGAGGAGCGGGAAGTGCCGCAGGATGCGCATCAGCGCACCGTGCCGACCCAACCGTTCCCGGTGCGGACCGAGACTATCCTTCCGGAGTGCTCGTATTGGAGCGACCGGGTGCCGCCACCGTTCCGGCTCAACTGTAGCAGCTACACACCGCCGTCGGTCGACGAACAGACGGTGGTCGCGCCGGGAGTGCCGATTCCTCTGGTGCGGGTGACACCGTTGGCGTTCTCGCCGCAGACCGGCTACATCTACGCGCAGGGGCGAGCGCACGTCGGCCGGGCACGCCGCTTCGCGGACCCGTTCGTCTGGAACACCGCGCGGTTCCACCTGACTCTGCCCGACGCGGTCGGAATTCTGGCCGCCGTCGATACCGAGACTGGGCGCGTAGTCTGGAGGAAGGAGATGCCGAGCGCTTTCCTCGGCGTGAGCGGTCCCCTCGTCACCGCGGGCGGCCTGCTGTTCCGGGGCTCGCCGGGGGGACAGGTGGAGGCGTACGACGTCCGCACCGGTGTCCGTCGCTGGGCGTTTCGCACGCAGGAGGAGGGGGCGCGGCTGCGTCCCGGACCAGCGTCGGCCTACGAGCTGGACGGCACGCAGCACATCGTCATCTCGATGGGACCCGAGCTGTGGGCGTTCACCCTCGACGGCGCGGTGCCGGCGCGCGGCGAGCCGTCGCCAGACCCGCCGGTGGATGATCAGCCGAGCGGCCCGGCCCCGCGGGAGACCAACGAAATCGACACGGCCACGCTACTCGAGAACCCGAGGGGCATGGTCGGCGGCCGGCGCTACGCGTTCGATGAGCACAACTTCAACCCAGTGCGCGCCCGGGTCACCGCGGGCACGCGCGTTCGGTTCACCAACAACGGCGAGTCGGCGCACACCGTGGTTGCGCGGGATGGTAGCTGGAGCACCGCGACCCTCGAGCCGGGACTGTGGGACTTCGTCACCTTCGACGAGCCGGGGACGTTCCTCTATCACTGCGAGGACCATCCCTGGGCGGTCGGAGAGATCACTGTCGCTCCGTAGAAATCTGGCACAAGGCCCTCGGGGTCGGCAACGGTGTGGCCATACGAAGTTGTAATAACAACGCAAGAGCTCAACGTGCCCGCGGAGCCGTGTTTACGCCGTTGACTGTTGGTGGTGTGAGCGTATCCCCTGCAAAAAAGGCGCTTACGCGCAGTTTTGCGTGCCGCAAGGAGAGGAGCGCTGAACGGACCGTAACTCGTTGCACCATAGAATCTTAGCGTCATGTCACCAACACTTAATGACGTAAGCACCCACAGCACAAGCTGGCTCGCCCGGGAATCGATCTCGGTCACCTTCAGAGGCGCCTGCCAGCGGTGCTCCTTCTAATCGAAAGGCAGGGTTCCATGAACTGGAAGGGCATGCGCCTGACGGCGTCATTTGCCGTCATCTACGGCGTCCTCACGGTGGTCCAAGCGTGGGGCCAGGGCGTGACGATCGAGGTCCTGTCGTCGTTTCCCGAATTGGTGACCGGCGGTGACGCCCTGGTGGGGATCACGGGCGCGAACGCCGCGCCCAGTGTGACGGTCGACGGCAGAGATGTCTCGGGTGCCTTCGGTGCCGATGGCAGCGGAGGATGGATCGGCTTGGTCGACGGACTGGTCGACGGAGACAATGCGCTGGCCGTGTCGGCGGGCGGCCGTCGGACAACGCTCACCCTGACCAACCATCCGATCAACGGCACCCTGCTCGCCGGTGCGCAGCAGACGCCGTTCGTCTGCGAAAACGAAGCCCACGGACTGGTGCCTGCGACGGATGAGACCTGCGGGGCTCCGACGATTACCGGCTACCACTATCGGAGCACCGACGGCACCTGGAAGCCGTTTGTCCCCGACGGTCCGCGGCCGACCGACATCGACAGGACTACGACGATGGACGGCAAGATCGTACCGCTCATCAACTGGTACGAGAAAGGCATCATCAACAGGTCGGCGTACGTCATCAGCCTCCTGCACGATCCCGCCGCCGGGCCTCTCCCGACGCCGGTCAGCAACGGGACCGGCTGGAACGGCAAACTGATCATGTCTCACCGGGGCGGCGTGCGGGCCGGTTTCCATCAGGGCCGCACGATCGGTACGCTCGATCCGGAGCGGGGTTACGTGGGCGGTGAGAACAACAACCTCCACGAGTCCCTGATCCGGGCCGGCTACGCACTGGCAGGCGGCTCGCTCATGGTCACCGCGACCACCACGAACCACGTGGTCCAGGCCGAGACCTCAGCGAAGATCAAGGAGCGGTTCATCGAACTCTTCGGTCCGCTGAAGTACACCATGAGCATGGGGACCTCGGGCGGCTCGATGTCGCAGCATCTCATCGCCCAGAGCTATCCGGGACTCTACGACGCCATTTTGCCCTGGCGCAGCTATTCAGACGTGTTGACCTTCCAGACACCACTCAATGACTGCAGCCTTCTGGTGAACTACTTCGAAGGCACTGACGTGCTTTGGACCGACATCCAGAAGCGCGAAGTTTCCGGCAAGCTGACATACGGGTTTTGCACAGGTCCCGCCACGGTCTTCCCGAACCTGTCGCCTGACAACTGCGACTCATCGGTCATGGAGGCCAAGACCCGCCAGAGTGAGCAGTGGAAGGATGTGCGTTGTACCTATCAGGACAACCTGGTCAACGTGTACGGCCTCGATCCTGAGACTGGGCGTGCCCGCAGTCCATGGGACAACGTGGGCGTCCAGTACGGTCTGCAGGCGTTCAACGACGGCATTATCTCGTTCGATCAGTTTGCAGAGCTGAATGCCCGGATCGGCGGCCATGATCTCAACGGCATCATCGTGCCTAGAGAGCGTGCCAGCGCCGACCCGGACGCCCTGCGGATCGCATACGAGACTGGCCGTCTCAACACCGGCCAGGGTGGTTTGAGGAACATCCCGATCCTCGACCTCCGCGGCTACACCGACGGTATCTGTAGCGTAGCGCCGTGTCCGCCGCGCGAGCCGACGAACGTCGATGTACATGACGGCTACCACACCCTTGTCGCGCGCGCCCGTCTGCTCAAGGCCAACGGGCACGCCGATAACCACGTCAGGGTCGTGACCCACGAAGTCGGCCACCGAGGACCCGATTCGATCCTTGGGATCGTGTCGACCCAAGCGGTTGCCCAGGTCGACAAGTGGTTGACCGACGTCCTGGCCGACACGTCGGACATGCCGCAAGCCCAGAAGGTTGCGGCCCACCGGCCCCCAGACTTCGTCGATGCTTGCTACACGGCGGCCGACGCGAAGATCACCAACATGGATCGTTGTGCCGAGCTGTTCCCGATCGCCTCAGACGCCCGTATCGTGGCGGGGGCGCCGTTGGCCAATGACGTCCTCAAGTGCACCGTGAAGCCGGTCGACCCGAACGACTATTCGATGAGCCTGTCCGCAGAGCAGTTCCGTGCCCTACGGTGGACCTTCCCCGAAGGCGTCTGCGATTGGTCAACGCCAGGTGTCGGCCAGGTGCCGCTCGCCGGCGTCTGGGCAGTCTACGCGGGTCAGGGCGAGGTCAGGTACCTGAGACCCGCGGACTGATCGACGTGACCGCGTATCGGTGAGCAGCGTATACGTGTTGCGATAGCTGCGGCGCCCCACGACCGTTGACAGCCACAGTCGTGAGCAGACCTCCATGCTGGTGAAGATCCGGATCGGCTACGCTTTGCCGGGGGCGAAGGCGTTGCTGAACCACCCCGGCATCGCCCAGATCTACGGCCTGGAAGAGCAGGACGGCACCAAGGCGCTGGTCCTGGAACTCGTGGCGGGGCCGACCCTGGCGGACCGTATTGCCCAGGGGTCGATCCCCGTCGACGAGGCGCTAGCCATTGCCAAGCAGATCGCTGAGGCACTGGAAGCGGCACACGAGGCCGGGATCATTCACCGCGACCTGAAGCCCGCGAATATCAAAGTGCGCGAAGACGGCACCGTCAAGGTTCTGGACTTCGGGCTCGCCAAGGCATTTGTTGGCGATGCGTCAAGCGTTGACCTCTCCGAGTCCCCCACGGTAACAGCCGCGACCATCAGATTTCCAGCGGCCATGGGTCTGATCCCCCAGATTTTCGGCGACAAAGAGCCTGTTTTGGCGACCGATGGCTGCGCTTCGGTGACGAGACGTATGCGATGCGCGCCGCCGAGGTCGTTGGTGACGAGCGCATCCGGATGCTCGAGAAGTGGTCGGCCAGGTACGGCGTGCCCATGGATACGCCCGTCCTTGGGCCTGAACCGCTACGTGACTGGGAGGTCTTCTTCTGGATACCTCGGTCGTAGTGTTCGCGTGATGAGGCGTCGCATCCCTAATCTCGGACTTTCACGGTCACGGTAATCGTGTCTTCGTCCCCACGTCGTCCATCGTCACTGGATCGATTCCCCTGGTGCTAGCTAGAACTTGATCTGACAATCACCCTGGTGACTCTTACCCGGTGTCCCAGAGTGGGGCCCATACCCGCTCAGCGGTCGAGCACGAGCGTGGGCAGCATCAGTGTAGCCGGGTCCGCGTCAGCGCGTGGCACGAACTTGTTGAGCCACCCGCCAGACCAGCTCGCCACGTAGACACCGCCTTCCTGGTCGACGTCGATCTGGTGCGGCCGGAACAGCCCGCCGGCCACCCCACCGGGGCCGCCAAAAGTGCCCCAGCTGTGCCGCAGCTCCCCATTCCGGCTGTACTGCAGCACCCGGTGCAGACTTGCAGAGATGACCCAGACCGTCTCACGCTCGTCGATGAACACACCGACCGGATCGGTGATGTCCTGCCACTGGTCCAGGAACTCGCCCTCCTTGGTGAAGATCTGGATCCGGTTGTTCCGCCGGTCGGCGACATATACCCGGTGGTCGCTGTCGACCGCCAGGCCATGGACCAGGTCGAACTGCCCCGGCCCGGTGCCCGGCTCACCCCACTCCATCAGGTAGTTCCCCTCAGCGTCGTAGTTCACGATCCGGGTATTCCAGTAGCCGTCGCCCAGCAGAAACGATCCGTCGGGAAGGAACGCCAGCACCGCCGGGTCGCCATAGTCGAATGGCCCCGGGTTCGGGTTGGCCCGCGCCTCATCGCGCGTTTCGGGATCGTCATCGTCGGCCAGCCGCAAGACCAGCTCGCGGCCATCGTTGGTGAACTTGAGCACCGACATGCTGACATCCCGGCCGCGACCCCGCTCGACCACCCAGACGTGCCGCTCGGGGTCGTAGGGGCTTATGTAGACCTGGTGTGGCCGGTTGAGCATATCGTCCCACTGAGACCAGTTCTCGATGAGATTGCCGTCGCGGTCGACCACGACCAGGTAGTTGGAGCTGTCTGGACGCCGCTCGCCGTCCGCGCTGCGGTCGCCCCACACGGCGACGACGATCCGGTCCGGCGTGTCAACGGCGACACCAGACACCTCGCCCCAGGTCCAGGGATCCCCATGATCGGGCGCCGGCTTCCACCAGCCGGGAACAGAGTCGTAGCCGCCGTCGCGCCCGTCGCCACCCTTCGCCACCGGCGGAGCAGGACCGTCCTCGGAGATCGACGCGGCAGGCGGTGCGACGCAGGCCCAGGCTCCTGCCTGGGCCATCAGGACGGCGAGTAGAAGCGCCCGGCGCATACGACCACTCACTGCGGAAGCGCGAACACGAAGAGGTTGTTTCCTGAGCTGGGTCGCAGCTCCGGCGTCAGCCCCATGAAGTGTGACGCGGTCCCGCCCGACCCGGTGGCCACAGCGATGTACTGACGTCCACCCACCCCGAAGCTGATCGGGAACCCGCTGACCGGCGACCCCAGATTGATCTCCCAGAGAATCTCGCCAGTCTCCTGGCTGAACGCCCGGAACCGGCCGTTCGTGTCGCCACCGAATAGCAGCCCGCCGCCGGTGGCCACCAACGACATCGTGGCCGCCCGCTGCTCGTAGAGCCACTCGGTGGCGCCGGTTTCGGCGGAGATGGCGCGAATGGTGCCGACGTTGTCCGTGCCGGGCGCAATCTGGTGCCGGTAGGCAATGGCGTAGATCGCCGCCCGACTCTCGTTGGGCTCGTTCGGCCGGTCCTCGAACTCCGTCGCCGCCATCATCCGGGCGCACGTTTGCCGTAGCGGCATGTACATCGTGTTGGTCAGCGGGCTGTAGGCGCCCGCCTCCCAGTCCTTTCCCCCGTTCCAGGTGGGACAGACGAACACCTCCTGTCCCGGCCGGGTGAAGACCACCTCGGAATTGGTCGAGACCACCCCGGTCGCGCCGTCGATCCCGCTGATCACGTTCTGTGGGACGGTCGGGGTGGCCCACAGGAACTCGCCGGTCTCCCGGTCGAGCGTGTAGACCAGCCCCGTCTTGCCCGGGACGCCGGTGACCACCCGCCGCACTTCTCCGGGCTGAATGCGCGGGTTGATCCAGCTCACCTCAGACGGGTCAGGCGCCACCGCCGTGTCGACCAGGATCCGCTCGAACGGGTGGTCCAGATCCCAGTGGTCGTTCAAGTGCTGGTAGTGCCACCGAATCTCGCCGGTGTCGACGTCCAGCGCGAGTGTGGAGTTGTGATAGAGGTGCGTATTCTCGACCCCACCCAGCATGAACTTCGGGGCCGGGGAGGTGACCGAGGTGCCCTGGTAGATGAGCCCCAGCTCCGGGTCGTAGCTGGCCGGCATCCAGCTGCCCACGTGAATTCGTTGCTCGTAAGGCACGTCGCCCCAGGTCTCGTTGCCCGGCTCGCCCGGGAGCGCCACCGTGCTCCGCCGCCAGACCTCCTCACCGGTGCGCGCGTCGTGGGCAAGCACCACACAGGTCTCCGGCCCGCCCATCGGCCGGCAGCTCCGCCCGGAGATCATCTTGCCGTCGGCGATGATCGGTCCGGCGCTGTGACCAGCCGGGTTCACCTGGTAGTCGAAAATCTGGGTCTCCCACACCACCTCGCCGGTGGTCGCGTCGATCCCGATCGCGAAGTCGTCATCGGTCGTATTGACGATGAGCCGGTCGTAGATCGCCACGTTCCGGTTGGTGCGGGCATTGCCACCCACCAGGTCGTAGACATCGTCGGGCAGATCGCGCCGGTAGGACCAGATCAGATCCCCCGTGACCGCGTCGAGAGCATCGATGGCGTCATCGGATTGCGGCATGTAGAGCACGCCGTTGTACGCCAGTGGCGTCCCCTCCATCCGCCCGGTGGCCATGGCCCGGGTCCAGATCATCCGGAGGCCGCCGACGTTCTCCGTGGAGATCTCGTCGAGCGGGCTGTAGCCCCACCCGTTGGTCGTGCGACGCCAGGTCAACCAGTCTTCGTCCGCCGGGTCTTCCAGCATGGCGTCGGTGACCGGGACGAAGTCGCCCGTCTGGGCACTCGCCGGCGGAGGCCCTGTCCAGACCGCGAGTGCGATCGTGGCAGCCAGGACCCGAGACCGTGAGCTCAACCGTATCGACATCTATTCTTCTCCTCTACGGCTCCGACACCAGCCGCTCCAGCTCGGTGCGTGTATGGGAAGGATTAGGCGCGTTCCCAGGTCAACAGAATACCCGGTGCTGGACTCAATCCTCAACGAGCCACACGTTGGGGACGTTCAGGCCGCGACCAAGCCGCGACCAACGGACCCTACTGTCCGTGTGCTTTGGTCAAGGCGTTCGCAGCTTCAGTGTCGTCAATGACCGGGGTCACCGACAGTTCGGCTGAGTCGGACCACT
>CAUZIB010000101.1:0-16421 GCA_963579735.1 Vicinamibacteria bacterium | reverse complement strand
ACGCTCTCCCAGACAAGCTCACCGGTGTTCTTGTCGATGGCGATGAAGTTTGGCGAAAACGGCGACGGGATGTTCACGTGACCTTCATCGACTCCGTTACTGGTGACGGTGAACAGAAGATCCCCGACAACGAGGGGCGACCCGGTGGCCAAGTTGTGCGGAAAGACGTCCAGCTCGCCGATCATGTCGTAGGTCCAGATGATGTCGCCGTCCATTTCTCCCGTGAGAGCTTCGTCGGTAAACGGTCCGTCGTTCTCCCCGTCTTTGAAGCCCTTAGCGTCGGCGCACACGACTTCCGCGCGGTTGGAGACGTAGTAGATTTTTCCGTCCTCCATGTAGGCCGTCGAGCAGACGCCTTGCAGCGGCCAGTCGTTGACCCGCCCGGTTGTCAGCTTGTCGTGGACCATCTGCCAGAGGAACTCACCAGACGTCGCATCGAAGACCATGACGACACCTTTGTCGCCCTCGATGCTCGGATCTCGCCGGCCCTCGTTGTTGGTCCCCACATAGACCTGGCCCCCAGCGACGACCGCGCCGCCATAGGCCTGCGACCCGACCGGTTGTGACCACAGCACACCCTCGCCGGTCTCGACGTTCCATGATTCGGGGAGACCGGTCTCGTCCGATGCCATGTTTCGAGCCGCCGAATTGCCGAACATGCCGGTGTCGCTGTCCTGTGCGAACGCTGCGCCCCCGGCAGCGATGGCGGCGACGCACACCCCGACGATGGCAGATCTGACCACCGGGATTACTTTCACACTCGCGATCTTCTCGCGTCCAAAGCCCACTCGTGTCATTGGTTACTCGTTCTCCATGACCCTGACGTTGTCAACGTAAATATCGATCGGCGAATAGCCGACAAACCCGGGCGCGCCCATCCGGACGGGATGAGGATCTTCCAGTGTAATGGTCCAGTCGGAGGGCTCCGCCTGATCACGGGGCCAGGATTTTCCTCGGACCAGCGCGCGTTCATCGTCGATGTCGACTCTGAGTTTGAGCGTGTACCACACAGTCGGTTCCCATGCGAAGTCAACTCGTTCGTCCACCCGTAGCTCGGCCGCCCACGACTGCGCCTGGAGTCGTTGCGCGTTACCGCGCAAATCCAAGGTGTACCCGCTGTTAATAATCCCGAGATCCGGTCGTCGCCGCCGCCAGTCGCTAGCCATCACATCGGCCTGTACGGTATAGCCAGACATATCGGCCGGTCCAAAGTAGACGGCGTGCCGATGAAGACCGGTGGGCGACGGGCTCTTTCGTAAGACCTGTTGCCCTCCAATGTCGGCCGCCGCCAGTCGTGGTCCACCGCCGATCCAGAACGGTGGTTTGCCGCTCTCAAAGTTTTCCGACCATGGAAGCGGTGCGAATACCCGAACTTGTGCAGATGCGGTAAGCCCCCCCACGGTTGCGATGACCTTGCCGCCATGGTTGCTGGCCGTTGCGCCAGTGGTCAACGTCCCACTGGACGACACTGACGCGCCGAGCAGCCCGTCTACCGCCCAGCTCGCATCTCGCTCACCCAGGAACTGTCCGTTTGCGTCGAGTGCCCGGACACGGAAGCTCGCCGTCTCACCGGCCGCCAAAAAGGTATCAGCGGGCACGACCTGGAGCCGCGTGGCCTCGCCGGGCGCCAGCTCAGCGCCATGCGAGGTGGTTCCACTCGTTGCCCGGAATGGCTCGTCCGGGTTGCCGATCGCGTAGATACCAGACTCGGCGGTGAGATATACGCGGCCGTAGGCGGGGGCGAATGATCCATAGATCTCCGCATATCGTCCGTCCTCGACCTGCAGCTCATCACTATCGAGGACCGTGACGCCGTCCGCGGATGGGGCCAGGATGTGAACGTTTCCGTTGACTTCGGTGACATACAACTTCCCGTCGGCCCAGACCGGCGACGACTTACCAACGGTCCCGATACTGTGCGTCCACAAGATGCTGCCGTCACCCGTATCAATCGCCACAAGATTCGCGGAGTTGTCGAGGAGATACAGCGTCTCGTCATTGAGCATGGGCGAGCCAAATCCGACGGCGGTCTCGTCGAGCCGCCACTTTTCGTGGGTCGCACTTACGTCACCGGTGCCGGTGGCGTCGATCGCGACCACTCGCCCCATCGTGCCTTGGTCGACGTTTTCTTCGCTGTGCGCGATATACACCGTGTCGTCCTCGACGACGGGCGACACATTTATGCCTCGCTTGCTCAGCTCATACGACCAGACGGTTTCTCCGGTTCGAGCCTGGAGGGCATACACGTGGCCGTCGGCATTGCCGTCGATGAGCAGACGCTGCTGGTTGACGACCGCGATGACCGGCACCGACTGGGTGTTCATGTCATAGACGTTGCCACCTGGCGTCGCAATCCACTGAACCTCACCAGTCCGCTTGTCAAACGAGAAGTATTTGTGGCGCGGAGGTCCGCCGTAGTCGCCCCATGTCGAACCGATGAGCGACAAGATGACGCTGCCTTCGTCGACGATGGGGGTAGACGTTCGCCCGCCGTATCCGGACGCGCGGCCGAGTTCCTCGGACAGTCGCCAGCTCCATACGATCCCACCGTCGC
This sequence comes from Vicinamibacteria bacterium, assembly GCA_963579735.1. Classification (GTDB taxonomy): domain Bacteria; phylum Acidobacteriota; class Vicinamibacteria; order Vicinamibacterales; family UBA8438; genus CAUZIB01. Next base: position 13,867 of record CAUZIB010000101.1, on the reverse strand, counting down.
GGTCAAACGCGTGGAAGTGACCGTCCACGTTCATGGCGAAGAGGTATCCGGTCTCCGGGTCGCCCGTGACGCTACCCCACCCCACCCGATTGAACGGGACCGTGGTATTGGTCACGCTAAAGCTGTGTTCCCAGAGCCGCGAGCCATTCTCGGCATCCCAGCACGCAACGACCTCCCGCTCGTCGACGCCGGCGCCCGCGCGGCCATTGGCGCACACCCGGCCATCGAACACCGCGGGTGTCGAGCGACCGACCCAGCTGTCTGACCAAATCAAGTTCTCACCGTCGGGCGACCAACTCGAAGGAAGATTCGCCTCGTCGGAGACACCATTTTGGCTGCGACCTCGCCAGCTCGGCCAGTCGTTGGCGGCGAGGTCAATGACTGGCGTGCCGACAAGTATGGCGAGCGCGACGACGCTGAGCCGTCGCCATAGTCCCCAAGTTTTCATCTGTGTATCCCATTCATGGTGCGCACCGAGCTGTTGGTAAGTTGCCCAGGCGCAAAAAGGTCAGCAACCCCAACCAACCCATAAAAAACGTGATGATATCACGCTGCTTTGCTGGTAAAACAGGGCCGAGGTCGGCTCGTCGGTGGCTCACACGAACAGTCGCTCGATGGTCCACGCGATTCCTACGAGGGAGATGAGCGCGGACGTGGGAGCGACGATGCGTCGGCCGAACCATGGCCGGTCGCGATACCATCCGCAGACCAGCGCCGCCGTCGCGATGACCGCCAGTTGCCCGAGCTCGATGCCGACATTGAACGAGACCAGACCGAGCACGCGCTCTTCGGCCGGTAGACCGAGCTCACGCAGAACTCCGGCGAACCCGAGTCCATGGAGCAGGCCGCACGAGAAAACGACGGCATAGCGCCAGCGGTCGCTGCGGGACACGACAGTCGTATCGCGCGTGCATTGCCGGACGTTCTCTACCCCCACCCACGCAATTGACAGTGCGATGAGCGGCTCGACGACGCTCGGCGCCAGCGTGAACACATCGAAAGTGTTGAGGGCTAAGGTGAGCGCATGGGCGACCGTAAACGCGGTCACCTGTCCTATAAGTCTCCGAAACCGCGGGTTCAGGAGAAAGATGCCGAGCACGAAAAGGATGTGGTCCAGGCCGGCTGGGATGATGTGGATAAAGCCCAGACGAAGATAGCGTCGTGCGGTTGTGACGACCGAGGGGCGTTGGATGGGGCCTGTGAGGTCGACCAGGTCGCTCCGTGCTCCCCGCTCGAGGACCATCCGTACGGTCGTGCCGCGGAGTTCGTCGACGACGGTGAGGTGGACATCGGAGAAGGCTCGGGAGGCAAAGAATTCTAGATTTGTAGCGTCGGGAGGGACGTCACCCGTCAAGCGTGCGGTAAGCCCCAGGATGGTCGGTATCTCTGACTCCGTGGCCCGTGGTGTGTCCTGGTCGGGAAAGCGTACGGTGAACGGGGCGGGCCGGTTGTCAAAGCGTATCCTGACTCGTCGCTGAAAAAGTCTGACCAAGCGATCGATGGTTCCGTCGAACTCCGCCGCTGACAGCGCGGTCAATGCGTCCACGAGCGCGGCGTCGTCGGAGTCCTGGGGCGCCCCAAGAGCCAGGGCGTCGAGGTCGACGATGAGGTCCACTTCGAAGCGGTCGTCGGTCTGGAGGGTCAGCGTGGTTTCCGTAAACGCAAGCTGATGCGTCGCCACACCCGAAAGACACGCAACCCAGAGGAGGGCGGCGACCGTCGCCCGGCCCCGCCCCGTGTCCCACCCGCTCCGGTGCGTCAGGTATTCTCTGAGAGCGAGCCTTATTGTTCGCGACATCATGAATCAGACTATCCGGCGAGTCCAAGACCGTAGAACGCCACGACAAGTCCTGCCAGGGCATACATGAGCGGGCTTACCTCGTGCATTCGTCCCGCAAGCAGTCTGATCCCCACCCACGAGACAATCCCGACGCTGATTCCGTTGGCGATCGAATACGTAAACGGCATCGTCACGACGGTCAGAAACGCCGGAAGCGACTCGTCGGCACGAGACCAATCGATCCGGCGAGCCCCCTGCATCATGAGGGCGCCGACGACCACCAGGGCGGGGGCGCTGGCTACCCGGGGGACGGCCACGATGAGTGGTACAAAGAACAGCGATAGGAGAAACAACCCCGCCACAGTGACCGCGGTCAGTCCGCTCCGTCCGCCTTCTTCGACCCCGGTGGCGGACTCGACAAAGCTGGTCACCGGGCTGGTGCCGAGGACCGCGCCCGCGACCGTCCCGACGGCATCCGCCGTATATGCCTGCGTGGCCCGGTCGAGCTCGCCGTTCGAGTCGACCCGGCGGGTCAACATGCCGAGGCCCATCAACGTCCCCGCCGTATCAAAGAGGTCGACAAACAGGAAGGCCGCGATGACCGAGAGCAGCGGCGCAGACAACAGGTCCGCCAGCCCGAACGCCAGAAAAGTGTCTTTGGGAAAAGCGGGCGCTGCGAGCACCCGCTCCGGGCTCGGGGCCAAGCCCAAACCCCAACTCACCGCGGTAATGGCCAATATGCCTACCAGAATGGCGCCGGGGACGCGGCGCGCAAGAAGCGCGCCGGTGAGCAGCAGCCCCGCCAGTCCTAAGAGCGCCGACACTGCATGTAGATCTCCGAGGGTGACCAGGGTCACCGGATGGGCCACGATGAGCCCGGCTGCCTGGAACCCGATGATCGCCAGCATCAGACCGACCCCGCTCATCGCCGCGGTCTTGATCGATAGCGGAATGGCGCGGGTCAACGCGCCTCGGATCCCAGTGACCGTCAGTAGGAGGAAGAGCAATCCCTCGACAAACACGGCCCCGAGCGCGACTGTCCAGTGGATGTCCAATCCAGTGACGACGCCATACGTAAAGTAGGCGTTCATCCCCATTCCTGGCGCGAGCGCGAACGGGTAGTTGGCGTACAGACCCATCACGAGACAGGCGATTGCGGACGCGACCGCCGTCGCCACCGCGACATCGGTGGCTGGCATCCCGGCCTCTGAGAGGATCTGCGGGTTGACGACGAGGATGTAGGACAGGCTGAGGAAAGTGACCAGACCGGCTCTCAGCTCGGTGGCAACGGTTGTTCCGAGCGCGTCAAGGCGAAAAAACCTCCGCATCGCGTCCATATCGGGTCCGTCGGGCGGAAAGGGGCAAAGGTGACAGATCTAGGCGCGACGCATCCTTACACGAGTCCTTGGGACAGCGGATTGACGCGGCTCTCCACTAGCTGGTCGTCACCACTGGGATACGTCGCTTGCCACGCGCGAGAATCAACCAGTGGGGGCATTTGGCGGTGTCGGCGTAGACCCGTTCACAATCGTCGCAGCGGACGCATTCGCTCTTGATGATCTCCGGACCTCGAATCGCACCCCATTCGCAGGTCTTTTCGCAGATTTTGCAGGTCTGGCATTCGCGCCAGCGTTTGATTTGGAATACCGTCAGCGCTGAAAGTAGACCCAATCCGGCGCCGACCGAACAGAGATAGCGGCAGTAGAAGTTGCGGATAAAGACGGTCGTCAGCAGGAGACAACCCAGCAGTGTCCACATCACCGTATTCCCGCTCAGGGTAAACATCCAGAATGGCTCGATGAAGCGATAGACCAACGTACTGCCTCCGCCGAGCACATAGAGGACGGCGCCGGTTAGGACGACGTACTTTATGTAGATGGCACGCCGGTCGAGCCACGGGGGCAGTTCGACCCGAAAGCGTGACGGTATGACCCGGTCCATGAGCTGAGTGAGGGCCCCAAACGCACAAATGCGACCGCAGTAGAGCCGCCCCCAAAACACCGTCGACACAACGGTGAAGGCGATGAGCGCGTAATACGCGACGGACGTGGCGAAGGTCGGGAGGCTAAGCTGCAGCGCGCCAAAGATGTCGACGATCGACACCAGGCTCGCTTTGTAAAATCCCAGATACGCGACCGATATCACGAGGCTCACGACTTTCAGCTGGTCGCTTTTTCGAAAGAAGCTCACCAGTGCAAACGACAGCACCAGCGTGAGCACACCAACGTCGACCAGGGTGCGTTCGTCGATGGCCGAGGACGCGGTCTCGGCCTCTTCCTCGATCAGCGCGTCGAGGGCTTCCAGCGCGTTTAGTGAATCCAGATCGTCTAGCGAAAGGGGTGGGTCGCCAGCTTGCCCAATGACCGTAGCAGTGGCGGACGCGACGAGCAGACCCGCCACCAGCCACCCGCTGAACCGTCGAAGGCTCATTTGCGGCGTTCCGACAGATACTGACGAAGCAGCTGGCGTGATCCCTGTCGAATGGCCCGGGTGGCGCTTTCGGTGGTAATCGTCGCGCGTGAGACGGCGTCGATGTCGTTTCCGACCTCAAGCGGGTCCATGATGCTTTTTCCCTTGAATTGCTCGACATACTCGGGAGGGTCGACCGAGAAATACCCGAAGGGCTCCGCGTGATAGTCAATCGAGACGCCAGAGATGACTCCGCTGGTCCGCACCCCTACCATCATCCAGAACTGCGTCTTGTACCCGTAGACTTTTGGATCGAGTTCGTTTGTAAAAAACGCGAGACCGGTGAGGGCGCCGCCGGTGTACGCGCGAAAATGAGGCAGCGTTCCGTCGACGAATTCGTATCGGTCGGCATCCGGCAAGACCGATTCAAGATGCCGTTTCTGGGTGTCAACCTGACGGAACTGATCGATCCAAGACTGCGCGCCAATCCCGACCGTGACAGCGAGGAGAAGCATCAGAGGAACGCCGTGCCGCAGTAGCGGCGGACGGGCGGGATCGGTGTGCACCATATTCATTCGCGTCTCAGCTTGACCCGATACGGCCGACCACCCCGCAAGAAGTTGACGACGGTGTCGCTCGTGCTGCCGATAGCATTGAGCCTGTCGATGGCCAACCCCGCGTTCGCGACATCGACCCCCCCCACCCGGTAGATCACATCGCCCGGGTGCAGTCCGGCGCTCGCTGACACTCCGCTCTCGTCAAGTTCGACGATCAAGGCTCCGTCGCGCAACTGTAGGTTGTCGTCCTCAACGCGACTCGTCAGAGCATCTGTTGGTCCGGCATTGCACAAGGTAACGCCAACGCGTTCCGCGGTCGCAGTGTCACCACTGCATGCATACAACGCCGTCTGGGCAAACGCCGAGGCGTCGGCGGTCAGGATGACGACGGCCGCCGCAACGAGCGCACACCATCTTGCCATTGGCAACTAGCCTTCCTTTTCCTCGTATTGCGTCCGCAACTTGGCAACCACCGCAGGGTCGGCCAGCGTCGTCACATCGCCCAAAGCCTTGCGGTCGGCGATGTCGCGGAGCAGTCGGCGCATGATCTTTCCAGACCGGGTCTTCGGGAGGTCCGGGCTCCACAGGATTTCATCGGGTCGGGCCACCACGCCGATCTTTTTTGCGACATGCTGTTTGAGCTCGGCGAGTTTCGCGTCCGTGGCCTCGATACCGTCCTTGAGCGTGACAAACGCGGCGATAGCCTGCCCCTTGATTTCGTGCGCCTTGCCAACGACCGCCGCCTCGGCTACGTCTTGATGGTCGACGAGCGCGCTTTCGACTTCCATGGTGCCGACCCGATGCCCTGACACGTTCAGCACGTCGTCGACCCGACCCAGGAGCCAGAAATCGCCGTCTTCGTCGACCTTGGCGCCGTCACCCGTGACAAAGACGTCTCGTCCCCAGCGGCCCCAGTACGTGCTCAGAAAGCGGTCGTGGTCGCCGTAGATCGTGCGAAGCATCGAAGGCCAGGGTCGGGTCTGCACGAGGTAGCCGCCGCCGACGCTCACTGGGTCGCCGCTTTCGTTGACGATCGCGGGCTTGAGACCCGGAAACGGCCGCGACGCCGAACCTGGCTTGAGACGAGTGATCCCCGGCAGAGGCGTGATGAGGATGCTGCCGGTCTCGGTTTGCCACCACGTGTCGACGACCGGACACCTCTCGCCGCCAACGTGATGGTAGTACCACATCCACGCTTCGGGGTTGATGGGTTCGCCCACCGAGCCAATAAGGCGGAGCGAGCTGAGGTCGTGCTTTTCGAGATGTTGGGGCCCCCACTTCATAAACGCGCGTATAGCCGTTGGCGCGGTGTAAAAGATCGTCACTTTGTACTTCGCGACCATTTCCCAGAGCCGGTCTCGTCCCGGCGAGTCGGGCGCGCCCTCATACATGACGCAGGTCGCGCCGTTCGCCAGTGGTCCATAGACCAGATAGCTGTGACCGGTGACCCAGCCGATGTCGGCCGTGCACCAATACACGTCGTCTTCCTTCAGGTCGAACACCCATTTTGTCGTTGCGTAGGTGCCAACGAGATACCCGCCGGTCGTGTGAGCAATGCCCTTTGGCTTGCCGGTCGTGCCCGACGTGTACAGCGTAAAGAGCAAGTCCTCGGCATCGTTCTCGCGGGCCGGGCAGGTCGGTGACGCCTGGCTCATCAGCTCGTGATACCAGTGGTCACGCCCCTCGCGGACCATGATCGGCGTTTCGAGGCCGGCTCGCTTTATCAGGACCACGCTCTCGATACTGGGCGAACCCTCCAGCGCATCGTCCGAAATCTGCTTGAGCGGCACGACGCCACCCCGCCGGTACCCACCGTCGGCGGTGATAAGCATTTTTGCCGTCATGTCGTTGATTCGGTCGCGCAGCGACTCGGCGCTAAAGCCGCCAAAGACGACGCTGTGAACCGCACCGATCCGCGCACACGCCAGCATCGCGATCGCGAGCTCCGGAATCATCGGCAAGTAGATCGCCACTCGGTCGCCGTATCCGACTCCCAGACCGAGCAGGACGTTGGCAAACTTCTGCACCTCGACATGAAGGTCGCCGTAGGTCAGCGTCTTTGTGTCCCCGGGCTCGCCCTCCCACACGATGGCTGGCTTGTCTCGGCGGCTCCCCAGCGCATGCCGGTCGACACAGTTCACGCTCGCGTTGAGCTTGCCTCCGATAAACCATTTCGCGTCTGGGGGATTCCACTCCAGCACGCGGTCCCAGGGTTTGGACCAGTCCAGCTCCTTTGCGAAGTCAGCCCAGAACCCTTCGGGGTCAGCATCCGCCTTGGCGTAGATGTTTGGGTCGTTGATGTTTGCCTGCCGGGCGAAGGCTTCCGGGGGGTCGAAGACCCGGTCTTCTTTGAGCAGAGAGTCAAGCCCTTGCGCGATCTTGTCGTCAGCCACGTGTTTCGTCCTCGAGGATCTTAGTTGCCACGACGACGGTTCTCGTTTCGCCGTCTGGCGTCATAGCATAGTCCCACAGCACAGCCTCGCGTTGAAAGCCGAGGCGCTTGAATACGGATTGAGCAGCGACCTGGTCGAGAATCATACGCGCCGTCAACATTTGTAGTCCCAAGCCTTTGGCGATGGCCTCGAGCTCGTCTGCGAGCACTCGGCCCAACCCGTCCCGCCGGGCCGCGGGAGCCACCTGAATCCGGATTTCTCCGAGGTGTCGGGTCCAGGTCGTCACGTTGTGTAGCAACGTCCCCTCCCCGACGACCTCGTCACCAATACGGGCGAGCACGGTCATCGCCCGACCCGACTTGATGGTCTCTAGCCAATGTCGAACGACGGCCGGCTCGGTGAAATTGACCGCCAAGTACATGACCTCTTCCGGGGGGAGGGTGCCGGCAAACGCCAGCACGGCGGCGGCGTCGGCTGGGGTCATCAGCCGGAGCTCGGCGGCGCGTCCACCGGAAAGGGTGACATGCCGGGGGTAGCGACTGGCGATGTGAGAGAGGTCTGACATTAGTCAAGCTCGCCGAACTCTGCCTTTGCCTCCTGTCGCCGGGCGTGAAGAATTGGCTCGGTGTAACCGCTGGGTTGTTCGCGACCCTTGAAGACCAAATCGCAGGCCGCCTGAAACGCGATGCTGGTGTCGAAGTTTCCAGCCATTGGCCGATACTTCGCGTCACCCGCGTTCTGTCCGTCGACGACCGCTGCCATTCGTTGCAACGTCTCGCGTACCTGCGGTTCGGTGCAGATGCCGTGATATAGCCAGTTGGCGATGTGTTGACTGGAGATCCGTAGTGTCGCACGGTCCTCCATGAGTCCGACGTTGTCGATGTCGGGCACCTTGGAGCAGCCGACGCCTTGATCGATCCAGCGGACGACGTAGCCCAAAATGCCCTGAGCGTTGTTGTCCAGCTCCTGTTGAATTTCTTCTGGTGACCAGTCCGGTCGTTCGGCGCGCGGAATCGTAAGGATCTTGTCGAGGTCGGCCCGCGGCCGCGCTTGCAGTTCAGCCTGCCGGGCCGAGACGTCCACTTGGTGATAGTGCGTGGCGTGTAACGTCGCGGCGGTCGGCGACGGTACCCAGGCGGTATTCGCGCCAGCCTTGGGGTGCCCGATCTTCGCGTCGAGCATGTCGGCCATCAGGTCTGGCATGGCCCACATGCCCTTTCCGATCTGGGCATGGCCCGGAAGACCGCAGGCGAGACCGATGTCGACGTTCCAGTCTTCGTATGTCACCATCCAGTCGGCGGATTTCATGTCCTTTTTCCGTATCATCGGGCCGGCTTCCATTGCCGTATGCATCTCATCACCGGTGCGGTCCAAGAAGCCGGTGTTGATAAAGAACACGCGGTCTTTCGCCGCCCGGATGCATTCCTTCAGGTTGACGGTGGTCCGTCTTTCCTCGTCCATGATGCCGATCTTGAGGGTGTGTCGTTTGAGCCCGAGCGTATCCTCGACCTGGCTCAGGGTCTGGTCAGTAAACGCCACTTCCTCTGGTCCGTGCATTTTCGGCTTCACAATGTAGACAGAGCCGGCCCGACTGTTCCGACAGCCTTTGAGGTCGTGGATGGCGATCATCGACGAGATCATCGCGTCGATGATGCCCTCCGGTGCCTCATTGCCATCGGAATCGAGTACGGCGGGGTTGGTCATCAGGTGCCCAACATTTCGGATCAGCATCAGGCTGATGCCCGGTAGCGTCAGGTCCGACCCATCGGGCGCCGTATAGGTGCGAGTGGGGTTCAGGGCGCGGTCGACCATCCGACCCGCTTTTTCGAACCGGTCGACGAGGTCGCCCCTATTCAACCCGAGCCAGTTGCGATAGGCGACGACCTTGTCGTCGGCGTCGACCGTCGAGACTGAGTCCTCAAGGTCCATGATGGTAGTGATCGCGGCCTCGACCACGATGTCCTTCACACCCGCGGCGTCCCCCTGTCCCACTGGATGGTTGCGGTCGAGCAAGATATCGACATGAAGCCCATTGTTCCGCAGGAGAACGGACGAGGGCGCGTCGGCGTTTCCCCGATGACCCGCCAGCTGTGATGCGTCGGCGAGTCCGACCACGGTGCCCTCGTTGTCACCAAGCGTGACCGCCAAGGCTCCGTCGACGACCGCATACGCAGCCGCATCCCCGTGACTCCGACCCGCGAGCGGCACGGCGCTGTCGAGAAACTCTCGACCCCGGGCGATCACCCGGGCGCCACGCACTGGGTTGTAGTCACCGGTCCGTTCCGCGCCGCTGTCCTCTGAAATCACGTCGGTTCCATAAAGCGCGTCGTAGAGACTGCCCCAGCGGGCATTCGCGGCGTTCAGCGCGTAGCGGGCGTTTGTGACGGGTACCACGAGCTGCGGTCCCGCAATCGTGGAAATTTCCGGATCGACGTTGGCGGTGCGTACCGTGAAGTCGTCGCCTTCGGGGACCAAGTAGCCGATCTCTCGTAGCACCGCCGTGTATTTCGCCAAGTCGATAGGCTGGTCGTGATTTTCTCGATACCAAGCATCGATGCGACGTTGAAGGTCGTCACGTTTGGCGAGTAGCTCGCGGTTTCGCGGCGCAAGACCGTGGACAAGGTTGGCGAGCCCTGACCAGAACGCTGCGCGGTCTACCCCAGTACCCGGCAGCGCCTCATAGTTGATGAAGTCATACAGTCTCTTGTCGACTTGGAGTCCCGCCGCCTCGATCCGATCCGTCATTCCCTCTCCTACTTTTACGGTGCGTGGTCTTTCGACCGTGTCGCTGTCGGCGCCTTGTCGTCGGCGCGGCCGTTATTCTGTGTGATTCTACCGTGTCGGTCGTTTTGGACTACGTGGGAGAAGCGTCCGCGCTCTCCCTTCGCGTCACGGAGTTTGCGTGTCTCGGATGAATCCGCGATAGACCTCACGAGCCTCCTCGAACTGACCAAAGACATGGGCTTTCTCGCCCGCCGATCGCCAACCCGGCCAGTCATTGGCCATTTCTTCGAGTGTGTCGACCCACTGGATGCCGTAGTCGGCCGCAGCCGCATTGCGGGGAGGTCGGCCACCGGCAGTGACCCAGGTCGGGTTGGTAAATGCCTGCGCGTAGGCAACGTCGAGCGGAAACCGCTCGGAGCGAGCGCCTTCAGCGCGCAAATGACACCACCCGCTCTCGGCGACCGGTAGCGAGTGAGTGAACGCGGCGGCTCGCCGGTCATCGCTCAGCTCCGCTTCAAACACTGTGTCGCCGTTGCATACGACAAAGACCGTTTCCAGCGGCGTGATCGACTGCACCCGCCCACGCAACAGCAGCTCGCCGCCGTCTATCGGCAGTGCCACCGCTTCCCCCGGTTGCTGACCGTTGATGGTCAGTTGGACCAGCGGGCCGGACGAGACAAATGCGCGTCCTTCCCGTAAAGCCGTAAACCACGCCTCCATATCCATCCCGGCGCCACCCGTATGCACATACGTTCGGAACGAGGCGATCAGCTTTGACCGCTGCAGATTGCTGATTGAATCTTCCCCGCCGGTTGCGGTCACTCGCAGGCCGTTGTTCCATACGGCGTAGAGCGGGTAGAACCCCGCCCGCGCCGCGTCGGACCATTCGACGGCATCGGTCGTAGCCAAGGCGGCGTCGACCATAAATCCCTTCCCCCCGCCCAAGGTGCCCTCGAGCGGGTCGCTTTCTCCCGTGAACGCATGGACATAGCCCACTGTCGCGCCTTGGGCTCTGGCCAGTCGAAGCATATCGGTGTTGCTGGGATACAGACTTTCGATGGCTGTCCCTTCGTATCCCATGGTGAAGGGCGAGATGAGGTGAGTCCGCATCCCGAACATGAAGACGTGTCCGTAGAACGGCGGCCGATACTCTTGTCCGACGACCACGAGATGGTCCGGGGTCGACGCTGGATGTTTTCCGCCTCCCGGCACAAAAAACTGATGGTCGAGAATCCGATTGTCCTTGTTGGCCACTTGGTCGAGAACCAGGTCTTGATCTTCCGCCTCCGACATCATAATTAGATTGTCGAGCGTGTTGTGGAGGTTGCCCCCATAGTTCATGTGGACATGGGTCGACCCGCTATACCAGCCCTGGGCGGCCATGTCGGTCATGCGCTCAAGCTCAACCGTTATCTCGGTGACGGCATCCGGGACGACGTCCACCGCAAGCGTTTGCGGCCAATATTCGAATCCTTTGACGATGTCGAGCTCGGCCTGACCGGCCGGCAATTCCACGGTGAATTCACCCGGATGGTGAAAGAGATGGTCCGCCTGCGCCCCAACCCGGGCGTAGGCGTTTGCCGGCGCGTAGGCTTTGCCGTCGGCCGCGAAGAGGTGGACACGAGACCCGGTGAGGGCGTGTGTCGCCCGGTCGCGTGTCCGAACCGTCAAAATGCCAGTCGGCCGTTTCCAGCGTCGGTCACGAATGGTGACCGTCCTGAGCGCGCCGCCGTGCGTTTGGAGCAGCGCCAGTTGTGGGAGTCCATCCCGGTTCGTCACGAACGCGATCTGCTCGTCATCGGGAGACCACCGCGGATGAAACGCGTCGTGGTCAAAGAGCGTGAGTTTGTAGGGTTCACCCCCAACGGTCGGCTGGACGTAGAGATTGTTGAACTGGTCCGCCGCCCCCCGCGTGGAGGAGTAGACGAAGCGTCGACCATCGCTGGCAACGTCCGGCCGGGTGCGATAGAGCGTTTGCTCGGTCAACACCGATCGCGCATCTGCGATCCCCCCGTCGACTGCGGGCACCCGGAGAACATTGCCCGACCCCAGCGGCACGTCACGGTTCGACACAAGCAGCAGCTCGTCTCCACTGGGCAGCCAGGCCGGCGTGATGTGCATGTCCCACCGGCCAAAGTAGAGACGGTTCCGTCCGAAACCATTGTCGCGGCTAACCGCGATTTCCTCACCCGACCATCGACCATCGCGAATCGACCGCACGTAGACGTTGAAGTAGCCGTTTGGTCGCGTCGAGACGTAGGCTACCCGGCTGCCATCCGGAGAGAACGTCGGGTCGCTGTAGATGAACTCGTCGTCGGTCAACCGGCGGCTTTCGCCAGTTTCCACATTGAGAATCTCGAGCTGGACCGTCGTGCCGTCGTTGTCAGCGACATAGATTATCCAGCGGCCGTCGGGCGACCAGTCCGGCAACGCGTGATACGCCGTATCCGCCGTAAGCTCGGTGGCAATCGCCGAGGCCAGGTCCACACGCCAGATCGACCCGCTCATTCCCACTGCCAGCGCATCACCCGACGGTGACCAGGTGGGGCCCCACGGTGTCGAGCTGGGGGCGGGGGGAAAGTAAAAGTTGAACATGTAGTTGCCACCGTGACGGGCGGTGGGATACCGCCCCGCTTGGGCAGCCACCGGTGTTGCCGTGGCGAGCACGACCGCCAAGACCAGTGCCAGCGTGGGGAGAGCTACCGGAGGAGCGGACGACACAAGCCTCCGCAGATGTCTAGCCGCGCGAATATCCATAGGCCGCCACGAATCTTACAGGACCGCACCGGACCGGGAGGCATTACGATCCGCTCACATGACCCGCCCGCGCATCGACTTGAACGGCGACGTCGGCGAATCGTATGGCGTCTACACGCTCGGGCACGATGAGCGAATTATTCCGAGTCTGAGCTCTGTCAACGTGGCCTGCGGGTTTCACGCGGGCGACCCAGCCGTGATGCGCCGTACCGTACGACTCGCCCTCGAGCATGGTGTCGTGGTGGGTGCGCACCCGGGGTTCCCCGACCTCGTCGGATTTGGACGGCGGTCGCTCGGCGCGTCGGCCAGCGAGGTCGAGGACTTGGTGCTGTATCAGGTAGGAGCGCTGGCCGGCATCGTCGCCGCGGAGGGAGGACGCCTCGCGCACGTCAAACCTCACGGCGCGCTGTACAACATGGCGGCGGCCGACCGCGTGCGCGCGGATGCGGTCGCTCGGGCAGTCGCGAGTTTTGACCGCCAGCTCATCCTGTTCGGGCTGGCGGGTTCGCACCTCCTTGACGCCGGTCGTGACGTGGGATTGCGGGTCGCCGCGGAGGTCTTTGCCGACCGTGCTTACGACGCCGAAGGGTGTCTCGTCGAACGCTCTGTGGTCGGAGCCGTGATCGACGACCCCGCGGCCGTCGTCGCGCGGGCGACGGAGATGGTATTGGATGGACGGGTGACGGCGTTGACTGGTGAGACCATCCATCTGACGCCCGACACGCTGTGTGTGCATGGCGACACGTTGGGCGCCGTCAATCTGGCCGCCGGTATTCGGACTCGACTGGAGGCGTCCGGCGTTTCGGTCGAAGCGCTGAGGCTCGCGGCTCCCTAGCAGCCCGTCGTGAAAATCCCGTTAGTGCACCGTATACGGCTCGCTGAGTGTGAACGTCGCGACTTCGACGTTGAACTCGTCCCCGTCAGATGTCACCATTTGATACGTGCCCTCCATCGTGCCGAAGGCGGTGCTTAGAGGGCATCCCGAGGTGTATTCGAACGATTCACCCGGCTGGAGGACTGGCTGTTTACCGACGACACCAAGACCGCGGACGTCCTTGGTATTGCTGTCGCTGTCCTTGATCGTCCAATGGCGGCTCACCAGTTGCACGGTCTCCGCACTCTCGTTGGTGATCTCGATCGTATAAAGGAAGAACCACTCCCCGCGGGCGGGCGCCGATCGCTCCGGTGCGTAACGGGCGGTGACGTTGACCCGCACGCCACGGGTGACGGCTTCGGATGTCTGCGTA
>CAUZIB010000100.1:0-16548 GCA_963579735.1 Vicinamibacteria bacterium | reverse complement strand
GGCCCGATGACGACGCCCACCGCCAGGATAACGAGGGCGGACACCCCAAGCCAGATACGGCGAATGCTGCTCCGCTTGCCCATTGATGGTTTCGGTAGTGGAGGGTCAGCTGTGTCGCGATGCTTCTTCAAAGCGCCCGACGGGGCCAGTGAAGACCTTGTCGGTCGTCGCGGTATCCGTCCGACCGTGCATCATTCGATCGTGCATCAAACGAGAGACACTACGGGTGGTCGAGCGGAGTTGATTCGACGCCCTGACGCGGCATGACTAGGTACCATAGCGGAACCAATCGCTAGTGGGCACGCGAAATTGAAAAAAGTTAGAGAAAGAGGGTCGCCGCACCTTTTCGCCTGTGGCCGCCGCCGCTCAGCTATTCTGCCCTTGTGAGCCTGGTCATTCCGGTGTCAAAGATCTCTCGCACGTCGGTCGTCGTTGCCAGGTATCGCTCGAGGAATGCTTCCTCGGTTGGCAGGCCGTCGTCCATACGAGCCGCCAGAGAGTCGAGGTCCCTGGGGTCGGATGAAATCCAGCCGCGTCCGGAATCAGAGTCGATACGCACTGTGGTCTCTAGCGTTCGGAGAAATTCATAGGCGCGACGGAGCCGGCGCACGTCGTCGGCTTCGAGGTAGGGATTCTCCGGCAACGCTGCCAGCAGCGCGCGGGTGCCTGCGACTCTGAATGACTCTCGGTCGGCTCCTTCACGGATTTGGACCACCTGAAGAAGGAAGTCGATGTCGGCGAGGCCACCCCGTCCCACCTTGAGGTCGTATCTGGTACCCGCCGCCTCTTGGGATAGCTCTCGTTCCATTCGGTGTCTGAGGTGTCGTGCGTATGCAGGCATCGTGTTGTCCCACGACCCATACACGAAGGTGTCGACGACGCGGCGGACCTCGTCCCCGAGGGAGCGTGAGCCGGCCACGACTCGGCACCTCGTCCACGCCATGCGTTCCCAGATCTCGGCTCGGGTGTCGAGATACCGAACAAAGGACGTGAGTGGAATGGCCAATGCGCCTTTCTTTCCCTCAGGTCGAAGACGAGTATCGACGTGATACGCGACGCCTTCCTCGGTTTGGGTTTCGAGAATGCGATACACGCCACGCACGAATGCCTGTTGCTCGGTATAAGGCGCCGAGTCGGAGGGGTCGCCGTCATACAGGAACACGACGTCCAGGTCGGAGTGAACGGTCAACTCTTGTCCCCCGAGTTTGCCAAGCGCGAGGATGACCCACCGCCCAACATCGCCACCTGCGGCACGGTCGTCCCCACGGATCTCCGCGAGCGCGTGTTCCGCGGCCCACGTGAGCGCCGTATCCGCGAGCAGCGAGAGCTTTTCCGTCAAGGCCGGGACCGAACGCGTGTTGGTCCACTCGACGAGGACCTTGAACTCTTCGATCGCTTTGACGCGTCGGAAGGCGTCCGAGGCGGCTCCGGAGTCTGAGCGATCGATTCCGGCGAATGCCTCGACGACGATAGGACGAAACGTTTCACTCGGGATGGTGGCCGGTATCAAGAAATCGAGGAGCTCCGGATATCGTCCCAACCGGTGGGCGAACAGCTCGCCGGTGTCGAGTGTCGTGAAAAGTCGATGCCGTAGCGGCGCGTTCTCGAGCAGGCTGCGATAGAGCGCGGCAGGGCCTCTCGTGCGGGCGACGACATGTTCGAGGCGGTTGAGCACGGCCGTCGGTGAGCCGCACCTCGAAATATCCTCGAGCGCGGTCGCCAGCAAGTTGGCCAGGAGATTGCGAGTCGATGACTTGGAATGGGCGAGCGAGGCTACGTCGTCGAGCGCCCGGATGATTTGGAGCGCGGGTTCAGGTTCCAAGAACCCGAGGTCCCGCAGATGGGCGATGGCGTCGTCGTCGGTGAGTTCGCCTGCCAGCAAACGGAAAAGCTGTCGGCCTTGGAACTCGGCATCGTCACTGCGATGCTCGAACAGGTTCGTATACACCGCATGCACGCGCTGGCGGTGCGCTTCGAGCCGCGTCGTGAAATCCACGACATCCGTGAAACCGAGTCGCCGCGCCGTGAGACCGAGCTCATGCTTTTCGTCGGACAGGGAATGGGTTTGGCTTTGCTGGACGACTTGCAGCCGGTGCTCCACGCGTCGCAGAAATTCGTAGGCCTGTTGGAGGTCATCCAGGACGGCTTGTTCGATGAATCCCTGCTCCCGAAGCGTCTGGAGGGCGGTGACAGTATGCGGTTGCTGGAGCTCCGGGTGGATACCGCCATACAGAAGCTGGAATACCTGGGTAAAGAGCTCGACTTCACGGATGCCTCCGCGCCCTTGCTTGAGATTTCGGTCGCCGGGCTCGCGTTTCGCGTGCTCGCGGTCCGACCGGGCCTTGTAGCGAGCGAGCTCCTCGATCGCGGCGTGGTCAAGATATCGACGGTAGACAAATGGTCGGACCATGTCGACAAACCGCTGACCCAGCTCGAGGTCGCCGGCGACAGCTCGTGCCTTGATCATGGCGAACCGCTCAAAGGTCTCACCGAGGGCCTCGTAATACTGTCTGCTCTGTGCCAGCGAGTACGCGATGTTTCCGCGCGCGCCCATGGGACGCAGCCGTAAGTCGACTCGATAGAAATATCCTTCGTCCGTGTGTTGGGCAAGCGCGGTCGTGAGCTCTTTGGCAAAATGTTGAAATCGCTCGTGTGCGCTGTGATCAGCCGCGGCGCCGTCCTGTCGCGGTTCGCCCTTTGCGACCGAGGTGTCGTCGTCATCGTCGCGTTTTTTGGGCTCGTCCCACGCTTCGGCCACGTAGATGTACACGAGGTCAATATCGGAGCTGTAGTTCAACTCACGACCACCGAGTTTTCCCATTCCGACGACGACAAAGCGGCCCGGGAGTGGCGGTGCCCCAGCGGTTATGTGGGACTCTTGAAGCACGCGAATCACGCCGTCTATCATCGCGTCGGCGAGGTTCGAGAGCTGTTCTGTCGATGACCGCAACGTGTCCTTGTCGAGAAAATCACGGCCCGCGATACGGAGCAACTCGCGACGTCGAAGTCGTTTGAGCGCGTCGAGACGACTCTGCTGTCCGGAGTCCTGAGCAAGAACGGTTTCGACGGCGTGTCGACAATCGACACGGTCCGGCGCCGGGCCATCGAGCTCTCGTTGGAGCCAGTGAAAATACTCGGGACTGCGGATGAGCACCTCGCCGAGAAAGGGTGAGGCGCCAAGCAAGTAGGTCAGGGTGTGCAGTGCCCGCGGGTCGTCCTGCAGATAGCCCACAAAGGAGCTCTTCGGGACCCGCGTGGAGACATAGCGACAGAATCCGACGAGCGCGGCGTCGGGGTTGGGTGCTTCGGTGAGCGCTTCGAAGAGGGAGGGCGCGAGCTCGCCGAGTGCGAGCCGCGTTGGGAGATCGTCAGCAAGCTGCTGAAGATGCTCGTCGGCCGCCGCAGGGTCAGCGAATCCTCGCCGGGCCAGATATTGTCGCGCGTCATTCTCTGCCAGGTCCGGGGAGAGAAAAAGATCGCGCGGTGCGATACCGGGGGATGCGTCCTCGGTCGTATCCATCAACAGCACACACGTTGGACGCAGTAAAACGCCGGGTCTCTCTCAGGGAACCCGGCGCTCGAGGTCACTGCTTAGATGTCGAAATAAAGCGCGAACTCCCACGGGTGTGGCCGGAGACGGATGGCGTCTACCTCGTGCACGCGCTTGTAGCCCACCCAGTTCTCGATCACGTCAGGGGTGAACACGTCACCTTTCAGCAGGAAGTTGTGGTCGGCTTCGAGCGCGTCCAACACCTCGGCGAGGCTGCCAGGTGTGCTCGCGATCTTCGAGAGGTCTTCCGGCGGCAGGTCGTAGAGGTCCTTGTCGAGCGGTCCGGGCGGAGTGATCTTGTTTTGAATCCCGTCAAGTCCCGCCATGAGCATCGCGCTAAACGCCAAATACCCATTGCATGTCGGGTCTGGGAACCGGCACTCGATACGCTTTGCTTTCGGGCTGCGCGAATAGGCCGGGATGCGGACCGCTGCACTCCGGTTGCGCTGGGAGTAGATCAGGTTGATCGGGGCTTCGTAGCCGGGCACCAGTCGCCGATACGAGTTGGTCGTCGGGTTGCAGAACGCCAACAGCGCCGGCGCGTGCTTGAGAATCCCGCCGATATAGTAGAGGGCCGTCTTGCTCAGATCGGCATACGTGCCCGCTTCGAAGAACGTGTTCTCGTTGTTCTTCCAAATGCTCTGGTGCACGTGCATGCCCGACCCGTTGTCCTGGAAGACCGGTTTCGGCATGAAAGTCACTGTCTTGCCGTGCTTGCGGGCGACATTCTTGACGACATACTTGTACTTCAGCAGCTTGTCGGCCATGGTGAGTAGCGAATCGAAACGCATATCGATCTCGGCCTGTCCAGCGGTCGCGACCTCGTGGTGGTGAACCTCGATGTCGACACCGACCGATTCCAGGGTCAGCATCATTTCGGTTCGAAGGTCTTGGTGGCTGTCCATCGGGGGCACCGGGAAGTACCCCTCTTTGTAGCGTGGCTTGTAACCGAGGTTGTGTGAGCCCCCCGCGGCGTCTGGGTTCTCCACCCGTCCCGCGTTCCAAAACCCTTCAGCGGCATCGACGTAGTAAAAGCCGTGGTCGTAACCCTGACCGAAACGCACGTCATCAAAGATAAAGAACTCTGGCTCTGGCCCGACGAATGCGGTGTCTCCGATACCGGTGGATTTGAGATAGGACTCGGCCTTTTGGGCGATATACCTCGGGTCTCGCGTATATGACTCTCCGGTGACGGGGTCTTTGACATTACAGATCAGCACGAGTGTGGGCACCGCCGCAAAGGGGTCGATGAACGCTGTCGCGGCGTCTGGAATCAGGAGCATGTCGCTTTCCTGAATCTCCTGAAAACCTCGAATGCTTGACCCGTCGAATCCCAGACCTTCATCGAAGGCGTCTATGGCGAATTCCTTTGACGACAGCGTGAAGTGCTGCCATAGACCGGGGAGGTCGACGAATCGCACGTCCACCGCCCTCACGTCCTTTTCCTTGATGAGTGCCATCACGTCTTGTGGTGTCATCCAATATCCTCCGACTCATATTGTTGTGTTTACGTCACACGACATCTTCTTCCCCGGTACGAATGATCAATCCTTGCTCCACTGGAATCACGAATACGCGCCCATCGCCGATCTCACCCGTGCGGGCGGCCTTCATGATGGCGTTGATGGCGTCGTCAACCAGCGCGTCTGGCACGACGACCTCGATCTCGATCTTAGGGAGGAGACTCACCTCATACTCGCTCCCTCGATACACCGTAGAATGACCACGTTGTCGCCCATGGCCCCGCACTTCGGTCACCGTCATCCCCGAGACGCCATTTTGAGACAGCGCGTCCTTGACGTCGTCGACCTTGTTCGGGCGCACGATCGCTTTGACAATCTTCACGGTGCGTCCGCCTTCATGGTGCGTCCGCCGCCGCCAGTGCCTCCAGGAGGGCGTCTCGCAGCGAATCGGTCTCCGCGCCGGTCAGCTTGCCGCCATTTCTTGTCAGGTGAAACACGTCGATGGCGCGGTCACCCTCGGTGGAGATGAGGACGAGGTCAATATTGGAATCGTGATCCGAAATCACTCGGCTGATGCGATACAAGAGGCCCCAGGCATTGGAGGCGATGATCTCGATGATGCTGAATCGGTCGGAATACTGGTTGTCGACATGGACCACCACCTTGATGTGGGGTGACCGACGGCGCGCGAGCCCTCTTTGCTTTGGGGCGAGGGTGCGGTCGATGTCTTCGCGTCCCGCGACGACCTCTTGCAGGCGGTGGATGAGCTCGCTCTCGGCCGACGCGTTTTGACCGAGAAACTGTTCCGCATCGGTGAACTGAAACACGTCGAGCGCGACCCCGTGCGTATTTGACATCGCCTGGCCACGCAAAATGTCCATGCCGAAATACGACAGCACACCGCAGACCTTGGCATAGAGCTTGGGCTGGTCTACAGACACGACCGTCAGTTCCCTCACCGAATCTGCCAGGTCGCGCCCCAGTGAGCAGTGCACATCGCTGGGGCCGAGATCCCGACCGAGTCTGACGTGGTCATAGACCTGCTTTGGGTCAACCGTCCGCAGATATCGTCGGGGCAGCCCTTCGAGAAATGCGTCCAAATCGGTCTGGGTGATGTCGGGAGGTAGCGTCTCGAGCAGCGCTTCCAGACTGGTCGCGGCGGGGTCGATGACGTCGTCGCCATAGCCGAGCGTCAACCGATTGTAGGTATCGACATACAGTCGCCAGAGTAGGTCTTCCTTCCATGGCGTCATCACATCTGGGCCAACGGCCTCGACGTCAACCAACGTCATGAGGCACAGCTGTTTGAGACGCTCCTCGGTGCCGACAAGACGCGCGAGCTGCTCGACGACCTCGGGGTCACCGCTATCGCGGCGAAACGCGGCCGTCGACATTTGAAGGTGATGGCGAATCAGGAACGAAACGTTCGCAATGTCTGGTTCAGGCATCCGGATCCGCCGCAGGGCCGTTTCGGCCATGCGCACGCCCTCTTCGCAATGGTTCCGGTTCGTCCACTTGCCCACGTCATGAAAAACCAGCGCAGTGACCAGTAGCTCTGGTCGGTCGAGCTCTGCGAAAAGGCCCCCAAAACGTCGGCGACCGGGGGTTTTCGGATCGCCCAGACGCTCGAGGTTTCGAATGGTCAGCAGCGTGTGCTCGTCGACGGTGTACTTGTGGTAGAAGTCGCGAATGACGTGGCAGTAGATCTTCTGGAACTCCGGGAACATTCGGCCCAGTAGACCGCTCGCGTGCATTTCCGAGAGTCGTGCGTAGAGACCGGGACGGGGACGCAGCACC
This sequence comes from Vicinamibacteria bacterium, assembly GCA_963579735.1. Taxonomy (GTDB): domain Bacteria; phylum Acidobacteriota; class Vicinamibacteria; order Vicinamibacterales; family UBA8438; genus CAUZIB01. The sequence continues at coordinate 9,738 of CAUZIB010000100.1, read as the reverse complement.
CGAAGGAGCCGATCCCGCTCGGCCTTGCCGGGAAAAAACCGCTCCGGCGAATAGCGGTCTCCGTGCCGCTCAATGCAGGTGAGCACCTGGTCCGATACTTCGGAGTCGTGGTCGAGGGCGGCCTCGAAAGCGCCAAGCCACAGGTGTGGCTGGAGCGATGCCCGTGTCCCATCCAAAAATGAGATCTGGTGCTCGCGACCGACGAGCCCATCGCCGACCGGGACAGGATCTGGGGGTGGAGTCTGCGGCCGCGGCGCGACGGTGCTGGCTAGCCCTCGACTAATGATCCGCGCATGGTGAAAGTACGTGCTCATCAGCGCCCCGACCTGGGTGTGAGGCTTCTCACCCGGGGAGCCAAAAGCCGAGGCGACGGTTTCTTGCAGCTCGTGCGTGAGCACATTGAGGTTACGTCCTCGCTCTAGGTGAAGAATCGAGCGAATACGCAGCATGAAGTCTTCGGCCTCGTTGAGGCGTCCGGCTCGAAATTTGAGCGGCTGCGCCTGTCGGTCGAGCGCCGCGATGAGACGGATGGCGGAGACGTCACGCAAAGCGCCAGGCGCGTCTTTGATGTCCGGTTCGAGCTGATACAACGTGTGCTGGAACTGCGTATGTCTTTGACCGACCAGGTCGCGGAGCGCAGCCAGAGTCGGCTCTTCCAGAGCCGCGCCCTCCCGGATACAGACGTCCGAAAATCGTTCAAAGACAGTTTTGTCACCGGCGACAAAGCGAGCATCTCGAAGCGCGATGAGGTATTCCGGATTATCGGTGTCGACCGTCGCAGTGTCGCCAAGCTCGCGCACCTGGTGCCCGATATCGAGGCGAAGGTCCCACAACGGGTGAAGGACGGCTTTGACGGCCCGCTTCTCCGCGGCCCCGATCGCGCCATCAAAAACCATCAACAGATCGACGTCAGAGTGGAGACACATATGGCGCCGACCGTAGCCCCCAACGGCCACCAGCGCGTGGGGTGTTTCGGTAAGCTTTTGTGCCGCGAGATGGATACGAGTGATGATCTCGTCGAGTCGCGCCGCGTACTGGCGAACGGCAAAGAGCCCGCCGTAGGCCAAACGGGTCTGAGAGACCAACTCGTCTCGAGCCGTGGCTAGCGCCTCTTTCAGCATCCCGCTGGAAGACCGGGTTGCGACGGTACTCACGGCTTTTGTGGATTGGGCGTGACTTCGGCTAAAAACCGACGCTCATGCCAAAAGACGCGACGCTCTGCACGCCGTCGCCGTCGTTTACTGCCTTGAGAAAGTCGCCGAGGCTCAGCATATGGATGCCGGCCGAGAACTCCCAGTCTCCATATCCGAGGGCCATCATGGTGAGCGGGTAGCCGAAGTCGATACCGACATCAAAATACCCAAACGTACTGGCCAGGTCGTCGCCGTTCTCGTAGTAGTCGCTCATGCTGAAGCCGAATGTCAGCGGAACGCTGAGTGAGGCGTCACCCGAGAGGATCTCCATCCCCGGCTCGACTCCGATCTCGAAGTAGACACCTTCCCCAGAGCCTCCATCTGCTTCACCGTTCATCTCTACGGCCAACAACAGGTGAGGCTGCATCGAGTAGCGGCCAAACCTGTCCTCGTCGTCAATGGACAGACTAAATGCGATCTCTTGAATCGAGTCGAAGGAGTCGTTGGGGCTCATATACGAGGTGTAGATGATCCCGGCCTCCCAATTGTCAATACCGAGGGTCACGCCGGTAAAAAAGTCACTCTCGTACCAAGTTTTTACATGTGTGGCTGGGCCATCTCCAGAACCACTGGGGCCGGTGTGCAGGCTATTCCAGAGCCCAAATTGAAAGTCAACCGAGTGCAGTCCTTCTGCTTCCTGTTTGCGAAATATCGCAAAGTTGAGGTCGCCGGATGGTTGACCCACAAATCCCTGCCGCTCTTTTTTGATGCCACGAAAGAAATACGCGTGGGAGACATCGAGGGACACGGTGCCCGAGATGTTCTGACTGTTACTGTCCTGCGCCAACGTTGCCACTGGTGACAGACCTTCAAAGATAACGGCGACGAGCGCTCCGACGAGCAGACGTCCGAACGCGGCTGTCGATTTCGTCCCGAATGTCGTCATGTGCTCCCTTGGCTCCCACTTTTTGGCACGTGAAACCGTGCGGCGACTGCGTATTGGCGAATTTTGTGCCACGTTGCGACGCGACCGCACGAGGCGAGCCCGGTGGCGGTGCCCACCAGCCGCGTATTTTACAGGAATTGCCGCCACAACATGCTTCTGCACGAGGCCGCAGAAAGGGGGGCGCTCTGCTCTCATCCCCCCTTTCTCAGTGCGCGAATTCTCAATACCCCAGACTGAGACCAAAAACGGCGACCGGCTCAAACCCGTCGTCGGCACCGTTGATGCTCTTGAGTGCGTCCCCGAAGGCGATAAATTTTGCCTCGATAGATAGCTCCCAGCTGCCATATTCGGGAGCGGTCGGCAGCGGGATGCCGGCGACCAGTCCGAACTGGAAGAACCCGAACGAGTCGCTTTGGTCTCCCGTCTCGTAGTAGTCACTTACACTCAGGCCGATCGCGACGGGAGACGACAGGCTGACCGGCGAGTCCGGGAAGTCGAGAGCCGGGCCGACGCCCAGCTCGAAGTAGGTACCTTCGTTCGACCCGCCATCAGCTTGGCCGTCAAGGTCGAACGCGAAGTTCACGTAGGGCGCGATACCCACGTCCTCGTAGGCGATGCCGGTCGAGAGCTCCCTCACCGTACCAAATGTGCCGTTTGGGCTCATGTAGGCGGTGTAGGTCACGTCGGCCGACCAGCCCTCCGCAAAACCGAGACCCAACGACGCGTAGTAGTCGGTCTCGTACCACATGGCAGGGTCGCCGGGCCCGTCTTCGCCCCCTTGGACCCGCTGGGGCCAGAGTGCAAACTGTTCCACAGTCCGCTTGTCACCGACACGCTCTGCAGGCCGCTATCGCCTTCAAACAACGAGATGCCCGCTTCCAAGAACGGTTGCGCGATGAATCCCTCGGTCTCCTGAATGATGCCGCGGAAATAGTAGGCGTTGCTGAAGTCGATCCCCGCCGCCACCGACACCGCGCCATTGTTGCCGGCATCCTGGGCAAGGGCTGGCACCGCGCTCGCGCCAGTGAGGACGAGGATGGCCACGCCCCAGCTGAGGTGGCGTCGTAGTTGGTCGTGTTGCTCCCGAATCCCAGTAAAGGTCATGATGCGTTTTCTCTCATGTGATAACAGGCCAACCAACTAACGTGTGGGGAACATTTGGAAACTGCCATAGGCTTCCATTCCGTGCTCCACGACATCGAGTCCGATTCGTTCTTCCGCTTCGCTGACACGTAGGCCCATCACCTGCTTGAGCGCAAAGAAGATAAGCAGCGCCGCCGGGAACGAGATCGCACCGTAGGCGAGGACGCCGAGCGCTTGAATGAGAAACGAATGCGCGGGGCTGAAGATCCCGACGGCGAGCGTGCCCCAGATGCCACAGACCAGGTGCACGGAGAGCGCTCCAACCGGGTCGTCCAGCTTGAGACGATCGATGGCAATGACCGAGCCGACGACGATGAGGCCCGCGATAAGTCCGATGAGCATGGCGGCATTTACGCTGACGACGTCCGCCCCGGCGGTGATGCCCACCAGGCCGGCGAGGGAGCCATTGAGCACCATGCTCAGATCCGGCTTGTGCTGAAAACCGCCCACGATGCGGCCATGGCCCCCATGACCCCGTCCGCGGCGGCCAAGCTGGTCGTGACGAAGACGAGCGAGACCAGCCCCGGGTCGGCGCTCAGGACTGACCCGCCGTTGAACCCAAACCAACCCAGCCACAGAAGAAAGACCCCGATGGTCGCGAGCGGCATACTGTGTCCGGCGATCGGTCGGATTTGCCCTTTGACGTATTTGCCAATCCGGGGGCCGAGGAGGATAACACCGGCAAGGGCGCCCCATCCGCCCACGGAGTGCACCAGCGTCGATCCGGCAAAATCGTAGAATCCCAATTCATCCAACCAGCCTCCGCCCCATTTCCACGAACCGGCGATCGGGTGGATGAATGCGACATAGATCGTGGTGAACACGAGGAACGACGACAGCTTGATTCGCTCGGCAACCGCGCCGGAGACGATCGTGGCCGCGGTGGCCGCGAACATCGCTTGGAAGATGAAGTCCGTTCAGCTAGGTATACGCACCGTCCGCATACGCGATGGTGGTGCCCTCGGTCCCGGGGTCAAGGCCGAATCCCGCGAACCCTAAGTAGCCTCTAAACGCGAACTCGCCCGGATACATGAGGTTGAATCCGACGGCGGAATACGTCAGTAGGCCAATCGCGATGACCCCGGTGTTCTTGAACAGGATATTGACCGTATTCTTCGCTTGGGTGAGGCCGCATTCGAGACAGGCGAAACCCAGATGCATGATGAAAACGAGAAACGTCGCCACCAACATCCAGGTGTTGTTGACGGTGAACATCTCGGCCGAGACATCGGCTTCTTGTGCGATCGCAGACGCCGGCATCAGGGCGATGGCCAGTAGAGCCACCGCTGCGACACGGCCTGCCAAGCGGGGAGAGTAAGTTCATCATTGATGTGGTGTCCTCAAGGTTTGAACGTTGTTGAAAGAACGACGGGTTAAAGGGCGTCAGCCCCAACCTCTCCGGTCCGGATGCGGATTGCTTCGCCCATGTCGCTCACAAAGATCTTTCCATCGCCGATCTCGCCAGTGCGAGCGGCGGCGGTGATGGCTTTCACGACGGGGTCGACATGGGCGTCATTGGCGACGACGTCGATCCTGATCTTTGGGACGAAGTCGACCGAATACTCCGCGCCTCGGTAGACCTCAGTGTGACCTTTTTGTCGCCCGAACCCCTTTACATCTGTGACCGTGAGGCCCTGAATACCAGAGCCCGACAACGCATCACGGACCCCGTCGAGCATGTGCGGCTGGATGATTGCCGTGATCAGTTTCATAGCGTGGTCTCCACTTGGCCGTGGGCGTTAGCGCCCAGGCAATCTGCTATCAGTAAGACGAAGGCCAGGTTGGCGGGATGGAGTGGGACACCAAGAAAGCGGCGCTTTTCCGAAAAATCCCGTACGGACGACCACGTCGGGACCGGATACAGCCTCATTGGAGCGGCTAGATGCTTACATAAATGTAGATTTATATATCAGGTATCGACAATTATGTCTAATTTATAGTTCCGGAAACGTTATTTGACTTCGTCTTGATCTACACAAATGTAGAGATGTATTGATTTCGTCTACGAAAGTGCAGACAAGGGCGTAGGAAACCAGTTTCCTTGCGACAGGACAACTAGTGCACCGCCGTCGAGATGAGGTCAAAACCTCAGGTTCCGAGGACCGCCTGGAGCCGCGCCGCGCCGAGTCATCCCGGCTGTATGGCCAGAAGCGGGAACGCGGCGCCAGGTGGTACGGCGGGCCCGAGGATTGACTTCATCTCGACGGCGGTGGACTAGTCCCGAAACCGACGGCAGTCGATACTGTATTTCTTGACTTTGTAGCTGATGATGCGCTCGGTCGAGTTGAGGAGTGTGGCCGCCCGTACCCGATTACCGCGCGTGGTCTTGAGCGTGTCCTGTATGAGGTCTTTCTCATACGCGCCGACCGCATCGGCCAACGACGACGTGCTCGCCGTCCCGGATGCCTCAGCGGTTTGCAGCGTCGGGGGCAGGTCGTGCGCGTGGACGACATTGCTGTCGCAGACCAGCACAGCACGCTCAATGATGTTCTCGAGCTCTCGGACATTTCCCGGCCAGTGATAGGCCATGAGCATGTCGATGGCGGGGGTGGAGATGCGCCGTATGCCCTTGCCATGCTCCGCCGCATACTTCTCGAGAAATCTGTCGGCCAGGAGGAGCACGTCAGTCTTGCGGTCTCGCAGTGGTGGCACGAAGATCGTAAATACGTTCAGGCGGTAGTGGAGGTCTTCTCGAAAAGCGCCGGCTGCGATCGCCTTTTCTAGGTCTGCGTTTGTCGCCGCGATGAGGCGTACGTCCGTCTTGACCGTTTCGGTGCCGCCCAATCTCTCGAACTCTTTTTCTTGCAACACCCGGAGCAGCTTTACCTGTGTCGCCAGGTTGATGTCGCCTATTTCGTCGAGAAACAGCGTTCCCCCGGCCGCGAGCTCGAAGCGCCCCTTTTTTCGGGCGGTGGCGCCCGTAAACGCGCCTTTCTCGTATCCAAAGAGTTCTGACTCGATCAAGGAGTCCGGCAACGCGGCGCAACTCACTTTGACAAAAGATTTTTTTGCGCGTTTGGAGTTGTAGTGAACAGCGTGGGCGATCAGTTCTTTTCCGGTCCCCGATTCGCCGCGAATAAGCGCGGTCGTGGTGGAGGAGGCGACCTGCGCAATTTGTTCGAAGACCCGGCGCATGGGACCGCTCGTGCCCACGATGCGGGAGAAATCGTAGCGCTCTTTGAGCTCATTCTTGAGGTGGGCGTTTTCGTCGAGTAGACGCTGACGCTCGGCTTCTACGAGCTCTTTGACCCGCAACGCCTGGCCAAACATCGTGGCGACCACTCGAAAGAGCTGGAGGTCGTGGTCGTAGTCGCGGCCTTTTTCGTGAGGGAGGTCGACGTTCAAGGCCCCGATCGGTCCGCTTTCGCCAGGGATCGGAACACAGATGAATGTGGTCTCCTCAGTCCCGCGAACGCGGCGCTTTCCCGTGCGATTCAAGAAGGACGGCTCTTGACCGATCTGAGGCACCACCACCGGTCGACCGGTTTCCGCCACTTTTCCGGTTACGCCTTCGCCCATCCTCCACGACGCGCCGCGTCCGGCGGCGGCGAGGCCTTCGGACGCTTCGACCTCGAGTCGGTTTGTCTCGGGGTTCGTCAGGACGACGGCGGTCCGAGACACACCATAGAGGTGGCCGAGGATCTCGAGCCCGCGTTGCAGACCGGCCCGGGGGCTGTGCGCGGTGGCGAGGGCTCGGTTGACATCAACGAGCGTGGCGAGGAGTGTAGCCTGGGCGGAAACGTCGTTTGTCATTCTGCGTCAGCGTGTATGCACGCGGCGGGCCAGGACGATGATCGAGGTGGTCGTCGCTGCCCCAGAGTTCAGTCGAATTGACGGCACTGAATTGTTCCCTTTCGACCAAGGGCGGCAGTGCTCCTCGGTCGTCTGGGACCCATCCTACCCCCGCGTCGCGCCGGACTCAGGTCGCCCTGTTCGGCATAGCGCGGTATTCGAATGAACGGTGAGGGTTAGAGCGGCGCGGGGAGGCTCGAGCTTCCCATAAGGAAGGCGTCCACGCCGCGGGCGGCGCTCCGTCCTTCGGCGATCGCCCAGACGATGAGCGATTGTCCTCGTTGCATGTCCCCCGCGGCAAAGACCCCGGGCGCGCTGGTCATCCAACACTCATCGCGCCACACGTTGCTCCGTTCAGTCAGTCGAACGTCAAGGTCCGAGAGCATGCCTTCTCGGACAGGTCCCACAAACCCCATGGCCAACAAGACGAGATCGGCATCCATCGTGAGCTCACTGCCCGCGACGGTCTCAAAGCTCGGACGTCCGTCCGCTTGCTTCATTTCTACCCGGGTGCCGTGTAACGAGCGCACATGCCCCGCATCGTCACCGGAAAACGACTCGGTCGAGACCGAGTAGACACGGTCGCCGCCCTCCTCGTGGGCGGATGAGACCCGGAAGATGTGTGGCCATTGCGGCCACGGATTGTCCGGCGATCGAGCATCGGGGGGTTGGGGGAATAACTCGAACTGGGCGACGGACTTTGCGCCCTGTCGATGCGCCGTGCCCAAACAGTCGGCTCCGGTGTCACCGCCACCGATGATGATGACGTGCTTGTCGGCGGCGCTGATGGTGTTTTCGGTGAGGACGTCGCCCTCACAGAGACGGTTCTGCTGGGTCAGATACTCCATTGCAAAGTGAACACCGTCGAGCTCGCGACCAGGTACTCTGAGGTCCCGCGGCGAACCGGCGCCCCCGGCCAGGACCATCGCGTCGTGCGCGCCCCTGATTTCGGCTGCGGCGATGTCGACTCCGACATTGACGCCCGTGTTGAACTGGACGCCCTCTTGTTCCATCAGGGAGAGTCGTCGCGACAAATACCGCTTTTCCATCTTGAAGGCAGGAATGCCATATCGCATCAGTCCGCCGATACGGTCCGATTTCTCGAAGACGGTCACGTGATGGCCGGCGCGGTTGAGCTGGTCAGCCGCCGCCAGTCCCGCTGGGCCCGAGCCAACTACCGCCACCGTTTTTCCGGTCCTCGACTGCGGAGGCACCGGACGGATCAGGCCCTCGTCAAAGCCGTGTTCGACGATCGCCAACTCGATCGACTTGATGGTGACGGCGTCGCGGTCGATGGCGAGCACACACGACCCCTCGCACGGCGCCGGGCACAGACGTCCAGTCCACTCGGGGAAGTTGTTCGTCTTGTGCAGCCGGTCGAGGGCGGCCTTCCATTTGCCGCGATACACGAGGTCGTTCCAGTCCGGGATGAGATTGCCAAGCGGACAGCCTTGATGACAGAAGGGGATGCCGCAATCCATGCATCGCGCGCCTTGCTGACGAAGGGCCGGTTTCGGGTAGGGCAAATAGACTTCGCCCCAGTCCTGGACGCGCTCCACGACGGGGCGTGTCGGTGGTTTCTGCCGCTCGATCTCGATGAAGCCCTTGAGTTTTCCCATAGTTGTATCGGATTTCCTTACGGAGCGGAAACGCCAATCAGTTCCGCAAACTCTGGCTCACGCGATTCGGCTCTGGCTTTGGCTTCGGCATTGAGCACCCTCTTATAGTCCTGCGGCATGACCTTTACGAATCGCGTCACGAGGGCGTTACCCTGCAGCACCCATTCGCCCCGGGTGCTGCCCGTGAGCGCTACGTGTCTGGTCACAAGTCTGACGACGAGGGTTCGGTCGTCCTCGTCAAGCGTCTCGCAATCGACCATGTCCTGATTGCACCGCTGGTCGAAATCCCCGTCGAGGTCGAGCACGTATGCCACGCCTCCACTCATACCGGCCGCGAAGTTCCGACCCGTGTTGCCAAGGATGACGACCCGCCCGCCGGTCATGTATTCGCACCCGTGGTCGCCGATACCCTCCACGACCGCGTGCGCTCCGCTGTTCCGGACCGCGAACCGCTCACCGGCCAAGCCCCGCACAAACGCTGACCCGCTGGTTGCGCCGTAGAGCGCCACGTTCCCGATGATGATGTTTGCCTCGGCGACGAACGTGGAGCGCGTCGATGGAGCGATAACCAGTGTGCCGCCGGAAAGTCCCTTGCCAAAATAGTCGTTGGCGTCGCCGCTGATCGTCAGCGAGATGCCGCGTGGCACAAACGCCCCAAAGCTTTGCCCGGCCGATCCGTCAAATTTGATCTGGATCGTGTCGTCGGGAAGGCCGTCCGCCCCGTAGCGGCGGGTGAGCTCTGACCCCAGCATGGTGCCGACGGTTCGGTTGATATTGCGAATGGGTAGCTCACACGACACCGGCGTTCCGTCGTCGAGCGCAGGCTGACATCGCCGGATGAGCTCGTTGTCCAACGCTTTGTCCAACCCGTGGTCTTGGGTCGTGACGCATCGCCGTCCAATGTCCGAGAGGCCGTCGGGTTGGCGAAGCACCGCCGACAAATCGAGGCCGCGGGCCTTCCAGTGGTCGACCGCCGGCGCGACATCGAGACAGTCGACTCGCCCTATCATCTCGTCGATTGTGCGGAAGCCGAGGGATGCCATCAGCTCGCGCACTTCGGTGGCGACAAAGCGGAAGTAGTTCTCGACGAACTCGGGCTTCCCGG
>CAUZIB010000099.1:0-16763 GCA_963579735.1 Vicinamibacteria bacterium | reverse complement strand
GGAGGCTTCGGTATCGTAGCCCATCCCGCTTCGCCGGCCCCAAATCTGGCCTGGCGTCAGCAGCAGGGCCTCGAGGGCGGAGTTGACGGGGTCGAATGGCTCAACGCGGATAGCGCGTGGCGAACCAATTCACTGGGGCGTCTTTTCGCTCGAGTGGGCGCCTATCTGCTTCGCCCAAAAGAAACGGTGGCGTCGTTGATCGACCGTCCGACCGCGGCGCTTGCCAAGTGGGACGAGGCAACGCGCTCGCACCGGGTCGTGGGGGTCGCCGGGACGGACGCCCATGGTCCTATTGACTACGAGACATTGTTTAGGACGTTTTCGGTTCACGCCGAGCTCGCCGGTAGCTTGACCGGAGACCCGGCGCAAGATGCCACGCGGCTGATGGACAGCTTGCGCGCGGGGCACGTGTTTACCGCTATTGATGCGATTGCGTCGCCAGCGACGCTCAAGTTTGAAGCGGTCAGCCGAACTACGACACATAGAATGGGCCAGCGAGTCCCGGCGGAGGCAGCAAGGGGAATAGAGTTCAGGGCCACGGTCTCGAGCGTCCCGGGCGTCCGGTTGGTACTCATCGCTGATGGTGAATCTGTTTTTTCCGTGGCAGGACCCGAGCTTCGATATCGACCCCAGAGCAGAAGGGCAGCAGTCTACAGGGTTGAAGCGCGCATCGCGCGACAGACAATTTCCGGCAGCGCCGAACCACAGGTGTTGTGGATGGCAAGTAACCCGATTTACGTAGGCGGTTCGCGAGGTCCGTTGTCCCGCATCGCCCAATCTCCGCGCTCGCTCGCTGACGTCCGTGCTCTCCATAAGACAAAAGACGGGTCCACGATAGCAGTGGGGGAGAGCTCTCCGTGGCTGCCGGAGCACGACCCTCAAACAAGCGTGAGCGTGGGTTATGAAAGCGGAGAGCTGCTATTTTCCTACGCTCTATCGGTCGACAGGTCCTTTCCGGACGCGTATGCTGCCGTGTCGCACAGGCTTCCCTCCGGTCTGCTTATCAACTTTGACGCCATTTCTTTTAGCGTTAGTGCCGACCGCCCGGTTCGTATCTCAGGACAGCTCCGCGATGGCAAACGATCTGGTGAACCACGCTGGCGGACCTCTTTCTGGGCCAATACGAGCCCCCGGAAGGTTACGATACCTTTCAGCGAGATGCAGGCGGTTGGCCCAGGGCAGACGGTCGCGCCATCGCGGAGTCGTATCGACTCCATCCTGTTTGTCGCGGATCTTGTCAACTCGAGGCACGGCGACGAGGCGGTGGTTAGATTCGCGGACCTGCAGCTAGAGAGATGGTGATATCCGCGCGGGGGCATTTTGGCCGCCCCAACCGCTACTTCCAGGCAGCCGCGCTCCTCGCGCCTTACGAGCCTGGCGCCTCACGCCGCGACTCATGTAACGAATCACCTCACGCTGGACACTCGTTCAGGTCCGCACGGTCAATAGCAGATACGTGGCCGACGCCCCGAATACGATGTTCGGCGCCCACGCGGCCAAGATCGGCGTCAAGAGTCCGGCGCTTCCGAACGCACCGAAGATACTCATCACGATCCAGTACGAGCATGACAGCGAGATGCCAACTCCGACGCCGTAGAGGGCGCCTCTGGCTCCCATCGTGACGGCAAAAGGTACGGCGATCAGCGTCAGAACGACCGTGACAAACGGAAACGACACCTTTCGATGAAGGGCGACGACGAGATCGACGACGTCGAATCCGCTGTTCCTAAGCTCTTCTACGTAGATTCCAAGTTCACGAGTGTTCATGAGCTCAGAGTCGGGTGGCTCCGTCTCGAAGAAGTCTGGCGGTTCGAGAAACGTGAGCGGTCGAGACGCGGAAGAGACGAGGGCTTGGCCATCGCCCGTCACGTCAGTGTCGAGCCCGCGCACCCACACGTCGTGTCCCTCCCAGCTATCGGTCTCTGGTAAGAATTTCGCGTGACGCGCGAAAGTTCGTCGCGCAAGCCTCCATGGCCGTCCTTCCAAATCGTACACCGAGAGGTTTCCCATCTCATCGATATCCGGGTCAAACGAGAGATGGTGGTAGATTGATCCGATCCCAGAGACCATCCATCGACGCTGCAAGATATTCGTTGTCTGCGGTGCGCCGCTTCGAATCTCCTTATTCAGTAGCTCCGCACGTCGATTCGCCCGTGCCAGCATGCTTTCTCCGACCCCGAAGAGGGCAACGCTCCATACCGCGCTGAGAACGAAGATAGGAAATGCGGCCCTATATAGACTGATCCCGCAGGCCTTCATCACCGTCAGCTCGCTGGTCTTTGTTAGCATGCCTATCGTGACCAGGCTCGAGACGAGCACGGCAATCGGTAGCACGAAGTATGCGAACTGCGGTGTGGCGAACCAAAAGTACTCCAGTAACATCCGGCCCGTCGCCTGTCCCTTGAACAGCTCGTCGGCGAGGTCGATAAATGTTGATATGTAGAAAATCCCCAGGAGCCCCACGAACGCTAGACCTGCGATCCCGAGATACACACGTGTGACATACCAATCAAGGATGTTCACATTCAGCCAACGCAGGTGGCGTGGAATACCGGCTCCACGAAACGACGCGGGCTCGGAACGTGGACCTGCACCGTTGTCTCCTGGTGCCGGCTGCGGCTTATTGGATATCGTAAGAAACGGGATACCGATGCGGCGTTCGATGGACGAAGATCGCCAGACTACAAGAAAAGCGCCGACCACCCCGATCGCGATATTCGGGAGCCACATCGACAGCTCAGCGGGTATCAGGCCGCCCTTGGTCATCGCCTCGCCGCCGTAGAGGAAAACGTAGTAGGAAAAAACGATACCGATCCCAAGCATGAAGCTCGCGAGTTTTCCGTCCTTGCGGCTCGTCACGCCGAGACCTAGTCCGATGATGACAAATACAAGACATGCGGCCGGGATAGAAAATCGCTTATGGAGTTCCATGATTGGCGCGTGGGGGGGAGCTCCCGCGTTCACCATTCTCGTGATCTCGTCCCGCAAGAGCGAGATCGTCATCTCTCTGAACCCCCTTGCCATCGTGACATCCCTAAACACGCTGTCAGGGTCGAGCGAGATCACCAACTCTCGAAACGCCTGCACCTCATATGTATCTGGTTGGGCCGGATCGACCTCATGGCGCGTCCCGTTCGCCAAAACGACATCGACGCGACGCGATTCGCGGTCAAGCACCACCCGGCCGCGCTCGGCCACGTAGACGTCTGGCTGAGTCGATTGCCTGGTGTCGGCCATGAAAACGTCCGACCATCCACTGTCCGACACCTCCCGAACATAGAGAACGACTCCAGGAAAATACTCATCGTCGAACACCCGTGGCTTGACTTGGCCTTCAGCACGATTTGCAATAATACGAAAGGTGAGTTCGCGATAGGCTTGGTTGGCGTCCGGAAGCGCCACGCTCAGAACATAGAAGGTCACGGCCGTAGCGGCCGCGCCGAACACGAGGAGCGGATACAGCATCCTGTAGAGACTCACGCCGCAGGCCTGAAGCGCAACGGCCTCTCGGTCTGTAGAAAGACGTCCAAGCCCCATGAGGACGCCAATAAGGAGTCCGATCGGAATCGTGATGCCGAGCGCCTGCGGGACGAGCAGGCCCATCAGCTTCAGGATGGTCAGGCCGTCGACACCCCTTGCGATCAGCTCCTCGGCGACGCTCATGATCGGAGGAATCATGAGAAGGAAAGTCAGAACGAGGAGGCTAAGCAGGAAGGGCGGAATCACCTCGCGCAGAATGTAGCGGTCGATGATGCGTAGCATGGCCTAGGGGAACTGTCAGGGTGGAATGGTGACGGTCTACTATCTTACGCTACCTGACACCGCTTTCCATATCGGCTCCCCAAGGAAGGGGTCGGCGTAGGATCACGAACGCAGAGTTTACGCCGAAAACTTCGCCCGACCTCTCGAAGATTTCGCGGTCGTGTACTTTGTAATCGGACTCCGGCGGTTCGAGCCTCTGAACCCAAGTTTCCGATGAACCAGGATTCCGAGGGTTGTCGCGGCTGGAGCCTTCGACCATCGACCCACGAAAGAATCGCGCTGGAACCGGAGAAACACTAAACAAGCCCCTCGGGCTCGCCGTCAGAATTCCCTCTAGATTTTGCCATGTTCTTGGGTCTAATAATGGGTGTTATGTTAACTAAACACTAGAGTAGGTTCATTTGTCACGCTTTGAGGTCGGTCAGTATCTCCTCGATCGCCTCGATAAGCTCTGCCCGCGGTACGCTGGTCTTCTTGAAATTCAGCTGGAGGCGGAACGCGTTCGATGGGGGCGCATACTTGAAAATGAACGGCTTCGGCCGCTCGATCGATGTTGGTTTCTTCGCAACCTCTCTTGCCTCCGCGCGTGTCATTCCACCAGACCTGGTGATTTGCTCAATAAGCTCAATCATCGCCTGCTCGCTGGGTTGACGAGAGATCTGAAGCAATATTGATTTTGAGTTGATCTCGCCAAGCCGACAGAGGCTCTTGACTTCTTCCGGAATCGTATTGAGGTGTAGCGATTCAGTGATAGATGTCCTCGACTTCCCAATCCGCCGAGCTAGCTCTTCGTGAGTGTGGCCAAAGCTGTCATTTAGCGCTTTTAGGGCCTCGGCCTCCTCGAAGGCCGTCAGATCTTTCCGCTGGATATTCTCAATAAGTGCGATCTCAATCATCTCGCTGTCATCCACATTTCTGATGATGACAGGAACCTCTTGTAGGCCAACTTGAACCGCCGCTTGATACCGACGCTCGCCAGCCACAATTTGGAACCGCTCGCCTCGTTGCCTTACGACAAGCGGCTCGATAATTCCTTTTTCGGAGATGGAGGCCATCAACTCCGACAGGTCTCCCATTACCTGCCGCGGTTGGTCTGGATTTGGGTCGAGCTGCTCAATCGGAACGATGCGACCAACCGGAGAGCCGGAAGAAGCGGCGAGCGCATCTACGTAATGTTCGTCATGTCGCATACGAGCGGTCTGGGGAAGTCCTCTCCTACTAGCCACGGTCCATTACCTCCTCGCACAGACTGTAGTAATCCGCTGCCCCGCTCGAGTCAGGCGCAAAGCTGAAAATCGACTCACGATACGCTGGGCTTTCTTCGAGTCTTACGTTTTTCCCTATCACCGTCTTGAACACCTTGGCACCGAACACCTTTTGAATCTGTTGATGAATGTCACGCGCCAGTGACGTTCGCCGATCGTGCATCGTGATCAGGATACCGAGTATTTGAAGGCCGGTATTCGCTCTGGCCCGCACTTTCTCAATCGTCTCGAGCAGGTCGTCCGTTCCTTCTAGGGCGAAATACGACGACTGGATGGGGATGAGTAAATGAGAAGCGGCAACGAGCGCATTAACCGTTAACAATCCGAGAGTCGGCGGGCAATCTATCACAATGTATGGAAATCGGTTGCGAATCGCTTCGATTCGATCCTTTAGTCTGAAATGTGAATCGATCTCCCCGACCAGCCTGGCCTCGAGCTTTGCGAGCGAAATGCGCGACGGCGCCACCCAGAGATTCTCATGGTTCGTTGCCGGCTTGATGACATCCGCGAGTCTTCGGTCCGTTTCAGTGAGTGCGTCGTAGACGCTGAGGTCTACGGCCTCTCTGTCCAGGCACGACAGGGTGCTGTTCGCCTGAGGGTCAAGGTCGATCAAGAGCGTCTGCTTGCCCTTGAGTGAAAGAGCTGACGCCAGATTGATTGCGGTGGTGGTCTTCCCCACCCCGCCTTTTTGATTAGCTATTGCAACGATCATTCAACAAGACCGGACCACGAAAGACGCACGCACCGGGCCACTGTCGCGCCCGGATACATGTTCTACGACGGGGAGGCGCCTTATGCTTTTGTTCGTGCTCTCATCGCGACACGTCGGTTGAGCGATTTTCGATGCCGCTGCGAATGGAGGGGCTATTCTAAGAACCTTCAACCAAGCTGTCAAGGGAGTGGAGACATTACACGCTTGTGATGATGGTTTCAAGTTTATACATGGATCGGTAAATGCGTGAGATTGCGCCATGTCGGCCGGCAAACATCGAATCGGTTTACGTTGCTACCCCCGTTGAAAAACAGAGGCCACCGCGGCCATCGTCGTGGGCCTGGCGTGCCTTCGGCGTAGCTCGAAGCCGTCTCCTCTTCCCTCTTGCCGTCTATCCCTCGGCGTGGATTCTTGCCAATTGTCGGCCGGCCGACAATTGCTACATCTTGTATTTGCCGAGGTCCTCTGGCTCCAGGCTCTCGAGCCACTTTGACAATCGTTCAGAGTCCTCCTTGTCTGGGGAGAAATCGATCGTCTTGGCATCGTCGATTACGCTCTCGTCCACGAGAATTGGCGCACGGACACGGAGGGCAAGGGCGATAGCGTCGCTTGGGCGAGCGTCGACGATGACGACCTCGCCTTTTAGCTGTACGTGAATCATGGCGTAGAACGTATTGTCCTTTAGGTCACACACGACGATACGTTCGACGGCGCCGTTAAGATCTTCGATCACGTTCCTCAGAAGATCGTGGGTCATCGGGCGCGGGGGCTCTATATTCTCGATCTGGATGGCGATCGCGTTCGCCTCAAAGATACCAACCCAGATTGGGAGCACCCGCTCCCCTTCCTTGTCTCGGAGAATGACAATGGGCATGTTTGTGACGGGGTCGACCATGAGCCCCCTGATCATCATTTCAATCAGCATGCGAAACCTCGGCTTTGCCCCATAGGCTGTGCGGACCGGCCCGCAGAATTCTCACGTTCATAGTACGCCCGATCCATTCGGAAGAGCCCGCAAAGTTGACGACGGTGTTGCGTGATGTTCTCCCTGATACTTCATGGGCGCGGCGGCGACTCGTCGAGTCTACAAGCACTTCCTGCGTGCTCCCAACTGCCTCAGCCAGTAGACGCGCCTGGATTCCGTTCTGGAGCAGCTGGAGCTCGGTGAGCCGTCGCGATTTTTCTTTTTCGTCGACGTCGTCCGGTAGACGGTTGGCCGCCAATGTCTTCGGCCGTTCCGAATACTTGAACGAGAACATACTCTGATATCCGACCTCCGAAACAAGCGAGAGTGTCTCTTCGAACTGTGCGTCCGTCTCGCCAGGAAACCCGACAATCACGTCTGTGGACAGAGCTAGTGCCGGAATTGCGTCCCTTATGTTACCGACCAGCTCAAGATACTCCTCCCTGGTATAGCGCCGTCGCATGGCTGTTAGTACCGACGTCGACCCGGACTGCACCGGGAGGTGTAAATGGTTGCAGACTTTTGGTAATTCGGCCATAGCGCGGATCATCTCGGCTGTGACGTGCCGCGGATGAGGGCTCGCGAATCGGATACGTTCGACGCCACGCACATCATTGACCTGGGCGAGGAGACCTGCGAAATCACACCCCGGAACGTCCGGGGCTTCATAGTGGTTTACGATCTGCCCAAGAAGTTGGATTTCACGGTGCCCCTCCTCCGCTGCTCTCTCGACCTCTCTGATGATGTCTGCCGCGGGCCTCATTCTTTCGTGGCCGCGTGTGTATGGCACCACGCAAAAGCTGCAAAAGTCATTGCACCCTTCAATGACGGTAACAAAAGCCTTTACGGGGTCGTTGCGACTAGCTAGTCCAAGAGGAAACGAGACATCGTCGTAAGGGTTGACATCCATCTGAGGCGCGGATGTTCGCTCCGCCGCGTCCACGAGCATCGGCAGGTGTCGAATGGCTTGTGTCCCAACGACTACGTCCACATGTCCACTGCGGCGGAAAATGTTGTTGGCCTCCTGCTGCGCGACGCATCCGGTCACCGCGATGAGCGGCCGGTTTGCGGAGTCCCCGCCGCTGAGAACGCCAAGTCTCGAATACAACTTATCTTCCGCTCGCTCTCGAACACTGCATGTGTTGACGACTACCAGATCGGCGTCCGTAGCCTCCTCGGTGATCTCGTAGCCGGCTTGCTTGAGCAGCCCCGCCATCCTCTCGGAATCGTGGACGTTCATTTGGCATCCGAATGTCTCGATGCACGCTTTTTTCACCAGCCGTCCTCACCTTTCGCCTTGCGCTGTCTTTGACTTTCGCTTTCGATCTTCGCTTTTTGAAATTTGTTTACTCTTGAGGAGCTCTTCCGCTCCAGCTCTCGCCGCTGGCGAGTCTCGCCCAGACATCAATCTGGCAACCTCCGTGACTCGTTCCGGATGACCAGCGAGATCATCGACTGCCACGGTGGTTCGCCCGTCTCTCACCTGCTTCGTGACAAGAAAATGAGTGGTTGCGTAGGCTGCAATCTGTGGTAGGTGGGTCACACAAATGACCTGATAACGCTCGGCGAGCTGTCTCAGCATGGCGCCTACCCTATCCGCGACGGTGCCTCCAATCCCAGCGTCGATTTCGTCAAATACTAGAGTCTTCCCAGGATGATCGGTCGTGGCAAGTGTTTTGAGCCCGAGCATTACCCTAGACAGTTCTCCGCCGGATGCCACCGCCGTGAGGGGTCGCTCCGACTCACCGGCGTTCGCGGAGAAATAGAACTCGGCGGCATCGACACCGGATGCCGTCCACCCCGATGGGTTTTCCCCACTGCTGCCGTCTGCGAGTCTGACATCGAAACTCGCGCGTGGAATCGCGACCATCTGGAGCACCTTCTTGAGCTCGTTTGAGAGAGCCTTCGAAGCATGGCGCCGTTGTTCTGTTCGCAGTTTTGCAGCTTTCAGATACGCGAGCCTGGCGTGACGTTCCCCGTCAGCGAGTTCCTGAATAGAGTGACTGCGGGAATCAATGTCGTCCAGTTCTGAATGGGTCTCCGACAGGTGAGCCAATACATCTTTGATTTCCGGACCGTATCTCCGCTTTATATTTCCTAGGTCATTTAATCTATTTTCTAGGCTCTCTAGGTCTTCGGGCGAGTCGTCTAGCTGTGAGCCATAGCTTCGAAGGAAAAATGATACGTCCTCCAAGCGGGACTCAACATCTCCTCGCAACTTGCCGTATGGTTCAAAGCTGGGGTCAATCTCAGAAAGCTCTTCGAGATCACGCCAGACTTTGCTCAAGCGAGGGATGATGGCGTCGTCGCGTTCATACAACTCCGCGTATACCTGGGCAGTCGTGTTCCGCAGGCGTTCTAGGTTCGTGAGCCGGGCGCGACGCTCGGTAAGCCGACTGTCCTCACCCGGCTCTGGTGCCACTAACTCGATTTCGTCTCGCTCAAAGACCAAACGCTCCCGGCGTTCGAGAGCCTCCTCGTCCTTGGTCCGCGCGCGCACGAGGCGCTGATGAATCGCGCGCCACGCGTGAAACGCTTTGGCGAGTTCTACTCCGTCATCCAAATGCCCATGCAGCATGCCAAACGCGTCAAGCAGCGCAAGGTGGTTAGACGCGTTGAGCAACGCCTGATGATCGTGCTGACCGTGGAGATCAATTAAGTGGGCGGCCCGGTCTCGCAGCGCGCCGACGGTCGCCAACGCGCCGCCGACGAATACTCGGCTACGCCCCTGTGACGAGATCTCTCGCCGAAGCAGGATTTCTTCGCCGTGCGCATCTTCCACGCTCGCCTGCACGCGAGCTGTGGTGTGGCCCGTGCGGATGAGATCCGTCGATGCGCGTCCCCCAAACAACAGATCGAGGGCGCCGACGACGACAGATTTTCCGGCTCCCGTCTCGCCCGTGAGGACGACAAGACCCGGGGGGAACTCGACTTCGAGCCGGTCGACCACCGCCAGATTCTCAACACTGAGGAACCGGATCATGCGAGAAGATTGTCGTAGATGCGGGGGCCTGGTGTCAGTGCCCCCGAGCGCTGTTTCGCGCGGTCGAAATCGAACAAACCCCATCGTATCATATGTTTGACAACAGTGGCGCGTCGTGCTAACGTCTAACGGTCTACGCTTTCCAAGCGGCGTGTGTGTGTCATTTTGGAGGGTTGGTTGCGTTCGTGGTCACTGTATGCCCTTCTCCAGACGCCAGGTGGCCCCGACGCGTCCGGGGGCGGAGTCGGCAGCCTTTTAGGACTGATCGCCCAGTCCTCTTTGCCGTCAAAGATCGTCCTGCTGATCCTGGTTGTCTTCTCGGTCTTGTCGTGGGCGGTCATCCTTCGCAAGCTGCAGCAATTCCGGTCCGTCACGAGTCAAACGTCGAGCTTCTTGGACGTCTTTCGGCGGAGCAGCAAGTTCTCAGAGGTCCAGTCGGTGTGCAAATCGCTCGGGCAGAGTCCTTTGGCCGGCGTGTTCGAGTCCGGCTATATCGAACTCAACGCACAGTTGCGCCAGCCCGTCCCCGGAGCGGAAGCCGCGGGGCGCCGGACGTTACGAAGTGTTGAAGCTTTGGACCGGGCCTTGCTCCGAGCATCGAGTCTTGAGGTCTCGAAGCTAGAGCATCGTGTCAATTTCTTGGCGACCACCGCTGGAATCACCCCCTTTATCGGGCTCTTTGGCACCGTCTGGGGCATCATCCTCGCATTCCAAGGGATCGGCGAGAGCGGATCGACGAACCTTGCCGTCGTTGCGCCGCCCATTGCCGAGGCTCTGGTAGCCACGGCCGCCGGTTTGTTTGCGGCAATTCCGGCTCTGTTCTTCTACAACCACTTGACACAGAAGGTGAAGGAGCTGGCATCGGTGGTGGATGACTTTTCCCTCGAGTTTCTCAACATCGCCGAACGGAACTTCTCCTGAACGCTTTGCTGAATTATTCGTAATCGGGCCGCGTCAAAATGCCAAAGGTCCAGTCGAAAGGGAGTGAGGCCAGTGGGCACCGTCACCGCCGGCGGGGGGCCAGGGTCAGCTCGTCACTCGCTGAGATCAACGTTGTGCCGCTCGTCGACGTGATGTTAGTGCTACTGGTGATATTTATGGTGACAGCGCCTATGATGCAGACGGGGCTCGAGGTGAGTCTTCCCGAAGCGAGACGTTCTGACCAAATCAGCTCTGAACGCCTCTTTGTGACGATTCCGCTCACATTTCGCACGGACCAGGTCGTAAATCTCGGCGACGAGCGTGTGCGATTCGAATTGCTACAGGAGCGTATCAAGCAAGAGATGGAGGGCGCGAGAGATCGTCAGGTTTTTGTGCGGGGTGATGGAGGCATTACCTATCAGGAGCTCATCCGGGTCATGGACGCGCTCAAAGAGGGCGGCGTGGAAGATGTCGGGCTGGTTACCGAGATTCCCATAGAAACGGCTCAAGAATAACGATTCACGACTGTGAAGGAAGAAACATCCAACGCCCTCGCGACACGCGTGTCTGACGGCGGGAACTTTCGCCGGGACCTCGTCGTCTCTCTGGGGCTGCACCTCGCCGCGGTTGTCTTTATTGTGGTGGGCTCCGGCTCCTGGATGGCGAGCGCCACTGACGATAGCCGCGTCGCGATGGCGATTCGTCTCGGAGGAGCCGATGGTCCCGGGCAGGGTGGACTGACATCGATGGGCGGCCAAGCGATTCAAGAAGTCATTCCGGTCGAAGAAGCCGCGCGCCCTCAATGGGTGCAACCACCCGCTGATACCGCGCCGGATGTCGTCCTTCCCTCGGAGCAATCCCGCCGTTTGGAGCCCCGATCCGAGGTACGCACGGCGCCTGAGGAAGCCCGAGGACGTCAGCTAACCCGAGGTGCTCGTCTCCGCGACGGGTCGACGATGGCTGACACCGGTACCGCCGGGATCGGGTTGGGACTGTCGACGGGAGGCCTTGGCGGGACCGGGACGGAGATCGCGGTTGGCGACTTCTGCTGTCCCGGCTATCTGGCGACGATGATTTCTCTGATCCAGCAGTTGTGGGATTCGGGGCAGCAAGCGACGGGCTTCACCACGGTGAGGTTTACGGTGCTCGCGGACGGAACGATTAGAGACGTGGGGATCGATCGTTCGAGCGGGTATCTCGCGCTGGACCAAAGCGCCAGGCGGGCGGTTCTAATGAGCCGGCAGTTGCCGCGATTGCCCTCCGAGTTTCCTGAGGACAATCTAATCGTTCGCTTGACCTTCGAGTATCAACCATCTTTTTGAGTGGCCATTCATGACGAGACCAGCGTTTCAGAAGTTCGAGTCGTATCGCTCGAGGTCATTGTGTTCGCAGTCCAGGCGCGGCCAGCCAGACATATCGGTCATATCGCGACGAGACGCAACGACGACGGCGAGCACAGGGAGCCGAGCCATGCGCCTCGAACTTGGGAAACGCTGGTCTAGGGCCCACTACACCTTTCTCCTGCGCGCAATAGTCGTGACGGCCTTCGTCGTGGCTGCGGCCGGGGGGGGCGCCGCTCAGCAGGGCGCCGTGGACCTCGTAATCCGGGACCGGGTTGGCGCCCAGGCCCGCTTGGCAATACCGAACTGTCTCGCGCTGACCACGGACACTGAAACGGTCGCCGCCAGCGAGACAATCGCCGAAGTCTTGGGGAACGACATCGACTTCGAACGCGAATTTCGACTAATTCCGCGCGATACGTATGCTTCGGTTCCGACTGGCCGGTCGCTGGATGACCTTCCGCTTGAAGCGTGGAGCGAGCTCGGGGCGAATGTTGTTCTGAGTTGTACTGTGGAACGAATCAGCGAGGACCAGCTCCGGTTTATGGCGCGTTTGTTCAATGTGGCGGCGCGGAGTTCATTGTTTGGGGTGGAATATAGTGGGTCGGTCTCAAACATCCGCGTGTTCGCTCATCAGTTATCAGATGAGATTCACCGAGACCAGCGCGGCCTCGAGGGCGTGGCTCGGTCGAAGATCGCATTTATTTCTGATCGCAACAGCGAATCGGTGCTTGGCCTCGTTGAGAATCGAGCGACCAAGGAAGTCTACTTCGCCGACTACGATGGCGTCGGCGTGCGACGGGTCACGGTGAGCCGTTCTCTCAACAACAACCCCGCGTGGTCGCCAGATGGTCGCGCGATCGCCTACACCGCGTGGCGGCCCTATATGGATGTGCTGGTCTCCCACATTTACGAGGGCCGGCTTGGGACCCCCGCAGCGGGCACGGCTGATTCGCAAAACTGGTTGCCAGCCTGGTCGCCTGACGGATCCCAGCTTGCCTTTACCTCGAATCGGGACGGTCAGCCAGACATCTACATCATGAATGCGGAAGGCGGCGGGGTCACCCGACTGACCAACCATCCATTGATAGATACGAGCCCGACATGGTCACCCCACGGACGGCAACTTGCCTTTGTTTCCGATCGGACGGGAGCGCCCCAAGTCTATGTCGTTGACGTCGACGGCACCGGGCTGCGACGTATTACCTTCGAGTCTCGCTGCGATCGCCCCACGTGGTCGCCGGCGCCGTTCAACGAGATCGCGTTTGCCGCTCAGACCGGTCCTGGCTACGACATCAAGGTGGTCGACCTTGCCACGAATGAAGTCAGACAGCTGACGTTTGGACTTGGAACGAATGAAAGCCCCAGTTACTCGCCCAATGGACGGCACCTCGCATTTTCGTCCACCCGTGGCAGTGGGGCAAAACAAGTGTGGGTGATTGGACGAGACGGCCGCGGTCTTCGACGGATCACCAGTACCGGAAATAACGAAATGCCGAGCTGGTCTCCATGACGCCCGCGCACTACACCGGTTTTGGCATTCTTTCGCAGGAGGCACGACGAGATGGACAGTAAACGGTTTATGGGCACGGCTCGATTTCTTATGGTCGGGGTCGCGGGCTACCTGACGCTTGCGTGTGTGAGACCGACTCCGCCGGTGGAGCCAGACGCCCCGGATCCGCCCCCCCAGGCTGCTGTGCGCCCCACACCTGCGCCTTCGCCTCCTCGACCGGCGCCTCCGCCACTGCAGCCTCCGCCGCCTTCCTTCGGCGGTGAAGACGACCTCGCCTCTCGCACTTTGGAAGACCTGAATCGGGAATCGCCACTTGAGCCGATTTTCTTTCTGTATGACAGCGCCGAGATGGATGTTGTCGGTCGTGGTGTGCTCGATGCGAACGCCGAGATGCTCCAGCGATACCCGTCGTGGGTCATCACTATTGAAGGGCACTGCGACGAGCGAGGGACGCCAGAATACAACCTAGGTCTGGGAGAGCGCCGGGCTCTGGCGGCTCGTCAATATCTTGTCACTCTGGGTCTTGAAGCGGACCGGATTCGAACGGTGAGCTACGGTAAGGAATTCCCGTTTGTGCCGGGCGGTAATGAAGATGCGTGGTCAAGGAATCGTCGGGCGCACTTCGTGATCACCGAGCGCTAGTGCACGGCCGTCGAGAACAGGTCGAAGCCTCGGGTTCCGGGGGCCGCTTGGCACAAGGGCGCCCCCAAGTCAGACCCGCCGTATCACGAGAAGCGGCAACGCGGCGCCAGGATGGTGCTGCGGGCCCGAGGATTGACCTCATCGCGACGCCGGTGAGTTAGTGTCCTGTCCGCTGGGCTCGCGTCGTTTCTGGTTTTACGATAGTCTGTGAGCGCATGACTCGTTGGGCTATGGTCTGGTTTTTGGCTGCGGCATTTCTCGCGCTCTTTCCCGTTGATGGTCGCGCGCAAAATCGCGAACGACAGCAGATCATGGCGGAAGTACGAATGTTGCACGAGCAGGCGATGCAACTCCAACTCCTCATCATAGAGCTGAAGGTGTTTGTCACCGAGCTGTCCGAGCAAGTGGGTGTGCAGTCGAGTGCGACCGCGCGCGGCTTTGCTGACCAGCGACTGCTCATCGACGACGTGTCGGGTGACGTCCGGATACTGCGCGAGAAAATAGATGACACGAACGTGCGTATTTCGTCGATGTCGCAAGAGGTCGAAGCGCTGCGGCTTGCCGCCCCGACCATGCCCTCATTCGAAGTGCTGACTGATCCCGAAACGGGATTGCCCGTCGACCCGCTCGACCGCGCCTTCCCGCCGGGGACTGGCGCGTCCCGTGCTCCGGTCATTGCCCCCGGTGTATCTCCTCAGCGCATGTACGACACGGCGTGGGCTGACTATACGAATAGCCAGTGGGAGCTCGCCATAGAAGGGTTCGAGGCGTATTTGGCGACGTTCCCCGGCTCTGAATTGGCAGACGATTCTCAGTTCTATATCGGGCAGACACACTACGCTGACGGCCAGTTTGAACAAGCAGTGGCGGCCTTTGACCTTGTTTTTCAGCACCATGCGAACGGCGACGTCGTTCCAGAAGCTGCGTACAAGCGCGGTCTGGCATTAGACAGACTCGGTGAAACAGACAAAGCCCTCGAGTCGTTCGAATTGATCGTGGACAGCTATCCGGACAGTACGATGGCGACTCTCGCCCGTCAGGCACTCGACCGACTCAGTCAGCGTTAGCCGCGCGGTTCGGAATTTACAGCTAGAGAGCTCCCACTGTCGGCCCGCGCCGAGCAGCACAATGGTGGAAGCCGTATCTGAGAGCGAGGATGGCATAGCGCCCGGTTGACAGGGGCGACGACGACATCTGTGGCGCCGTTCAGTGCCGGCGCCTCCGTGACATCACTTCGGACTTCTTGGAGAGATCTTCTTCGATGGGTAGCGTAAATAAAGTTCTTCTTGTCGGAAACCTCGGCCGAGACATCGAACTTCGATACACCTCCGGTGGAACAGCCGTGGGTAACCTCGGTCTCGCCACGACCGACGTATGGACCGACAAGAATGGTCAGCGGCAAGAGAAGACCGAATGGCACCGCGTGGTGTTGTGGGGTAAGACCGCGGAAACGCTCCAGGAGTATCTTCTGAAGGGGCGACAGATCTACGTCGAGGGCCGTCTTCAAACTCGACAATGGGATGACCGAGACGGAAACAAACGCTACACGACCGAGATTCGAGCCGATCGGGTCGTGCTGCTCGGCGGGCGCGGTTCCGAGGGGAGAGCCTCCGGTCCTGGACGATTCAACGAGTCGGGCGACGTGTCGTCTCAGCCTGGTCCATCCGAGCAATCCGGGCCGCCGGATAGTGTTCCTGAGCTCACCGAAGACGACATCCCGTTCTAACAATCTCTGACAAGACGTGCGTGACCGTGTTCCACCAATCTTGCAGGGTCGACGTCCGGGACACGCGCGGTCACCGGGCGACCGCCCGCGCTGCGACGCGATCCTGAAGACGATAGTCGGCCGACACCTTGCGGTCGCCACACCGACGATGTCGTCGGTGGAAGCGTGCGACCTCACCGGACGGCTCACTCGGTAAAGATGTCCCGGTGTTTTACGCGTGATCGCACGTCGCTTATTGGGGCAAGGGCGCGGCGGAGCTGATCGGCAATAACGACCGACCGATGGCGCCCCCCAGTGCAGCCTACCGCGACGGTCAGATAGCTCTTCCCTTCAGCCGCATACTGCGGGACCAAAAAGCCCAACAGGTCAGAGACCTTTTTTTGAAACGTTTGCGCCTCCTGCGTGGTATTCACATACTCCTGGACACCGGCGTCGCGTCCTGTGAGGGCCTTCAGCTCGGGCACAAAAAACGGGTTTGGCAGGAATCTGACGTCAAACACCAAATCGGCTTCGAGCGGTAGACCGTGCTTGAATCCGAAACTCAGAAACGTGACGACGAGCTGTTTCTGAGCCCCGCCTCGTGAGAGGTCCATAAACGCGCGTCGAAGCTCGTGCACGGTAAGTTCGGATGTGTCGAAGATGTCGTCGGCTATCTTCCGGATGGGATCGAGACGGCGGCGTTCCTCGACAATGCGCTCCGCCAACGGGGTTTCAGCCCCGAGTGGATGAGGACGGCGGGTCTCCGAGAAACGACGCACCAAGGCGCCATCGTTGGCGTCGAGAAAAATCAGGACGGCTCCGAGCTCTGGTCGTTTGCGCAATGCCGCCAACGCGTCTGGAAATTGGTCCAGGAACGCCGGATCCCGCATGTCGACCACCAGAGCGGCCCGTTCGATCTGGCCGTCCTGACGGCCGGTCAGATCCGCAAATCGCGT
>CAUZIB010000098.1:0-16806 GCA_963579735.1 Vicinamibacteria bacterium | reverse complement strand
CGCGGCTGTCGGGCAAAGTAGACCGGCACAATATCGCCGTGATGAACATCACGACGCAGGAGGCGTTTGGAAACCCGGGCGAAAACTTCTTTGTGGGCCGCTACAGCCGGGACATCCTCGCGCGGTCCAAGATCGGCGCGATCGTCATCAACAAGGAGCAGATCGGAGAGAACCCGGCCGGTAGCTCGCGTTACAACCGCACGTTTGCCGCCGATACGACTCTGGCCGTCCACCCCAACTTCGTCATAAACGGCTTTCTGGCCAAAACCCAGACTCCGGGTATCTCGACGGGAGACATGGCGGGATACGCGCGGGCAACGTGGCTCAGCCCGGCCTATCACTTCTACGGTGAACACATCGACCTCCAAGACAACTTCAACGCCGAGGTCGGGTTTATTCCGCGGGTCGGTATCCGCACATCAAAGTTCCATGGGGAATGGAATCCGCGCCCGGGAACATGGAATATCCGGATGTTTGATCCCATGTGGAACATCACCTACACGACTGACCAGAACAATCGGCTGTTGACCCGTCGGATCCACAACATGCTCGGTACGTATTTCGATAACGGGTCATCGGTTGTTGCCTTCTACAACGACCATTTTGAACAACTCGACGTACCGTTCCAAATTCGCTCCGACGTGACGATTCCGCCGGGAACGTACCGTTTTGGGGAGTGGGTCTTTTCGTACACGACTGACCCGTCCCGACGCCTGTTTGGGCAAGTGCGGTATATGCCCCAGACCTTCTTTGACGGCACCCGCACCGATCTACGAACCACTATCGGCTTTCGTGCCACCAGCCGTATCGCCGCGGAGACGCAGCTGAGTCGCAGTGATGTGGAGCTTCCCTGGGGTGCGTTTGTCGCCAACCTCGCTTCTTTGCGGCTGGACCTGGCTTTGTCGCCACAAATGACGCTGAGGACGTTGTCCCAATACAACTCGACTACCCACGAGATCAGCACCAGCGTCCGGTTTAACTGGATCCACAGCCCTGGTAGCGACATCTATATCGCCTACGACGAGTTGCGTCTCGACACCCCGGGTGTGCATGGCTTCTACGATACGCCGTGGCTTCGGACGCGCCAGCTGGCCGTCAAGATGACCTATCTCCTTTCGCGATAGTCGGATGGCGCAGCCACCGCATTCGACCGCAAGATCGCGATTGCACCGGGTCAGTGTCAGGTGTAGCCTGTGTCGAGAGCGCACTCGACACGAAGCAGGAGGAACTTCTCATGAAAACGCTGTCCCGAGCCATGTTGCGATCGGTAGGAGTTGCCGGCATCGGTTTTCTGCTGATGGCCACACCCGTCCCCGCTCACCACTCGTTCTCTGCAGAATTTGATATCGAGAGACCGATCACACTCCAAGGCACACTCACGGAGCTAGAGTGGATCAACCCCCACGGGTGGATTCACATGGACGTGACCGACACTGACGGCAATGTCACGAACTGGGCGATCGAGATGGGAAACCCAACGGCCCTGCTCCGCCGCGGTCTACGACAAAGCGATTTTCCCAGCGGGATCGAGTTTGTCGTGGATGGGTATATGGCGAAAGACGGGACACCGACTGCCAACGGCATCACTGTGACATTTGTCGATGGACGGAATTTCTTTGCCGGGTCGTCCGGCACGGGAGCTCCGGTGCCCGAATCCGCGCGTTAACCCGGTCGTCAGCGAACCCATGGATAGCGCATTCAGATTCGCCGCGATAGGGGCGGTTACCGCGGTCCTGTTCAGTGCGTCGCCGGTGGCCGGTCAGTCCGGTCCGAGTGCCGCACAATCGACTGCATCGCAGTCGACCGACAACTCGCGGCCAAACTTACAAGGCATTTGGCAAGCCGTGAACACGGCTGCCTGGGATATTCAAGACCATTCGGCCCAGTGGGGTGTCCCCGCCGGGCAGGGGGTCGTCGAAGGAAACGAGGTCCCGTATCAACCATGGGCGCTCGCACAAAAGCAGGAAAACTACGAAAACCGTGCGACGGCGGACCCCGAGGCCCAGTGTGGGATGCCTGGGGTCCCGCGGATCACCTACATGCCGTATCCCTTTCAGATCCTTCAGTTTGACGACCGCGTACTCATCCTCTACGAGTACATCCATGTGACAAGGACGATCTATATGGACGCCAGTCCACATCCAGAGGGACACATCGACTTCTGGATGGGTGACTCCCGCGGCCATTGGGAGGGAGACACCCTGGTCGTCGACGTGATTCACTTCAACGACAAAACCTGGTTCGACCGCGCCGGTAACTTTCACAGCGAACAGCTCCACGTTACCGAACGATTTACACCAAGCGGACCTGACCACCTGACCTACGAGGCGACAATCGAGGACCCAAAGGTCTTTACCCGTCCCTGGAAGATGAGCATGCCCCTGTATCGCCGGCAAGAGGCTGATATCCAATTGCTGGAATACGAGTGCTACGCGTACGCCGAGCACGAGTTGGCGCAAGATAAGTGACAAAGCGGATGCACGCCCCCACCCACAGTCCCAAGGAGGTTCTGATGAGCCACGCGTTCATTCGTGCCGCAATAGTCACCGCGGCAACCGTTGCGGCCAATTCGCTCGCTCCCATCCTTCCCGGTCTAGTGACGTTGCACGCCCAAACGTCCACTCGTCCTGTGACCACGCGCTCCACTGAACCGTCACCTCTGCCCCGAACGCCCGACGGGCACCCTGACCTGCAGGGATACTGGGACGGCGGGCCGGCCAATGCCTCGCACAGCATCGAAGATGGCTGTTGCGACGCCATCCACGCCGCAATGCAGAGCCGTGGTCCCGACCGACTCGGGTTACCCGAACCGGTAATCGTCGACCCGCCGGACGGCCGGATTCCATATCAATCGTGGGCGGCGGACCGCCGACGGGAATACTTATTCGACATGGAGACGCCCACCGAGCTCGACCATATCGACCCCGAGGACCGGTGCTTGCTTATCGGCGTGCCGAGAAGTAACTATCGTGGCGACCTCCAGATCCGGCAGAACGGCGAGAACGTCGTCGTCCTCTATGAATGGGCACATGCCTATCGCATCATTCCGACCCACGGGCGTCCCCACGTGGGTGCCGCCATCGGTTTGTTCAACGGCGATTCACGCGGTCGGTGGGAGGGTGATACGTTGGTGGTCGAGACGACGAACTTTAACGACGAGGTGTGGCTCGACTCGCACGGGAGTTTTCACAGTAAGACGCTGCACGTTGTCGAGCGCTGGCGTCTGATTGACGCTGACACCATTCACTACGAAGCCACGCTCGAGGACCCGGCGGTCTTTGAACGCGGCTGGACACTGTCGTTCAATATGGCACGCATCACGGAGCCAGGCTACGAGTTCTTTGAGGAGGCCTGCTGGGAAGGTGTTACAAACAAGCACCGGCTCGCGGCCGGCCGGCTGGCCGTCGCAGCGGGCGAGCGGCAAATGCACACCCACGAACCGCTGAAATGACAATTCTGGGCACGCCCACGTTGTGTCGTGTCAGTTTATCTACTGCGGTGATTCAGCCCCGAGTCTGAAGACCCGGCCATCAACGGATACCCGCGTATGAAAACCGTGAGAACCCTCGCTGGAGTTGGAACCGTCGGTATCGCAGTGTGTGTGCTGAGTGGCCCAATTGTCGCTCAACAGCCGTCTGCGAGCCCACCGCTGAGCCAAGAAGAGATGTTTCGCCGCAACGTCGGCTCTGGGGAGGACCAACGCACGCAGTTTCCTCCTCATCAGATCATCGGCAACCTCTACTACGTCGGGACAAACAGTCTCGCCTCGTTTCTGGTGGCGACCCCTGAAGGCCATATCCTCATCAATACAAACTGGGAGGACAACGTTTCCGTACTCCAAGACTCGGTCGAAAAACTCGGTTTCTCATTCGAGGACATCGAGATCATCTTGGGCAGTCACGCTCACGCCGACCACATGCAAGGTGACGCGCGTGTCCAAGAGCTCACTGGCGCTCAGGTCGCGGCGATGGCGCAGGATGTACCGGCACTCGAGCAGATGCGTCCAGGGGACAAGCCGCATCCGATCGACCGAGTCCTCCAGGATGGAGAGGACGTCACACTGGGCGGATCAACACTCGTGCCACGTCTGACTCCGGGTCACACTCGCGGCTGTACCACCTGGACAATGGAGATGAACCACGACGACGACGAGACCACACCCGATCTCCTCGTCGTGGTCATTGGCAGTATGGGCAGCAATCCGGGCTTCCAGTTCGTGAACAACACAGACAACCCAGGGATCGCAGACGAATACAAACAAGGGTTTCGTGTTCTACGTTCGCTGACACCAGACGTCCCACTGGGCTCGCACCCGGCGATGTTCGACATGACCGACAAATACGCTCGGATTGGCGAGGCGCTCAATCCCTATATTGACCCCGATGGCTACGACCGCGAGCTAGACGCCGTCGAGAGTTTGTTCCTCCAGGTTCTTGCCGAACAGGAAGCCGCCGCGCGTCAATAAGGCCGTCGCCCGTTGCGGGCTACGCGAGCTGGCGCCAATCATTGACGAGTTGACACGCGTGATTCGCCAGGGCGGCGTATTCGTGGTGCAGTTTCGCAGCGGATTGTATGGAGGCTTTATCCATCGTCTCCGCTATGCAAAGCTCGCTCGCCGCGGACTGAGACATCGATGCATTTTCCCTGATCAGGTCCGTCCATTTTTTGGCGACTGAAAAATGCTCCATCGCGCCGGTTACAAGTTTCCCGGTTCGGGTCGCCTGGCGAAGATCTTCGGTTTTCGGCTCGTTGCGCTGTTAAATCTTGCATTCTCAAAGCTCCCCGGCGTCCGCTGGCTTGGCGGCTACATGCTGTTTGTCGTCGAGCTGAGGTCCGGATCCAGCGACCTCCAAGCCGTAGCTGTGTAGTTTGTCCAGACGCCGCGCCGGTCAGGCGCGATGGGGGGACCATATTGGGTATCTGCGCGGGAAGAGCAACGCTGCCGACGCGGTGTCCCGGCCCGAGCATGCGTAACGTTTCTCCGCGACAGTCCACTAGAATCTAGTCGACGTCTGGAGATGAAGTGGCGTCTTGGAGTAACGGATCGCTGAGGTGCACAATGCGACACGACGGCAAAGACGGCGACGACCGAGACGAGCTCTCACGACGAACATTTCTCGGGACCGGTGGAGTACTCGCCATCGCCAGCACCCTTCCCGTCCAGGCCGGGCAGTCGGGGGAGAAAGGTGCAGTCGCGCACGGCGCCGTGCCACGAACGCGTATCCAGGTGACTGTGAACGGCATCGGCCGCCAGGTCGTGGTCGAAGACCGATGGACCTTGGTCGAGCTGCTCCGGGACCACCTCGACCTGACTGGAACAAAGATCGGCTGTGACCGCGGAGAATGCGGCGCCTGCACTGTCCTGATGGACGGTCAGCCGGTCTACTCGTGTAGCCAGCTCGCCGTGTGGTCCGACGGCGCCACGATCCAGACCGTCGAAGGCCTGGGGCCGGAGGGCGACCCGAACATCGACCCCACCGGTGAGCTCTCCGCGCTGCAGCAGGCATTTGTCGACCACAACGGGCCACAATGTGGATTTTGCACGTCTGGTCAGCTCATGTCCGCCACGGCCCTCCTCACGCGAAACCCAACGCCCGACCGAACGGCGGTCCGGTCGGCCATGACCGGCAATTTGTGTCGGTGCTCGAACTACAACGCCATCGTCGAGGCGGTATTGTCCGCCGCCGGCACTCACCTGACACCGTCTCCATCACCCGCTGCTCCGGCGGCGAACATACCTCCTCTGACGACCATTGGCCGCGAGACACGCCGAGTCGATGCCGTCGAGCGTGTGACCGGACGGGCGACGTATTCCGCTGACATCAAACTACCCGGCATGCTGTATGGGCGGGTTCTCCGCAGCCCGCACGCCCACGCTCGGGTGCGCGGTGTGGACATCTCCAAGGCCGAAGCACTCCCCGGAGTAAAGGCCGTTATCACGCATCAGACGACAAACGTCATCTGGGGAGCGGGGTCGGTCGCCGGTGGCCGCCAATACAACGACGCGATCAAGGAGACAACATCGCATCGGCGGCATCTATTCAACAACCCGGTACGATTCGTGGGCGAACCGGTGGCCGCCGTCGCGGCTGTCGATCGACATGTTGCCGAGAAAGCGTTGACACTGATCGACGTCGACTACGAGCCGCTCCCGTTCGTGCTCGACCCGGAGGACGCGCTCAAAACAGATGCGGTCAAGCTCTGGCCAGAAGGCAATCTGTCTCCTGACGTGGACAACCAGCCGGTGCCGATGGTCACGACAAGCGGTGACGTCGAGGCGGGATTCCAGGCGGCCGACCACGTGTTTGAGGACCGGTATTCCACAGCGTTTGTCCACGACGCTCAAATGGAGCGGCGCGTCTGTCTGGCTGCCTGGGAAAACGGAAAGCTGACGCTGTATACCCCAACCCAAGGCATCTCGAACTGTCGGCACGACACCGCACGCGATTTAGGATTGACCGAGGACAGAGTCCGCATCGTGTGTCGATATATGGGTGGCGGTTTTGGAAACAAGAACCAGAACCAAGACACGGACCTGATCGCCGCCATGCTCGCGAAAGCCGCCGACGCCCCCGTCGTCGTGGAACTGTCCCGGAAGGAAGACTGGCTCGGCATGCACGGCCGCTGGCCGACCGTCCAGGACTACAGAGTGGGCGTGAAAGACGACGGGACGGTTACCGCCATCCAGCTCCGCGGCTATAGCGGAATGGGGGGCTATCGAAAGAACAGCGGAGGTATCAGCGGTCTCGAGCTCTACGCATGCCCAAATACCGATCGGCGTGTCTATCCGGTGTATACCAACCGGACCGTATCGGGAAACTTCCGCGCCCCAACCTACCCCCAGGGGTTCTTTGGCATTCAGTCCATGATGGACGACGTCGCGTACCGGCTGGACATGAATCCGGTCGACTTCGTCCTGAAGAACATGCGGAAACCCAGCCCACAACTCGTCTTTACCAACTACACGCTCCCCGAGTGCATCGACGAAGCCGCGTCCCGATTCGACTGGGGCAACCGGTGGCGGCAGATGCCAGGTTCTGACGCTGGCGAGATCAAACGTGGCGCCGGAATGTCGTTCATGTTGTTCCGGTCCGCGTTGGGGCGAAGCAGCGCGATTATCCGGGTTGCCTCCGACGAGCGATACACCGTATTCGTCGGTGTCACAGACGTGGGCGGCGGCGCCAAGACAACAATGGGTCTCATCGCCGCCGAGGCGCTCGGTGTGCCGATCTCTCAGGTAGAGGTAGTCTCTGGTGATACGGACCGATGTCCATACTCAGTGGGAGAATCTGGAGCGCGGACGACCGTGATGACTGGCTCCGCGGTCGTCGAGGCGGCCCGTGATCTCACACGGCAAATCGCGGAGCACGGGTTGCCGGACGGCCAGGATGTACTCATCTCGTCGATGACTCCGGATCTCGACTCGGATGGAAAAGTTCGCAACTGCTTTGGAGCCCACTTCGTGGAGGTAGAAGTGGACACCAGGCTTGGGCATGTCCGAATCACCAAGTATGTGGCGGTCCATGAGTCGGGGCGCATTCTCAATCAGCAGACGGCCAAGGACCAGATTCGCGGAGCCGTAATACAGGGTATTGGACAAGCCTTGCACGAGGACCTGCTCTACGACCGCCGGCACGGCCAACCGCTCTCGGCGGGGTTCTATGGCGCCCGCCACATGACTCACCTCGATGCTCCAGACATCGAGACAACGTTTATCGAAACCGACGACGGCTACGGTCCGTTTGGCGCCAAGTATGTCGGTGAGTCAGGTATCGTTCTCGCGCCGGCCGCCGTCGCCAACGCCATATTCAACGCGACCGGGCATCGAATGAAAGAGCTGCCCATCACGCGGGAGCGAATACTGGAGGCACTCTCGTGAAGACGTTTACCAACGTCAACGCCAAAGACTTGCAGGACGCTGTCCGACTCGCCCAGCAAGGCCGACACGATGGGCATCAGGTGTCATTCAGTGGCGGCGGAAGCGACCTCCTCGGTCTGGTCAAAGAGCGCCTCGTGACGCCAGATCTCGTCGTCAACCTCCGCCAGGCCGGCGCCCGCGACGAAACCGCCGGGGTACAGATCAACGATGACGGCGCACTGATCGGCGGGCTGACAACCCTGAATACACTGAGCCGGCACGCGGCGATTCGCCGCTCGTTCACCGTCCTGGCCGAAGCCGCAGAGAACGTTGCGACTCCGCAGATTCGCAGCGTCGGTACCCTGGCTGGCAATGTCTGTCAACGCCCGTGGTGCTGGTATTACCGGAACGGTTTTCCGTGCTACAAGGCCGGTGGCAACCAGTGCTTTTCCTTCGCGGGCGAGAATCACTTTCACGCGATCTTCGGAGGCGGACCCAGTTATATTGTGCACCCATCAGACACCGCGCCGGCATTGGTGGCCTTGGACGCGACATTTGGCCTCGTTGGTCCGACCGGAGAGCGTACCGTCGCAGCGGCCGACTTCTTTGTGCTTCCACGTCGGAACGCCTCTGCCGAGAACATCCTCGAAGACGATGAGCTTCTGGCGCGCGTCGATATCCCCGCCCTCCCCGAAGGTTCCCGCAGTGCATATCACAAAGTCATGGACCGCGAGTCCTGGACCCACGCTATCGTGAGCGCCGCGGTCATCCTGACGATGAATGGGGACATCTGCCGCAACGCCCGCATCGTGCTTGGCGGGGTCGCGCCGATACCATGGGCGGTCCCGCAGGCAGCCCGACTGCTCGACGGTCAGCGGCTCACGCCGGAACTCGCCTCGCGTGTAGCCGACGTTGCGCTCGCCGACGCGCAACCGCTCTCTCACAACGCATACAAAGTGCCGCTCACCCGGGCCGTCATCGAACGCACGCTGCTGGACCTCGCCACGTGACCGAACAAGTCAACGGCGCTTGTCTGGCGCTGACCGTTGGCCTTGTCAGCCTGTGTGCCCTTGGGGTTGGATGCGTGAGCCACTCGACATCCGCAGTGCCGCTGACTGCGACGTCGGCCGACGAGGCGTTGACAACTCGCGTCACGAACGCGCTTTCGAGCGCCTCGGATGTTTCAGCCGATCAGATTTCAATTGAGACACGCGACGGCGTGGTGACGGTCACGGGCATCGTGTCGAGCGGAACCGAGCAGCAGACGGTCGGGGCCATCGTCCGGGCGATTCCTGGCGTGAAGTCTGTTCTGTTCTCTCTGGTCATTAGTCCGGAGGCCGCTCGTGCACCGCCGTCGAGATGAGGTCGAAGCCTTGGATTCGCAGGGCCGCCTGGCGCGCCGCGCAGAGTCAGACCGGCTGGATGGCGAGAAGCGGGAACGCGGCGCCCGAAGGTGCTGCGGACCTGAGGATTGACTTCATCTCGACGGCGGCGCCCGAGGTGGTCATGGCGTGCGCGATGCCCTGATGCCGCGCGGGAGAAGATTGCGTTCCGGACAGTATCCGCATTGCACTATGGACCGACGCGACTTCCTCTGCCTTCGCACCGAACGGTCCCGACGGGTCGCCCATCTGTCCTGCGAACGGTTGTATATGCACTATCAGCATGCAACGTTGACAACGGCTGCGTCGCAGTCCCAGCAAGACGACGGCGTCTCTTCCGTCCGGGAGCTGGGAGACGACGAGCCACCAGCGTCGTTTGCGCCGAGGTCCACGCGGCAACTCCTGGCTGATATTCGCCGCGACCTCGAGAGCGCCGACGTCGTGCGGGTCGTGGACACTGGCTGGCTGGCTATCGACACAGACGGATTCGGGCGAAGCGTGAGGATGCTGCTCGAGTCGTTCTGCGACCAGGG
This sequence comes from Vicinamibacteria bacterium, assembly GCA_963579735.1. Classification (GTDB taxonomy): domain Bacteria; phylum Acidobacteriota; class Vicinamibacteria; order Vicinamibacterales; family UBA8438; genus CAUZIB01. The sequence continues at coordinate 7,033 of CAUZIB010000098.1, read as the reverse complement.
AGGCCGGGTCGAATACGGCGAGGACCGCACCGACTGACGAGGGTCGCGCCGAGGGGCCGCCGCGCGGCGGGGCCAGCGAGCGACCACCTGTCGTCGCTCGCTGGCCCCTGGACTAGCCCTTCGCGGGCGGAGCCTCTAGTCTGTGTCGGCCGAATCGCGAACGAGCGTCCGACTTTTGATCTTCCAGCCGCCGGCCGTTTTGACAAAGACGTCGTCGTAGTAACCCGACACCACGGGCTTCGGTTCTGGCCCGCTCACGTCGTTCACGACCCAGTAGGCCCGTCCTTTCGCACCCTCGGGTGTTGGCGTAATGACAAAGCTGCTATTGAGGTGCCGGCGACCATTGTCACCAGTTTGCCCCTGATAGCGCTCCTCACGGACTTTGCGCAGCGCGGCCATGCCACGGGTCTCAACACCGCCACTCGTGATGACGGCGTCTTCGCTAAACGCGGACAGAAACATCTCGGCGTCGCGAAAATCGCTTCCCTGGTTATAAAGACCATAGAGCCGCTCGATCTCGGCGAAGTCCTGTCCCGTGAGCCTGCCGGAATCTTGCGCGCCCACCGATGGCCAGCCAATTCCACTCAGCACGCATCCCGCGACGACCCCTACGCCAACCAATGCGAATCCTCGTATGTTCATCAATCGCTCCCTTCTTTCGTAGGACGCATCGCTAGTCAATAGCGAAGCAATAAAAGAGACCAGCTCCACCGGTGGCTACGAGGTTGTCCTGGCCACAACCTCGGCTAGGATGGGATGAGTTCCACGAGCTATTGCCACCACCCTGGGTGTCTGAATGACCGACCTGAGCCGAACCCTCACCGTTGCCGGTCCAATTGCTACACGTGTGGTCCATCCCGTCCGTAAACGCACGGCCGTCCGACAGCGACCCGGTCAGAATGTCATGCTGATTTGGCGAGTCGCCAATCCCATTCACGGGGTCACCCTGTTCGGTGAGCGCGATCATTTTGCCGATAGCGTTTCCCAGCCGGGCTTGCTCGAGCGTGTCACCGTGCAATCCCGCCACGTCGGCCGCGATCTGCCGCCGACCGCCCTGGGCGTACCACGGGCCGGCCCCAACTCGATCGCGCGCGTCGACCCCGTCGGCACCCTGCGTGCTGAGATATGCGTGCCACGTCGAATCGCCACGATCGACACTGGTGGCCAGCGCTTGGCAGTGGGCATCTGCTCCTTCCAGCCCGCCGAGATTGGCGCCATCACCCAGGCCTGCGCTGGTCACGAAAAATGACATCGGCTGCGGGTCTCCCTGTTGCGCCTGGGCGGTATAGGAGAGACCGCCAACAGCGAGCGCGAGCGCCGCACAAGAGCCAACGACGTGTCTTGAGTTCATCATCATGCGTCCCTTCGTTTCGCGTCTGTGGTGTGTCCCGTTTATCGTACTGAATAGAATCGGCCCCATGATACAGCTGGCCTCTGTTCGCGTCGTGTCTCTGTTCTACGGGACGGCGTCCCAGCGCAGCGGCCGACAAGGCAAAAGCATGCACAAGAAGCGCAGCTCTCGCAACGCGCCCTACGGGAGGGCGAAAGAGATGAGCGCGGGAATCCGCGACCCACCGACCGTAAGTGCGACGTATTGTTTGCCGTCGAGAAGATAGGTCATCGGCGTCCCGATGGCACCGCCTGGCAGGTCAACGGACCCGAGCTCCGAACCGGTCGCCTTGTCAAGGGCAACCAGTCGGGGACTGTCGTCGGTCCCACCCGTGGTTAGCGCATAGATCAGAAGCGTCTTGGTAACGAGTGGGCCGGCGCGACTGCTGTCTCCTCCGAGGGGCGGCAGATCCAGGTCGCGCAACAGCGGGTGGTTGCGAACCCTGTCACCGTTGCCCATCGGCTTCATCCAGACGTGATCGCCGGTGTTGAGGTCGATCGCTGTCATCCGCGAATACGGAGGCTTGAACAGCGGTACACCTTGTCGCAACTGTGGCCGAGTGGTGCCCTCCCCGCGGTTCTCGATGATGGCCAGCGTCGCCCCCTCGTCGGGTTCAGGATCTCGGTATTGCTTTACGGAGAACCGGTTGTCCGACGGGACATAAAGGATGCCCGTCTCTGGGTCAACGCCCGCGCCGGACCAGTTGGCGCCTCCGCCGGTGCTTGGTCGTTGGATGGTCCCGCGACGTGATTGCGGTGTAAAAAGCGGGCCGATACGATACGGCTCGATCGCAGCAATCGCCATCTGCCGGAGCTCCGGCGTGAACTCGACCAGGTCATCGATTGCGACGCCCTGTGGTTCAAACGGCTCTGGCCGAGTGGGAAACGGCTGGGTCAATGACGGCTGTTCGCCAGGAATGTCGGTCTCGACATCAACCGGTCGCTCCTCGATTGGCCAAATCGGCTCACCACTCACGCGGTCAAACACATAGGTAAAGCCTTGCTTACTAATCTGAGCTAGCGCTTTGACGGGGCGACCATCAACGGTGACGTCGACCAAGTTTGGCGCGGCGGGGAAGTCATAGTCCCACAATCCGTGGTGAACCGCTTGAAAGTGCCAGACACGCTCGCCAGTTTCAAGGTCGAGTGCCACGACGCTCTCCGCAAAGAGATTGTCCCCAAGCCGGTGACCACCGTAGTAGTCCGGTGCCGCAGTATTTGTCGGAAGATACAGATAGCCAAGCTCGGGGTCGGCACTCATCATCGTCCACACCCCAACCTTCCCGGTGTAACGCCATGAATCTCCCTGCCAGGTGTCGTTGCCATACTCGTCGCCCTGCGGGATCGTATGAAACGTCCACTTTGTCTGTCCGGAGCGAGCGTCAAATCCGCGCATCCACCCGGGAGGCGCCTCTTTGGTGATGTTGTAGGAGGAGATCGAGGCAGGGGTGACAATGGTGTCTCCCACCACAAACGGGGGAGATTGGACGGAATAACGCAATGCGTTCAGCCAATCGCGCTCATCCCGCTCGGCCCGCGGGATGTCTTTCATCAAGTCCAACCAGCCGTTCTCTCCAAAATCCGCGCAGGGAATCCCGGTTTTGGCATTCAGACATATCAGGTAGCCATTGCCGGTTCCGGAGTAGATTCTCTCGTTTTCTCGCTCCGGGCCATCTGACCAATATGCGACCCCGCGCTGGTTCCAGCGCGCACTCATGGTGGTCGTGCCGGCTTCGTAGGTCTTGGGGTTGTAGACCCACCGCGTCTCCCCCGTGCGTGCGTCAATCGAGGCCACCTGGGAGGTCGGCATGTTGATAAACATACGGCCTCCGACCATCAGCGGAGTTGCCTTGAAATTGCTGAGCGTGGGCGGTTGTCCGTCCCGCCAGCGGTCGGGGTCACGGCGGTGGAGCTCCTCAAACACGAGTGATGAGTCAGCCCTCCATTCACTGCCGTCGGGCATCGTCAGACTGACGACACCGTCAGCCGACGCCCAGCGCCACACGATCTCGAGATCATCAAAATTCTCGCCGTCGATCTGGCTGAGCGGCGAATACTTTGTACTGCCAAGATCTCCTCCATAGGTCGGCCATTCGCCATTGGCGGGCGCACCCGATTGCGCCGACGCCGGCCCCGCCTCGAGAATGACGACGGACGCTGCGAGAACAGCCGCGAGCGCAACCGATACTCTTGGTGAAAGGATGTCACTACGGCTCATGGACTCACCTCTTTCGAATACGTGGGGAGCCACATTGTAGTCCCCCGCCTCGGCGATTCCTTCCCTGAGTCACACGCGGACGTTGCGCCGAGGGCATCGCTTGTCGGTTGCAGATGCCGAAACTGATGCGCTTCGTGCCTGGCCAGGCCGACGCAGAGCGAACATTTCGGTTTGCCACTGAGCCCTCGGCTCGAATCTTTGTCAACTCTACTGGGCTTGTGCCAAACTAGTCCCCTATAACCATAATAACTTGCAGAAGTCTCGGAACGCGGCGCCCGGCTGACAAGGTACGACGAGGGAGCAAATTGTTTATTTGTGACCGAGGAGTCATGCTGGCAGGCGGGATGCCCCGCCTGGGACGTATGCAAAATATTACGATTACAGGCGGCTAGCTGTTGGTTTTCGCACAACAAATGGATTGGTGCGGTGGAGGTTCTATGCGATGGTTTCTGTGCTGGTCGGTGCTCGCGGTTGCGATTCTGATGCCTCCGCTTGACCTTGGCGCCCAAGAGCCGCGGCGGGCAATTAGTGTGGCGGAGCTAGGACCCCAAGTCGGCGAACTCATTCCCGAGTTTCAGCTACCAGACCAGAACGGTCGCGTCTGGACTCGCGACTCGATCATGGGGTCCAACGGCGCCCTCGTGCTTTTTCACCGATCGGCCGATTGGTGACCCTATTGCAAAGCGCAGCTCGTGGAGCTGCAAGAGCGGTCGGAAGAACTGCAAGCCAGTGGTCTGAATGTGGTTGCTATCAGTTACGATTCTGAGGAAGTCCTGTCGGCGTTTGCCACGCGCCGGGGGATCACCTACCCCCTCTTGTCGGATGACGACTCGGCCGCGATCACGGCGTTTGGCATCCTGAATACCGTGGCCGCAGAGGCGATTGGACCAAACGCCGCTGACCCTGCCGTCGTCGCGGATGCTGAAAAATACGTCTCCGTCTTTGGGGCGTCGCCGATGATCGTCGGGACACCGTTTCCAGGAACCTTCATTGTCGACGCGAACGGACGGGTCACGTCCCGTTTCTTTGAAGAGTTCTATCGCGAACGTAATACGACGTCCAGCATCATGCTTCGCCTTGGCACCGATATGAACCCGGTCTCAGGCGTCAAAGGCGAGACACCGCACCTGACGATCGCTGCGTCGCAAAGTAACCCGGACGTAACGGTTGGCACGAAGTTCTCGCTGGTCCTCGATATCGAGCCACATCCCGGCATCCACGTATACGCGCCGGGAGCCGAAGAACTCGGCTATCGAGTTATCGGACTGGGCATTACGGCCGGCGCCGACGACGCGGTTCTAAGAGCCGAGCCGCTTGCCTATGCGGCATCCGAGATTTATCACTTCGAGCCGCTCGATGAACACGTTCCCGTGTATCAAAAACCGTTCCGATTGATTCAGGACGTCGTCATCGAAGCCCATCCCGGCGTGGAAGACGCATTGGCCGACCGGGACGTCATCACGCTCTCAGGGCAGCTCGACTACCAAGCGTGCGACGATTCGCTCTGCTTTGACCCCGTCTCAGTGCCCTTGTCGTGGACAGTCGCCGTCACGCAGCTGGACCGACAACGCGCCGAGCGAGACTAAGGGACCGTCCCGCACCTGCCAAAGGACCCACGATGCTATTCGTGGGGCTTTGGCAGGTGGACGAGGACAGACGTGACAAGCAGGACGGCGGCTGCCAACGCGAGCTCAAGCCTGGCGGTTCGCCGGAAGGTTGCCCTCGCGGGCTCGGTGCCGAGCCGGGGCCGCAGAAGCCGCCAATGATAAGCACCGAGCACACACGTGAGGAGGACAAGTAGCGTTTTTAACGCGAGTAGCCTGCCCCAGGTTGACGCGAAAAGTCCCACCCAATTGTCGGTGTAGAGGTAGGCCGTCGAGACGCCGGTGGCCAACAATAACGCCACGGCTCCAACGGCCATCGGGGAAAAAGCGTGGACAAGAGACGCCAGAACCTCTTCACCGCCCGGGCCACGCAACACGACAAACGCCGCGACGATTGCCGCAAGCGTCCCCAGCCACACCCCAGCCGCCAGGCCATGTAGCGGTTGTAGGGTCATCGCCAGCGCAATATCGTCCGGGCTCGCCATGGCGTGCCCCGTCATCGGAAGCGTCACCATGAGACCAAGCACGGACAGCGCCGAAAGCTGCCAGCCGCTGTCTGGGTGCAACCGGATCACACCCGCCGACACGATAGCCATGATCGTGACGACGACCTGCGGCATCCATAGCTCGCCCCATCGGCTTTCAAGCGCGACCACCCGAACCAGCTCGCCGGTCACAGGCTCCTCGACACCAAACGCTGAGTATGTTTGCGCGTAGAGCCGAGCGACGGTGGCCACCAGCAATAGACCAACCGACACGTAAGCCACGCCGCAAAAACGGTCGCTGACCGCACCAAGTATCTCTTCGCGGCGCCCCACCGAGAAGGCTGCCCGCGGCCGCACCCAGAGCTCACCGGCGACGGCACCCGTCAGCCCCAGAAACCCCAGATAGGTCAGCCACTTGGCCAGAGACAGATACACAAGGGCCAGGGACTCGCTCACCATCACTCCGGTTTGTAGTCGTCCGCTACCGGCACACGAGGGCGCCAATAGCACGGAATGCATAGGGAGTAGCACATTTGAGAAGTGGCTATTCAGAACAGTATCATACGGACTGCCTCGCTTCGGGCACGCGAATAATGCGAGCCCTCCCAGTTCATACCAACCACCAGACCGACGTCCGCTTCATATCAAAGGAGAACGCATGCGCAGGGTGGTCATTACCGGCATGGCAGCCATCAGCTGTATCGATCGCACCTTGCCTGATGTGCTGCGATCGCTACAGAACGGCCAATCCTGAATTTAGCTAATTCCTGAGCGCCAGAGCCTCGAATTTCGAAGTGCGCTAGGGGAAGCGCTCCCGGAACCGGACGTGCCGCGTCGGAGCCTCCGACAAATGGGACGCGGCGGGGAGCTCGCCGTTCACGCGTCCCAACAAGCGCTCGCGGACGCGGGGCTGGCGCAGCCAGACATCCCGAACGACAATCGTCATCGGATGCAAAGGGCACTTTCGCGACACCTACACCGAGTGCCGTGCCTTCAAAGACGAGGGACTCAAACTGGGCGGGACCGCTCTCCAGAAGGTCATGCATGACTCCATCCCGGCTAACCTTACGGTCATTTTCGGCACACGCGGCAGTAGCTTTACCGTATCCGCCGCGTGCGCGACCGGTGCGCTCGCGGTGGGGCAAGCGTCGCAGCTGCTGCGATGGGGAGTCCAGGACGTTGCGCTCTGCGGCGGCGTCCAGGAGGATACCTGGGAGTACTTTTGTCAGTTTGACGCCCTGAAAGCGTTTTCCATGCGCCAGCAGGAGCCAACTCGCGCGTCACGCCCCTTTGACCGTGAACGCGATGGTCTTGTGCCATCGCCAGGGGCCAGTGTG
>CAUZIB010000097.1:0-17196 GCA_963579735.1 Vicinamibacteria bacterium | reverse complement strand
CCGGGGGCTTTCCAATCGCGCACTCATATTTCCAGTCTGATACGCCATTCGATGAGTTCCGTGTGTTCGCGACCAGGGCGAGCGGTGGCTGGGGCGTCGACGACCTCACCGTGGCCGGCAAGTCGATTCCAGAGCCCGCAACGCTGCTCGTGCTCGCTACTGGCCTCGGCGCTCTGTGGTACCGACGGCGTCGGAGCAGAGTTAGTTTCGAGATATCGGGCGAGTGATCCAACGGCGACTTCTCGGGGTCGCCTTGGGCGTGGACGAGAGGCCGACGGACGTTGGCATGTATCACTAATAGGCGCTTGCCAACGCCCGCGAGATGAGACCCGCACCCGGCGCTCTCGTCACGTCTGCACTTCCGCCGCCGGCGATGCGTGACGAGGCGACGCCCGAGGAGATGTCTAGACGTTACTCCGGCAGCGTCGGCATCAGCTCCCAGTAGAGGTGTCCGCCGTTGGCCACGCCGTCTTCCACGCGCGGGCGTCCACCCAAACGCAAGACATCGCCATCAAGTTGATAGAGCCGCACCCCGTCGGTCGCATCGGTCGGCCGTGACCGCCCGTCCTGATGATGCACGACGTATGGCGGGTCGGCATCTTCGTGCACGGTAAACGTGCCGAAGTAGCCACCATAGGTCTGATAGGACGCCAGCGCTTCTTCTGGAGTGGGTGTTGCGCCGGCGTAACGCGCGCGTCCCGCTTGTGGCGTTAGGTGCACCATCATGTGCCCGGTGGGCGTGTAGATGATGTAGGACCCGGCCCGGCTCTCGTTCCGTTGGTCGTGGCTTACCTGTTGCCCACCCCGCTCCGAGTATCGGTCGGTGTATAAGAGCTGACGGAACCCGACAAACCGCTTCGCTTCTTCGGAGAGTTCCACGTCGGGTAGCCGCTGCCAGACGACCTGTCTGTCGGCCTCAGTCTTGCTCCCGTCGGCGGCCGCCGGTGTGAGGATGAGGTGGTCGCCCTCGAAGTCGTAGTAGCGCTTGGCATCGAGCTCACCGGCCGCATTAATTGTGGCCAGGCGGCGATGGACGAGATACTTCCCATCCTCGTCCTCATGCGTGGTGAACGGGCCGTAGTAGGCCGTGTAACCCTGGAGCGCTGCCTGCGCCTCTTCGGGTGTCGGCTGCGTGTCGGCGAAAGGTGTTCTGCCCCGCGGCATCACGTTGACGCCCATGTGACCGGTGTCGCTATAAATGATGTAGCCGAGGGAGTCGAATCCTTCCACCGGCTGCCATTTGCCGTCCACGTCCTTCGTGCGGCGGCCCATGAGTTGATAGGTTCCGACGACCCGTGCGCGCTCGCTGTCAGCTTGCGCGGACGCTTCGTTCGACGCGGAGCCCGAAGCGGCCGGTCCCCCCACCGCTTGCAGTTCGACAACCGCCGACACCGCTACCACTGCCGCAACGATTCCTGCACCCTTGACTAGGCTCACGATGTGCCTCCTTCGGACGATGCGATCATAGAAATACGATTTCTGCGTGGGAGGCGGCAGCATACCACTTCTTCGTGGGCGTCTCGACCACCAAATTCTGCATCCACGAAAGGCAGGCTTCTGGTGGCCGCCAATGTCGTGTCACCGTGCGTCCCGCCGGGGGCGTCACGTTGCGTCCCGCCGGTGGTTCAACCTGTGTCGGCGCTCGTGGGTTTCGACAAACGACGCGTCAATCACCGCCACAGCGTCGGTCTGCGCGGCGGGACACGCGTCATGTGGCGGGCTTCTTCGTGTGAAGCGCGAAGGCCGCGCCCTGTGGGTCCATGCATTGCGCGATGACATCGCCGCCCGGCACCTCCATCGGCCCGTTGAGGACCTGCCCGCCGAACTGCGTCACGTCCTTAGCCTTCGCGTGGATGTCGCCTATCGTCGCATAGCAGAGCCAGGAGGCGGGTGGTCCCGGTTGGTTTGGTGGTTTGTTGAACATCCCACCGAGGGGTGGTCGGTCCGGGCGGCCATACATATATGTAGACACCGCCGGGCCCCATGTCCATGGCCTCACCCTTCACCCAACCAAACAGCGCGGCGTAGAAGTCGAACGCCGCCTGATAGTCAGACGTGCTCAGCTCGTGCCACGAGAACTCACCGGTCGCGGGTTCACCGTCATGACGGGGTGCGACGTCGGCCGGCGTGTAGACGGCGATCATCGCCCCCTGCGGGTCTTGGATGACGGCAATCCGGCCCACGGTAGGGATGTCCATTGGGCCAGGACCTTTGTCCCACCCAGTTCTTCGGCCTGCTGCAACGTGTCGTCCACGGACGGAACCGCGACATACGCCAACCAGTGGGACGGTGCGCCTTGCTGCTGCGCCTCGTCAGGTAGCTGCATGAGGCCGCCAATGGAAATCTCGCCGTTCACCCACTCGGTGTAGGGCTGGTCGGCAATGTCGCCCTTCTTCGTCGTCGAGCCGATGAGCTGGCTGTAAAAGCGTTCGGCGGCGGGAGGATCGGTTGACATCAGCTCGTGCCAGACGAAACGACCACGGGGGACTTCAGACGTCTGCTACCTTAACTTCTGCGTCGGCGCCAGTTGTACGACGCGTAGAACCTGTGAGCCCAGCGTCATGGATGTGGGCACTGTGCCGTCTCACACGTCGGCATCGAAGTCGGGGCTGTCAACACTTGCGAGTTCAGTGATTGGCACTTTGAGACACTGGTCGAAATCGATGAGCATGATGGCCATCGATTTTGACCAGGGGCCTTAATCGCGCGTGGGCATCGCCACGAGCTGGGCCCCGGCCAGCTGCGCGACTGCCGCCAGAGTTGTCTGAGCGGCATTGAGCCCGAGACGGAAGTCATCGTCGACGAAGGTTGAGAACACATCCGTCGGCTGGTGCCAGTGGGGATCCCAGCCGGCACCAATCTGCATCCCGCGTTCATTTTCACGCACGCTGATGGATGGCACGATGTGCATGAACGGTGTCGAGTCGGTATTGGTCATATGGGGGCCGACCGCGGCTGGATAGTCGGTTGCGAAACGGTCGTTCGCCGCCTTGAAGAAGAACGCGAGGACGCGGGCCTCGTCGGCCAGTTCCGCGGTCGACTGGTATTCGATATTGACGTCGGCCTCTTGCCGTTGGTCCCGGCTCACGGTGCCGTCCGCGCGCGGGGCGCCATGGTCGAAGAGCATCATGTCGTGCTGGATCATGCCCAGCCAGCGGGGTTCGGGGAATCGGCCGGACCCGGGTGGGGTCTCCCGGCCTTGGAGCGCGGCACGCTGCTCCACATAGGCGCGGCTACCGTTAAGGCCAGTTTCCTCGTTGTTCCACAGGGCGAATCGAATCGTTCGTTCCGTCACAACGTCGGGGGCGTTCAAGATACGGGCGAGCTCTATGACGAGCGCGGTACCCGATCCGTCGTCATTGGCAGCCTCGCCCATCCCGTGCCCGTCCATATGCGCGCCCAGGATATACATCTCGTCGGGACGCGTGGCCCCGACTTTGGTGCAAAAGACCTGCTGCCGCTCTCCATTGACCGGCTCTTCGCGGTTGAGCGCTCGGAGGCGTTCGTCGGGCTGCGCCACGGGGTCACGCTCGACTCCGGTACGCCGGCGGTATCCGAATAACGACGCGCCCCCGGGACCCGTGCCATTGCGACCGATCCGTCCGCCCGTGGCGGTCGGCTCGCTCGGATTGAGTTGTGCTGTCAAAGAGCCCCGACGGCCACTCGCGCGGGGAGCGGGAGCGAAGACGTAGTCCAGTCGTTCGGTGGGGCACCCGACCGCTTCGAGCTGCTGCTGGATCCAGTCCACGGCGTCGCGATTCCGCTGTGTGCCTTGACGACGATCGCCAAACCGCGTCAATCCCTTGATTGTCGCCTTGTAATGCTCGAGGTCAAGGCGTGCGACGAGGGTCTCAACCATGGTCTCGGTCGCCACTTCGGCCTCCTGGCCGATGACGGGTCGGTCGGCGATCGCGAGCGACCACACCACGGCCAGCAAGAGACCCAGACCCTTCGGCGAGAAACGTGCTGATCTCATGCGCTACAGTGTGGCGTTAGATGCTGAACGGTGCAACCGGTCCATTGTCATACCGCTGTCATACCGTGGACCGCGACGTGGGTTCCGGAAAGACAGCGACCGCGGAGTGCCCGATGGCGCAAATTGGCGCGGCGGACCAATTTTTTTTGGAACCGGCAACCACCCGCCACCGACGGATCGGGGGTTGCCACGCGTCCGGCGCTTGGCGTTGGGCTTATGATCGCCGTCACTACGAGTGGACCCGCGGCCGAGTCCCGCGTGGTCCCCGAGGCGCGAGGTAAGAAAGTATGTCAAGTCATGAGAACACCGTAACGTCGACACTCGTCGCTTGTGCCATGGCGGCAGCAATTCCAGCGGGTCTCTCGGCCCAAGGCACCACGAATGGCGAGTGGCGGAGCTATGGGGGCGACATCGCCAACACCCGTTACTCACCGCTTAGCCAGATCACGGCCGAGAATTTTGGTGAGCTCGAGGTGGTCTGGCGGTTCCATACCGACAATCTCGGTCCGAACCCCGAGTTCAATTTTCAGTCGACCCCGCTCATGGTTGGTGGCGTCGTCTATTCGACGGCGGGCTCGCGGCGATCGGTGGTGGCCTTGGATGCCGGCACCGGCGAGCTCCTGTGGATTCATCGTCTCGACGAGGGCGAGCGCGGGGCGGCGGCGCCGCGCCGTTTATCCGGTCGAGGGTTGGCGTATCGAGATGACGGCGGGGACGGCCAGATCTTTTACGTGACGCCCGGCTATCAGTTGATCGGGCTCGATGCGGCGACGGGCGTCCGTCTTGCAGATTTTGGGACGGACGGTCTGGTTGACCTCAAGCAGAACTTTGACCAGGAGATCGATCTGGTGACCGGTGAGGCGGGCTTGCACGCCGCACCGATAGTGGCTGGCGACACGATCGTGGTCGGGGCGGCTCATCTGCCAGGCGGCACGCCGCGGTCAATGCGCAACATCAAAGGCTATATCCGTGGTTTTGATGCGCGCACCGGTGATCGCAAGTGGATCTTTCACACCATCCCCGGGGCGGACGAATTTGGAAACGACAGCTGGCTCAACGATTCGTGGCGATATACCGGAAACAACGGGGTGTGGGGGCAAATCAGCGTTGACCTCGAGCTTGGAATCGCCTACCTGCCGACCGAGATGCCTACGAACGACTACTACGGCGGCCATCGTCACGGCGACAACCTCTTTTCCGACAGCCTTGTCGCCGTTGACCTCGAAACCGGAGACCGTCTTTGGCACTACCAGTTCATCCATCACGATGTCTGGGACTGGGACATCCCCTGTGCGCCGATCTTGGCCGACATCGTGATCGATGGCGTTGAGCGACAGATCGTCGCGCAGCCCACAAAACAAGCGTGGCTCTATGTTTTTGACCGGGTCACTGGTGAACCGATCTGGCCTATCGAGGAACGAGCGGTCGAGCCGTCGAATGTTCCGGGCGAGTTGCTCGCGCTCACCCAGCCGTATGTGACAAAGCCGCCGGCCTACGACTACCAGGGTGTCACGATTGATGACTTGGTCGACTTCACCCCGGAGATTCGAGAACGGGCGGAGCAGATTGCGGCGCGGCACCTTATCGGTCCCATCTTTACGCCCCCGACAGTGTCCGACCCGAATGGTGTCATTGGAACCCTGATGTTGCCCTCGACGGGCGGGGGGACAAACTGGCCCGGTGGGTCGATCGACCCCGAGACGGGGATCGCCTACCTGTACTCATTTACGGACGTTGTGTCTTTGGGGCTTGTCAACGACCCAGACCGTTCGGATATGGACTTTATTCGGGGACGGGCCCGCGAGATTTCCGCGGTGGACGCCGCGTTGAATATCGACGGCATTCCTTTGGTCAAACCGCCGTGGGGGCGTATTACCGCCATCGACCTCACGGTTGGCGAGATTCTGTGGCAGATACCGCACGGAGAGACCCCGGACTACATCCGGAATCACCCGTTGCTGGAGGGCGTCACGATCCCACGCACCGGCCGTATTGGCAGGGTCGGCACACTCATCACTGAGACACTCGTCATTGCCGGTGAAGCCGGAACGTTTACCACGCTATCGGGAGCGCAGGGCGCGATGCTCCGCGCCTATGACAAAGCAACCGGTGATGAGGTGGGAGAGGTCTTTATGCCGGCCGGGGCCTCGGGATCACCGATGACGTATCTGCATGAGGGGCAGCAGCATATCGTTCTCGCGATTAGCGGCGGCGGGTTTCCCGGCGAGCTCATCGCGTTTCGGCTTCCAGAATAGAGTGGGCGTCGTGGGACGTTCGAGTGGCCGTCTGGTTGTCCTTGCTGTGTGCGTCGGGATAGCGGGTGTTGTGATGGGGTGTCGCGATCAGGAGCCGCTGGCATCCCCATCACCCGGTCCGGGCGTCGCTCGCGACCTTGCCGAGCAGCGTGCCGCGACGATCTCGGACCTTCGTTACGATCTCCGGTTTGATATCCCCAGAGAACGGGCCACGCCCATCACCGGACGAGTCCGAGCGACCTTTCGCCTCAACGGTCCGGGACTGGTCGTGTTCGATTTTGCCCAGCCAGCGTCTCAGGTTCAGACCGTGCGGGTCGATGGCGAGACCGTCTCGTTTGACGCGCACGACGAGCATATCGTCGTCCCGGTCAACGCTGTGACCGATGACGGGATTGCGATCGAGATCAATTTCGTAGCGGGCGACGAGTCGCTCAATCGGCAAGACGAGTTTCTCTACACGTTGTTTGTTCCCGACCGGGCCCGGTTCACGTTCCCGGTCTTTGACCAACCCGACCTCAAGGCCCGGTTTCAGCTCGAGCTGGAGGTTCCCGCAGACTGGGCCGCGGTGGCCAATGGGTCGATCGCTTCTCGCCAAGTGAGGACGGAGCGAGCGACGGTAAGGTTCAGCGAGACCGAGCCGCTCAGCAGCTATTTGTTTTCGTTTGTCGTCGGCGACTTCCAGGTCGAAGAACGCGACCAGCTAGGACGCCGGATGGCGATGTATCACCGCGAAACCGACTCCGACCTGGTCGCGCGCAACGTTGACGCCATGTTTGACCTGCACGCGTCAGCGCTTGACTGGATGGAGGACTTCACGGGTATTCCCTATCCGTTTGAGAAGTTCGATTTTGTTCTCGTTCCGTCGTTTCAATATGGCGGGATGGAGCATCCTGGCGCCATTCTGTATCGTGCCGACAGCCTGTTTCTCGATGAGAGCGCGACGCAGAATGAGCAACTGGCCCGCGCCAGCGTGATCGCGCACGAGACTGCACACCAATGGTTCGGCGACCTCGTGACCATGAAGTGGTTTGACGACGTCTGGATGAAGGAAACGTTCGCGAACTACTTAGCAGCGAAGATCGTGAATCCGGCGTTTCCAGACGTCGATCACGACCTTCGATTCTTCTTGGCACACTATCCGGCAGCCTATGGCGTGGACCGCACGGCCGGCGCCAATCCGATTCGGCAGCCGCTCGACAATCTGGCAGAGGCCGGAACGTTGTACGGCGCCATCATCTATCAAAAGGCTCCCATCGTCGTCACGCTGCTCGAGCGGTTGATCGGAGAGGAGACGCTTCGTGACGGACTGCGCGAGTATCTGTCGACTCACGCCTACGGCAACGCGGGTTGGCCGGACCTGATTGCCGCCTTGGATCTGCGCACCCCTGAGGATTTGGCCGAGTGGAGTCAGGTGTGGGTCGAGGAGAGCGGACGACCTCGTATCGACCTGGTCGTCACGACAGAAGGCGACACAGTGGCCACGGCCACACTGAGTCAATCGGACGCGGCGGGTGAGGACCGCGTATGGAATCAGCCGCTCGACCTGCTGCTGGGTTTTCGGGATGGCACGCAGGAGACGCTGCCGGTCCAGCTTCGCGAGACCACTGTTCGCATCCCAGAGCTGGTGGGCCGGGCGGTGCCGGAGTATGCCTTGGTCGCGGGCTATGGATTTATGGCGCTCGACCCACGAACTCGTGACTTTCTCTGGGAAGAGCTCTCGTCGATCGATGCCGCGACGACGCGGGCGGCGGCGTGGGTCTCGCTGTGGGAGACGATGCTGGAAAGTGCCGGTGGGACGATTGCAGGCGTCACATCTGTCGAGCCGGAGCAGTTCGTCACGCTGGCGCAAGACGCCGTGCGCTGGGAACCCGATGAGCTGAATATCCAGCGGATACTGGGTTACCTCACCACGGCTTATTGGCGCTATCTACGACCTGAGCAGCGTCAACGGCACGCGGTCGCGGTCGAAACGTTGCTGTGGGAACGAGTCGCGGCCGCGGATCGCTCGTCACTGGCGTCGGCCTACTTCGCCGCGTATCGAACGGTTGCGGACACGCCGGAGGCGGTAGCTCGCCTCGAGCGTATCTGGAGAGAAGACGAGGCCGTTCCGGGTGTGACGCTCTCCGAGCGGGACTTTATCGCGCTTTCGCAAAGCCTGGCGTTGAGGACGGGTATCGATGGGGCGGCGGTTCTTTCTGCGCAGCGCGAACGTATCGACAACACCGACCGTCGGGACGAATTCGATTTTGTCCGGCCCGCGCTGGCCGCGGATGTCGACACTCGAGACGCGTTTTTTGCGTCGCTGAGCGACCCGGTCAACCGAGCGCGGGAACCCTGGGTCCTTACGGCGCTGGGATTCTTGCATCACCCGCTTCGCGCTCGCCAATCGGAGCACTATATCGGGCCAAGTCTCGACATGCTCGAGGAGATTCAGGTGACGGGTGACATTTTTTTCCCCGAGCGGTGGCTTACGGCGACCCTGGCTGGCCACCAGACCGCCTCTGCCTCCGCCGTCGTTCAGCGTTTCTTGAACGAACGACTCGACTTATCTCCGCGCTTGCGGGGGAAGCTCCTGCAAGCCGCCGATGGGCTCGCCCGAGCCGCCCAGGTGGTTGACACCTCGACGGCGGTGCACAGCGACTCCACACGTGAACAGTGATACCGGCGCACCGGGTCGGAAACAAGGGCTGGAACCAAGCTGCAACGGTGGGTCGAGGAGGGCGGGACGCTATCAGGAGACCAAGGCGCCTGGCGATCGAGCCCGTGGTGTCAACGGTCCCTGGCCACCACGTCTGTCAGATACCCGCGAAACTCTCGGTTCCACCACCGGCCAGTGCGTGCGCGCTCCTCGGCTGTCGTGAACGTGTAGTCATACAGCGCGAGGCGGAGATACCGGGGCGATGCGTCAAGCCCAGGGAGTGGGTCGTTTTCGAGGAGCCCGAGCACGGCAGCGGACTCGTCAAACAACCGGTCCATCAATGTCGTAAGCCAATGCCGGTTGCCGTTGGGGTCGAGTGCGGCAAACCACAGGAGCCAGTCCAGCCGTGGCATATGAGGCTGGACGAAGCCTGGCTGGCGGTCGAGGGCCCCCGGTTTCCATCGGAATCGGTACTCCTCCCAGCTATCGCCATCTAGCGAGGCCTCGACGACAATCTCGGGGCGGGTGGTCGTCATCGTGCGAAAGAGGCCATAGCCATTGATGGAACGCAGCGGCTGGATGGCACGTCGCAACGGCTGAGCCCATTCAGACCGGGGGCGGGTGTATGTCACCTCGTCCCAGAACGTGACCGCGCTGACCGCACCAATGGCGACGGCGACGAGCGCGACGCTCGCCCGCCAGAGTAGAGGTTCGCGGGTCACGACGTGGTCAGACGCTTCGTGGATGATCCCGCTGCGCTGGCGAAAGCCGACGGCCCGCGCGAGGTGAGCGTCGTCGAGTAACGACAGACAGAGGACGATGGTCAGAATATTGAAAAACCCGTAGTTACCAGTGGCTGCGATGGCCAACTGGAGCAGACACATGAGCAGGACGGCTCCCGCGCGCAGGCGTCGGTAGCGGACGGGTGCAAACACGAGAAACGGAACGATCAGCTCGACCGCAAACATGATCGCGACCGACGTCATCTGCACCCACGGAGGAAGCTGGTGGACGAACCAGCTGGTGGCCGTCGGTATGGGCTGGGTTTGGTAATGAAAGTTGAGCGCAGTGAGTCCAGACCACAGGGGGTCGCCGCTCACGAGCTTTGTGATCCCGGACAAGAAGGTCAGTTTGAATACGAGCGTCCACAGCAACCAGCGCGCCGGGACCGACGGCTCTCCTCCACGCCCGGACCACCAGCCCCAGGGTGCGTAGACGATGCCGAGGAGGCCGGCTTCGAGCAGCAAGGTGTCCCACTGGAACGCCAAGAATGTCTGACCCGCCACCGCGAGTGACAGATACAGCACCCAGAGCACTCCGTATGTGACCACCGGCGCGACGCTCGCAATCGCGAGCAGCGACACGCCGACTCCGAGCCAGCACAGAGTGAGCAGTGCGGTGTCGGTGGACCAGAACCACGTGACCGTCGGAAAAAGAAAAGGCGCTCGGTCACCGTAGAACTGCTCGGCTCTGGCGAGAAATGGCTCGACCGGGAGAAGCCCGTCCTGTCCGACAAGGCCAAGGATTTGTACGGCAAGCGATGCAAAGCCGACCAAGTAGGTCAACGCCAGTAAGCGATGAAAAACGAAACGGGAGTGTCGAAACGACGGTGCCGGCGCTGGCGACGGTGACACCCGGTGACTCTAGTGCATCTCGACGGCGGTGCACTGTGGCTCATCAACGTTCACAGAGTGGGTTGTGGATGAGAGCGAATCGCGCTCCGCCAGGCGGGAGGAGCGCAGCATGTGGGCCGACCGTAAACGACGACCAATCTCGGATCCGTCTCGGAGACTCGCAGGGTCCGCTACAATTGACCGTCATATGATCCGAGCGGACGTCACCCGTCCGGGTTGCCAAGATCAGGGAGATTGCAGATGAGATACCGAACTGTCAGTCGCGCAACCGTGCTGGCCGTGACTATTGCCGCCGCACTGTCGGTCGGGGGAGTTGTTGCCGGTCAGAGCGAGCCAGGGACCGAAGCGCCACGCACGGCGTGGGGCGACCCCGATCTCCAGGGTGTGTGGTCATATGCGAGCCTCACTCCGCTGCAACGCCCCGCCAACTTGGAGGGGCAGCAGTTCTACAGCGAGGAAGAAGCGGCCAGCCGGAACGCATCGGTCCACATCGAAGCACCACCCCGCCCCGGCGATGTCGGAGCCTACAACGTGCACTGGTTCGACCGCGGCGAAGTCCTCCCCGACCGTCGTACCTCGCTGATCATCGATCCCGTCGAGGGCCGTCTCCCGCTGAATGATGAAGGGCGCCGACAAGTGGAGAGTCGCCGCAGTGCGCGGCAGGCTCGGCCGGCCGACTCGTGGCTCGACCGTGTCCCGTGGGATCGTTGTTTGACGTATCACGGCGTGCCGCCCGTGTCGACTGGCTACAACAACACATATCACATCGTCCAAACCCCGGATCACGTGGCGATTCAGGTCGAGAACATCCACGACATACGAATCATTCCGCTCGACGGCCGGCCAGCGCTGTCGGGGAGTATCCAGCAATGGAACGGAGACTCCCGTGGACATTGGGATGGCAACACCTTGGTGGTCGAGACGGCGAACTACAGCAATCAAACAGAGCACCGGTTCCCGTCCACAGCGGCCACGCGCGCGATCGAGCGATTCACACGGATTGGCTCTGACGAGATCGAGTACGAGTTCACGATCGAAGACCCGTCTATCTATACCCAGCCTTGGACGGCAATGCGCGTGATGCCACAACTCCCCGACTACGTGATCTACGAATACGCCTGTCACGAGGGGAACTACGCGATGGAGGGAATCCTGGGTGGCGCTCGGGCGCAAGAGCGAGAAGCCCAGCAATAATCGAGCGGACCGCGCTTAGAAAGGCCACACCCTGCAAACCATGAACGGTGACGGCAGCCTCGCGTTGTTCTGTGACTTTGAGAACATCGCCCTGGGAGTGCGCGACGCCAACTACGCGCGTTTTGATATCCAACCGGTGATCGAGCGTTTGCTGCTCAAGGGCAGCATCGTTGCGAAGAAGGCCTACTGCGATTGGGACCGATACAAGAGCTACAAGCCGACCATGCATGAGGCGGCATTTGAGCTCATCGAGATCCCGCACGCCCGTCAGTCCGGGAAGAATTCTGCAGACATCCGGATGGTGGTCGACGCGCTGGACCTGTGCTATACGAAGGAGCACATCGACACGTTCGTCATCATTTCCGGGGATTCCGACTTTTCGCCGCTCGTGAGCAAGCTGCGGGAGAACGCGAAGTCGGTGATCGGGGTCGGGGTCAAAAGCTCGACCTCGGACCTGCTGATGAACAACTGTGACGAGTTCATCTTCTACGATGATCTCGTCGCCGAAAAGAAGCCAATTCGCCGCCGGTCGCGCCCAAAAGCGCGAAGCAGAACCGGCGGCACGGCCTCGAAAGAGGCGGCCACCGAGCCGGCGACGGAGACAGGCAACGTCCCCGCGCCGCCAGCCAATGACGACCCGGCGCAGCCAGCCAATGACGACCCGGCGCAGCAAGCGATTGACTTGGTCCTAGAAATCGCGGAGGCCATCTATGCGGAGCGCGGCGATCGGGCCAAGTTGTGGGGGTCGATGATCAAGCAAACGCTCAAGCGTCGGCGGCCTGGCTTCAACGAGGCGTTCTATGGCTTCGGGTCATTCAGTGACGTGCTCGAGGAAGCGCAGACGCGAGGGTTCGTCGAGTTGGAGTCGGATGAACGCTCGGGCGGGTATGTAGTGCGCCGCATATCGCGGGATTAGCAACCGGTGGCAAACATCGAGGGACGTGGTCCCGGCTGCCGGTAGACGAGCGACTCATTGCGAGTCTGGACGGAGAAGAAAGTGAACACCGTAATGTCTTCCAAGCAGATGCGGACGCGACTCGGGTTGGTGGGCCTCGTCCTCCTGGTGGTCATGACGGCCTTGCCGGTTATGGCACAGACAAACGACGGCGAGTTTGAACCACCACGTCTGTCGAATGGCAACCCGGATTTCAACGGGATTTGGCAGGCCTTGAACGAGGCACATTACGACCTCGAGCCGCATATGGCCCGACACGCATTGCAGATGCGCGAAGGACCGCAGGGACCGGTTCCCGCGGCACCGGTGTTGGCGCTGGGGGCCGTCGCCGCCGTCCCCGGGAGCCTTGGGGTGATCACAGACGGAGGCAAGATTCCGTACACCCCGGACGCGCGGGCCCTGAAAGAGGAGAACCTCGCGGACTGGGTGAACCGTGACCCGGAGGTGAAATGCTACTTGCCCGGTGTGCCGCGTGCAACATACCTCCCGATGCCATTTCAGATCATCCAAAGCGAGAACGATGTCTTTATCAAGTATCAATTCGCGGATGCCGTCCGTGACATCTATATGGACAATCCCGGCCCATCCCAGATCGACTCCTGGATGGGGTGGTCGCTGGGACACTGGGACGGCGACACGCTGGTGGTCGACGTGACTGGGCAAGGCGACCAGACGTGGCTCGACCGCGCCGGCAGCCATCACAGCGAGCAGATCCACGTTGTGGAGCGATACACAATGATTGGCCCGAATCACATTCAATACCAGGCGACGATCGACGACCCGGTCGTCTTCACTGAGCCGTTTGCGATCGAGATGCCACTCTATCGGCGGATGGAGGCCAACGCGCGAATTCTGGACTTCAAATGCGTCGAATTCGTGGAAGAGCTGATGTTTGGTGAGTGGCGTCGACACCCACTGCCGCGATAGCCAGCCGGCAGCGACGAAGTGGCGCGCTGCTGGATACAGATGGAAAGCCGGACGCGTAGCGACGGCGATGGTGGCGCCGCGGGACGGGTACGGGTCGAGCACAGCCAAAACAGAGAAGGAAGGTAACGAAGGGAAAGCGATATGCGTAGTCGAATCGCGTGGTGTCTGAGTGGACTGGCCATCGTCGGCGTGGTATTCGGGCCGGCGGTCGTTGCCCAGGAGAGCGAGATCCGGCGAACCGCTAGCGGTCACCCGGATTTGTCCGGCACGTATGACGTGTCGACGTTGACCCCGATGGAGCGTCCGGTCGAGCTGGGCGACAAGATGTTTCTTACGGATGAGGAAGCCGCGGAAATCGCTGCTCAGGAACAGGCGCGGACGGAGGAGCGAAACGCCGCCAGCGACCCGAACCGCGACGCTCCTCCCGCCGGTGGCGATGGGTCGCCGGGAGCGGCCGGCAATGTGGGGGGCTACAACTCGTTCTGGATCGACAGAGGAACGGGAGCCTTTCAGATCGCCGGCGAGTGGCGCACATCCATCCTTGTCGATCCGCCGAACGGGCGCTACCCGCCGTTCACCGCCGAGCGGCAAGCTGCGAATCAAGCCGCACGCCGGGCAACACAGGGTGCTGACTTTCGACGGTCGAATGATGGGACGGCCTTTTGGCTCGAGGCTGGACTGGAGACGCCTGGGCCGTACGACAACATGGAACAGCGGCCGTATGGTGAGCGGTGTCTGGTCGGGTTTGGCTCAACCGGCGGCCCGCCAATGATGCCGGTGCTGTACAACAATCACAAACGAATCGTCCAGACCGACGACGTCGTCTTGATCCACGTCGAGATGAATCACGAAGCCCGGATCATCCGGATGAACGCGGAGCACGACCCACCCGAGTTCCAAAAATGGTTGGGAGATTCGATTGGTCATTGGGAAGACGATACGTTGGTGGTGGAGACGGTCAACTTCCCTGACCGGCCGTCGTTCACGCGCGGTTCTCGCCACATGAAGGTGACGGAGCGATTTTCGGTCCTGGACGAGGACACGCTTCTTTACGCGTTTACGGTCGAGGATCCGACGGTGTGGACGGCGCCGTTTTCCGGCGAGTATGTCTGGCCGCGGAGTAACAACAAGGTCTTTGAGTATGCCTGTCACGAGGGTAACTACGCGCTCGAAGGCATCATGAAGGGTGCCCGCTTGCTCGAAGCAGAGTTTCGCGGTGAGGAGCCAGAGGGGGTTCCAAACCCGACACGCTAAGCCCCGACCGTATGGTTCTCGGCCAATACCGCCGATCGTTTGTTATAAGAGAGACGAGGGAAAAGCACTATGCGTAGATATAACCGTCACGTGTTCACGATTGGCCTGACGTTGGCCGCGCTGGTCGGGTTTGTCGCGGCCAGTATCGTCTCCGTGGATGCCCACCACGCGTTTGGTGCCGAGTTTGACCCGAATCGGCCCGTCCTTCTCCGAGGACCGGTGGTCAGGGTCGAATGGGTGAACCCGCACACATGGATCCACATGGAGATCACCAACGAGGATGGCAGCACACAGGTGTGGATGGTCGAGGGCGGCACCCCGAACACGTTGCTCCGACGTGGCCTGACCCGAGACTCGATCACGCCGGGGACGATGATTGTCGTCGATGGCTATCAGAGTAAGGACCGTTCAGCCCGGGCAAACGGGCGCGATGTGACGTTCGAGAACGGCTCAAAGTTTTTCATGGGTTCCTCTGGCACCGGCGCCCCCCTCGACGGACGCGATACCACCGAGCCGGAGTAGGGGGGCTTTGTCGTCCGACGGGTCGGGGACGAGCTTGTAGAGCGAGGCCCCGTTCCGAAGACCGAGGGTGACGGCGAGCCGGTCGAGTACTCCCCACTCGACGGGCGTGACATGTTCCACGTCGGGCCCTCGTTTCTCGAGCTCTGCCACGAGCGTCAGGCTGACGCGAGCGGACCGCGCCAGCGACGCAGCGGTCAAACCGCGCCGCTGTCGCAGCGTGCGAATCACGTTCCCAATATGCTCATCTCGGGTCCCCATATGCGATCCGATGGGTGTATCGGGCCAGCGGTGACGCCGCTGCATCACGGCAACGCTATAATCTGCACGCTATGACCTTGAAAAAACTCTTCGGACTGTGGGTGCTGACCGCTGCCGTGCTTCTGACGGCTTTCCCGGTCGGCGCCCAGGATTGGCCCCAATGGCGTGGACCCGCTCGAGACGGTGTCGTGCCATCGTTTCAGGTCCCCGAGTCGTGGCCAGAAAGCCTGACGCCACAATGGGAAATCGAAGTCGGTCTGGGCTACGCCACGCCAGTCTTGGTCGACGACCATCTGTATGTCTTTTCGCGACAGGGTGACGACGAGATCCTGATGGCACTCGACCCCCGCTCCGGAGACACCCTCTGGGAAACTCGCTATGCGGCGCCGTTCGATGTCGTGGGGGCTGCGGCGCGGCACGGGAAGGGGCCGAAGGCGACACCGACCTACGCCGCGGGACGACTCTTCACGCTGGGGATGAGCGGTATCGTGACCGCGTTCGATGCTGAGACCGGCGCGATCACCTGGCAACGTCCCGCAGACGCCATCCAGCCATCGTTTCACACCGCGATGTCTCCTGTCGTTGATGGCGAGCGCGTGATTGTACACGTCGGTGGTCACAATCAAGGCGCGCTCACAGCGTTTGACGTCTCGACCGGAGCCGCCGTCTGGAGCTGGGATGGGGACGGACCCGCGTATGGGTCGCCAGTGATTGCCGAGATGGAAGGCACCCGCCAGGTCATCGTCTTTACCCAGGAAAACTTTGTGGGAGTGTCGCTCGCGGATGGAGCGCTTCTTTGGCGCCGTCCGTTTACGACCCAGGCCACCACGACCTCGCAAACGCCGATTGTCTATGACGGCGATGTGATCCAGGCGGGGCGCGGGAACGGAATTACCCGTTTCCGAGTCGTTCGTGAAGGCACGGCGTGGACCACCGAAGACCTGTGGCACACCGACGATGTGTCGCTCCACATGGCGAACGGGGTTGTCGTGGACGGTGTGCTGTATGGGTTGTCCCATCTGAACAGCGGGCAGTATTTCGGATTGGATCTGGACACCGGTGACGTGTTGTGGACAAGCACCCCTCGTCAGGCCGACCACGCGTCGATGCTGACGACGGGACAGGTCGTCTTTTCACTCGAAGCCGATGGTGAGCTGGTCATTCTCGATTCCAGCCGGGACGAGTTCTCGCCGCAGCAGCGTTATGCAGTCGCGACGAGTGCCAGCTGGGGACAGCCGACACTCTCGGAGAATCGCGTGTTTGTCCGCGGCGTGACTTCGCTTGCGCTGTGGACCGTCGAGTAGCGAGGAAATTTCCGGGGGCAGACGCGTCACGCCTCCGGACCGGAGTACGGCGGGTCTTTCCCTGCGTGTTGGCGCCATCGAACACGATCGGTTTTGGGATACTCTGAGGCCACGACGGATGGTCAAGACAGGAGGAACGATGCGTATGTTGATGATGCTGCTCACCGGCGTGCTGCTTGTGGGGTGCGCCGCAGAACCTGAAGGCCCGCCTCTTCTACCGACGGCCACGGTGGCGGAGCTCATGTCAACGATGATTGACCCGGCCGCCGACCTCGTCTG
>CAUZIB010000096.1:0-17919 GCA_963579735.1 Vicinamibacteria bacterium | reverse complement strand
TGCCGTTGAGAACCAAGTCGTACGCGCGGGCTTTTACCTTGCCCGGCGCAGATTCCAACTCGTCGAGATCTGCGGCACGGGGCGCGGTAAATGGATGATGCATCGAGACAAAACGCTGCTCGGTCTCGCTCCAGTCCATTAGCGGAAAATCCACGACCCACAAGAACTCGAACCGCGACTCGTCAAAGAGCTGCTCTCGCTTTGCGACCCGCAAACGCAGCTGCCCCAAGACTCCGGACGCCTCCGGTCCCGGACCGGCCGCCAGGAGCACCAGGTCGTCCGGACCGGCCGCGAGCTGCTCAAACGTCTGTGTCAACGTGGCTTCGCCTGCGGCCTTGAGAATAGAGCTCTGGATCGCACCCTCAGGTGAACGTCGAATCCAGACGAGGCCCTTGGCCCCCAGCGCAATCGCTTCATCGACCAGCTGGTCGATTTTGTGACGGGCGTAGCGTCCGATACCGGGCACCACGAGGGCCCGCACGACTCCCCCGTCGGCGACCGCTTTGCGGAACACGCCGAACGACGCGTCGGCGTAGACATTGGAGACGTCCTGAATCTCCAGACCGCAGCGTAGGTCGGGTTTGTCTGTCCCATACTTGGCGATCGCCTCGTCAAATGGCATCCGGGCAAACGGAACGGTGATGTCCCGACCGATCTGCTGACAAATTGTCTGCATCAGTCGCTCGACCACGCCAAATACGACGTCAGTCGTCGCGAACGAGATTTCTATATCGATCTGCGTAAACTCCGGCTGACGGTCCGCACGGAGGTCTTCGTCTCGGAAGCACCGTACGATCTGAAAATACCGGTCCATTCCCGAGATCATCAGAAGTTGTTTGAAGATCTGGGGCGACTGTGGGAGCGCATAGAATTCGCCGGCGTGCACTCGGCTGGGCACGAGATAGTCCCGCGCGCCCTCGGGAGTCGACTTCCCAAGCATTGGAGTCTCGATCTCCCAAAACCCCTGTTCATCGAGACACGTCCGCGTCGCCATGGTCACACGGTGCCGTAATTTGATGTTGTTCAACATCCGCTGTCGACGCAAATCGAGGTAGCGGTAACGCAGCCGCACCTCCTCGGAGACAACCGACTCGTCATCAATACGGAACGGCGGGGTACAAGCCGAATTGAGGATGACAAGCTCACGGATCGCGACCTCGACTTCGCCGGTGTCAATCTTGCGGTTGAGCGTGTCCTCTGATCGGCGCTCGACGGGCCCCTGCACACAGACGACAAACTCCGAACGGAGTCGCTTAACGATGTCCAGCGACTGATCGTCGGCGCTGACGACTGCCTGCGTGATGCCATAGCGGTCTCGCACATCGACAAAAATCAACGACCCCAGGTCTCGTACTTTGTGGACCCAGCCCGTCAGCGTGACGTCGCGTCCGACGTCGGTGAGGCGTAGCTCGCCGCAGGTATGGGTCCGGGTGATCTCGTTCACTGGCTGTGGCACTATGGTCTTCCGTCCCTTTGGGTAAGGTGGGCAGAGACCTCGCCCCGGGCGATCGTCTGTTGGTCTCCGGTCGACATATCTTTTATGGTGACGACGTCGCGCGCGAGCTCGTCTTCGCCGACGAGCAGCACGGACGCGGCGTTCGTCCTGTTCGCTAGACGCATCTGGGCCCGAGGAGAACGGGCCGCAGGGTCAAACAAAACACTCAGACCCGCCTGCCGTAAGTCCCGGGCGAGCAACCGGGCGGGACCAGTCGCCTCTTCGCCGATCGCCACCACGAACGCGTCGACCTCCGCCGTCTCACGGTCATCGTCCGGCATCGCGAGCACCAGACGTTCGAGCCCGGCGGCGAACCCGATCCCCGGCCGGTCGGGCCCACCGAGCTGCCGCACGAGGTTGTCGTAGCGACCACCGCCAAGAAGCGCGTTCTGCGCTCCGAGATGCTCGCCAAGAATCTCGAACGTCGTCTTGGTGTAGTAGTCGAGGCCACGCACAAGCCGATGAGAGACCCGATACGGTCGCTGATACTCGTCGAGACCGCTGGTGACCGCGTCAAAGTGGGTGCGGCACTCGTCGCAGAGATAGTCTGCGGAATGCGGAAGCGCATCGATAATCCCCTGATCGGCTGGCACCTTGCAGTCAAAGATCCGCAACGGGTTTGTCTCCGCCCGGCGTTGACAGTCGGCGCACAATTCGGCGGCACGATCACCAAGCGCTTGGACCAGCGCGGTGCTAAACGCCGGACGGCACGCCGCGCACCCCACAGAGTTGACAAGCAGCGTGGTGTCTCGAATGTCTAGCATCGCGACCAATGCCGAGGCCATCTCGATAACCTCAGCATCCAGGGCCGGGGCCGCCACGCCAAACGCTTCGACATCCAGCTGGTGAAACTGTCGATACCGTCCCTTTTGCGGACGTTCGTATCGAAACATGGGGCCGAGACTGTAGAGCTTCGCCGCCGGTAACGACTGCTCGAGCGAGTGCTGCACAAACGCGCGCACCATACTCGGCGTGGCTTCCGGGCGCATGGTCACCCGCTCGCCCCCTTTGTCCGTGAAGGTGTACATCTCCTTCTGCACGATATCCGTGGTCTCGCCGGTACCTTTGGCAAAGAGGTTTTCACGTTCGAGCACAGGAGTCCGAATCTCTCGATATCCATACCGACGACAGACATCCCTGGCAACCTGTTCCAGACGCTGCCACCGCTCGACTTCGCCTGGCAAAATGTCTCGGGTTCCCCGCACGCCGGCAATCATGAGTTCATATACTCGCGTCGATAGTCCACGTAGTTATCTGCATATCGCCGGATCGACAGGACCTCATCGTCGGTCAGTGCACGCCGAACCCGGGCGGGACTCCCCATGACCAGCGAGCGGGGCAGAATCGTCGTGCCCTCGACAACCAGCGCACCAGCCGCGACGATCGACTCCGTGCCGACGACGGCTCCATTCAGCACGATCGCGCCCATGCTGATCAGACAGCGATTCTCGATCACACATCCGTGTAGCAACGCGCCGTGACCCACGGTGACCTCGTCTCCGAGGGTCGTGGGATGCGTGTCGCTCATCACATGGACAACCGAGCCATCCTGGATATTGGTCCTTCGTCCAATTCGGATGTGGTTCACGTCGCCCCGCACGACGACGTTCATCCATACACTGCTCTCGTCGCCGACCACCACGTCGCCGATAACTTGAGCACTTTGATCGATGAAAGCGGTCGCTGCGACACGCGGATGGACCGACCGATACGAGCGGAGCACTCACACAATTATACCGGCCAGCGCGAAACCGTCTGCGCGACTCGAACCCAGCGTCGTCCGGCGGTGTCAGACTTGGGGCGAGCGATAGTACCCTGCTGGTCGCACGCGCCACTGGCTAGACGCGCGCCGCGCACGGACCCCGGCTTACGGGAATGACGAGGAACACCGCCCGCAGAATGCGTGGGCAACCAGAACGGTAATGCCATTCTGACCAAGGCCGAGGAGACTGAAGGCAAAGATCGGCAATAATTAACAGATGTTGACACCGACGACCTCTGATACCTGTGGTCGCCCCCTGCGCAGCCTCCGGTTGTCCGTGACGGACCGGTGCAACCTTCGCTGCCAGTACTGCATGCCGGAAGAGGAGTACGTGTGGCTCCCCCGGCGAGACATTCTTACCTTTGAAGAAACCAGCGCGCTGGTCGACATCTTTTCCGGTCTCGGGGTTGACCGAGTACGGATCACAGGTGGTGAACCGTTACTCCGCAAAGATCTGGCGGAGTTGGTCACCTTGCTTGCGGGCAAGCCCGCGATCACCGATCTCGCGCTCACCACCAATGGCATTCTGCTGTCGGACCACGCCAAGACGCTGAAGGCGGCCGGACTTCATCGCCTGACGGTAAGCCTGGACACCCTTGATGCTTCGACGTTTCAGCGTCTGACGCGTTTTGACGCACTCGGGCAAGTCCTGTCCGGCCTGGACGCGGCAGCCGTGGCCGGATTCTCAAATCTCAAGATCGATACCGTCGTCATTCGTGGCGTAAACGACCACGAACTGGCAGACCTGATTGAGTTTGGAGCCGCCCGGTCGGCCGAAGTGCGGTTTATCGAATACATGGACGTCGGCGGGGCTACCCAGTGGGCGGACCAGAAAGTGGTCTCGCGCGCCGACATCATCGCCCAACTTCAGGCGCGCTATGGGGTCGTCGAGCCCGTCGACGAGCAGACGTCCGCCCCTGCTGACCGATATCGACTGCCCGATGGCACGACGTTCGGGATCATCTCGTCGACCACCCAGCCCTTCTGCCGCAGCTGCGACCGCAGCCGGCTCACCGCGGATGGGATCTGGTATCTGTGCCTCTACGCCAAGTCGGGGACCGACCTCCGGCAGCCGCTACGGGACAATGTCTCCCCCGAGCACATCCGAGACTTGGTGCGGTCAACCTGGATGGCGCGAACGGATCGCGGTGCCGAGGCTCGTATGGCGACCGCGGGACGCCAGGCCTTCGTTCCAGTAGAAACCTTGCAAAAGCAGCCGCATCTCGAAATGCATACGCGCGGTGGGTAGGCTTTATGCCGGACCACCGGCGGGCCGGAACCTTTCTTGCGCCTGTGCTAGCTGACAGTTCGCGTGAGGGTCAAGGGTGCACTTGCTATGCTGCAATATTGTAGCCAGTACCCACCCCACTTTCCCGACGTCTTCGCCAGCATTAAGGCACTCTTGAAGGCGATTCTCGGCATTTCAGCGTTCTACCATGACTCCGCGGCTGCGCTGGTCGTTGACGGCGACATTGTGGCGGCCGCTTAGGAAGAGCGCTTCACTCGCAAGAAACACGACTATAGATTCCCAAAGAACGCGATCGACTATTGACTGACTGAAGCCGGTATCCGTCTTGAGGACCTCGACATCGTGGCCTTCTATGAGAAGCCACTCGTCAAGTTTGAGCGTTTGCTCGAGACCTACGGCGGCTACGCCCCCCGCGGCTTCAGGTCATTCCTCATGAGTATGCCGCTCTGGCTTCGGCCAAAGCTCCATCTGCCACGCGAAATGGACCGCGGGCTCGGCGGTGCGTATCACGGGCGCTATGTTTTCACCGACCACCATGAGTCACACGCCGCAAGCGCATTCTTTCCGTCGCCGTTCGAAGAGGCCGCCATCCTCACGGTCGACGGCGTCGGTGAGTGGACGACCGCGAGCTTCGGCGTCGGCCGCGAAAACAAGATTGAGCTCACACACGAATTGCGATTTCCCCACTCGCTGGGACTCCTCTACTCTGCGTTCACCTACTTCACGGGCTTCAAGGTGAACTCGGGAGAATACAAGCTCATGGGGCTCTCCCCCTACGGGCAACCCCGCTTCAAAGATGTCATCCTCGAGCGTCTCATCGATCTAAAGGACGACGGCTCTTTCCGGATGGATATGTCGTACTTCAACTACTGCGAAGGCCTGACCATGACCGGGCCGAAGGTCAACGATCTTTTGGAAGGCCCACCGAGACGTCCGGAATCGGCGCTCACCGAGAGGGAGATAGACATCGCGGCCTCGATTCAGGCTGTCACCGAGGAGATCGTCCTGCGGATGGCCCGCCACGTCTCGCGGACTACCGGGATGCGCCATCTCGTCCTGGCGGGGGGGGGGGCTCAATTGTGTCGCCAACGGCCGAGTTGTGAAGGAGGGGATCTTTGACCGTCTGTGGATTCAACCCGCCGCAGGGGACGCAGGCGGTGCGCTGGGCGCGGCGCTCTTTATTTGGCACCAACTGCTCGAACAGCCCCGGCACTCTGATGGCGAGCGCGATCGCCAGCATGCGTCGCTGCTCGGTCCCCGCTTCGACGGCAGCGAGATTCGGACGTTCCTCGACGGTATCGGCGCCCCCTATCATCAGACGCCTGACGAACACGAACTCGCCGAACGACTGAGCGAAGAGATCTCCGCAGGCAAGGTCATCGGGCTGTTCCAGGGCCGCATGGAGTTCGGCCCACGCGCCCTCGACGCCCGCTCGAGCGAGATGCAATCGGTGATGAACCTGAAGATCAAGTTTCGCGAGTCGTTCCGTCCGTTTGCGCCATGCGTCCTACGCGAACACGCGCACGAGTGGTTCGACATCCGTCCAACCGATGACAGCCCATACATGCTTCTGGTGGCTGGAGTGCATCCGGACAAGCAGTTGAGCGTGTCGGAAAACGGAGACACGCCACGCGGAATGGCCGGACTTCTTGGCGTGGCGCGGTCAGTTATTCCCGCGGTGACGCACGTCGATCGATCGGCGCGTCTCCAGACGATCGACCGCGAGGGTCAGAATCGTCTGCACCAACCGATCAAGGCCTTTGGCGACCGGACGGGATGCCCGGTCATCATCAACACGAGCTTCAACATCCACGGCGAGCTGATTCTCTGCTCACCCGAAGATGCCTACCGCTGCTTCATGGTCACGAACATGGATGTCCTGGTACTCGAGGACTGTGTGCTGTTCAAGCACGAGCAGCCGCAGGCCGAGGCTCACGAGATCGAGCAGCATCTGGGGGGCGCTTTGAGCTTGACTAGCGGGTTAGAGAAGGGAGTCCCGCGACAGCATGGCCTTGATTGAAATCAACTGGAAGCCTGACCGGCAGGATCTGCGGAAGTTCGGATGGATCTGCGTCGTCGCGTTTGGAGGACTTGGTGGGTGGGTGTGGTTTCGGGCATCGCTCCTCGGGCTAGAGCTCTCAGAGCCGGTCGCCCGTGCGCTGAGCTCAGGGCTTGGGTTCGTGGCGGCCGCGTCGTTGTTGGCCAGCTGGCTGGTGCCGCACGCGCTCAGACCGCTGTATCTACTCCTCACACTTGTCAGCGCCCCCATCGGATTCGTCGTCTCGCACGTGCTCATGGGTGCGATTTTCTATGGGCTGTTCACGCCGATCGGCCTATTCTTCAAGCTTCGTGGCAGAGACGCCTTGAACCGTCGCTTCGACCGGGACACGACGTCCTACTGGGAACCTCGGAAGCCCGCAACAGACTCATCCCGCTATTTTCGGCAGTTCTGATGCGCCGGTCTCAGGATTCGGCAGGAGGCAACGATGACGGACCGACAGTCTGACTTTGGCGAGGAGGCGCTTGGCAAACGAACCAATCTCGCCGTCGAATTCTGGGGCTTTCTGTCGGAGAACAAGAAGTGGTGGCTGCTTCACATCATTGTCGTCTTCGCACTAGTCGGAACCTTACTGATGCTCGGCGGAACCGCCGCCGCACCCTTCATCTATACGCTGTTCTAGAGCTACGCCTATCCCGATCGGCTGTGGTGTCCGCGCTCGATGGCAGATGCTCTTGCCTGCCGGGATGACCTTCTCCCACGGTTCGGTGCCTGCACTCCCGCATGGGGGGCGACGTTTCCTCTCCGGCCGGAGCGGCGGCGCCCGCCAATTGCACCCTGGCGCCATCGGAAATTTCCAGGACGGACCCGACGGTCTGGGGCCTGACCTCGGGTGGTGCTATTCCGCCGCCAGTGACGCGCGGTCCGACAGAACGTCCACTACCTACGTCGACATCAGCCGCTGGCTATTCGGGTACCCCTCTCCCCAAAAAGATCGGGATCTCGACCGGGCATACCGTCGCGCTCCTGCGCCCTCCCAGTGGTTTCGAACACGTGCTGGGCACCTTGCCAGCCGACGTCGTGGTGCGTCACAGGAACCAGGGCCGACGCGATGTGGCCGTGTGGTTTACGCGTTCTCGTCGAGAGCTCGAACGCGGCATGACGCGTATGGTTCTCGCGGGCGGTGACCAGCGGCTCTAGATCGCGTGGCCCAAGAAGGCGGCGCCGCTCGTGTCAGACCATAGCGAAACTGACGTGCGCCGGGTCGGCTTGGCGGCAGGTCTGGTCGACTACAAGATTTGCGCAATCCACCCAGACTGGTCCGGGCTGCTCTTCACCAGACGACGCGGGTCAATAACACCCGCACCCGCAGCGTCGTCAGAAGAACCGGACCCAGTTCTGGCAAATGTCCGCGGCAATCAACTGTCCCGCGAGCCGATGTCCCCTCGCGTTCCAGTGACCGGATCCGGGCCGCTCGAAACCATGAAGATGAACCTGATGTTCTTCTGCATACGACTAAAATGCGGCACCGAGCGCCACCACGGGGATGTCGTGTTCGCGCCCAAGCCGGGCCGATTCGGCGGTCCGCGTAGAGTAGATCGGTGACGCCCAGGGATGCCGCGAATCGCCGTCGCTCCTCGGCGTCCGGATGAACTTGGGCACCGGCCGTAATAGTGACCACCAAAAACTCGGCGTCCGCCTCACGCATTTCCGCGGCCATCGCGACAATGAGCGCCTCGGTCGTCGTCCAGGCATCTTGCCACGCCGCGTCGCTCGGTTCCCGATACGACATGTCATCACAACCCGATCTCAGCGTCGTCTGGCGTGTCTTCTAGTAGTGCGGAGGCGACCTGCTGTCTGCGGGCCAGCTCTGCGCGACCGCTTAGCGATTGTCTCGTTTCGTTCGCGAGTTGAAGGAGACGAAGATGGTCGCGTCCCGCATTGAACAGCCGCTTCCACCATGGCTGCACATGAAACGAAGACGTACGAAACGAATCGTCGAAGGTCAGCTGGTCGTCGACAAGATGGAAGCAGGGTCGTCCCGGATCGCCCTGGAGGCGCTGCGAGTTGTTGCGCAGGTCGTTGTGAGAGAGAAAGGCCAGGATCACGAGGTCCGGAGAGTAGGTCGAGACATCGTGCCGGTATGTCATCAGCTCCTGGGCCGTTCCGTATCCTGACTGGCCGAAGTTCATAACCTGCAGCGACTGGCCACCGCCCGCGCGACACGGGGCAAGCGCCACACCGATCTGCTCGGTGAACCGGGCCGGCTCTTCGACTTGGACCGCGTCGACATAAGAGTCGCCAAGGACCGCTATCCGACGCGTTCCGTCCGGTTTCGCGATGGTCCAGTCCTGGTCACGAAAACCGACGCTGTTGGTGCGGATTTGCGCGTAACCTTCGTCGGATTGCGCCCACTGCACGTTCGGGCGATACGCAGTTCCACGGAAGTCATGACGTTGCGTGACCCGGGGGTACGAGACCCCCGAAAGTCGTAGTGTGACCTCCGCGAAAAGCAGCCCCACAAGTGCGGCGAATCCAAGCAGGCCGAGCCGGAAGAGCCAGAACCTCATGGGAGATGTCCGAAAAGCTGTCATCACGCTACCTTCCGATGTTGCGCGCTACGGCAAGGACCATCGCTGGAGAATCGTGTCGGTGGTGTCCACCGAGACACGAATGCGCCGCGTCGGGCGTCGACCACCGGGAGCGATCGACCATTATCTTGAGGCTAACGTAAAACCCCATCCCGCGAAAAACGCTCGTAAGAAAACGATGACACTTCGACTCCCGACTTGGCGTTGACGAGTTCGCAGCCTAGTGCTGTTCCCGTTTCCGGAGACCGCGCGAGCGGCAAAACGAGACGCCGGGTCGTAAGATCATTGTCGATGCCGAACCGTCAGAGTCAGCCACACGCCACGCCACCGTCGTCAGCAGGTTCACTCGACGCGTTGATCGCTCCCGATTCCGTGGCGGTCATTGGCGCCTCGCAGGACCCGTCGCGGATCGGCGGTCGTCCGATCCGCTATATGCGGGAGGCAGGATTCACGGGCGCGATTTACCCGGTCAACCCAAAGCGCGCACATGTGCAGGGACTGCCTTCCTACGCGGACATCGGCATGGTCCCGGGGCAGGTCGACCTCGCCATCATTGCAGTGCCGGCGCCAAAGGTCGCGGACGTCTTGGACGCGTGCGTCAAAAAGAACGTCAAGGCCGCGGTGATCTATAGCGCCGGATTCGCGGAAATCGACAAAGAGGGGCAACGGAGGCAGGACGCAATACGTGAGGTCGCCCTCGACAGTGGAATCCGTGTCTTGGGTCCGAACTGTCTCGGCGTGTACAACAGCGACCGCGGGTTGTTTGCGACCTTCTCGACGACACTCGAGAGCCGTTTCCCCCATCCCGGCCCAATAAGTCTGGTCAGCCAGAGCGGTGCCTATGCCAGTCACCTGTCACTGCTGGCGACACAGCGCGGCATGGGCATTCGTTATTGGCTCACCACCGGCAACGAAGCGGACATCACGGTCTCGGAGTGCATCGAGTGGATGGCGGACCGTGAGGAGGTCTCGGTGATCATGGCCTACGCCGAGGGCATCAACGCGCCGGACGCCTTGGTCCGCGCGCTGGAGAAGGCTCGTGCGCGACGGAAGCCGGTGGTCTTCATGAAGGTGGGCACAAGCGCTGCGGGCGCCCAAGCCGCGCGTGCGCACACCGCGTCGACGGCTGGTCTCGACTCCGTGTGCGATGCGATCCTCCGCCAATATGGCGCGTTCCGCGCCCGGACAACCGAGGAAATGCTCGATATCGCCTATGTCGCCAGCTTTGGCACACTCCCTCGCAGTCGTCGTGTCGCCCTGCTCACGATTTCGGGTGGCGTCGGGGTGCAGATGGCCGACGCCGCCAGCCAGGCAGAACTCGACGTCGCACCAATGCGGGAGGAGGCCCAGACCCAACTGAAACGCGACCTCCCATTCGCGTCCCCTCGTAATCCCGTGGACATCACGGCACAAGCGTTCAACAATATCAACCTCATCTCAGAGAACTTGAACACTATCCTGGCGGATGACCGATACGACTCCGTCGTGGCGTTCTTTACCTACGTTGCATGCGCTGACGGCATGGTCGAGCCCATCCGCGAGAGCCTGCGCGCCGCGAAGCTCAAACACCCTGACTGCCTGTTCGCACTCTCCATCGTTGGGCCACGCCAAGTGATCGAAAGTTACGAGGCGGCAGGGTGTCCGGTCTTCGAAGATCCAACCCGCGCGGTCCGCGCGGTGGCGGCAATGGCCACGATTCGAGAGTGGCTGGACGAACCGGCGTCACTAGCTTCTGACGCGCGCTCGCCAGGCCGAGCGCTCCAGTCCGGGCAGCTGGGTGCCCGCGACGCCACCTCCATCCTTGCCGCTGCCGGAATCCCCTTGACTGCGCCCGCGTCTCTGACTGCCCGGGAGGGAGAGCCAGCCGTCGAAGGTATCGATGTCATCGTCGGAGTCGTCCGCGACGTCACGTTTGGGCCGATCGTGACGATACGTCTTGGCGGACCCGTGGCGGAGGTGCTGGGTGATATCAGCATGCGGCGGGTGCCGTTCGACGAACCGGAAGCCCATCGCATGATACGCGAGCTCAAGAGCTTTCCACTGTTGGCCGGAAGGGAAGAACGCTCAGTCTCCGACTCTGGCACCGGCCGATGCCCCGACTTCGATCTCCCCGCACTGGCGGCGGCCCTCGCGAGGCTCTCGGAGTTTGCGGCCGGCACGCCCAACCTCGAGCGGCTCCAGCTCGACCCTCTGCGAGTGTTTCCGAACCACGGCGGCGTCATCGCGCTCAACGCCGTCATCGTGGGAACCTAGTGCCCGGCGTCAGCGATTCGTTACATAAGTCCCGACGGTGCATCCCGTCTGGCGGCGTTTGCTTGTCAGTCGTATATGCCCACCATTCTCTCCCGTCGCGCGGTGTCAGCAGGGCAGCGCGTCCCCTGGCTCATGCAACAATCACTGACGCGGCACCATCGAATCTCAGGAACGCTGGCCTAGTGGACTGTCGCAGCAAAAAGAAAAGGGCCGCCCGGTTTGCCCAGGCGGCCCAATATTCAGCCAGCGCTAGTCGATTATCGAGGCTCGAGCCTCCCTCGCGCTAGCTCACGCCGACAGTCTTGTCGGAACTCTTCAACCCCTGAATTTGCACAACCGACGGCGTCTCCTCCTTCAGCACATGCTCTCGGTAGAGCTGAGCCATTTGGTCGTGATAGCGCTTGTCCTTTTCGGCAACAGGTTCGGCGGCCGCGGTGGCGGCACCCGCACCGTTCCCCTTGGACGCCTTTGCCGCCGCGCGAGCCGCCAACTTCTCTTGTCGAGCATTCTTGACAATACCCTGCTCGTCCAAGTCGGTCTGGGCGCCCGCGGCCACGGCCTCGGGGTCCAGCACGAGACTATGCTGCGCATCACCGAGCTCAACCTCGCGCCCGCCGGCAAAGATCTCGTGTCGCCCGTGCTCCTCATACCACTTTGTCAACGTGGCGGTCATATGCATCTTTTCGATGATATTCCGCCACCCGATGCCCGTGTTATACGCGCAGAATGAGATCTCCCCCTCTTGGGTCGCATACGGGATAATGCAGCGCTCGGTCCGCCGGAAATCGTAGTTAAAGAGGTCCTGGAACCACATCCCGGCCACAAACAAGAAGTTCCAGCGGTCCTCCCGCCGTTTCTCGATATCGCCGTGGCTACGCTCGCCGGTGACGCTGCCGTAGTCATGACCCGTCGCGCCAAACGTCTTGTCGAACTTCTTCAGCAAGTCGACCAGCTTGAAGTGAGTCGGCGCGCTGAACGGGTCATAGTTCCGCATCAGTGCCAACGCCATCCCCACCACCGACGATTTTCGTCCCCTCGCCGCGTCGTTGACGGTGGCGATATCTCTGGCAAGCCGCTCACCCTTGACAAACGCGGTAAACGGCACAGCCTCTTTTGTTTCCTTGTCGATCATCACCGCCATCCCGATTCCACAATTCGGGTGGCAACCGCAGTTGAGCTGGCCCCAGTCCTCTTGCGGCCCGTGGACCAGGTCTGCCCAGTCTGTGAACGTCCCCATGAATGAAATCGGGAACCAATCACGGGTGGGTTCGCCAATCCCCGTCTGGTTCTTTACGTCATGCGCAAGGTGCGACAGCGTATACCGCTGGGCGTGACGACGCTCGTCGGTAATCTCCTCGTCACGACCGGTAAACGAGACAGGCTGGAAGGATAGAAAGCTGATCTTCTTGGGATTGTCCAGTGCAAACTGCACGACCCGACCGACCTGCTCATTGTTGATGCCGTTCAGGATGGTGATGACCGGCACGATGTCCACGCCCGCAGCATGTAGGTTCTCGATCGCCTGGAGTTTGACATCAAACAGATTCCCGACCAGCCGATGGGAATTCGCAGCATTCCCAATCCCGTCGAACTGAAGATAGGCGTAACGCAGCCCGGCATCCGCCGCCGCTTTGGCGAAGTCGAGGCTCTTGGCGAACTCGATCCCGTTTGTCGCGGCCTGAACGCTGTTGTACCCGACTTTGCGCGCGTAACTGACGGCGTCAAGAAAGTGCGGCGACATGGTCGGCTCACCACCCGAAAACTGTACGGACATCTGCCGCTTTGGTTTGATCGAGATCGCGTTGTCCAACAGCGTTTTGATGTCATCCCAGCT
Source organism: Vicinamibacteria bacterium (assembly GCA_963579735.1). Lineage (GTDB taxonomy): Bacteria > Acidobacteriota > Vicinamibacteria > Vicinamibacterales > UBA8438 > CAUZIB01. Next base: position 4,736 of record CAUZIB010000096.1, on the reverse strand, counting down.
CAGCTCATGCACAAAGCCAACCTGGTTCGCATCCATGAAGCAGGGGTCACACATCATGTTGCAGCGGTTCGTCAGGTCGATCGTCAACACCGACCCGCGGCCGTACTTGATGGTGCTGCTCCCGTGGTTGTGCAACTTCTCGTCGTTGTGCGCCCGCATGTCACTACCCGGGAACGTTTCTTCGAGATGACGGAAGAACTCGGTGTCCATCGCCATGACGTCTTCATAGTGACCATGGATCGGACAATCCTTGATCATCATGATCTTGCCGTCACGTTCAACGATCTGGGCCTTGATTTCGCCGACCTTCTCGTGCAGAAGGTCTTTGTAGTCCTTGTGCCCATCAAGTATCGATTGACGCGCTTCCCGCACACATTTTGGGCAGAGCGAGTCGGTTTCGCGCGGCCAGCCGAGTGGCGGCTTCACCTTCTCATGCGACTTCAGGAGCGGCTTGTCGGCCCAGGAAGGGATAAAGGACTTGCGCTGCGCCATCTGGTTCCATTTGCTATAAAAGAACCATGCACCGTTGGCCGCGTAGGACAGCCCCTTCTCGGCATACTTGACTGGCTTGTGCATCTCGACTCCTTCAGAATCTACTCGACGAGCATCTACTCGGCACGGGGAGTCTGTTCGTCATCGGGCCGGGGCATTCCGCCCAGACAGCCCTCTCGAACAGAAGTTCTTTACTGGCAGAAGGATAGCGGGACCCACGTCAAGACGCCCGACTTTTTCGTGGAGTGGCAAAACGTAGGGTTGAGTGGGCACAGCGAGTCGCGAACGGCTAGCCGGATGCGCTGAAGTCTGCAGAGAACGCGCTCTGAAACGCTAACGGGCGTGTCAGAGTCTAATGTTACAGATATGAAGAGTGCGTCAATCTCCTGGGCGGCGATGACGGCCGTCACCCTCATGACCGTTCCCGCGCTCCACGCGATCGACTTCGACCACGCTTACCGTTCTTTCGCCGCCGTCCTCAGGACACACGTCGTAGGCGCTCGTGTGGACTACGCCGCCCTGCAACGGAACCGGGCGGCCCTCGATGCCGTCGTGGAGCAGTTTGGCCGGGTCGCGCTCTCCGACTTTGAGTCCTGGACGACCGACGAACGTATCGCATACCTAGTGAATGCCTACAACGCGTTCACGCTTCAGGCGATCGTGGACCACTATCCCATTGACGGCGGATGGTTGAGCTTTCTCCGCTGGGCCCCGCGAAACAGCATCAAACAGATTGACGGAGTTTGGAACGAGCGGCGGTGGAACGTGGCGGGACAAGCCCTGACCCTCGACGACATTGAACACGGTACACTGCGGGCTGAATATGACGAACCCCGTATCCATTTTGCACTCAACTGTGCGTCGGTGAGCTGCCCTCGTCTGCGCGAAGAGCCATACACGGCAAACGCGCTGAACCGCCAGCTCATGCTCGCGACGCGGGACTTTCTCGCGAGCGAGCACGGTGCGCGCGTTCGCGCCGACAGTATCTGGGTTTCAAGTCTCTTTAGCTGGTTTGGAGACGATTTTGTTGACAAGTACGCCCATCTGGTCGATGGGGGCTCCGCTCAAGAGCGGGCCGCGCTCGGAGTCATCGCGACCTACGGCCCGAAAGACGCGTCGCAGCTGGCGCAGAGCGGTCGAGCCCGCGTGGAATATCTAGACTACGATTGGGGGCTCAATGACGTGGGGCCTCGATAGGAGTCGTGATGGCTGCCAAGGATCTTCCCGCCGTTGCTCACGTCCGTCAGCCGTCGCGGTCACGGATACGCCCGGTCATCCGCCGTGTCAGGGCTGTTCGTGAGTGTGTGCGACCCTGACTCAGGGTACACGCACTATCCTGACTCAGCGTCACGTCGTCATGAGGTGGCGGTACGCGGCGCGGACCAAGCGGTCCGTGCCACCAAGAGCGCGGTCACGGCGACGAGGCCATATTCCACGGGCACGACCCACTCCGGTATCACCCATCCGACCCCGGCGAGTTCATTGACCCAGACGGTATACGTCGCGATCGACGCCAGCGTCCATGCCACGAGCGGCCATGTACCGCTCACCGTCAAGAACGGGGTGAGCCACACCAAATACCAGGGATAGACCGCCGGCATGAAGAGAACGGCCACCGCCACAGGCCAGGCCCAGGCTCTGGGATCGCTAACCGCCAATGTATGACGGGCCCAGGCCGCGACCGCCAGTCCGCCCCCCACGGCGAGGGCGAGCACCCCGAACACGCCCAGCCATGGCTCGAGGAATACGAAGAGCGGACCGTTGAAGCGCCAGCCGTCGACATACGCGCCGAGCGAGCCGACGGGCAGCAGTGAGGCGCCGCCGAGAAACGGGAGATAACAGACCCCGACGACCGCACTAGCGATGACCGCGTCGCGGATCCGCACCCGTCGCCACAGCAACGGCAGCAGCACCACCGGAAGAAACTTGATGGCACACGCCACGGCCAGCGTCACGGACGCCAGCATCGTGCGACGTTTCGAAAGTGTATAGCCAGCAACAACGACACAGGCCATACCGACGACGTCGATGTGCCCGCCCCCCGCACCCTCCAACGCGACCAACGGGTGCCACGCATACGCGAGTACCCACCACGGATCACGCCCCACCGCGAGCAGCCATCGCCACATGACATACATCGCGAGCAGGTCACACAGTACGACCGCCACGACAACCGCCGCGATCGACTCGCGAACGGTCGTGACCAACCGGAAGAAAAGCTGCGCGGCGGGGGGATAGATGGTGGGGAGGGCCGCGCTTACTGGAGGAATCCGACGGGTGACCTCTGTATGCACATGCTCGAGCGCCGGGTCATCCGGGACGGTGTCATAGGGGTTGTAGCCGAATCGCTGCGCACGACCGTCCCAGACATACCGATAGACATCGTCTGACACGACGGGCGCGCTCATCACAAGCGCGCCGCGCCACACGAGACTGAGGAGGAGACATCCGCCGAGCATCGCGCGAGAGCCCGCGCCTCGGGCGACGACGAACAACGCCGCGACATATGCGGCGCTCGCGGCCAGCATCAAGACCACAAACTCGACGCTGAGGGCGCGGGCATCGAACAGCGAGACGCCGGTCAGGGCGAACAAGAGCGCAGCGCCACAGCCAAGAATCGGACGACGTCGGAAACGTCTGGTCGGTCGCGTCATCAATCGGTTGGCCGACTGTCGGAAGCACGGGTGATCATCTCCGCGACAATCCTGTAGTGTCCGGCGCGATCACTTGGGTGAACACTGCCTCCCGCCTGCGGGCGGTGCCCATCGCTTGCATATACCCAACATGCGACCTCTTCGCGCCTTCTCACGCAGAAGGCATCACGCTCATTCTTTGCCGAATTCATCGCACGGGACATCAAGGCGTCATGTTGTCACATCGTCGAGTGTCGTCCGACCTCGACGACAGGTGAGCGCGGAGGTGCGCCGGCAGAGCGACTGTCAGCCATAGTTTCGGCGATGCCGCGTCGTCCACAGAGCAAGAATCGTCATGATCATCCGGGTCCCGGCGCGGACCACGCCGATCACGGTGCCGGATATCTTGGATTGCCCGAGCCGTGGGCGTTGTTTGACGGGGAGCTCCACAATCCGAAGGCCCGCTTCTTTGGCCTTCACTTGCATTTCTATGGTCCATCCCCACGTCTGGTCCACCATCCCCAAACGGTCGAGCGCATCACGTCGAACGGCTCGAAACGGTCCCAGGTCTCGATAGCTGGTTCGCCACAGCAGGTTGATCAGGGTGACACACAGCGCGGTGCCCACCCGCGCCGACCATGGGCGGCCGACACCCTCCCGATAGCCCAAGACCAGATCCGCGTTACCGGCGCGTATCGGTGCGACAAGGCTCTTCATCTCCGCAGGAAAGTCGCTGCGATCGGCATCCAGAAACACAACGATGCCGCCATCGCTGTCCGCCCGCAACCCAGCCAGACAGGCCCGGCCGTATCCTCGCTGGGGCTCGCTCACGACATGCGCACCGCCGGCCACGGCCAACTCCACGGTCTGGTCGGTCGACCCGTTGTCCACCACAGTCACCGAGCTGGCCAGCGGGGGAATCTCATCGAGCACGGCGCCAATGGCCTCAGCCTCATTCAGTGCCGGCACAATGACCGAGACACTGAGCTCGGTGTCAGGCGTGGCGATCGTGGTGGCGCCCCGGCGACCTGGGTCGTCCGCAACCGACGGATCACGACCGTAGTACATACGCGCCAGCCAGCTCGGCGACACGCCCGCGAAGTAGAGCAACAGTAACCCCACGTTCACGACCGACCGCGTCAGCCAGCCATCGCGCTCCCAACGTCGCGGCGACACCGTCACCGGGCACGACGACCAATACAGGGTGCCGATGCGACCAAGTCGCCGCACGAGCTCCACGTCTTCCATGATCGGCAGGGAGCGGTATCCGCCCAGCCGTCGAAAAATGTCGCGCCGCACAAAGATCCCCTGGTCGCCGTATGGCAGCGCGAACCAGCGAACCCTCCACGCCACGCCCCGCTCGATGATTCGCGCCCACCACGCGCTGCCCGCAATCCTGAAGGCATACGCACCACCCACCACCGATAACGACCCGACCTGTCGCAACTCCTCGATCCACTGCGGTTCCACCCGTGCGTCGGCGTGAAGAAAGAGAATCCAGTGCCCGGTGGCTAACGCCGCCCCGGCATTCATTTGTGTCGCCCGCCCCGGCGCGCTGTCTGCCCACCGTACCCGCGGGTGCTGCTCACCGAGGAGACGGAGCGCCTGGTC
>CAUZIB010000095.1:0-18203 GCA_963579735.1 Vicinamibacteria bacterium | reverse complement strand
GCGGCACCAGATCCGTCTGCTCCGTTTGACCTCAACGAGCGACGAGCCACGCATTGGGCATGGCAACCGGTTCGAAAGATAGAACCTCCGGTCGTCGACGGATTCTCAGACAAGGGCTCGGCAGGGGCCAGTCGGTTTCCCCACCCAGTCGACAAATTTATCCGCGCGACGCTGGCCACCAGCGGTTTGACCGCGGCCCGGCCGGTAGAGCGTCGTTCGCTGATTCGCCGCGCGTCGTTCGACCTTCGGGGGTTGCCCCCCAGACCCGGCGAGATTGCGGCGTTTGTCGCAAGCGATGACCCCGATGTCTACGAGAACCTCGTCGATCGGTATCTGGCCTCGCCGCGGTTTGGCGAGCGATGGGCACGTCACTGGATGGACCTCATGCGGTATTCCGAGTCGCATGGGAGTGAAGGCGACCCGGACACACCGCTAGCGTGGAGATATCGAGACTATCTCATTCGCGCGTTTAACGGCGATGTCGGCTACGACCAGCTCGTGCGCGAACATGTTGCCGGAGATCTCCTTCCGAATCCCCGTCTCAATCTTGCCGAGCGGCTCGACGAGTCGATCATCGGGACGGCTCACTATCGAATGGTGGAGCACGGTTATCAGCCGGTCGACCCGTGGGAAGACCGCGTCAAGTGGACAGACAATCAGATCGATGTGGTATCCAAAGCGTTTCTCGGGTTGACGGTATCGTGCGCGCGGTGTCACGACCACAAGTTCGATGCGATCAGCCAGACCGACTACTACTCGTTGTTTGGCACGCTCTATGGCGCCCGTCCGACGCAGCGCGCCATCGACGCACCAGCGTGGCTCAACACTCACCGTGACCGGCTGTCGGCAATCAAATCCGATGTAAAGGGTCAACTTGCGGAGGCGTGGCGAGACCAGGCAGCGATGGTAACGCTTGCCCCTGATGAGGATGTGTCTGAGGTCGGGGCCGACGATGGAGGCGGAGGTCAGAACTTCGTGGCCGTTCGCGACGGCAGTGCGGTCGACGCCTGGTTACGCCTCGGCGAGATACCTGAAGCGGAGTTCGCCCAGGCGTGGGACCGACTGCAACGGGATTGGCGGGAAGAGATTACGGCGCGGACCGAATTCAACGGCGAGATGTTTACCACCGCTTGGGACTTGACCGGACCCGACTATCACGTGATGGTTGGGCACGGGACCGGTTTTCCAGATGCGCCTGCCGCGCCCGGGGAGTTCGCCATCCCGCCGCGGGGTGCCCAGGTACTGACAGGGTTGTACCCCGCCGGAGCGTATACCCACCTGGTTTCGAGTAAGCACAACGGCGTGATTCAATCCCCGCGGTTCACGATAGAGCAAGACCATCTCAGCTTCCGAGTTCTGGGAAGCGACCTCAGCTTTGTCCAGCTCATCATCGAGAACTACGCGGTGCCGCGCGGCGGTATCTATCATCAGCGTTATAGCCCGAAGAGAGACGAGATGACCTGGGCGACGTGGGACACCACGTTCTGGAAGGGTTTCACGGCCTATGTCGAGTTTGCGACCCGGGACGACGCGACGCGGTTTGGCTATGACCCGTCGGATAGTCTGCTTCGGCCGAGACCTGGTCGGCGCGAAGACGGCCGGTCGTCGATTGGCGCGAGTCATGTCGTATTTCACGACACGAAAGCGACCCCTCGGGAGACAGTGCTCCCCATTCTCTATCTGCTGGCTGATGACAATCTAGCCGCGGTCGCATCGCCCGAATCTCGCGCTGATCTCACGGCTCGGGTTCGCACCCGCCTGGTTGCGGCCATTGATGCCTGGCGGGACGATCGTCTTACCGAGCAGCAACGCGCCTTTCTTGACGAGTTTGTCCGGCGTGATCTCCTCCCCCGAACGCTCGCAGATCTACCGCAACTGCGTTCCCTGCTCTTGGAATACCGCACGCTCGAGGCCGAGGTTCCGGTGGCCCGACGGGCCCCGGGGGTTATCGAGGAAGGGGCGCCCGATCAACCGCTGTTGATCCGCGGGAATCATCGACGTCGGGGCGATGTCGTGCCCAGACGGTTCTTGCGCGCAATCGACGATCGGATTTACGCAGAGCCACATCTCGTACGGCTGCGTCTGGCGGATGCGATGACGTCGCCGGACAATCCGCTCCTGGCCCGGGTCGCCGTCAACCGGATTTGGCGACATCTGTTTGGCTTTGGACTGGTCCGCTCGGTCGACAATTTTGGACGGCTGGGTGATAAGCCGAGTCATCCCGAGTTGCTCGACTATCTTGCCGGGCGCTTCGTGGAGGATGAGTACTCGGTGAAACGGATGGTCAAGTTGCTCATGACCAGCCAGACCTATCGGCTGAGCACGGAGGCCTCTTTGGCCGCGGTCGAAATCGACCCGTCGAACCGATGGCTCCAGCACGCCCATCTTCGACGTCTAGATGCAGAGGCAATACGGGACGCGATGCTGTCGGTCTCCGGCCGCCTGGATCTGGAGATGTTTGGGCCATCGGTTCATGTCTACTACCCGCGGGGAAAAGGGAGGACCGAGAACACGCAGCAGCGAGGGCCGATCGATGGGGAGGGTCGACGCAGTGTCTATCAGGAGATCCGACGGAACGTGCACAACCCTTTCTTGGAAGTGTTCGACCTTCCCAAACCCGCGTCCACACGTGGACAGCGTGACACGACAAACGTCCCCGCTCAGTCGTTGACGCTCCTCAATAGTCCGTTTGTGATTGGTCAGGCCGCAGTCTGGGGTGAGCGCTTGGCGGAGGGTGAGGCGCACTCGCCGACCGGGCGGATCGACCACATGTTCCTGAAGGCGCTTGGGCGCGAGCCATCAGAAGCCGAACGCCTGCGTACGATGGAGTATGTGATGGCGCGGGCCGGTGAACGAGATACGCCGGATCACGTTGTCCTCTACGACCCGTCGATCTGGCAGGATGTGGCCCATAGTCTGTTCAATTTGAAAGAGTTCGTTTTCGTGCAGTAGGCCGCAGACGCTGTTGAAGCAGGTCAGGAGAACCATGGCATCGGACTCATATGGTCGTCGCTCTGCCCGCCCGCATCATCATCAGCCTCGCTTTGTCAGTCGGCGTGAGATGTTACGCCACACGTCGACCGGTTTCGGCTATCTCGCGCTCTCCGCGCTCATGGCTCACCGGTCCTACGCCGGTGTGGCGTCACAGACGACGGGCGCGGAGAACGTCGTATCCGATGGTCCGTTGGCTGCCAAGGCGCCAGACTTTGAACCGCGAGTCAAGAACGTCATCTTTTGCTACCTGTCGGGAGGGTTGTCCCACATCGATTCGTTTGACCCCAAGCCACGTCTCGCTCGAGAAGCCGGCGAACCCATGCCGTTCGAAACCGACCGGACGATGTTTAACCAAGACGGCAATATTTTTCCAAGTCCGTGGGAGTTCACCCGCTACGGCCAGAGTGGCATTCCCGTGAGTGCGCTCTTCCCCCATATCGGTGGGATCGCCGACGAGTTGACGATCATCCGTTCGATGACCGCTCCGTTTATGGAGCATGCGCAGGCAAATTTCTATTTTCATTGCGGACAAGCGTTCAGCGGGTTTCCGAGTCTGGGGGCGTGGACGACCTACGGTCTGGGTACCGAGAATCAGAACCTACCGGGCTTTGTCGTTCTTGGGAGTGGCGGGATCCCGCTGGGTGGGATCAATATGCTCGGCAACGGGTTTCTCCCGGCTGTTCACCAAGGCTCGCTGATCTACCCAGAGAACGCGGAGCCGCTCAACAACGTCAGTCCCCGGGAGTCAGACCCCCGTCAGCGCGAACGGCTGGCCTTTATCGACGATCTCGACCGTCGGTTCTTGACGCGAACACAGCGCGATGGCCAGGTGGAGGCCGCGATCGAAAATTATGAGATCGCGTATCGGATGCAGACGGCGGTGCCTGACCTTGTCGACCTCTCGGGCGAGACCGAGACGACAAAAAGACTCTACGGTTTGGACTCAGCGTTCGCCTCGACGGCGGCGTATGGACGCCAATGTTTGGTTGCCCGACGTCTGGTGGAGCGAGGGGTCCGGTTTATCGAATTGACGATGGTCGCGCCCCCGGGTGAGGGGCAGCTCAGCAATCCCTGGGACCAGCACACCGGGCTCAAGGAAGGACACACCGCCAACGCCTTGACTGTCGACCAACCGGTGGCCGCCCTTGTAGCGGACTTGAAGGCCCGGGGTCTTCTGGATGAGACGTTGGTGATCTTCTCGGGTGAGTTTGGTCGAACACCCTTCGTCCAGGGGACAAACGGTCGGGACCACAACCCGATGGGGTTCACGCTGTGGCTGGCTGGGGGCGGGCTCAAGAAGGGGTTCATCTACGGCGCCACGGATGAGTATGGCTATCGCGTTGTCGAGAACCGACACACGATTCGTGACTTGCACGCCACCGTGCTTCATCTGCTGGGTCTCGACCACGAGGCACTCACGTATCGGTTTGGGGGACGGGACTACCGGCTGACCGACATCGATGGCTACCCGATCACCGGCATCCTTGCCTGACACCGTGACCAGAGGTTCGCCTGGCCGTGACATCCGGCCAGGCGAACGGTCAGTAGAGAATCCGCAGAGACGAGCGCCGTTCTTACAACGGCGACATGTGCTCTTCGAACGTCACTTTTTCGCCCGTGACGACATACACCTCGAACTGCAGCGGGGCGTAGGCCGGATGACGAACCTCGACCTGATGACCACCCTCTTCGAGCCGGAGACGCTGGGCCCAACCGTCGAAGTGGTCAACCAGACCCACGTAGTAGCCGTCCACAAACACCTGCGCATCCCGCGGCTTCACTTTCAGGCGGAGGAAGCCGGTGTAGGCATCCGAGTAAGTACCGCCAAAGCTGCCATAGCCGTAACCGTAGGGTGAGTAGGCGTAGCCCGAATAGCCGTAGTGCCCGAAGCCGGAACCGATTCCCACGCTAAAGGCATACCCTGGAAAGTAAAAGGACGACCCGTAGATCGTAGGTCGGGCATATCCCGGGTAATACACGTGGCGATACGTCGGATAGAAGACGTAGGGACGGTATCCGTAGCCGACCGAGTATCCGCGCGGTCCGCGACCGTCGCCGCGGTTGCCATACGACGCGCCCCGTCTGGTCCGGGCATTCGCATACCGCCCTCCTCGACCCCCGTAGGCGGGAGATGCCGCGATGCTTGTCCGAGGCACAGCCCGGCGCACTCCGTCCCGCGCCCGCCCACGCGTGTCGACCACCGCCGCTGAGCCAGCGCGTGACCCTGGTCTTCGTCGCGTCGCGACACGATTGCCAGCTGTCGCGACTGTGCCCGACCCAGCTCGTACCGCTGGGGCTCGACGCGGACTGTCCGGGGCCACGCGGCCTGCCGTGCGTCTTCCATCTCGGCCCGGCGCAGTGCGGACGACGCGGTCGCCCGTCTGCGCAGTCGGGCGCCGATTCGGGACGGCTCGTCGCCGAGTCGTGGGGTTTACTGGTGCGGACCGACCTGCCGACGTACCCGGCGACGTTCGCCGGATGGTGCGTGGGGCCCGACGGCCGGAAGCCGGAGGGGCCGCGGTCGCTCGTCCCGGATGCCCACGAGGCGCCCGCGTCACGGCGGCCGGTCGTCGTGCCCCGCCGTTTCCTCTATTTCCGCCATTGACTCGGCGGGTCGGCGGCGCGGCGCGGCGCCCGGACGATGACGGTGTGCGGCGTGGAGCGGCGCGACGGGCAGCCGGCGCACGGGAAGGTGCTCGTTGCGTGACGCGACCACCTCCGTTCCCCCCCCGCGGTGACCGCGAACGCTGCGGGTCAGCTGACGACAGATCTGGCGGACCAAGCAGGAGCAGTGACGACACGAGGGCCGTAAAGAGCATTGAACGGGTGGTTGGTCGAGTCATAGTGATCGCTCACTTTCTACAGACTGGCGCCTAGCTACGAAGATAGCACGTGCCGTGCCAGGACAGAATCGGCTCGCCTGGGCGGCCAGACGGTCAAAGAATCGTTCGGAGTGCTTCGCGGTTGTCCCCAGAAGAGGGCATGGTGTCATGCGTGGGGCACACCGAGAGCCCCTTCCGGCTCATCCTCAAACGAACTCACATAGAATCTCAATGGGAGCTGTTCGCGCGGCGTGTCTCACACGGGCGAGGAGAACAGCGGGAGATACGACATGTTCAACGTTCGGATCGCCGGTTTGGTCGTGCAGACGGTGATGACCCTTGTCTGCGTCACTGCAAGCACCGCGTTCGTGGCCGCCCAACAGGCCGACGACATCTTCCCGTTTCCAGTGTCGGTCTTTGAGTTGGACAACGGCCTCAAGGTCGTGAGTGTGGACTATGACAGCCCAGGCATTGTGGCGTACTACACGATCGTCCGAGCCGGCTCCCGAAACGAGGTCGAGCCTGGTTTCTCGGGTTACGCACACTTCTTTGAGCACATGATGTTTCGCGGTACTGAGAAGTATTCCACCGACGCCTATAACGCGGTGATTACCCGGATGGGTGCCGACTCGAACGCGTTTACGACCGACGATTGGACGGCGTATCACATCGTCGCGAGCTCGGACGCGCTATCGACGATCATCGATATCGAATCTGATCGATTTCGGAACCTCAAATACAGTGAGGAAGACTTTCGCACGGAGGCCGGCGCGATTCTCGGTGAGTACAACCTGAATTTCTCGAATCCGGTGGCGCTGCTCAGTGAACGGTTACACGATCGGGCCTTTCTATTTCATCCATACAAGCACACCACGCTCGGCTTTTTGGAAGACGTCCAGGACATGCCAAATCACTATGACTACAGCCTCGAGTTCTACGACCGGTATTACCGGCCTAACAACTCGATCATTGTGGTCGTAGGGGATGTCGACCAGGCGGAGCTCGAACGATTGGTCGCCGAGTCATATGGTCCATGGGAGCGAGGAGACTTCGAGCCGAACATCCCCGTGGAGCCACCCCAGACACGCGAGCGCACGGCGGAGGTCACCTGGCCAAACCCCACGCTCCCGTTTGTGATGATCGGCTATCACGCGCCGGCGTTCTCGGACCAAACCGTCGACATGCCGACGCTCGATGTGCTGTCCCAGTTGCTTTTTTCAGAGACGTCTCCGCTGTATCAGCGTTTGGTCCTGGACGAACAAGTGGTGGACCTGGTGACTGGAGGGGCGGTTGACCAACGGGATGCGCCGTTGTTTACGATCATCGCCAGAATTACGGACCCATCAAAGGTCGATTATGTCCGGGACGCGATTGTCGCCGAGATCGACCGTCTGAAGGTCGAGCCGGTCGACCCGGATGTCTTGGCTTCGACAAAGTCGCATATGCGCTACGGGTTTGCGATGAGTTTGGACAATCCGTCGAGTATCGCGCGCACGCTCAGCCACTATCTCCAACTGACCGGCGACCCCGAGACGGTCAACCGGGTCTATCGTTTGTATGACGCGGTCACGGTAGAGAACATCATGCACTTCGCCACGGTCTACTTTCCCGACACGAATCGGACCACCGTGACCCTGACCCAGGAGGCGCAGTAGTCATGGCCTTTCTCCGAATCGTGTGCGTCGCCGCGCTGAGTGGGTGGGCCATTGGGTGTTCCGGGCCAGAGCCGGTCGAGCTGGATACGGCAACCCGAATCGGCCTGCGGACGCCCGGGTCGCCTCTGATCACTCTCCGTGTGGCGTTTCGAGCCGGGTCGATTGAGGACCCGACCGGGAAGAATGGTCTCGCGGCCTTGACGGCGCTCATGGTCGGGCGTGGAGGCACCGAGACCAACACTTACGATGAGCTGGCCACAGCCCTCTATCCATGGTCGGCGTCAATTTCGGCGCAGTCTGACAAGGAAGTGACGACGGTGGTCGGACATGTCCATCGGGACCACCTCGAGCCATTCTACGAGTTGTTCCGTGATCTCATTGTTTCCCCGGGTCTTGCAGATGCGGACTTTTCCCGGAACAAGGACTTTCTGACAAACGCCGTGGTGTCGACCCTGCGCGGCGGCGACGATGAAGAGCTCGGGAAACAGGCCCTCAACGCGCTGCTGTATGCCGGCCATCCATACGAGGCCCCGGCCGGGGGCACAGAACTGGGTCTAGCGGCGATTACCATCGATGATGTGCGTGCGTTCCACGCGGAGCATTACACCGCCAGTAACGTCCTCGTGGGGGTTGCCGGGGGGTACCCCGCGGGATTTCTGACCCGGTTCGAGGAGGACGTCACGAGTGGCCTTCCGCCGGGAGCCGCGGGCGAGAGTCCGCTGCCGTCGCCCCGCGCGCTGGAGGGGCTGGAAGTGCTACTCGTCGAGAAGCAGGCGATTGCGACCGCGATCTCCATCGGATTTCCGATCGACGTGACACGTGCGGACGACGACTTCTTTGCCCTGCTTGTCGCGCAGTCCTACTTTGGCGAGCACCGCACATTTAGTGGGCTCCTGATGAATAAGATGCGCGGGGACCGCGGGCTGAACTACGGGGACTACGCGTATATCGAGAACTTCATCCAGGATGGAGGGACACGTTTGCCCGCACCAAGCATCCCTCGTCGCCAGCAGTTCTTTAGCATTTGGATCCGGCCGGTCCCTCATGCGAACGCACATTTCGCGTTGCGTCAGGCGCTGTGGGAACTCGAGCGACTTGTGACGAGCGGCCTGACCTCGGACGACTTCGATGCAACCCGCGAGTTCTTGCTCAACTATTCCAAGCTGTATGTCCAGACCGCCAGTCGGCGTCTTGGCTACGCCATGGATTCTCGGTTCTACGACACCGAGTTCTTTGTCGACGAGATTCAGGCACGACTGCCTCCGTTGACCGTCGAGGACGTCAACGCGGCAATTCAGCGACATCTCCGGTTTGACGATCTTGGGATCGCCATCGTCACGACCGACGCCGAGGGCTTCAGAGAGCGGCTGCTTGCCAACGAGCCGTCGCCACCGACCTACAACGCCGCCGTCGGCGACGACATTCTCGCCGAAGATGAAGAGATCCTCGACTACCAGCTGGCCATCAATGCTGACCGGGTGCAGGTCCTTCCGGTCGAGGAGATGTTCCGCGAGGTGCGTTGAGCGACCCCGACCGATAGCCATTTACGTCAACCTCGACCTCAGCGAATCCGGCGCGCCGGAACCGTTCGCGGACATCGGGAAAAATATCCGGGCTTTGCAGTCGGTCGATTTCGTGTGGTTCGACCTCGATCCGAGCGAGCGATTCGTAGTACCGGACGCGACAGACTCGGAATCCGTGTTCGCGCAGTACCTGCTCGCACGCGGCGACCTGGATCAGCCGCTCCGGTGTCACCGGGGTCCCATACGGAAAGCGGCTCGACAAGCAGGCTAACGCGGGTTTGTCCCACACGGGGAGATTCATGGCTCGTGCGGCCTGCCGGATATCTGCCTTTGTAAATCCCACGTCGTCGAGAGGGGAGCGGACCCGTTGTTCACGGGCTGCCTGTCGCCCGGGTCGATAGTCACTACGATCGTCAACGTTGAATCCGTCGATGACGTAGGCGGCGCCCAGACGTTTCGCTTCCTGGACGGCCTTGCTGTAGACCTCAGTCTTGCAGAAGTAACAGCGGTTGACCGGATTGGCCGCATACCGCGGGTCGTCGACTTCGTATGTTTCGACAAGTATGTGCCGCGCGCCGAGTTGCGCGGCGAGGCGGCGCGCGGCCGAGCCCTCTTCCGGCGCCAAACTCGGGGACACGGCGGTGAGCGCGACCGCGTGGTCAGCCAATGTCTCCACGGCCTCGGCGAGGAGATAGCTCGAGTCGACACCACCTGAAAAGCAGACGACGACATCGCCGAGCTCACGGAGCACCTCGTGCAGACGCGTCACCTTGGCTTCCACGTTGGATGTCAGACCAGACATAATGGTACAGGTACTCCACTATAGCGTCCCTCGCACGGTCAACCCTCGTTCTTCCAGATATTCATGTTTGAGTTGTCAGAGTCCACGCTGACGGTCCTGCTGGGCACGACTGCGACTGTGGCTATCGCGCACGCACTGGTTGGCATCGACCACTCGTTGCCGTTTATCGCACTCGCCCGGGCCCGACGTTGGACGTTGCGCCGCACGGTGGCCATCACCGCCGGGTGCGGAGTGGGTCATGTGGCCTCGTCGGTCGTCATCGGTGGCGTCGGCGCTGTAGCCGGGTCGACGCTCGAGTCGTTGGCGTGGATCGAGTCGGCCCGTGGAGAGGTTGCGGCTGCGCTGTTGATTGGGTGTGGACTGGCGTATGCGGCGTGGACGGCGTGGCGCCTATTTCGCGGTCGCGTGCACACGCATTTACACACGCATGGAGACGGGACGGTACACGTGCATCCGCACGACCATGAGGGGGAACACCTTCATGCTCACGATGTGGCATCGAGCCTGACCCCCTGGGCGTTGTTTGTCGTGCTGTTGCTTGGACCGTGTGAGCCGTTGATTCCCCTGATGGTCGTCCCCGCCATGAGTCAATCCTGGGGCGTTCTGGTAGCGGTGGTCGGCATCTTTGGGCTGCTCACCGTCGGCACCATGACGCTCACGGTCGTCGTGGGTTATCGCGGGCTTGATTTCTTGCCTGGACCGCGACTGATGCGTTTTGCGGATCCTCTGGCGGGGTTGGTGATGGCCGCCAGCGGCGCCGCTGTTCTGTTTCTCGGAATCTGAACACGCGCGAATTCTTGGGCCAACCCGAATTTCTCACATCTCCCGCGCGGCAGGTCGGCGGAGGGTCATCGCACTCAAGGTCCTCGCGAACTTTGCATCGACTGGGCACGTCTCACCGACGAGGAGGGAGAAAAGACGATGGATGCTCGGCGAACCGTTGTCCGGCTGATCGCGCTGACCGTGGGGCTTGGGGCATTCGTTCTTCCTGCTCACGGACAGAATGAGATGGACGTGTTCATGGAGCAGGTTCTCGAGCGACGCCAGGAAAACTGGGTCAGGTTGCATGACTATGTGCTTGACGAGCGTGAGCGTGTCGAGCTCGTCGGCCCGGAAGGGCGCAGCCTGTGGAGCTTTGACCACGAATACGTCTGGTATGTCCGAGAGGGCTATCTGGTGCGAAGCCCCGTCCGTTTTGACGGCGTCGCGATCGGTGAGGTCGAGCGACGCGCGTCCGAAGAGGACTGGCTGACCCGGGAGCGGCGTCGGATCGATCGGCCTCGTCCGCCCCGGCAGCGGCGGAGCAGTCGTGGGTCGTTCGAGAACATCATGTTGACCATCGAGCGTGACTGGGGCGCCAGGGTAGGCGAGGACCTCGGTCGCGTGCTCGCCGAGACCGCGGAAACTCGCGCCGACGATTTTGCGGCGGTCGTGATTGGGAGCGACGCGATCACAACCGAGCTGGGCGGCGTCGAGGCGGTCGGGTTTGGCCGAGTCGTGGACCGGACGCGCGACGCGTTTGTCCTGCTTGAAGTCGGTCGTTTGGTCGAAGCGGATGTCGCGTTGTTGCTAGCGGCGATGCTCCCGCGCCTCGCTGACTCACTTCCGCGGATAGAAGAGGACAAGAGCCCCCTCGGCGACAAACTCGCCGCGGTAGAGACTGGGCTCCAGGCGTGGAACGAGCTTGACCGGCTTGTCGAGCTGGCGCGTCTCGCCGCGCGATTTGACGTGGCGAGTGATGACCTCGATTCTGCCCTTGGCGACACCGAGACGACCCTCCTGGCCCGTGGTTATGTCGAGCACGCACGCGCGCTGGGCCAAGGGGCGGTTGAGGAACGGGCAGTCGCGACGCACCTGCAGGATACGGATGGAATGCCGGAGCCGGACGCCAATGCCATCGTCATCTCGCCGCAGGGGATCGAGCCGCGGTTCGTGTCAGAAGCCTTCTTCCTCGACTTCGAGTTCGAGCCGGGAAACTACTTCTTCGCGGGTCGGGATGAGATCGCGGGACGGGAGGTCGTCATCATCGAGTACTACCCGGAGCAGATGTTTAGCGACGACGGGGCGACCGTCGACTCTGACGACCAAGAGGACCGCGTCGAAGCTGGGTTTGACAAGACGAGTCTTGTGACCCTGTGGATCGACGAGGAGTTGCACCAAATCGTAAAGTTCACGTTTGACAATCTCGGATTCGATTTTCTCCCTGGCCGATGGCTCGTTCGGCTTGATGACCTGACCGCCTCGATGGTGATGGGGCAGCCGTTCGATGGCACGTGGCTCCCCGAGGGCATCGAGCTCCGGGGCCAGATTTCGCTGGCAACCGGCACGTTTCGTGTCCAGTATCTGAGGACCTTCTCGAACTATCGCGAGGCTGAGGCGCGAGCCCGGATCCGGTCATACGGCGGAGTCGCGAACCAACCAGAATGACGTGGCTACTGGCGCGGCGAAGGACGGCGCAGTGGCCACGCGGAGGAATCGCGTTCTGTTGCCTCTTTCTCTACTGCTCAGTCGCTGACTTGACGGTGTGGGGTGGATTGGTGGCCGAGGCGGCCACGACCCAGGCGCCGGAAGCAGTCGTCGTCGAGGTCAGGGTGCATGGCAACTACTCCATTCCGGACGACGAGGTTCTGGGCTTGGCCGGGGTCAGCGTCGGCACATTCGTCACGCCGGCGATGATGTCGAACATTCAGCGTCGTCTTGACGAGTCTGGACGTTTCGAATCTGTCGAGATACGCAAACGGTATCTGTCGCTCACTGCGACGGATAAGGTTGCGCTTATCGTCGTCGTGGCGGAGCGTTCGACGCCAGCGACGTCAAACCCGGTGGGTCGAGTGTTCGGGGAGCTCGGCAACCGGGCGCTGTTCCTTCCGATCTTCGACTATACGGAAGGGTATGGCGTGAGCTTTGGGGCGCAAACGAGCCTTGTCGACTTGTTGGGGGCTAATAGCCGGGTCTCGGTGCCGGCGACATGGGGCGGAACCAGGCAGGTCGGCGTGGTCGCCGACCGGTCGTTTGCCTCTGGGCCTATCCACCGTGTCCAAACCGGTATATCGCTGGTGCGTCGAGAGAATCCCCATGTGCCAATTGCCGACGACCGCACTCGAGTCTGGGCTCGGGTCGACCGGCGCTTCCCGGGTAAATTGCGGGTGGCGGGTGACGGGGAATGGGCGGACATACGATTTGGTGTCGTCGATGGACGGTTGACTCGGTTCCGCGTCTCGTTGGACCTCGATACCCGACAGACCAGATCGTTTCCTCGCGATTCGGTGTTTCTGGAGGCCTCGCACGAGTGGCTTGACCTCTCGCACAGTGGACGCGTGGTTTCCCGTCCGCGTTATCGCGCGGAGGTCTATAAAGGGCTTCTGGGGCAATCGGTCCTCGCGGTCCGGGCCGACTATCTTGGCTCCGACGGCGCCCTCCCGCTGTATGAAAAGCCACTGCTCGGAGGCGGCACGTCGTTAAGGGGATGGAGAGTCGGTGAGCTCATCGGCGACCGTCGAGTGACGGGCTCCGTAGAGATGCGATTTCCGCTCGGCTCTGCGCTCTCGGTCGCCCGATATGGCGCCACGGTCTTTTATGACACCGGTGCCGCCTATGATGTTGGTCAGTCGCTGCGTCAGGCTCGTTTCCGCCACGGGACGGGCGTTGGTCTCTTCCTCAAGGCTCCCCCCATCCTGCAGCTCCAGCTCGACCTGGCGCGCAACATGCGTGGTGGCGCCCGTCTGCACTTGGGCGCAGCGGTGAGTTTCTGACGCCGCGGGGGGTATCCTGGGCACTCTATTCATCCGTGACGCTCAGGTCGCTGCGGCATCCACGCCGCCCGGTCGTACTCGTGGTGGAGGCCGCCCAGAACCGGGGAGACCTCGATGCGTCCGCTGAGATCTGCGCGGCCGGGCCGCACCGACTGGCTCGGGATCCGCTGCTCGATCCCCTGGTGCGGTCGGCCCCGGTTGAAATGTCTCGCCCAGTCGGCCAGCACTCGGCTGAGGTGGCACTCGCGGCGGAGGCCGCCGAGGAACCGCTCACAGATCGCGTTCAAGTTCGGGGACTGCGGCGGGATGGTGACCACATCGATCCCCGCGGCGAAGCCGCTCCCAAACTTGCCATCGTTATCCCGAATCAAGAATCGCGGCGCCGCATCGTACGGCGTGGCCTCTCGGAGCTGCGGGGCCACCCAGGCGTCGGTCGGAAACCGCGTGACGTTGACGTGCATCACGCCAGGGCCCCGACCAACACTCGCCGAGGGGTGTTTTCCGCGCACCAACGCCCCTCGACGCGCAGCGTGACGACCGTGTCGAATGTCGTTCGGCGGTGCTGGCGACGTTAGTAGGGCGTGCCTTTGGTCGACGAGAACGTCTGTCCGCACCCGACGCATCGGTAGCGACGCCGTTTCCCGGCCGTGGTTCGGTAGAAGCCGTAGCGGATGATGCGTCTGGACGCGACGTTTCCGGGCAACGAACACGTGGGGTTGCGCCAGCTCGGTTTCTTCACGGTGCGGGGGCCTTGTCGACGACAGTACTACTGTGGTGCTTGAATGACGGCCCAAACTGTAGCATGTAGCAGGTTAGGGACAGGACGCCAACAGTTGATTGCGGAAGCACCGGACGTCTCAGCCGCACCCGGCGCACCGGGTCTATCTCTACCTGTTACGCGATCTGCAGATCACGCGGCCGAACCACGTGTGGGGCACGGATGTTACCTATATCCCATTGCAGCGAGGGGTTTTCTGTACCTCGTCGCAGTGATGGACTGGCGAGCCGTAATGTCCTGTCCTGGCGCCTGTCGAACACGCTCGATGCGCGCTTCTGCGTGGACGCCTTGCACGAGGCGCTCGAGCGCTATGGACCTCCGGAGATCTTTAATAGCGACCAGGGAGCCAATTCACCAGCGTCGACTTCACCGACGTGCTCAAGGAGGCGGGCATCTGCATCTCGATGGACGGCCCTGGCGATCGCTCAAATACGAATGCGTCTACCTGTCCGAGTTTACAACCGGGTCCCAGGCTCGGAGCCGAGGCGGTCTTGGCCTCTTGGAGGAACCGCTGCTTGGCGTTCGTCGCGGAGTCTACGCTCTAGCGAGAACCAGGGCCGCCTTGTGAGACGCGCTCGTTGTCCTCTGCGCGGAGAACGAGCAGAACTGCGTCGTGGCCAGGCGGTACCGATAGGACCGTCGGTTGTTCGGAGCCCCGATCGGCATCGACGGCAACCCCCGTGATCCGCCCGCCACGCTCATCCAGGAATTCGCCGACCATTCTCTCAGGAAGACGAAGAAGCAGACGAGAGCCTGTTCGCGTGTTCTCCATATGGGCGAAGAACTGCCCGCGCCCCTGCATCCCGAATACTGACTCGAGTGACTGCGAGGCTCTGAGCAGGCTACCTGGAATACCCGGGCCGTCGACGAAGGTCAGTTCGGACCACTCCAGACCGGCCAGTAACCCATCGACACCGTTCAGTCGAGGATCACCGATGCGATAGAGACGGTCGGTGCCTTCGCGTGCGACGAGAACCAGGTCCGGCCGTCCGTCTAGACGCTGCACGGTCTGCCTGATCGCGTTTTGACGCCGATATTGGGACGTGTGCAGGACAACGTAGCGAACGTCAAGGCTGCGGAGGCGAGCCACGGCCAGGAGCGAGGGAAACGTTCCAACCAGCTGAGCCAGTCGATCGAAGTTCGGAGGGCGATAGCCGCTGTACCCGTTCACCAACGGTCTCCAGTGCGTCGTTGAGCTCAGAACATAGCGACCATTCTCGAAAAAGGAGCCTCCGGCGTAGATAGGGAGCTCCAGGAGTGCACCGGGTTCGTGAATGGCTTCGAGCGCTCGATAAATCGGTGGGTTCCAATCAAGACGCCGATACGGAATGGGGCCGCTGAACGTCTCCACGGTGGCTACCACCAGCGCGGCAATCGACAGTGGGGCGACCCATCGCTGAGGAGTGCGTCTCCGAACCGCGGCAAGCCCCAGTCCCGCGGCCACGGCAACCGAGAAGATGACCAGAACACCGAATCGGCCTGTCGCTCGAATGCCCTGGAGCGGTGGGATGATCTGATACGCCCACGCGTACACGGGTGTCAGCGGCCCAAGTGAGAGCAGTACACCCGCACAGGCGATGGCGACAACCACCCGACGCACACCCTTTGGTGCCACGCGACGACGCGTCAGGAGCGCGAAAGTCCCCAAACCGAGACCGATGGCCGTTGGAAACAGACTAGCCGGCGTGCGCTCGTAGAAGTCCTCGCTCCATGTCGAGTAGTGGACACGCGCCGCGGTCGAAAGATAGCTCTGCAGTGCGAGACCAACGGTCTCGACCTCGGGAACGAGCGGACGAAGAAGTCCTTCTTCTCGCCTCAGGACTCCGTACGGCCACAGGACCACGACCAAGATGACCAGCGTCATGGCCGCGGCGACCGCCAGCCTCGCGAGCGTCTTGACGCCGTCTTGCCCGTACCAAGCATCCACTCGCGCGAGGAAGGCCGCGCCGAGGGCTACCGTTACGAACATGGCTAGATACCCCGACGTAAGAGCCGAACCCAGCACGCACAACCCCACCATGGCGAAATGACGAGGGCGCTTGTGAGTCAACAGACCGTCGAGGGCCAGAATCGCGAGCGGCAGCCAATACAAATGAAGGATCTGCAGATGGGAAAGACGGGTGAGCAGCTGTGTGCTGAAGGCCAAGAGCGCGCCTGACAGCAATCCAGCATAGTGATCACCCGTCCATCGTGTCACGAGCACATACATTGCGAAGGCGGTCAGCGCAAGACCGCTCAAGACAAGAACGTTGTAGGTGAGCACGGGTGATGCGCCGAGCCAGCGCAGTGGTGCGCCCATCAGCCCGGGGATGATCAGCGGCTCCGAGTAGGCGAGCGTGTATCGGCTCGGGTAGAAGATGTTGCCGTCGAACAGGTGCAGGGGATCGCGTGGTAACTGGTGGGCGATCCACGAGACAGCCCACGTGTTGAGTCGCTCATCATCGTTGTCGCGCGAGTACTCGTGGAGCGCGGTAACGAGGGGCCACGTGTGCAAGACGGCAAGCAGAAGGAAGACGGCGAGGGCCGACCCTATGCGACGGACAGATATGACGGGTGATCCCATTCGCTCGGCCGTGCACTTTGTCGTCAGCCGATGGGTGGCCCAGGTTGTCCAAGGTTCCTAGGGGGGCCAAGGGCGAGACTCGACGTCATTCTAGCCTGAGAAGCATTGGTCTTTCCTTAGTTTTCCGGACACTGCAGAGAGGGGTGATAATGCCCCGGTGGGTAGTCGCACTCGTGCGAGCGGTGCTTCCGTCATCAAGTGTGGTTACGCCGCGACCGGCATGTACATGACCGCAGCAGCGGCCCTCCTGCGCGCGTCAGCGAACTTCCGCACGTCGCTCAGCCACGAGATAACGCGCCGCAGGGACAGGAAGATGTCCCGAAGCGTCAGTCGCCGAGTGGCGAGGCCCGCCTGCATCGCGGGCGTCCGCGTCTCGCGTCCGAACTTCAGCGCCCGATGCGGGCGAACGAAGTTGTAGTAGCAGCGTAGCAGCTCGAGATGCCCGTCGAGCGTGTCCGTCGCGCGCGCATGGGACAGCGTCCGTCGTGACAAGTAGGCGGAACTCTGCCGGATGGTCAGGTTCAACCGTTCGATGAGCGACGTGTTCACTGTCGAGGAGTCCTCCGAGCGCGCGAGCGCCTCGTCAAACCCCCACGCGGCACCAATGACCGCGCGCCGGTCGACCCGCACGGCGCGGTCATGGCGGCGGGTCTTGATCACCTGCACATAGAGCGCCGCGGGACCGAAGACCCGGCGGATGGCCGTGCTCGCCCGGCTGACGGACTTCATTTCATCGACAGTACCGCTCTGGTCTGTACTCTTGCGAGCGTAGATCGCGGCGAACATCAGGTCGGTCTGAGAGTGGTTGGGTTGGCAGTTTAAGCGAGCTACCTCGAAACGTCATGGCCCTTTCCGGCTCGGGACTCGCCCATAACCGTCATCGAGCACATCCCGCACAAGAGCCATTGCCAACAGCTCGACCACGTCGCGTCGCCGGGACGCTGCTATTGGACTGACGATTAGCCCATCGGCACTAACCCAAAGGGACTCTGTTATCGGTGAGCCATGGACGCGTGGTTGCTCAGATAGGCGCCCAGACGCCGACATAAGGCATCTGAACGTTTTAAAAGGACCGTCTGGCTCTGGGCTCGGAGGCAACTTCGACCTGCCGTTTTGACCGCGAAGTCACTGAGAACGCCCCGAAATAGCGACACTATGGCTCTGTGTAGATCTACGGCACAAAGCGTGCACCTTTGGCGGGCTCACAGCAATGCCTAACTTATGTAAGGAATCCCTGATCAGGGACACTAGGGTGCGCAACCGATTCGGTGACACGCCAGCCTCACGTGCCGGGGCAGCTCGGGTAAACTCCGG
>CAUZIB010000094.1:0-18206 GCA_963579735.1 Vicinamibacteria bacterium | reverse complement strand
CGCCCGTTCTGCGTTGATATCTACGCCCCCTGCAATCAGCCGCGCCACGCGTGAGCGGTCTTGACGCTGCACCGCGTCGATGAGGCCGGCCACCTCCGTCGCGTCGCCGGGCTGGGCGGCTGCGCCCGTGGTCACCGCGCTGAGCGCCAGGAGCGAAAGAAAGATGGGCAAGCCACCGCGTACGAGACTCCGCAGCGCCGTATGGAACGCTGCTCCACGTCGACGCATCAGTCCGGTCACCGAGTCATCGCGGCCGCTGCCGTTGCTCGTCATTCGCATTCATCCGGTCTGGATGGGCGTGCTCCGTCCAGCGAGACAGTGGGGCGCATCGGCGACGGGGCTGGCACATTTGTGTCCACTATGTCCGCGAGGGTTCCAATGGTAAACTCCGAGCGCCGTGATGGGGCCACATTTTCTTTCGGCCATCGTGTTGGTCCCGTGGCTTGCGTGTGGGGCGTCGCTCTCTGCGATGGCCGCCCAGGCTCCAGTCGGCACCTCTCCTCGGGTTCTCGAATCCACCATCCGTCAGCATTGCCTGGTCTGTCACAACGACCGAACCCGTACCGCAGATCTGAGTCTCGCGGCGGTGACGTCGACAAATGTGGGGGAGCAGGCGCTCGTGCTAGAGAAGGTGTTGCGAAAGCTTCGAGCTGGTGAAATGCCCCCGGCCGGCCGGCCGGCACTCGCCACTGAAACCGTCACCGAACTTGTCGGCTGGCTTGAAACGGAGTTGGACGGCGCATCGGCTGCGAGCCCAAATCCTGGCACGCCAGCCATACAACGACTCAACCGGGCTGAGTATACGAACGCTGTGCATGATCTGTTGGGCTTGAACCTGGACCACGCTCGCGATTTACCAGCGGATGATTCGGGTTACGGGTTTGACAATATCGGCGACGTGCTCACGGTGTCGCCGCTTCATATCGAGAAGTACATCAGCACCGCGCGTCGTATCAGCCGGCTCGCTGTTGGCACGGCGAGACCACGGGCGGTCGTCGAGAAGTATGAGCGATCGCCCGGCGTGCCGGACGCGGCGGTCGAGGGGCTGCCACTGGGCGAACGGGGCGGCATGCTGTTTGAGCACTACTTCCCGTTCGACGCGGACTACACGATCACGGTCAGGGTCCGGGGGCGGAGACAAACCGGAATGCCGTCGCCACAGCTGGACCTGCGGGTCGATGGCCGCCGTGTTCGACTGTTCGACGCGAGCTTTGACAACGCCGAGGTCACACAGGGCACACGCAATTTCGAGCTGCGGCTGCCGTTCGAGGCGGGTGCCCACGTCATCGGCGCGGGCTTTTTGGCGGAATATGCAGTCGCGGAAATTGTCTCGGAGAACGCTGATTCGCGCCCTGGCCCGGGGTATCTCGTGGACTACGTGCTCGTAGGCGGGCCGTTCAACACCGCTGGTCCTGGTGCCACAGAAAGCCGGCGTCGGCTCCTTGAGTGTCATTCCGCCGCCGACACCGATGGAACGCCTTGCGCTAGTCGTATTCTGACGACAGTCGCCCGTCGCGCATATCGGCGACCGGTGACGGCTATTGATATCGAGCCCTTGGTTAGCCTATTCCGTGAAGGGCAGACTGACGGAGGGAGCTTCGAGCACGGGATCGAAATGGCGCTGAGCGGCGTTTTGGTCTCACCCAGCTTTCTGTTCCGGGCACCGGGTGCTCTGGACGAGGACGGGACCCGGACCGGTCGGGTGTCTCGGCTGACAGATATCGACCTCGCGTCACGCCTGTCGTTCTTCCTGTGGAGCAGTATTCCAGACGAAGCGCTGCTGTCGCTGGCCGAGCGAGGGCGGCTCAGCGAACCGGATGTCCTGACGGCACAAATCCACCGGATGTTGTCTGACCCGAAGTCCAGTGCGCTGGTCGACAATTTTGCGGGTCAATGGCTCCATCTACGCAACGTTGCCGAGTGGGCGCCTGACCCCGAGCGCTACCCGCACTTCGACGAGTCGTTGCGCTACGCGTTTCAGCGTGAGACGGAGCTGTTTCTCGAACACGTGATCCGTGACGACCGTTCTGTGCTCGAGCTCGTCGCGGCGGACTATACGTTTGCCAACGAGCGTCTTGCCGCGTTCTACGGTCTCGAGGGGGTGAGGGGCGGGTACTTTCGACGTGTGTCGCTGGATGGCACGCCGCGTGGCGGTATCGTCACGCACGCCAGTGTACTGATGGTGACGTCGTATCCGACACGGACCTCACCGGTGCTCCGCGGCAAGTGGGTGCTCGAGAATTTGCTGGGCGCGCCACCGCCCCCACCACCTCCGGATGTACCGGCGCTCCCCGCGGCCGCCGAGACTTCGGCCGGCGGCCTGCGTGACGCGCTAGAGCAACACCGGGCGAGTCCGACCTGTAGCGCGTGTCATGCGAAACTTGATCCGCTGGGCTTTGCCCTCGAAAACTTTGATGGCGTGGGCGCGTATCGCACTGACGAGGACGGCATGACAATCGACGCATCCGGAGCGCTCCCGGATGGAACCCTTGTCAGCGGTCCCCGGGGACTGCAGCGAGTCTTGCTCGCGCGCCGTGTCGAGTTTGTAGAGACGCTGGCCGACCGGTTGCTGACCTACGCGTTGGGTCGGGGGCTGGAATACTACGATCGACCAGCGGTGCGCGAGATCAGACGCCGCGTCGAAGCCGCGGACTATCGGTTTTCAGCGCTGGTCGAGGCAATCGTCGATAGCGTACCATTTCGGTTGAGGGGGAATTCGGAGCTTCCCCCGGAGCGATAATCATGATCACGACCGGACTCGCACTGCCTCGCCGAACATTTCTCCGTGGTCTCGGCGCGACCGTCGCCCTTCCGTTTCTCGACGCCATGACGCCGGCGTTTGCGACCGCCGCCACCCCGGTGACACGGGTCGCGTTTATCTATACCGCAAATGGCGTCATCATGCAGGACTGGACACCGACCGCCGAGGGGACTGGCTTTTTGTTTCCGAAGACATTGGCCCCCGTCGAGCCGTTTCGCGACCGGCTTCTCGTGATGAGCGGTCTGGCACACCGCAATGGTGAGGCGCTCGGCGATGGCCCCGGTGACCATGCTCGGGCCGGCGCGAGCTGGCTGACGGGAGTCCATCCCAAAAAGACACAAGGCGCGGATATCCGGAATGGCCGATCGGTCGACCAAATGCTCGCGGACGAGATCGGGCAAACTACACCCCTGCCGTCACTCGAGCTTGGTCTCGAAGATGTGCGCATGGTGGGTGGGTGCGATTCGGGGTATAGCTGCGCCTATAGCAATACGATTTCGTGGGCGTCGCCGACCACGCCTCTTCCCTACGAAAACAACCCGCGACGCGTGTTTGAGCGCCTGTTCGGCGATGGCGAGACAACCGACCCGGCCGCGCGCGCGGTTCATGCCCGGCAGAATCGAAGTTTGCTCGACTTTGTGGTCGATGACGCCCATCGATTGCAAGTGAGGTTGGGGGCCGGCGACCGGCGCAAGCTGGGCGACTATCTCGACTCGGTGCGAGAGGTGGAGCGCCGTATCCAAAACGCCGAACGCCAAGAACGTGTCGACTTGCCGCCGGTGGATCGCCCAGAAGGCGTGCCCCCGACCTTTGAAGAGCACGTGCGACTGATGAGCGACCTCGTCACGATCGCTTTCCAAGCCGACCTCACACGTGTTGTCTCGGTCATGTACAGCCGCGAAGGCGGCAATCGGACGTATCGTTCAATCGGTGTTCCCGATGCCCACCACGGTCTGTCGCATCACCAGAACGACCCGGTGCGGATGGCTCAGCTTCAAAAGATCGACCAACATCACGTCGCGATGCTCGCCTATTTCCTGGGCAAATTGCAGGACGCGCCCGACGAGGATGGGTCGCTCTTGGATAACGCGATCGTGTTGTATGGCAGTAGTCTCAGTGACTCGAACGCGCATACCCACGACAACCTGCCCGCGTTGATCGCGGGTGGAGGGAGTGGGATGTTAAGAGGCGGGAGGCATCTTCGCTATCCCGAGGGGACGCCGATGACCAACTTATTTCTTACCCTGCTCGACCGAATGGGCGTGCAACGCGGCCACGTAGGCGACAGCACGGGACAGATTACCCATTTGGGCACGTTGTAGCTTGCCGTGTCGACGACTCGCTCTGCTCGAGACACTGTCACTGCCGTACTCCTCGCGAGCCTCGGTGCACTCGGGGGCGGCGAAGCGAGTCTGGCTCAGCCAGCCAGCGGTGGCAGCTACACCGAGGCCCAAGCGGATAACGGAGCAGTGATCTATACCGATCGCTGCGCGGTCTGCCATCTGGCCAGCCTCGAGGGGGTGTTCGAGGCGCCCGCGTTGGCGGGCGAAGATTTTCAAAATGTCTGGGCAAGTCGACCAGTGGCCGACCTGCTGAATCTCATCGCAACGACGATGCCGCCCCAGGCTGTCGGGTCTCTCGATACTGAAGAGGTGGCGGCGGTGGCAGCGTTTCTGTTGCGTCGCAACTCGGTGGCGGCTGGTACATCTCGACTCGACACATCGTCGGCGGTCACGGTCATTCCCGGCACTCGTCGAGACGTGAGTGACGTCGCGTCGGTCCCTCCCGTGCCCGGGCGTCTCGGCACCGTTCGCTCACCAGACACCATTCAGACGCTGCCCGAGTTTCGCGGCGAGGAGTCCAGCACAGCGACGAGTACGACCGCGACGTTTCGCGCCGCCGATTGGCTCCAGCCGGTCACCGATCAAGAGCTTGTGTCGCCTCCCGACGGCGATTGGCTGCATTGGCGTCGAACCCCGAGCTCGACCGGTTTTAGTCCGCTCGCGCAGATCACCCGCGAGAATGTGCATCGTCTGCAGCTCGCCTGGGTATGGGGATTGCCCGACGGCAGCCGTTATCGGACGGCGCCGTTGGAACGGGATGGCGTTCTCTTTTTGACCGGCGCGGGGGATCGGGTGCAGGCGCTGGAAGCGACCGACGGCACGCTGCTCTGGGAATATCGCCGCACCGACGCCAGCGATGGTGCGCGTGTCCAGAGTGTCGCGCTCTGGCGCGACCAGCTCTTGGTCTCAACGTCCGCAGCGACGATGGTCGCGCTTGACGCCAGAACTGGTCGTGTCCGCTGGGAAACCCAGATTGCCGATCCCGCGTTGGGCTTCCGCAATACATCCGGGCCAATCATCGCGGACGGCAAGGTCATCAACGGCATCAATGGGTGCACACGGTTTGTCGATGCAAGCTGTTTTATCACGGCGCATGATGTGCGGACGGGCGAGGAGCTATGGCGCACCTACACGATTGCGCGTCCTGGCGAACCGGGAGGCGACACCTGGGGTGACCTGCCGCTGAATCTTCGTGGCGGAGGCGACGTCTGGAACGGGGGGAGTTGGGACCCTGAACTTGGGCTCGTCTTCTTCGGGACGGCGCAAGCCAAGCCGTGGGTGGCCGCGAGTCGAGGCTTGAGCACCGCCGACGCGACGCTCTACGCCAACTCTACCTTGGCGCTCGACGTCGCTACCGGAGAGATCGTGTGGTATCGCACGCATGTGCCCGGAGAGTCCCTGGACTTGGACGAGGGGTTCGAGCAGGTCTTGCTCGATGTCGACGGCCGACCGTCGCTTCTTACGGTCGGCAAACATGGAATCCTCTGGAAGCTCGACCGTCGCGATGGGAGCTTCATCGCCATGAAGGAGACGGTGTTTCAAAACATCCTGTCCATCGACTCCGCGACCGGGAGTGTGCGCTATCGGGACGATATCCAAAATGCTGGGATCGGCGATTGGATGTCAGTCTGCCCGTCGACCGCGGGCGGCCACAATTGGCAGGCAACAAGCTACTCTCCGGACGCGGGCGTCATCGTCATTCCGCTCAGTCAGAGCTGCATGGAGATGGCTGGTCGTGAGATTGTCCTGGAGCCGGGGGGAGGGGGCACCGGTGCCGAGCGGGCCTGGCGGGCCATGCCCGGGACAAACGGTCAGCTCGGCAAACTTGCCGCCTACGACGTGGCAACGATGGAGGAAGTGTGGAGCGTCGAGCAACGAGCGCCCTTTCTGACGGCCACCCTGACGACAGGGGGCGGTCTTGCGTTCGCAGGAGACTACGATCGCTGGTTCCGAGCGTTTGATGTGTATACAGGAGACGTGCTCTGGAAAACGCGTCTCGGCACTTCCGTCCAAGGTTTCCCCATGACTTTCGATGTCGATGGCGTGCAGTATGTGGCGATGACTGCTGCCCGGGAGGGTGGGAGTCCATGGCGAGTGGCCACCTTTCTGTCGACAGAGTTCATTAGTCCGCCTCAGGCCAATGCGTTATACGTGTTTCGTCTGAGTGAGGATGACATTGCACCCTAAAGCGTGCACAGCCGACCCGCGCGGGAAGACCCGAATGTGACCGAGGCATGACCGAGGTCTTCGGGAACACGCAGGGCCTCAAGGCCAGCCAGGTCCGTCAACTCGGACGTCTCCATCGGCGTCGTGTTCCTAGCGATCGGCTGGTGACACAGGAGTTGGCCCGCGAGTTGACAGAGGCAAGCCACGACGTGAGAAGACAGGTCGGGGTACTGGTCGACCGCCGAGGGGACGTCCAGCACGTCATGGTGGGGGACGCCCATTCCATAGAGCTGCCGGACTGGGGCCGGTTGCGGGCCGGCCGGGGGCGATTGCGCGGGCTCCGCTGCATCCACACGCACCTCGGTCATGAGGGATTGACCCGGGACGACAAGACCGACCTGCTCTTGCTGCGTCTCGACGCGATGGTGTCCGTTGGCGTCGACGTCGATGGACTCCCGACCCTGGCTCACACCGCCGTCCTGCGCCCGGCCGGCCAGGACGGTGACGGCGTGGAGCAGCTGGTTCCGCTACCGCCATCCCAGATCGATCTCGACTTTCAAACGTGGGTCAGGGAGCTGGAGGAAGAGCTCTCGCGTACGGTTGGGACGCGTGCGGTGGGGGACGGTGAACGCGCGATCCTCGTGTCGGTGACCGCGGGGAGGCGCGCTGGTGATCTCGAGACCGATGTCGCCGAGCTGCGTGAGCTGGCGGACTCAGCGGGGGTCGACATCATTGACGTTGTCACGCAGAACCGCCCTCGCGTCGACCCCAAAACGTTACTTGGCTCGGGCAAGTTGCAAGACCTGGCCATTCGCGCCTTTCAGAGTGACGTGGACTTGGTCATCGTGGACCAAGATCTCACGCCCACCCAGGCGCGCAACCTGGCGGAACGCGTGGAGTTGCGGGTCATCGACCGCACGCAGCTGATCCTCGACATCTTTGCACAGCACGCGACGACCCGCGACGGCAAGCTCCAGGTCGAGCTCGCGCAGCTCAAGTATCGACTGCCACGATTGGCCCAACGTGCCGATGTATCACTCTCGCGTTTGGCCGGCGGGATTGGCGGCCGTGGTCCCGGTGAAACAAAACTCGAGGTCGACCGGCGTCGCACACGGGACCGGATGACACGGATTGAGCGAGAGCTGACAAAGCTTGGCGGTCAACGCGAGAATCGGCGCCGGCGTCGCAACCGTCGTGATGTGCCGGTGCTGTCAATCGTGGGGTATACGAACGCCGGGAAAAGCACGCTCCTACGGGCGTTGACCAAGACCGACGTGTATGTCGCCGACAAGATGTTTGCGACGCTTGACCCCGTCTCCCGCAGACTGCGGTTTCCTCGCGAGCGCGAGGTCATCATTACCGACACCGTCGGATTTATTCGCGATCTTCCCCCGGATTTGGTCACCGCTTTTCGGACCACGCTCGAAGAACTGTCGGACGCATCGCTGTTGCTGCATGTCATTGATGCGTCAGTGCCCGACTACGATCGCCGGATCGAAGCGGTCCGGTCGGTTCTGAAAGAGATTGGGTTGGAAATCCAGGAGCTCCTGATCTTTAACCAGGTCGACAGGCTGGAGGCTGGGGAGGGCGAGGCGATTGCGCGCCGATACGGAGGCGTCCCGGTGTCCGCACTCAAACGTACGGGGCTTCGTACGTTACTTGAGCAGACCCAGAAAATACTGTGGTCCGAGTCTGACGCGCGTATGGATTCCGCGTGGTTCGCCGGTCACCTCGAGGCCTGACGGCTCAGGTCCAAGAGCGTCTTTGCGAGAGGCAGCGGACGTTCCTCCTCGAACGCATCGCCCGCGCGCGTCCGGTCAGAGCGACTTCAGATATTCCAGAAGCTCTTGACGTTCGACGTCGCTCAGCTCGGCGGCGTATTCGTGGCCTGTGTTCAGGTTCCCCGTGACCGTTGTGTCGTATCGAAATGCCGCGTCGCCGGTTGTCGTCTCGGACGCTGTCACGTAACCAACTCGTTCGGGGTCGAACAGCCGGTTTCCGACGTAGCACTCTGACGAACGTTCGGCCGCTGGGAGAAGTAGCTCGTATAGGTTTGGCACCGAGCCATTGTGAAGATACGGGGCGGTGGCCCAGATTCCCGTCAACGGACGGGCCTTGTACACCGCCGCGTCAGACTGCGCGGCGCGGAACGTATGTTCGTATTCGGTGATAGTCGCTTCCAATGTCTCGGCCGGATGCCGCAAGAGCGCACCGACCACCGAATTGACCAGCGGCGACAGCTCGGTCGTGTGGGCCGGGATTGTCCCCCCGGCGAGGCCGAACTCTTTTCGTCCCTCCTAGTGGCCCGCTGCCATCTGACGCTGTATGTTCTGCCACTCCGTGGGGTCAGTCCCTACGTCGCTGATCGGGGCGAGCACCGCCTTGTATGGTTGTTCTTCATCTTCGCGAGGAACCACTTGATGACATGTTGCGCACAGCGTGTCGTAGTGGGTCTTGCCGGCGGCGGGCTTTTCAGGGTCGAGCGGTGGCAGAAATTCCGCGGGCCACTGCGGAGATTTCAGCTCCTCGACCCATTTCTCGAGCTGGGCCAGGTTCTCGATTTGCAGTGACGAGTCATACGCGATGTCCGTGGTGCTCACCGGGATCGTGATCTTGCCCTAGACCCCGGTCACCTCACCGCCATTCCGGATCAACGCGCCTGCGGCCGCGGGGCCGTTGGGGGCGAAACCGGTCCATTGCACGACATCTGACTGGGACGTACCCCAGAGGAAGGGATAGCTCGCCGGCGCATTCGATGCTCGCGCGTTTGCCGGCATATTGATGTTGTGGACCATCACCTGGTTGAAGATGGCGCCAATGGCGTCTACGCGGCCGTAGCCGTAGTCCACCGCGGACGCGTTGACCAGATTTCGTTCAGCCAAGGCCTCGGTGCGGCCGAAGAGATCATGTCGAAGCTGCGCCGCGTGTTCTTCCGAGTTGTCATGTGCCTGCACGTGCTGGGCAAAACGAGCGAATTTGCATCGTTCTCATACGTCGCGCTCAACGCCGCGACCAGCTGCTCGTTGAACGCCGCGAAATCACCAAGAGTGGGACCACCGTCGATCCACAGGCTGAAGCCACCGTATTCAATCTGCGCTGTATGACACGCGGCGCAGAATCGGACGGGACTCTTGCTGGCCAGTGTGGCCCTCCTCGCCTGCCTGGTCCCGTCTTTTCGCGCCACGACGGCTGACCCCGCTGGCCGACACTGAACGGTGATGAAGCGTCACAGCCATGGTGCCGCAGGCGTGGCTGATCACGGGGTGTCTCCGATCCCGTGGACGCCCTCATAGGTCCTGCAATACGCTGATCTAGTGACCGATGATCCTGCGCAATCCGTTCGGATCACGGGCCGGGAGCGATCGCATCGGCGTGCGCGAGCGGGCCTATGTGTCGTTCATACGACGTTCTCTCGATGGTGCAGCGCGATGACGGGTTCGGAGTGGCTGCGTAACGAGGTCAACCACATGTGTGTTCTTGCGCGTGATCCCAGCGTTGCAACAGCACCCTCTTAAGGCCTCAGGAATCAGTCGGTCGGGTTGGTGGCAAATACCGTCAGCTCGGTCGTGAAGCCGCGGTCATGCATTTCGAGGACGGCCGTGACCATATGGGCGATGTCCTCGGATCGTAGCTTTGAAGGATGGTCTTTCTGCGCGAATCCGGCCGCCGCGGCAAACGGCGTAATGACCTCGCTGGGGTTGATCTGCATGACGCGAACGTTGTGCTTGCGAAGCTCGGCGCGCCAACATTCGGTCATGCCACGCAAGGCAAACTTGCTCGTCATGTAGGCCGTGCCGTTCGCGGCGCCGCGAAGCGACGCGGTCGAGGCAATGTTGATAATGTTGCCCGCGTTCCGGGCCGCAAAGATCTTCGCTGCTTCGCGTCCCATAAGCATCGCGCCGGTGACGTTGGTGGTGATCACGCGCTCAAAGCTGGCCAGGTCCATGTCGACCAGTGGCTTGAAGACGCCGACACCCGCGTTGTTGACCAGTATGTCCAGGTCTCCAAAGGCGTCCACTACCTCTTTGTAGGTTCGCTTGACGTCAGACTCCTTGCAAACGTCGGCTTGGATCGCCCGCGCTCCGATGGCCCGGCTGGTTTCTTCGAGTGTCGCTGCCGTCCGTCCCGTGATCGCTACCTTGGCACCGGCGGTGATGAGTGATTCCGCGACAGCTCGGCCGATACCCGAGCTGCCACCGGTGACGAGAGCTACTTTGTCAGTGAGATTCATTGGATGTCCGTGAGTGGTGGTTCACACGTTGAATGCTGAGACGTGTAGTTTATCCGAGCGGTCTGGTGGCTAGCGTTCGCGGCGGCGCCGAGACAGAATCAAACCGCCGTGATAAGGTCCAGCGGCGTGATGGTGCACGCGCTGAACGCGTCTCCACGCAGGCCACAAGGAGGAGAGCATGTCGAAACCAGTTATCGTTCGGATGGGTCTTGTCGC
The DNA here is from genome assembly GCA_963579735.1 of Vicinamibacteria bacterium. Taxonomy (GTDB): domain Bacteria; phylum Acidobacteriota; class Vicinamibacteria; order Vicinamibacterales; family UBA8438; genus CAUZIB01. Next base: position 7,489 of record CAUZIB010000094.1, on the reverse strand, counting down.
CCTAGGGTGTCTCCTTGTGGTTCCACTGACCGCGCAATCACCGACGTTTGACATCTATTGGGTCGACGTCGAGGGCGGGGCTGCCACATTGATGGTCGCCCCCACCGGGGAGTCGCTGCTGGTTGATACGGGGTTCCCCGCGGACGATCGTGATGCCGCGCGGATCTTTGCCGCCGCCACGGAGATTGGCTTGTCGCAAATTGACTACTTGGTGATCACGCACTATCACCGAGATCACGTCGGCGGGCTCGAAGCGCTGGCGGCGATGATTCCTATCGAGTCCTGTTTGGACCACGGGACCAACACGGAAGAGGCGAATCAGCAATGGGTCGATGCCTACCTCCGCGTTTGTGGGGAGAAGAGAATGGCCGTTGCCGCGGGCGAAGCGTTTACCTTCGGAGGCATTGATGTCGACATTGTCGCGTCGAACAACGAACTTATCACCGAGCCGATCAATGGCGGGGCTCCGAATCCGCTCTGTGCGACGGCAGAAAACAAAGAGCAGGCGAGTCCAGAGAATCAGCGCAGTGTCGGGGCGCTCTTTTCGTATGGACGGTTCTCGTTTCTGGACCTCGGGGATCTCAATTGGGCAAAAGAAGTCGAGTTGTCCTGTCCCTCCAACCAGGTCGGTGAGGTCACGATGTATCAGACGAGCCGTCACGGTGCCTGGGATGACGCGGGGGCGCCCGCGCACCTCTACGCCATCAAGCCTCAGGTGATCATCGTCAACAACGGTCCACGAAAGGGACTAGGTGGCACCTCGCCTGGATTCAGTGAGGTGTCAACAGCGCACTATGACCGGATGGCCGAGAGTCCCGGCATCGAAGGCATCTGGCAAGGCCACCGCTCCCTGCTCGACCCGGATCCTGCCCACAACACCAGCGAAGACATGATCGCGAACCTCGAAGACACGGCCGAGTGCACGGGGCATTGGATTCGGGCATCTGTCGTCCAGGACGGCACGTTCACGGTGATGAACAGCCGGAACGGATTTAGCCAGACCTACACGGCTCGTTAACGAGCACGGCGGGGCCGCGTTATTCGGGCATCAGCGCAAAGGTCCACATCGATCCTCCGGTCGGCACTTTGCCGGCCGCGTACCGGTTGGCGAGAAAGCCGCCCAGTCCCGATGCGATACTCACGTATTGCCGGCCGTCGTGGGTATACGTGATGGCGGTCGCATTGATACTCGAGCCGGTCTGGAACTGCCACACGGTCTCCCCGGTGTCTTCATCCAACGCGATGAATTCACCCGTCGCTTTGCCCGTGAACAGCAACCCCCCCGCGGTGGCCAGCATACCCGCCGAGCTCGGAAAATCGGTCAGTGGCACTTCCCATTTCTTTTCCCCCGTGAGTGGGTTGATCGCCACGATGTGGCCCAGGAGATCCCCGGGTTCGACGGCCGGGAACCGGTTATTGACACCGGTCGAGCTGCCTCCAATGACCACTTCTCTCGGCGGCGCGAGCTGCTGGATACGAGGCACGTGCCACGTCGTCGAATAGATGAGCCCGGTGTGTGGGTTGAATGCGATCGGCACGGCGTTTGACCCGCGCGATGGCCAGATGTCGACTTCCTCGCCGGCCAGAAATCTGGTGTAGAGATCCGTCAAGACCGGTCGCCCCGTCTCGGGGTCGATGTGTGTGGCCCAGTTGACGTAGACGTAAGGATTGGCGGCAATGAGAGAGCAGTCGGTACGGTCGAGCACATAGAGAAATCCGTTCTTGTTGGCCTGGATCATCACGTTCCGCAGACTGCCGTCGATCTCCATGTCCGCCAAGACGTTCTCGTCGGTGCCGTCTACGTCATAGACATCGTTCGGCGTGTATTGGAAATAGCACGCGATTTCTCCCGTGGCCGGCCGCACGGCGATCACGCTCGACGTATACAAGCTATCCAACGCACCCCGTGGTCTCGGGTCGTAGGGCTCCGCGTTCCCTGTTCCCCAATAGACGAGGTCCAGCTCGGGGTCATAGGCGCCGGAGCGCCACGTGGGACCACCCCCAAACATCCAGGCATTGCTGTCCACGGGCCACGTCTCGGCGCCGGGCTCGCCAGGCGCTGGAATTGTGTATCGCCGCCACAGTTTGTCTCCGGTATCCGGGTCCCAACCATCGAGGAATCCGCGTGTGGTCGACTCGCCACCGGACATCCCCGAGATCAAGACGCCGTTGGCCACGACCGGTGCACCCGTCGCATAGTAGCCCTCTGCGGCGTCCGCGAATTTCTGATTCCAGAGCTCTTCGCCAGTCTCCATATCGAGGGCCAGCACGTGATTGTCGACCGTGACGCGAAAAAGTTTGCCGTCATAGATGGTGGGCGCACCTCGGTTGAACCCCGAGCGTCGGGTTTCGGCCTCGAGCGTCACGGGCGTCCGCCAGATTTGTTGACCGGTGTCCACGTCGATGGCAAACGTCCACGATCCATTGATGACATACATGACGCCGTCATAGACGGTGGGCGCAGCAAGCTCGCCCTGGTTGTTCATGAGGCTGGTGCTCCAGATGGGCACGAGACGTCGGATGGTTGAGCGGTTGATCTCGTCGAGCGGACTGTAGCTCTTCCGGTCGTAGCCCATACTTTGGGTCAGCACGTTGTTCGTGTCGGCCGCGTCGTTGACGAGGTCCTCCGTCGTCTGAGCCAGTCCGAGGCTTGTCCCTAGCCCGAACACGATCACGAGTAGTCCTGCTCTTCTCATCGTCAGTCTCCCGTTGGATTTCAAACGCCGAGGAAGCTGTCGGGCGATGGTCCTCAGGGAGTGTAACGGGAGAATCGACGGTCGACGACAAAAGAACACGCCACGCGTTCCGTGCTGGCCGTGTGACTGGGTCATGCGCCCGGGTGGCGCGATCCGATTCCGAGCGAGGCGCGAACTTGCCCTCCGCTCCCGGGGAAACTGCTTCCCGTGCGGTTCGGGTTGCCCATGCTACCGTTGATGCGCCATGGCACTAACACGAATGATTGTCGTCATCGCGGTCTTCTCGCTCCTGCCGATGCCAACGACTGGACAAACATCGTCAGTCGACCAGTTCGCCCGGGTAACGGACGCGATGCTTCAGAACCCGGCGGCGAGCGACTGGCTGATGTGGCGACGGACGCTCGACGGCTGGGGGGTATAGCCCCTTGGAACAAGTGACCAGGGAAAATGTCCGGCAACTCCAGGTGGTGTGGTCGCGGGCTCTTGCCCCAGGTCGTCAAGAAGGGACCCCGTTGGCGTATGGCGGAGTGCTGTATATGCCCCAGGCAAGCGATGTCATCGAGGCGATCGACGCGGTCACCGGGGATCTCCGGTGGAGCCATCGTCGCGACCTCCCAGACGATGGCTACGACTTTGTTGGGGGCAATGCGCGCAACAACCGCAATATCGCCGTGTTTGATCAGTTCATCATCAACACGAGCGATGACAACTATGTGTTTGGGCTCGATGCCACCACCGGAGAGATTGTCTGGGAGACGCAGATGTTCGACTATCGCGTGAGTCCCGTGGGGCACAGCTCGCGGCCGATTATTGCCGATGGCAAGGTGGGAAGGACTGGGAAGCCGGGGCCTACAGTCCGTTGACGAACACGATGTATTTTCCGTTACGCAATATGTGTCAGCGGCTGCTGGCGACCACCTCGCCGGAGGCGTCTCACCGAATTTATGCCTTGGCGGTCCGGCACGAACTAGCGCCCGGCACGGAACACCTCGGCGCGGTGCACGCGATATCTGCCGAACCCGGGGCGACCACGTGGCTGCACGAACAGCGAGCCGCGCCCCTGTCTCTGGTAGCAACGGGTGGCGGGCTCGTATTTGGGGGCGATGCGAACGGCCGGTTTCGAGCGTTTGACGACATCACTGGCGACGTCTTGTGGGAGATCAACCGCGGCTCTCCAGTATCGGGCTTTCCCATCAGCTACGCGGTCGACGGACGTCAGTATGTGGCAGTGAGCACCGGCGGTGCCGCCACGACGCCGAGCTTTCTTCAGCTGACCCCCGAGCTCCGTCCGAGCAACGGGAACAATCTGTTCGTGTTTGCTCTGCCCGTGCAATGACGGCGTTTTCCGTTCTTGATCTGTCGCCCATCCCGGAAGGTGGAAACGCGGCGGGGGCCCTTCACCATACGTTGGAGCTGGCTCAGCACGCCGAGCGCTGGGGCTATCGTCGTATCTGGTTGGCTGAGCATCACAACATGCCGGGGATCGCGAGTGCGGCGACCGCGGTGGTCATCGGATTTGTCGCGAACGGGACCTCGACCATTCGGGTGGGGGCGGGGGGCATCATGTTGCCCAATCACTCGCCGCTGGTGATCGCAGAGCAGTTTGGTACTCTCGCGACGCTCTTCCCCGGGCGCATTGATCTGGGACTGGGTCGTGCCCCGGGCACAGATCAGAAAACAAGTCATGCGCTACGACGCACTCTGACGGGAGACGTGAATCAGTTTCCTCGTGATGTCGTCGAGCTGCAGCATTACTTTCAGGACGTCGTATCCGGGCAGCACGTGCGCGCGGTGCCGGGCGCGGGACTCGACGTCCCCTTGTGGATTCTTGGGTCGAGTCTGTTCGGTGCCCAGCTCGCGGCCACGCTGGGGCTGCCGTATGCGTTCGCATCGCACTTTGCTCCCGCGGCGCTGATGCCAGCGCTCGAAACCTATCGATCTCACTTCGCGCCCTCCGCGCAGCTAGCCGAGCCGTATGTCATGGTAGGGCTCAACGTCTTTGCGGCCGACACCTCGGCAGAGGCCGGACTTCTGCGCTCATCGGCAGAGCAGTCTATCCTCCGTCTGCGTCGCGGCCAGCCCGGTTTACTACCCCCACCGGTGGCCGGCTTCCGCGAGCGACTGTCAGAACCGGAACGTCACATGCTCGACCAAGTACAGGCGTGCTCGGTCGTTGGCGACCCTCGAACGGTCGAGACCGGAATAGAGGAGTTTGTCCGGCACACCGACGCGGACGAGGTCATCATCACGTCCCACATCTTCGATCATCACGCTCGCCTCCGCTCGTTTCGGCTGACAGCCGAAGTGTTGGGGCTGGTGCAGTCCTGAAACGGGTGCGTGTCGACCTACGCGGCCGTCATGCTCCCGCCGGCGACCGCCGCCAGTCCCGCCCCGCGTATAGCCCAACGGTGTCACCACCACATATCCGTGATGCTCGGCCAAGTCCAGAAATCCAGCGTAGTTCATCGACCAGTCGTATCGGCGTCCCGCTCCGTGGAGAGACACCATGACATGTGTGTCCTCTTTCTCAACTCGTCGTTCTGCTCAATTCGTTGTTCTGGCGATCGTCTCGCCAGGCAGCAACGATTCATAGACAAAACTGTGGACGGTCGTATCGACGCCTTTCTCCGGACCGAGGCGGACGACCACTCCAATCTGCGACTCGAGTTCGGACGGACGCCCCTTCATGATGTCGCGTTGCATCGAGGCTGTGCCGCCCGGGGGAAGACCCGCCAGGAACGCGATGGTCTTTTCGACGGCGTCGGCCGGCAAGTGGACCTCGTGGGCCGCGGCCAGCGCATGTACTTCCGACATCGCCTGATGTAACAGGGTACGCGTCTCGGTGGTGTCACAGAGGGCGTCGAGCGTCACCCGTGTCATCGCCCCGAGGCCGCCCCAGGGACCGATCATCAAGAGCTTTTGCCAGAGTGCGACGTGGATATCGTCGGGTATCTCCACGGTGATCCCAGCCTCCGCGAGTCCGTGCCGTACCCGCTCGACGCGCTCACTGGAAGAGCGGTCGAGCTCGCCCATCACGATGGTGGGTTCCAGACCCGCATGCGCGATTCGTCCGGGGCCAGCGATGGAGGACACAATGCGACAGAGACCGCCGAGTACCGGTGACGGACCAAGCGCGGAGACAAGGTCTCCGGCCGCCTCCACGCCATTCTGCAGGGGAACGACGACCGTGCCCGGACCGACCATTGACACCATCGCCGGTGCCACGTCCGACACCTGCCCGGCCTTGACGCCAAGCAGAATCAGATCGACAACACCGACGCCTGCCGCATCGTCCGTGGCAGTGCACGAATCGAGCGGAACGACGAAATCGCCCTTGGGACTCGAGACCTGCAGTCCGTCTCGACGCATGGCGTCGAGGTGGGCACCGCGGGCGATAAAGACAGTGTCGTGTCCGGCCTGCGCCAGCCGTCCCCCAAAGTATCCGCCCACACCGCCGACTCCGTAGATCGCGATTTTCACCGGTCCGCTCCCATGGGATATGTGTGTGGCGCCACGCTTTCAGATCGCTCGCACCGGCCGAGTCCCCGATCCCCGCTACGGGTGCAACGTGAGCTTTTGGACACGCCAGTTGAGAAGCTCGCCAACCCACAGCTCGTTTTCCGACACACATCCCAAGGCGTGTATCCACCCGAATTGACCGAGCTTTCGGCCGGTGGTGCCGAGATACCCGAGTAGCTCGCCTTCAAGCGACATCTTGTAGATCCGTCCCGGAAACATGTCCTGGCTATAGATGACCTGGTTGGGAGGCGGGGTGATACACAGTGTGTTTGGCCAGAGAGAGTTGTAGACGCCATCGTTTTCTTGCCCAAAGTCCGGGATGTTTGCGGTGTAATCCGGCGGTGGTGCGAGACCGAGTGTGATCTCACGGAGGAACTGGCCGTCGCTATCAAGAACTTGGATTCGGCTGTTCGAACGGTCGGCCACATAGACGTTGCCCTCCGCGTCGGCCGCAATCCCGTGCGGCAGTCGGAACTCTCCTGGCTCGGTGCCGCGTTGGCCCCACGAGTCGACCCAATGACCGTCTTTGTCGAACTTTGCGACACGCGAGTTCCGATAGCCATCGGCCACGTAGATGCTGCCATCTGGTCCGAACGCGACATCGGTCGGTTCGTTGAAGATCCCGGGCCGGGTCGGCAGGGCCGGCGCGCCGGGTTCGCTGGGCGGACTGCGGTGCAACGCCGCCACCGATTCTCGTCGGCGCCCAAGCACCAGGAGCACACGTCCTGCAGGACTCAACTTGACGACGAGATCCGATCCGTTGTCGACAATCCAGATGTTGTCGTCGGCATCGATGCGCACTGAATGCGCCCAGGCCATCGCATACAGCTCCTTGCCGATCTCTCGAATAAAGGCGCCGTCCGGACCGAACTCAAAGAGCTGCGCTGCCCTTGGCGCGAGCACATGCCCGGGAGACCCACTGCGTGTGAAGACAAAGATGTGGCCTGCCGAATTCAGGGCCACGCCCGCGACCTCGCCAAGATAGACATCCGGAGGCAGGGCGATCGGGTTCTCGGCATCAAACTTGATTTCAGGCGCCGTGGTCGACTGTTGGGCCGATATCCCGTGCTGCATGGGTCCGATACTCACACACATCACTAGCGCAAAAACTCGTCGATTCATACGGAGTCTCCCTTCAGAGACTCGCGTCGGACGGCAGCCAAAACGGCGTGAAGTGTTCGACACGAGCGACAAGAGGATACTCCCAGTTGTCTTCCTTCGCGCGTGTCTTGGTCGAGGGGCTCGAGGGCCGAGTGCTTCGGGGCCACTCGGTT
>CAUZIB010000093.1:0-18221 GCA_963579735.1 Vicinamibacteria bacterium | reverse complement strand
TTTTGGAGCCCAGTGGTCCTGGAAGCTGGCAAGCTTCGCGTAGAGATTGATCGCCGTAGATATTGCCATGCGCTATGTCAGTGCCCGGTCAGACGGCGCTCACGTGGCGGTGGCGCATCCCGCGGTTCACTCGGTAGTCGCGGAGCGCAGGCAAGGCTAGTCGCGGAGCGCAAACGCGACCAGGGAATGCCCGGCAATGGTGGCCACATACTGCGTGCCGGCCACCTCGTATGTGATCGGGCCATTGATGATCTGCCCACCCAGACTGGCTTTCCACAAGAGCTCGCCCGTCCGCGCGTCAAGCGCTTGAAAGTAGCCTTCGCGAGAGCCAGAAAACAGCAGGTCCGATGCGGTCGTCAACAGACCACTCGAGCTGACATCGGTCATCTCAAACTTCCACCGCTGCTCTCCCGTCAGCGCGTCCACGGCGATCACGGCGCCGTGCCCTGCGGCCTCGGTCCAGGTGTTCAGCGGTCCCCGGCTCAGACCGGGGACCGTCGGCGCCCCCGGGGCCGGCGCGAAACTCGTCGGGGCGCCACCGACAAACGATCGCCCCTCCCGATACTCTTGCGGCGCGTCGTCAAAAACCGAACCATAGTTTTCCCAGGCCGTCACATAAAAGAGCTCGGTGCGCGGGCTGTAGGATGGCGAGTACCAGTTCGTGCCACCCTGCACTCCGGGAAACGTGGGCGCCCCCGGCGGCTGAGGGGTCTCGATCGGATGCCCGGTGTCGTCGAGACCCTCGGCCCAGTTGAGCTCCACAAACGGCCGGCCCGAAAGAAACCTACCGGTCTCTCGATCCAAGACATAGAAAAAACCGTTCCGATTGCCCCACAGCATCACCTTGAACGGTACGCCGTTCCGCACGACATCAACCAAGACCGGGATCTGTACCGAGTCGTAGTCGTAGGGATCGTCAGGCGTGAACTGAAAATACCACTTGAGCTCACCGGTATCGGCATCCAGCGCGACGACCGAATCCGAATACAGATTGTCACCCGGACGTTGCGCGGCATTGAAGTCTGGACCCGGATTGCCGACCCCCCAATACGTCAGGTTGAGCGTCGGGTCATACGACCCAGTGAGCCACACCGCGCCACCACCGTGTTGCCACGCGTCCGGGTCGCAAAATGTGGTTGGCGTCTCCGGACACGACTCCCAGGTCTCGTGCCCAGGTTCGCCCGGTCCAGGGATGGTGTAAAAACGCCAGGCCTCCTCGCCCGTGCTCGCGTCGAACGCGGCGATGAACCCCCGAATGCCGTAATCGCCACCGCTGGTGCCGACGATGACCTTGTCTTTGACCGCGAGCGGAGCCAGCGTGAGCGCATAAGCGGCGTCTTTATCGGCCACCTTGGTATTCCACAGCTCGCCGCCGGTCGTGGCGTCAATCGCGACCAGATGCGCATCGAGCGTCGCCAAGAACAACGTATCGCCCAGAATCGCCACGCCCCGATTGTTTGACCCGCAACACGCCCGTTGGTCCGGTGGCGTCGGATAGCGGTAGATCCAAAACACCCGACCGGTTCTCGCATCGAGCGCCACCACATCATTTGGTCGTTGCGTCACATACATGACACCATCCACGACGAGAGGCGTCGCCTGCCAGGGCCCAATCCGCTCGGTCTGATACACCCACCGCTGTTCCAGATTCGCGATGTTAGACGGCGCCATCTGGTCGAGCTCGCTATACCGGTTGCTGGAATAGGTGCCGGAATAGGTCAGCCAGTTCTCGGGCTCCTGCGCCGCCTCCCGCAGACGTTCGTCGGATACCTGTGCGTGGAGGCCCGCGCAAAGGAGCGCCACTGCGATCAGCGTCAACCGGACTGGCCGTCTATACGTACCGGGTGCCATGGTCGTCGTCAACTTCTTAGCCTTTCAGCGAAACAAGATACGCCAGCACGTCAGCCAGCTCCTGTGTATCCAACTGTCCCTCATAGGAGGGCATCGGGGAGTCCGTGAGGATCGTGTATTCGGCGAGGTCCGCCTTGTCAAACGACCTGAGTCGCTCGTTCTCATCGATGAGCTGAACGGTATACGTATCCTCGTTGAGTCGCCGGCCACCTACCCGTTCTCCGTCCGTGGTCACCACCTCCACGGGGCGGTTGATGGGGCGCATGACGCTGCTGGGGTCGAGGAGCGCGCGTCGCAAGACACTGGGCGCCCGGCTGGCCCCGATGGCCGACAGCTCCGGGGCCACGCGCGGTCCACGTCCGTCGACACGATGACAGGTCAGGCACTCTCCTTTACCTTCAAACACCGCGAGACCGCGCCCGACGTCCCCGAGCACGACCGATTCCGCGTCAGTGTTCATATTGCGCAGATAGGCCACGATACCCACCGTCTCCGCGGCGTCCAGCTCCACCGGTGTCATCCCGGTTCCGGGAATCCCGTTCGAGATCACCCGTCGCAGATCGCGGTCGGTCACCGCGTTGCGGAACTGGCCGCTTGGCAAATCCACTCCAGGCACGCCGTCACCTCGGTCACCGTGACAGGCCACACACTGTGCGCGGTAGACCGCGGCGCCATATTCAATATCGGCTTGCTCATAGCCAATGGCCTGGGCGTGAACGGCTCCCAGAACACCAAGACGGCCCAGACGGCCACGCCCGTCTGGGCTGCCATAGGCGACCAGCAGGGCAAGCCCCGCGACACACATTCCAACTACCAACAATCGACGTCCCATCTCTCTCGTGTCTGCTCCGCGCTCTCGTGTCTCGTCAGCGGCGGGGGCCGGTTTGCAACAGACGCATTCTCGCGACGCCCGCACCACTCTCTACCGGTGGTGACACCTTTGCACCGCCGACCTGCCACAGGCTTGTTTGCCGCGGCCGGGGCCTATCGCCGTACGACCCCTTTTTCGCATTCGCATGATGGCGCACGAGAGACCCGCATGCAACTGTTTCGTTGTCGTCCACGGCTCAGGCTCGGAGATGCCGATGTCACTCCCGCCGCCAAGTGCTCTCGAATCCGATCCCGCCACAACCGATCCCGGCCGAGCGATGCGTGCGACATCGCGAGCCGACGTCGACTACTCGGAACGTTCGGGCCAGAGATAGTTCCATTCCTTATAGTCGTGCTCGGGAGGCACCAGCAGGCGTCCAGCCGGCCGGTCCCGCACGCCCCACAGTGAAACCGCTCGAAAGCGCGGGCGAGGTGCCCGCAGCCGAGGAAGCCGCGGAACTCCCGCTCGACGCACCGAGGGAAGGGCTCCCCGTCACGGTCGTGCGCGGCCTGCGCGAGGAAGGCCTCGAGAGGATCGCGTACGAGCCTAGAGAGCACACTTTGGCCCAGAGCCCGCGGTCGGCACGCGACGGACGGGGAGGCCACCCAGAGCGCGAGCGCAGACGCTGTGCCGAGCGGAAAACGTGGGCCAGACCGCGGGTTCACGCGGACGGGTGCCAGGTTCTGCGATGCGGCGTGGCGCTGGCCTCGCAGATTTGCCCAGGTTGGTGGCGCTCGTGGAGGCGGTCGCTCGATCGCGAGAGCCGTGCGGAAGGCCGGCCGAGTGGCCATCGCCCGCAGCCCGGCCAGTTCATCACTGCGCTCGCCTCAGACCTCAAGAAAAATCATCCAACAACCGTGATGTGCGACGCAACTGGCAATCGCAATGCAGAAAAAGACCAGCAAGGCAGGAGAATCCAAATCAGTAGGCCATGTTCCTCCCTACAGTCTCGGAAGCGATCGACCGATAGGAAATGAAGAAGATGTCGGACGAACAGAGCAAAGAGATCGCCGAATGGCGACAAACGGTGCGAGCGCTGACAGCGGTGCCACTTCGCGGCATTCAGCCAGGCTACGTGGACGGACGGACTCCGGTCAGGATTCGGACGGCGGACGCGGCCTACCTTGCCCTCGCTGACGCTCAAGTCACGGTGTCTTCGGACCCGGACGAACGGTCGATGTGGATTCTCGAGCCACACGGACGCGAAGGCGTCGTGATTCGGCACGCAGTGGACGGCAGTGGTCTGAGCGTGCGTGTGTCCCGCGGCCGTGCACGACTGGTTCCGGTGACCGGCGGACACCCGTGGGTCTTACGGGCGCGAAGCAAGGGCGTCGCCATCGTTGACGCCCTTAGCCTGACCCGCGGCTGGATTGCCACGCGCCGCCGAGTCGCGCTGGGCCCCGGGTGCGGGGACCCGGCCGAACTTTTTACGATCGGACCCGTTCCCGCTTAGTCCTCGGTGACCGTCGTGTCTTGCATTGGTTCCGGAGCTGCGCTCAGGCGCCTACCGCCCGATAGCCCGAACGGTTGTGCCAACGTGACGGAGCACGCCAAGGCCAAAGGGCACGCCCTGAAAGCTCCGCGGATATTTTGGATGATACTCGCTGCCGCGCTCACGGCTGCGACGCCGACGTTGGCCAGCGACGACGCTGTGCCCGAGCACCCCACGTTCAACCGCGACGTCCTGCCGATTCTGCAGCGGTCCTGTCAAACCGCCATCGGCCAAATATGTTCACACCGATGTCGCTGCTGACCTATCACGAGGTCAGCCCACCACGTTTGTGGCCGGACGCCACCGATTCGCCTGCGTGATGACGGCGCGGTCGGCTGCCAGCGCCGAGTTGCAATGGCACGTGCGGTTTGGCGGTCACACCTCGACGACCACCGCCAGAGTCCTCGACCCGTTGTATGCGCTCGAAGCTGGCAGCGCCGGACAGGTGCTCGACGGACTCGATCCCCCTGCTGCCCCCGAAGGCAAGTGCATCGCACGACCTGCGGTCGATTAGAACGCCTCTCGTGACCGGGACGGTGGTCCGTCGCGCTGCGCTTGGTCCTTCCGTTGGGCTGCATCGCGCCCCGCTTCGTACGCGTCACGTTTCGCCATTGATTCCGGATCGTGGCAAGATGTCCCGGTCACGTTCACAAGGGGGAATCAATGGGTGCGCAACGGATGATGTATTTTCTGACGGCCCCGGTACTGGCGGTGGGCATGACCGTACTGTCCGCGAGTCAAGTCGAACCGCTGGACCCGAGAGAGACTGCCCATTTGGGCGGCGTCGTCAGAAGCACCGCGGGCGTAGAGGCGGGCGTCTGGGTGATCGCGGAGAGCGACGACCTCGACACGCGCTTCCGAAAGATTGTCGTCACGGACGACGATGGTCGGTTCCTCGTGCCGGATCTTCCCCTGGCCACGTATCGGGTTTGGGTCCGTGGATACGGATTGCGCGATTCCGAGCCGATCGTCGCGACACCCGGTCAGACCGTGACGCTGGATGCCGTCGTCGCCGCCAGTCCGGGCGAAGCCGCCGAGATCTACCCGGCGAACTACTGGTATTCTCTGCTCGAGCCGCCCCCGGCCGCCGAGTTTCCCGGTACCGGACCCGAGGGCAATGGCATTTCGCGAACGCTCCAGAGTCAAGCCGCCTGGGTCGACGTCACCAAGCAGGGATGTCAGCTGTGTCACCAGATGGGCAATCGCTTTACTTTTGAAACGAGCCATCTCACGGAGTTCGACTCGACCGTCGAGGCGTGGGACCATCGGGTGCGGTTCGGACAACGCGGATCGCAGATGAGTAATGCCATGAGCCGGTTCGGGCGCGATCGCGGTCTGGCGATGTATGCCGATTGGAGTGAGCGTATTGCCGCAGGCGAAGTCCCGCCCGCGCCGCCGCGACCGGCCGGTGTCGAGCGCAACCTCGTGCTGACGATGTGGGAGTGGGCCAACGAGACGTCGTATGTGCACGACGAAGTGACCACCGACAAACGCGACCCGACGGTCAACGCCAACGGACTCGTCTACGGCGTCTCGATCACGCAAGACACGCTGATCGTGACTGACACCGCGCGTCACGAGTCGCGAGAGATCGCGATCCCGCTCCGAGACCCGGCGGGCTCTGTGCCCTCGATGTTTCCCACGGCACCCGGATTCGAACCGTCGCCGGCCTGGGGTGACGAGATCATCTTTGACGCGCCCGTCAATCCGCACAACCCGATGATGGACACCCAGGGCCGGGTCTGGCTGACATCCACCATACGTCGACGCGAGAACCCCGACTGGTGCACATCCGGGTCGAGACACCCGTCAGCCGAATACTTTCCGCTCGAACGAAGCGGACGACAGATTTCCTATTACGACCCGGCGGATGAATCGTTCACGCTCATCGACAGCTGCTACGGGACCCACCACCTCCAGTTCGGCGAGGATGCCGACGACACGCTCTGGTTTAGTGGTGACCCGCAGGTGGTCGGATGGCTCGATACATCGGCGTATGACGAGACGGGTGACGAACGCACGTCGCAAGGCTGGTGCCCCACCGTCATCGACACGAACGGGGACGGACGAATCACGAAGCCGTGGAACGAACCGGGGGATGCGGCTGATCCCTCTCGAGATACCCGGATCGCGGGTTTCGCCTATGGGGTCATCGCCAACCCAGTCGATGACTCGGCCTGGATCGCCCGCACCGGACCGTTCCCGGGACGCCTGGTCCGGCTCGAACGAGGCGAAAATCCTCCTGAGACATGCATCGCCGAGGTCTACGAGCCACCGTCGGTGGAGAATCCTGCCGTCGACCTGACAGAGACCGGTCACGCGCCGCGGGGCGTCGATGTCGACCGCAACGGCATCGTCTGGACCGCGCTCTCGGGCAGCGGACATATGGCGAGCTTTGACCGGAGCAAGTGTCAGGTCTTGACCGGCCCCACCGCCACCGGCCAGCACTGCCCGGAAGGCTGGACCCTGTATCCCACGCCTGGTCCGCAGATGAAGAACGTCGTTGGTCCGGGGAGTGCCGACTACCACTACTACAACTGGGTGGACCAATTCGACACGCTCGGGTTGGGTCCAAACATACCGATCGCACCCGGCTCTGGCTCAGACTCGTTGCTGGCCCTCGACCCCGAGACTGGCGAATGGCTTGTGCTCCGCGTGCCGTATCCCCTCGGGTTTTTCGCGCGGGGGCTCGACGGACGGATCGACGATCCTGACGCGGGTTGGAAGGGAAAAGGACTCTGGGCCAACTATGGGTCGAACTTGAACTGGCACATCGAAGGGGGCAAAGGAATGCAAAGCGCGATCGTGCACTTTCAGCTGCGTCCCGATCCGCTGGCCTCAGAGTGACAGCGGACACGTGCCCCGGAGAAACCCCATGCCACTCACATGTCGAATACTGATTGTCGTCGGGCTGGGTCTGGCCACCGCGACAATCGGCCGTGCTCAGAACGAAGACAAGACGTTTGAAGAGGTGGTCGCCCTCCAACCCGGGAGCCTGCTCACGCTGGAAACGGGGCAAGGAAGTGTCCGGCTGATTTCGTGGGACGAGCCCAACGTGGACATTCGGGCGCGTATCGAAGCGCCCCCGGGGATGGACGCCGACGACGCCCGCCGGTCGGTCGACGCGACGTCCATCGAGGTCAGAGGCAGCCGGCGCTCGATGCGGATCCGCTCAAACTATCGCCAGACAGTGTCTCAGGAAGACGATGACGACTCCTGGAGACCTCCGCTGGTGCACTATGAGATCCGCGCACCGAGACAGCTGGACCTCGATCTCACCATCGACCAAAACGACACGACGCTCGAGGGATTCGAGGGACGCTTGCTCCTCGACTTCGACCGCAGTCGTCTCCAAGGGCGGAACCTCGACGGCACGATCACCCTCGCGTTCGACCGGGGGTCAATCGACGCGAGCGATCTTTCCGGGTCGATCGTGCTCCATCTCGATCGGACGACTGCCGCGTTGCGCGACATCCGGTTTGATGCCGACTCCGAGATCCGGATTGACCGGGGAGAGCTCGACCTTGTGCTCGTCGGCACGCAATCACTCACAATTGATGCCCAGATGACCCGTCGGACGGAGTTTTCGAGCGATCTGGCGGTGCCGCTCCAGACGTCGGACCGCGGCTTTCACGCGACAATGAACGGCGGTGGCGTGGCGCTTCGGATCGACGCCGACCGGAGCGTGCTTCGGTTGCGGGCAAACTGACCTCGTGCCTCTCAACATTCGCGCGGTGGGTCGTCGGTGAGAGATCGTCGCTCGCCGCCGGCGGGAGGAGCGAATGATGTGGGCCAATTGCGAACAACGAGCAACGGCGAAATGCGACGAGGGCCAGCGGCAACCCACGATGTGAAAGTTGAAGAGCAGGACGCAAGACCCGCGTTGGGGGGCGGCCTGCCTGAACCCATCGCGAGACACGTTGGGCTATCCAGCCCGCCATTTCTGAGGAGTTTGCGATGACGTCAATATCACCCGTCGCCCACCACGCGACCCGATTCTCCGTCAACAGCGTCGCGGGCTTTGTCGCGGTCGCCGTGGTCGGGCTCACACTAGTCGGGTCCGCCGCAGTCACACAGGCCCAAGAGGCAGTTGAGTTCAGGTCAGATGACTACACTCACGTCGACGGTTGGGCGAAGCTGCCGTCACACATTACCTGGGGCAATGTCATCTCTGTCGAACCGGACCCGGACGGCGAGCACGTCTGGGCCTTTCATCGGGCCGAGCCGCCCATCCTCAAGTTCGACCCCGACGGCAACTTGGTCAAGACGTTTGGCGATGGAATGTTCGTCCGTCCGCACGGGTTTCATATGTCGCACGACGGTTTTATCTGGGCCACCGACCAAAGCGGCGAGGACGGGAAGGGGCATCAGGTTTTCAAGTTCAATCGCGACGGCGATCTGCTCATGACGCTCGGCACGGCGGGGATCGGAGCCGAAGGCCCGGATGCCTTTAACGGACCCACCGATGTGGCCGTGGCCGACAACGGAGATGTCTTTATCACCGACGGCCATTTCAACAACCGCGTGGTCAAATACTCGCAAGATGGCAACTTCATCACAGCGTGGGGCCAGAAAGGCACGGCGCCGGGCGAGTTCGACCTACCGCACTCGATCGCCATCGACTCCCAGGGCCGCGTTTTCGTCGGCGATCGCTCCAACGCGCGAATCCAGATCTTTGACCAGGACGGAACGTTCCTTGAGTCGTGGGATCAGTTCGGCATGGTCAGTGGGATCTATATCTCGGCCGACGACGTCGTCTATGTCGCGGACTACCAGCAGCACGAGGCGCTTTTGGTCGGCAACGCGAAGGACGGCTCGATCACGTCACGTATCGAACCGGTCATCGCGGAGGGAATCATGGTCGACAAGCACGGCAGTATTTTTGCCGGCGAAGTCCGGGGCAACATCCTACGGAAGTTCGCACAGAAGTAGACACCGTGTCACCGACGAGTCTCCGCACGCTCTCGGTCGCGATTGCCAGATCGACGCCGTCCGGCATGACGATTCACTCCCGGGGCACCTGGAGTGAATCGCGGGGCCGGATGGCTCTGCCCCGCGATTCACGCACGTCGACACAGCCGGAACCGTCGAGTGGTTCCGCGCTGCGCTGTTAGTAGTTGTCCAACCCTTCGGTGAGCTCGATGTATGTACCGTCGGGATCTGTAAGAAACGCGATCGCGATGTTCAACGCGTCGATCCGGGTATAGGGTCGGTCGAAGGTGACCCCTTTTGCTTCGAGCGCCAGGCAGAAGGCCTCCAAGTTGTCCACTTCAAACCCAATATGGTCTAGGCTTCGGCCCTGGGTGCCCACCATTTTTGACGTTTCCGAGAACCGGAGATTGACCCCGGGGAGATCGGCGACTTTGAAGTTCCCGTTCATTCCGGGCACCGCATCGAACATCTCGACATACCACGCCCGCAATGCATCAACGTCCGGCGTATTGATATGAATGTGGTGGTTCTGGATGGCCATCGGTTGGGTTCGGTTGCCCACAAACTCGACCTTGACGTCGTCTGGCGCGAGCACATAGCCAATACAGTAGTCCTGCCCCTCTGGGCAGACGGCCCCGTTGTCAACGGTGGCATTCGGGAGCTCCCGCTCAGTGATCACCGGATACCCGGCCGCCCGGACGCGTCCGATCGCGGCGCGGACATCGGGCACCCAGAACCCGATGTGGTTGACCGTCGTGCCGATGGTCCCGCCGGTAGGCTCGCGGTCCGTCAGAAAGACGAGAGCGTTTGGGAACTTGAAGACGTTGACATCCCGCCAGGCCGTGGGAATGCCACCGAGCGTGTTTCCCCAGAACCGCTCGTGCGCCGCGCGATCCGACACGTTGAGATGGTGATGCCCGTGGACCACCGGGCCTTCGCTGGCCCAGGACGACTGAGCCGCGGCTGTGCCGATGCCAACCAGTAGTAGCGCACCGATGGTGACAGACGCGCCTCGGTATATGACAGCAAGCTTCATCGCCGTTGCTCCCTTTCGGAATCCGGTCATACCGGACATTATTTTCCACCTGGTTCCCAACCGCCAGATGGGCCTCTCAACGCTGAGAGTATAGCCATCGACTCCGTCGCCTGACGGCCGGCAAACGAATCGGGGCACGGCAACGTAACCTGAGAAGACGACGTCTTTCCCGAGAAGCGAGAGTTCTTTCTGCAAGGACGAGGGATCTTCGACCTCGGACAAGGCGCCAGGTCTGGGGGCGGTGGGGGCGACGGCGGCGGCCGACCCGGCGCCAACAGTTTCTTTGGAGGCGGTGACGCATCGATCGTCTTTTTTAGCCGGCGGATCGGGCTGGAGAACGGACAGACCGTGCCGATTCTCGCCGGCGGGCGTCTCACCGGCAAGGCCGGCGATTTTACCGTGGGAGCCCTCAACATCCAGACCGACGATGCATCGGTCCGCGCCGTCGGCACGAATTTTTCCGTCATCCGCGTCAAGCGCGACATCTTGCGGAGAAGCCGTATCGGCGGCATCTTCACCGGACGGTCGACTCGGCCGGCCTCAGCCGTCGACGGCGACCCAGGGTCAAACCAGGTCTACGGTGTCGACGCGGCTTTCGCGTTCTATGACAACGTCAACGTCGAGGGTTACTACGCTCGGTCGCAGACCCTCGGGGTTGCCAGCCAGGACGCGAGCTATCAGACGGCGTTTACATACAACGGTGACCTCTATGCGTTCCAAGTGGACCAGCTGCGCGTCGGCGATCGCTTCAATCCCGAGATTTGGTTTCTTCGTCGCAAGGACTTCCGCCGGACATTTTCCATGGCGCAATACAGCCCCCGACCAGCGCTCCGCGCGGTGCGTCAGTTCACCTGGGGCGCGAGCCTCGACTACATCGAGAACGACACGACGGGGCAACTCGAAACCCGTATGCTGCAGGCGCGCTTCCGGACCGAGTTCGAGAACAGCGATCCGTTGAGCGTGGATGTCCAGGACAGCCACGAGCTGCTCGTAGAGCCGTTTGACATCGCGCCTGGGGATGGCATGTCGATTCCGGTCGGGGGGTACGGCTTTGTCGACACGTTCGCGTCCTACCGGTTGGGTCAGCAGCGGCGGCTGTCCGGAAGTTCACCCGGCTCTTCCGCTTCTAACGTCCGAGCGCGCACCTCTCGACAGTCGGCACTCACGAACAGTCCACGAGTACTGCGGTGGCGCGGCATTGACGTAGTGACCGACGCAAAACATACGTCGTGATCCTTCTGCCAGGAACGGCAAACAGAGTTGTTCGCTACTCGGGCAACGCAAACACCCAGATCACACCACTGCCTTGCGGAATCGACGTGCCGGTCAACCTCGCATACGACGTCGTCTGCGCAATACGACCGCCGGCACCGACCGCCACATATTGGCGTCCGTCGACCTCGAACGTCACCGGTGCCCCCGAGAGATCGCCATTCAAGCGCATCTCCCAGAGCGAGTCACCGGTGTCCGCGTCGAGCGCAAAGAAGCGCCGGTCGGCGGTGCCCCCAAACACGATCCCGCCCCCTGTCGCCAATGCCGACGCGGTCATCGCGACGCCGCCCGGTGACTGATATGCCCAGGCCCGTCGTCCGGTCAGCGGGTCAAAGGCGACAAACTCGCCGACAAAGTCATACCCGGGCACCGATTTGACCCGGCTCACGATTCCACCGTATCGGCGTCCGGGTCGATACTCCTCAGACACGAATGTGACGTCCATACAGGTATTGTTGATACCCAGGTAGTAGAGGCCGGTGACCGGGCTATAGCTCGGCGAGTTCAGATTCCGCGTGCCGTGGTAGTGGGGGCACACTTCGAACACCCGCTCTGAGTCAACATCCTCGAGGCTCGGAATGAGGTCCGCATTGAAAATGGGGCTCCCGGAATCGGTCCAGCCGGTGATGAGGTTGTCGTAGCCGGTGCGGAACGCGCGGAGGAACCGGCCGGTCTCGCGGTCGAGAATGACCCCCCATCCGATCTTGCTCGTCTCGATGAGCGCCTTGACAACAGTCCCGCCAAACTCCAGATCGACCAACATGCTTTCGTGCGTCGAATCGAGGTCCCAGTTGTCGGAGGGCACCACCTGGAAGTGCCACTGGAGCTCCCCAGTGTCGATGTCCAGCGCCAAAATAGAGTTTGTGTAGAGCGCATCGCCCGGTCCGCGCAAGGTCGACGCCCAAGGCGTGGGCTGACCGGTACCGAGATAGATAAAGCCAAGCTCGGGGTCGTAACTGATCGTTCCCCAGGTAAGCCCGCCGAGCGGCGGAATCTCATTCTCGGTCCAGGTCTCATAGCCCGGTTCTCCGGGCGCCGGAACGGTATAGGTCAGCCAGAGCCGCTCGCCGGTCTCGGCATCGTGTGCGACAACCGCGCCGCGGGCGCTGCGGTCACCACCGGCGAATCCCAGAATGACCTTCCCGTCGGCAATCAGCGCCGGATGGGTGTGGCCCAGACCCGTCGAGTAGTCGCCCGTGCTCACTTCCCAGCGTTGCTCACCGGTCGCGGCATCCAGGGCGACGAGCGCCGCATCTGCGGTCCCCCAGTAGATCGTGTCGCCAAGAATGGAGACCCCGCGTGAACGTCCAATCGCCTGTGACTTTGTGATGTCCTCTGGGTAGCTGCGCTGGTGCTGCCAGGCAATGTCACCGGAGGTGATATCGAAGGCGGTGATACGACCGTCACCTTCGGCGACAAACATCAGACCGTTGGCGACCACCGGTGTCGGCACCCAGCGACTGTTGTCACCCACGGAGTGTGCCCAGACCAAACGCAGGTCGTCGACATTGGTGCGGTCAATCTGGTCGAGCGGACTGAATCCGGTCACGTCGTAGGTCCGCCGATAACTCATCCAGTCGCCGGCCTCCGGGTTGAGAAGCCTTGCCTCGGTGATCGGATCCCACGCGGGGCTGTCGGATTGCGCGGCGGCACCCGCTTCGAACCAGAGGATCACTGCGACCACGCCCACACCGATCACCGTCCAACGCTGATTTGTCTGCATCGCATCCTCCTTTGGAAGGCGACATACGGCGGTAACACTGTCGTCGTACGTCGCACACATGCTCGAAAAAATAGCAGCACGCACGTGGAACGCTGCAACGCTACTCGGGAAGTCGAAACGCGGCCAGCGAACCCGGGAGATCCCGTCCCGCAACTTGCACGACGATGTATTGCCGTCCTTCGTGCTGGAAGCCCATCATGCCGTATTGCCCCGACGCAGGGAGCTCGACGGTCCCCAGCCGCTCACCGGTCTGCTTGTCGAGTGCGTGCAGACGCGGCGAGCCACCCGTGCCCTCGGCGGTGACGACGAGTGTCTTGGTGACCATCGTGATTGGATGCGACGTCCGACCGGTGTTTGGTATCTCGATCTGCCGCAGCGCCGGATGGTTACGAATGCGGTCTGGCGTGTCGCCGTTTGGTGTCTGCCATAGATGCTCACCAGTGTTCATGTCGATCGCGACAATACGGCTATACGGCGGCTTGAAGATCGGAAGTCCCTGTGGTCCCCGGAAGTTGCCACGGTTCAAGACGGCGAAGTCGGAGATTGTACGCCCCGTGGTCTTGATGTCATCCGGTTCGTCGATGGCCGCCCCCGGCACGATGTTCTCGGACCGGCATCCCCGCAGTGTCGAGACATACAAAATTCCGGTCTCGGGGTCGGCCGATGTCGGCCCAAAAATATTTGACGCCCCGCTGGGGCAGCTCACGAACGAGCGGAGCCCAGAGGGATGACCGCGTTCGATGGGCGGGTTGAAGATGGGCCCGATCCGATAGTTCTGAACAATCTCGACCGCCTCGGCTCGAAGCTCCGGCGTAAAGTCGATGAGGTCGTCCTCGGTGATCCCCTGCATCTCGAACGCCGCCGGTCTCGTCGGTATCGGCTGGGTGGGCGACAGACGTTCGCCCGGGACCTCCGACTGGGGCACCGGTCGCTCTTCGATCGGCCAGATGGGCTCACCAGTCACGCGGTCAAAGGTATACGCCCAGCCTTGCTTGGTGGTCTGGACGACAATGTCGCGCGGCTGACCGTCAACCGTGACATTCATCACCACCGGTGCCGTGGGGTTGTCAAAATTCCAGATGTCGTGGTGCACCGTCTGGAAGTGCCACGCGCGCCCACCGGTCTCGACGTCGAGCGCAATGACGCTTGTGCCAAACAACCCGTCACCAGGTCGAAAGCCGCCAAAAAAATCGATCGTGGGTGGGTTGGTCGGAATGTAGACGAGGCCTCGCGCGGGGTCGGCCGAGATTGGCGCCCAGGAGGACACATCGCCTGTCCACTCCCAGGCGTCATTTTCCCAGGTGTCGTGACCAAACTCCCCCGGTCGCGGAATCACATGAAACTTCCACTTGTGCTCACCGGTGCGCGCGTCATAGCCCATGATGTCGCCAGGCACATTCTCGATACGCGTCTGGTTATACCCCTGCTCTGCGGAGTTGCCGACCACGACGACACCGTTGACCACGATCGGCGGTGACGAGCTGGTGATATGACCAAGCTCACGGGGGATGCCAAAGTCGGCATCGTAGGCACCGTCCCAGCTCTGCCACGGCCCCCACCCGTTGACGAGGTCCGGCAGCAGGTCTACGACGCCAGTCTGCGGGAAGCCCGGGAGCGACACCATCGTTCCCCAGTCATCGAGTGGACGGCCTGTCTTGGCATCCAATGCATGCAAGAAAAACGCGGGACTGATGATGTAGAGCACGCCACGCCCATCGATCTCCGCGTAGGCGACGCCCTTGCCATACCCGTTCCGCATCCCGCGGTCGACACGGGTGGTATGCGGCTCCCGATAGGTCCAGAGCGTCTCGCCGGTGCTCGGGTCGATTGCAACGACCGTCCGACGCTCGCCGGCCACGGTATAGAGAACACCGTCGGCATAGATCGGGGTCGACCGGGACACCCCAAGCGCGCCCGGCCCATAGTTGTCGCCGCGCCACAGCCAGGCGACATCGAGATCCTCGAAATTGTCCGCGGTCACTTGGTCCAGCGCCGAATACCGAGTATGAGATGCGTCGCCACCGATATACCGCCA
The DNA here is from genome assembly GCA_963579735.1 of Vicinamibacteria bacterium. Taxonomy (GTDB): domain Bacteria; phylum Acidobacteriota; class Vicinamibacteria; order Vicinamibacterales; family UBA8438; genus CAUZIB01. Next base: position 3,009 of record CAUZIB010000093.1, on the reverse strand, counting down.
CTCACCGTCCGGTGTGCCCCCACTCTGCGCCCCTGCGATACCGGGCACGACGGCACAAACAAACGCACCCAAGACACACAGACTCGCCAACCGTCCGCGCCGGCAGCCGGGTAAGGTCGAAAGCCTCATTGTTGGTTGCTCTCCTTGATCTGCACCATTCCGAGCACCCTGGGGTCAGCGGGAAGTGAGACCTCCCCAGACGGGTAACCATTCAGGCGAAACAGAAATGCGACGAGCGCGGCATATTCGCCCGGACTCAGACTCCCCGGGTCACCCTCGGGCATCAGCGTCGATATCGTGTCAAACAGATCGCCCGCGCTCTGACCGACCCAGCTCAGGCGAAACCGCGCGCCAGAAAACTCGCCCGTGTCATGACACGCGGTACAGGCCCGCTCGAACGTTTGCTCGCCGCGGGCCGCTTGCGCCAACGTGAAGACGCCGTCCCAGACAGACGTCTGCGCGGCCGCAGTCCTCGCGCTCCCGACACCAAGCACGACGCTTGCTATCGCCGCCAGCACTATCCCGCGGAATAGTCGTTCAGCGCCCATGTCCCGCGCAACATACTGCCACCCGGTGATCGTCATCGATTCCTACCAGGTGCTTGAGGCAGACCCAGCGTCGCGGCCCAGGCGAGCGTCATCACCGCGCCGCAGCCGCCGCATTCTCGGCCGCGCGTTGCCCTGCCAGAATGTTTGGCAGACTGTAGTTGCCCTCGTGACACGCATACTCAAACATCTGTGCGTCGGTGCGACGCATCGGCACGGATGCGGTCCACGGACGCGTCCAGTTGTCAGGATCGTACACGGTGAACTCGTATTCGAGCGTATCGGCGTCGAGACGCGTGAACCGTTCCACCAGGTTCAGATTCTTGTTCGCGCCGAGCGCACCCATCGGATTTGAGGACGTCCAGCGTCTGTCGTCGAGAAAATTCGACGTCTCCACAACCAACGTCTCGCCGTCCCAGTGACCCCGCGCATCACCTGACCACTGGCGGATGTTGTCCCGCAGCCGAGGCCGTCCGTCCAGCGGGACGACGCGCACCGTATGAACCATCTCGGTGACCAGGATGACATGGTCCGGCGTCTGCAAGAGCCGCAGGTTCTGGTTGTAGGCGGCGGGCATGATGGGAGGACCAGCGTTCAAGCCCAAGAGACACCGGTCACCGGCATCGAGGTCCAGCCACGAATCAAAGGGATGCTCCTGGTCGGCCATCCGTCGCGCCTCTGCCCGGCGCTCGGCGTCCTCCGTCAAAGCGGGCAACCGTCCGTTCGGTGGGTCGATGATGAGCGACGTGCGGCGGGTATCAACCGCTCGGTTTCCGGTGTCCAGCCAAAAATTGTTATAGAACCCGGGCGATCCATCGGCACGGCTGTCAACGTTTCCACCCGTCGAGGTTCGCTCAGCCGGTCGATTCAAGAGACGAAGATTGCGCTCGACTACGTCTTGCTCGAGCTGCGCGGCCTCTTCTTCTGTCAAGAACTCTCGATCGGCCAGCGCCTCGGGGCGTTCGAGCGGGGTGATGGTACGAAAATCCCACACGCCTTGAAGGTCAGCGTGTCCCCAGGACGTCATCCGTTCTAGGTCTTGCGCAACCACCGGTGCTACTATCGTCGACCCCATCGTGAGCGCCAAGAGAACCAATAGCGCCATCCCTCTTAGCCCTAAAAAAACTCGTGTACTCATCCCACTCTCCTCTGCCTCTGACCTCGACCCAACCAAGAATTGGTCAATGCTGACTGACACCCCGGACTTTCAGCGCAGCACGCTGCTTTCTTCCGCCCCCCGGCCCAACCGCGCAGCGTCTTCCTCGAGCAGAAACCGCTCTCGCACGAGGTCGGCCGTCGCCTGCATCACCGCCTCCACATAGCCCGCGTGATTCCCAAAACGTTCCGCGAGCGACGCCCTCGGGTCGCCGGCCGCCTCGCGTTCCGCGCGAGTGGCGGCGAAGGGGAGAAACAACCCCGTCAGTCGGCAGAGATTTCCCTCTCGTCGACCTTCGGCGCGCACGTTCCATCCCAAGTTTGTCCCGAGTGGCACCCGGACTTCCAGAGGACGTATCCCGGCGGTATTGAGACCATCGGTGTTCGCCTTCGGCACCAGAACCGGACACGCCGGCCCCTGGCCCGGTGGCAATTGCGTAAGCACGCTGCCTTGGTGCATAACTCCATTTTGGGCTGAGAGTCTCCCGTGACTCAGCCTGCCGGTCATCCGGTCATCTCGCCGTCGGGTGTCCCGAGCGCCGTCATGGTACGGAGGATCTTGCACCCCAACCTCACCTCGACTCTCTGGGACGCCAGTCCCCGCGCTCGCATCGCTGAGCCCAGGATGGTCTTGTAGCGATAGAACGTCGTCTCCACCTTGCTTCGCAGGCTGTAGCCAGATGTGATGTGCCACGTCTGTTTCCCCGCACGTGATCGTGCTCGGATGTTGCGATTCCGCTGTCGCGTGCCCGCGGAGTCGAGCGCGAGCTGCGCGCCCTGTCGTGGCGGTATCAGTACCTTCGGCGATCGATCAGCACGGTGATGCTCCAGCGCGTCGTAGACGTCGTCGGTGTCGTACGCGGCGTCGGCCTTGGCCGAGGCGATGGGACGCTCGATCTGGCCGACGAGTGACGCCACTCGGGACGCGTCTCGATCCCGCTTGCTCGTCAGTTCGCAGGCGACCACGTCACCGGTGTGCTCATCCACGGCGAGGTGCAGCTTGCGGTAGTCGCTGGCGTTCGGCGGCGTGCGCAGCTGGCCGACGTGCACGGACAGACCGCTGCTGTCGATGAGGAGGTGGACGGGCGTCACGTGTCGCAGCTCGGAGCACGCGACCGTCCCCAGCCTCGCCTTGCGCCTTGAGATCGTGCTGTGGTCGGGCACGTCGTTGTCCAGATTCAGGAGCGCCAGCAGCGAGCGCAGGAAGCCCTCGCTCTGCCGGGACGCCAGGCCAAACACCGCGCCCAAGGTGACCGTCGTCTCGATGGCGTGGTTCGAGTCCCGGCGTGGTCGGCCGGGCTTCCTGCGC
>CAUZIB010000092.1:0-18249 GCA_963579735.1 Vicinamibacteria bacterium | reverse complement strand
TCGTGGCCTTCGCGAACACATCCAGTAGTTGGGGGGGGACAGCGCGCCTTGCTTCCTGCAGCAGCCCTCAACTCGGCGACAAGGTCATTCTTACTTATGGTGGCCGACAAAGTTCTGTTGCACTTCACAGTCTCTTCGATAGGAGGTGTGAGGCCGATTGTGTGCGAGTGTCAGCAGAGGCGCGTTCCTAACACGCTGGTCGTCGGTAACTCTGAGTTCCGGACCTATATTTTGGCTTTTCGGTAGTCGATGCCGACCTACCGTGCGCTTCTACGTGACGTAAGGCTGCCATGAGTCTCAAAGGAACCATTATCGGTGTAGACCTAGATGGCGTGTGTTCAGACTTCTACGGCCGGATGCGAGAGATCGCGGCCGAATGGTTGGAGCGACCGCTGGACGATCTGACGACTGAAGTCTCGTATGGACTCGACGAGTGGGGTATCGAGAAGCCTGACCAGTACGAGAGCTTGCACAGGTTCGCCGTCACACAGCGGCAACTGTTCGAAACCTCACCGATGATCCCGGGAGCTCGGCTCTATCTCCGGAAGCTCTCTGACGAAGGCGCTCGCATTCGAATCGTGACGCACCGCCTGTTCATTCACTACTTCCACAAACTGGCGGTGAGTCAGACCATCGACTGGCTTGACCGTAACGGGATTCCTTACTGGGATCTCTGCTTCATGAAGGACAAGGAACAAGTCGGGGCGGACATCTACATAGAAGACAACCCAGCCAACATTGAACGACTCCGCGGTGAAGGTTTCCACACGATCTGTTTCGGAAACAGCTCCAACAAGAGCGTGGCCGCCCCTCGCGCCGAGTCATGGGACGATGTCTATCGGCTTGTGCACGAGCATGCCGATGCTCTGTCAGGCTAGCGGTCAACTGTTCTTGTCATTGTCGATCTCGTAGTGTCAAATAACTAGTACGATCCCTCTAACCTGCGGAGCTCCAGTCGCTCATCACCACGTGGCCGGTTAGAAGAGAGGCGCAGACGCGGCGGTGGCACCAGGTCGTGAGCCGATTCGGTTCAGTTGCAATCTGTGGGACGCTTCAAGACCCCAGCGCGGTTATGATGCAGCGGATCATCGAGAGCCATGTCGCCCGCGGTTGGGTGACATCCTTGGATTCCGCAGCCCTGGAGGTGTTCCCATGCGATTCGTGTTTCTCGTCGCGGTTGTCGTCGGACTTGGCGTCCCGCAGGCGTCGGCCCAGGATCCGTTTGCCGGTGTGACGAACGAGCCCCGTCCGTCGGAGTTTCTGCATTGGGACGCGGACTCGTTCGCCGGGTTCAAGAGCGAGCTCGAAGGCGAGCTTCGTGACGGCCCGGGGATCTTCGGTACACAGTTCGCGGTCTTGAATGCTCTCCCGAGGGCCGACCATCGACCGCACGATGTGCAGATTATCTATCGGTCAGGCTACACCCAACCCGAGATCCACGAGACCAAGTGGGACACCTATGTGGTGCTCGACGGGTCGGGAACTGTGCTGGTGGGCGGTGAGCGCACGAACTGGGTTGAGGGGCTGCCGCGGGATGAGCAGCGACCAGAGCTGAGTGGCGCGCAAGAGTTCCACATCACCAAGGGCGACATGCTCCATGTGCCTGCGCGTTCGTGGCATCAGGTCAAGCTGGCGGATGAGGAGTCGATCACCTACGCGTTGATCAACGTGCACGAGGACTAGCGCATGCGCATCGCGTCCGTCCAAGTGGGGATCACGCTTGCGTTCTTTGGCGTGGCGGCGGTGGGCGTCCGGGCACAACAACCCGACGCTGGCGGTGGGTGGTTCGGGCTGACGCGGCCCGCAGTGCTCGCGCCCCATTCCCTCGAGGTTCTCAGCGGGCGCCCCGCTGTTCCAGTGCTGGTGCGCGCAGGGGAAGAACGACACGCCGATCTGAACGGCGATTCGATCCAGGCGCTACTGGAGACGATCGTCGGCATCTCACACGAGAGCCGTCGGACGGGTGAGATCGGCGGGGGACAGCTCTGGGGCCGCGTCTCTGGTTTTCCGTCCGGAGCCAAGACAGTCCAGTGGGCGACCGACGAGCTTCGAGCCGCAGGGATCACCGATGTCGAGCTTTAGCCGTTTTTACAAGAAGCGGTGCATCGATGTGGCTGCCGCTCGCCTGGGACGTGTCACTGGTTGGCAACGCCGCGTTCGGCGCCGGAACCGTGGATGAGTGCTTGGACAGTGCCCTGCCGCGCTCGGCCGCCGGCCAGTCGGTTGTCGAGCTGACCGCCCCACTCGTGCATGTGGGCACGGCGAGCGCGGCCGAGCTCGCACACGTGGACGTGAGTGGAAGGGTCGCCGTTCAGAAGGTGATTTCACAAGGGCACTCGATGTTCGTGCGACGCCCGGTCGGACCACGCTCCGGAGCGCTGCTCGGGCGCGGCGCCGTGGCGGTTCTCCGGGTCATCGATCTGCCAGGAAACCTTCGTGCCCGTGATATCGGTTGTGGCGGTGGGGTCTGCTTCAACCTCGGGGGACGCGACGGCCGGTTCTTGGAATCGGTCATGAGCGCCGCTGCCCAGGCAAGCACGCTCGACTGACTTCGGGTGCGGATGCGGCTAGCGTCGGAGCGGGTCTCGGTCTGTCCGCAGCGAACGGTGTCGCGGTGATCCAAGGGACGACGCGAGCGGAACAGAGTGTCGTCAAGTAACTTGGATGCAGCGCTGAGCGAGGTGTTGACAGAACTGGCCCGTGGAAAGGTGGGATGACGAGATGGAAACCGTTATTTCTAGGCTCCTGAAGCAGTTTGAGCGCGGTCAGCTGACACGGAGGGAGTTGGTGCAGACACTGACTGCGGTGACTGTTGCCGGGAGTGCGGCGGCCGCGCAGGGACTTCGCGTTCGCACGGTAGACCACGCGTCGGTCCTGGTCAGCGACATGGCTCGCTCGGTTGAGTTCTACCAGCGGCTCTTCGGCTTTTCAGTCGTAAGTGAGGATACGGAGAATGAGATTGTTCGGTTGGGTATCGACAAGCGCATTCTGGTCTCGCTGCGCCGTGAATCCAATCCCGGCGTCATCGATCACTTTGCTCTGGGCGTGGACGGATTCGACCGAGAAGAGGTGACGCGTCAGTTGGAAAGCCGAGGCGTCACCCCTGAGCCGGTCAACATTGACTTTGGATTTCATATCAAAGATCCCGACGGTGCCATCGTTCAGCTCTCCGGCGTGTCAGAGTGAAGCTGGCCTGCACAAGAACTCGGCAGGGCTCCTAGGCTGTTGACGGCGGACTCGACTCCCTGTTGAAAGCCTACCGAGCGCTGCCGGCGAGTGTCTCCTGGACCCGGGCTCCGCGCAGCAGGTTCTCCATACCGTAGTTCCGCTCGTGGCAGGCGTACTCGTAGAGCAGCCCACCGGTCCGCGGCATGTCCAGGGCCGCAGTCCAAGGAGCGACCCACGTGGTGGCGTCCTCGAACGTGACCTCGTAGCGCAGGGTGCCACCATTGGGGCGCGAGAACCGCTCCACTATCTTGAGGTTCTCACCCGAGCCGCGCCAAGGTGCCTGTCCCGAGAAGTTCGTGGTCTCGACCACGAGCGTGTCACCTTCCCAGTGCCCGCGAGACCGGCCGAGCCATTGGCTGGGTGACTGCGTAGGTGCCGAGCCGCCCTCGATCGGAATGATCCGCATCTCGTGGACCATCTCGAGCAGGATCGCAACGTGGTCCTCGGTCTGGAAGATCTGGAAGTTGTTATTGTAGGCACCGCCCAGTCGTACCGCACCGCGCGAGAGACAGCGCTCCCACAGGTTGCGGTCTTCAGGGTTTTCCGAGTTCTCGCGCGGCCGGGCTGCGGCTCGCCGCGCCTCCGCCCGCGCGATCGCCTCCGGGATCTGCTCCGGGATCTGGCCGTCGGGCGGGTCGATGATAAGCGCGGTGCGTCCGTCAGAGAGGCCACGGTCCCACCAGAACTGGTTGTAGGCAAGGCCCACGTCACGCTCCACGCTCAGCTCAGAGCGGCGCTCGGAAGAGGCGAACGTGGTCGCCCGCACGTTTGTTTCGGCGATCTCTTCGGCCGTCAGGAATTCACGCCCTTTGTATTCGTCCGGTCGTTCCAGGGGGGTCGCTGTGCCGTGGTCCCAGACGCCCTGCAGATCGGGTACGCCCCAGGGCATGTGTGGCGTTGGAGAGCCATCCGCTATCTGGCCGGGGGCGGTAGGCTGGGCGAGCGCCATCGGCGCCAGTGCCAGTGTCGCGAGGACAGTCAGTATAAGTTCTTGGCGATTCATCGGGTGCCTCTTGTCGTGATGCTCCGTGACCACGCCTTCGGCGAGCCTCATCTGTTCACAGCCGCTACTCACTTTACCCCGGCACTCCCAAGAAAACTGACTCGCTCCACCACCAGACAGGTGCAGCCAGCTGCAGCCGGACGGCTGAAAATTCTCGAGGAGAGGGATCGGGCTCCATCTGAAACGTGGAATTGCAGTAGCCTAGGCGGGTGCTAACGAGCAGGGTCACACCCTGCTGCGAGGAGACCGAGGAGGTTGAGGATGAGCGCAGATCGAGCGGCCGACAGGCAATCGAAAATGACCAAGGTGCTTCTGGGCGTCGGTGCCACGCTGGCCTTTGTGATTGTCGCGGGGGGAGCGGTCTGGAGCGTGACCTGTCCCTGCGAGACAACACCGGGGTTCATCCTGCTGGGCGACTCACACGCAGACCCTGTCTCTGACTGGAGCTTTGCGAACGACGTATCGCTGTGCCAGGTCCAGATCGGCATCTGGGGTCGACCCCACGCGGTGAACGTGAACTGCATGGCGACGCCCGAGGGCGAGCTCTTTATCAGCTGCTCTGTCGGCGCAAACAAGTACTGGTGTCCACGCGTCGGGGAGTTTCACCCGGGTCGCCTGCGTCTCGACGGTGTTATCTACCCCGTTACCCTGAATAGGGAGATGGATGCGGCCAGACTCGATCAGGTCTGGGCGTCGCGGATTCAGAAGCTGCAGAAGCCGGCGGTGCAGGCCAGGCAGCCTGGCGGTGGCGGAACCCCTCCCGCCCTCGACACTCCCAGGCCGGACAGCTGGTGGTCGTTCCACGTCGTGTCGCGCTCTTAGGTTCCTGAACTGAGAGTTCCGGCACCTCGCACCATACCGCAGCGCCAGTTGCTCGCGCGTCGCGGCTTGCCAGCCGGCGCCCGCCGTGAGTTTTCTACTCTTCTCTAAGTCGTTGCCGTGAGTCTCTTCGGCATGCACCTGCCCATTACGCAACGTGATGTCACCGTTAGCGGCACGACGCTGCGGTATCTTGAAGCTGGGCCTTCGGGACCGACGATGTTATACCGGTGCTTCTGAAGCGCTCGGGCCGCTCAGCTGCCGACTTCCCGGCCGTGTCGTGTGCCTCTCACCGACGGGTCTGGCGCTTCCGACGACCCATCAACAGCGACCGGTGCACGCCGCATGCCTCGTGACCCAGGTATCCAGACGATTGCACGCACCCTAAAAGAAGTGCGCAGAGAGTGCTGCGTCGAGAAGCAACCGCAAGGATGAGGGCGGTATCGTCATGGCAATTCAAATCAAGACGGTCACAGTGTGGATCAACGCGTTTATTCCCCGAGACATTCCCGGCTACCCTCTGTGGCAATGTAGCTGAGGCACCGTCCTACGCATTAATCAGTGAGCAGGGCGGGAGGGGCGAGAACCTGTGTTGGTGATCAAAGAAGAAGAGAACGAAGGGTCGCGCGCAGCGCGGGTCGATCCGTCAGCGCGCTCTGGAGTGGTCGCGGAAGAATGACACGATTCGCTCGGACGCCCCCCGCGGATAGGTATGCGCGCCAGGGTGAATCCAGGTCATGACTGTCGCGGCCGTGTCCACTCCGTAGACGGTGCAGCCTTCGCCGCAGTCGCGGGTTTCCGCTCCGACGCCGTTCACCCTTTTGGCGATCTCGATAGCCGCGAGTTGGTCGGAGAAGCTCACCACCCGATCCTGCTCCCCGGCCACGTGAAAGACCGGGGCCGGTTGCTCGGGGTGCACCGCGTCCCGGAGTCGGCCCGCCACCGGGGCATACGCAGCGAAGAGTTCGGGGCGCTCCGCCCACAGCAGGTAGCTGAACATGCCGCCATTCGAGAACCCGGTCGCGTAGAGGCGGTCATCGTCGATGTTGTAGGTCTCGCGCAGCGACGCCAGCGCCACGTCGACCAGCTTCAGGTCGCCGTTGCCATCGCCGGGTTCTGTCTGCCAGCCCGGAAGACCACGACGTGTCGGGAGGCCCTGGAAGTAGACGACGATCGCGTTTGGCCAGGCCAAGTGCAGGTCGGTGCGCTGGAAGTTCTGAGCATTGTCACCGAACCCATGGAAGGCCAGCACCACAGGGAAGGGCCGTTCACCGGCCGCCTCGGTCGGAGCGTAGACGATCGCCTGGCGGGGCGTGCCCTCGACGTCCCACCGTACGACCTGCGCCGAGGCGCCGCACGCCCCCAGAACAAGCATCACGCCGACCAGACCGACGCACGTCAGACTATTTCTCATTGGTGTCCTCTCGTTTGAACGACCACCGACTCGTGTGACCGAAGATCGACGAGGATCGGCTCTTCCGCGATCCGATTGGCAAACGTCGGCTGCACGACCAACTCCAGACCGACGCCGTTATGCCGTCGTCGTTCTCGATGCCGTGAGTCGCATCAACACGTGAGCCGTGTGTGCAGCGTCAAGTTGACCAGTCGAGACCGGCCCTATTGTAACGGCGCATCGCCTGGACCCGGCCGAGGAAGACAGGAGAATACAATGGTCAGGTCTAGTTCCCTCGGGGTGATATGTCCCAATACATCGCGATGAGCGCGCTCTCTAGTGTGTTTGCCCTGGCTTGGCTCCTAACCACGGTCGTTGGCGCTGAAGACTGGCCGCAGTGGCGAGGTCCAGATCGACTCGCGGTCTGGGCAGAGGAAGGCATCGTCGAGCGCTTTCCCGACGAGGGGCTCCACGTCACCTGGCGCGTGCCGGTCAGGGGAGGATTCTCCGGACCGGTCGTCTCGGACGGGCGGGTGTTCGTGATCGACTTCGAGTTTCTTCCGGACACCCGGGTGGCCGATGGTACCGAGCGGATTCTTGCCATTGACGAGGAGACGGGAGACATCCTTTGGACCCACGAGTGGGAGACGACATACCGCAGCCTGATGCTCTCCTATGCGACCGGACCTCGAGCCTCTCCAACCGTCGACGGTGACCGCGTATACATATTCGGCGCCGCCGGTCGGATGCTCTGTCTGCGGGCAGATACGGGCTCGGTGATCTGGGAGCGCGACGTCGTCGCGGAATACGACACCTCGGTCCCTGTGTTTGGTATCTCGAGCTCGCCGCTCGTTGATGGCGACCGGGCGATCTACCTCGTGGGTGGCGAGCCCGATGCGCTCGTCGTGGCCTTCGACAAACATACGGGGGAAGAAGTATGGCGGGCGATCGACACGGTGTCGGAGATGGGATACGCCCAACCCACGATCATTCAAGCAGGCGGCGTTCCACAGCTCATCATCTACCACCCGACCGCGGTGTCGTCATTGAATCCGGAGACTGGTGAGGTCTACTGGGAGGAGCCCTTCGACGTGACCGCTGGGCTCACCATCTCCACCCCGGTGCACTCGCGGAACAATCTGTTCGTCACGAGCTTCTATTCGGGGTCGATGATGCTCAGGCTGAATACGGATCGCCCGGACGCCACACTGGTCTGGAAGCGCGTGGGCTCGAGCGAGCTACCCGAGGGGACCGACTCCCTGCAGTCGATCATGACGACCCCAATCGTCGAGGGGGACTATATCTACGGGGTTGATAGCTACGGTGAATTGCGGGCGCTGGATAGCCGTACGGGAGACCGCGTGTGGACGAGCGCCGCGATGACGGCACAGGCTCGGTGGGGCACCGCGTTCATGGTTCGCCACGGTGACCGCTACTTTGTCAACAACGATGACGGATTCCTCATCATCGCGCGATTTACGCCACGAGGATACGAGGAGATCGACCGCACTCGTTTGATCGAGCCTACCTCCGCTGCCGGGTGGGGACCTCGGAAGCGGTGGGATCGCGATGTGAACTGGACCCATCCGGCGTATGCCAACCGGCACATCATTACGCGCAATGACCAGGAGATCATTCGGGCGTCGCTGGATGCCGCCGACTACGATCGGGTACCGGCGCGCTAGAGCGCGCCGGTACCCGATCGAGTGATTTACGGCGTCGACTCGGCAGTAGCTTCTGCGGTCCTGGCACCGGTCAAGATGTTCAGCAGGCCGTAGTTCCCCTCGTGGCACGCGTATTCGAACATACCGTCGCCCATCTTCATCGGCAGCGCTGCGGTGAACGGCGCGGTAAACGTGTCCGGGTCGTTTACGGTGAACTCGTAGAGGAGCGTGTCGTCGGCCGCTCGCTGAAAGCGCTCGATAAGGTGCAGCGTCGTCCCGGTGCCGGCAGCGGTCGCCACCGAGGAGTTGAAGCTTGCCGTCCGATGGCCGAAGTTTCTCGTCTCGACCACCAGCGTGTCGCCTTCCCATCGTCCACGGGAATCACCCATCCATTGTCGGATGCGCTCGTCGAGATGTGCCCGACCGTCGAGCGGTACGATTCGGGCGTCGTGCACCATCTCGTTCAGGATCACGACGTAGTCCGGAGTCTGGAAGAGCTGAACGTTCTGGTTGTATCCGGCAGGGACGATAGGCGGTCCCGAGTTGAATCCTAGGAGGCACCGCTCGGCCAATCCTCTGTCCTCGAAGCTGTCGGTCCCGATACCGGCCGCACGCGCCCGCACCGGTCTGGTGCCGGGGCGATCTTCTCCGAGTGACAGCTCGATCATCTCGACGCCTGGCTGCAGGGCCGGCAAGCGACCAGTCGGCGGATCGGTGATGAGGGACGTCCGCTGATCGTCGACGACCCGGGCCCCTTGGTCGACCCAGTAGCTGTTGTAACCACCAACGTTGCCGCCCACGGGGAGTGGCGCGTCCCGGACGTCGCTTGGGGCAAACGCAGCCACTTCGCGGGCGTCCGACTGGGCCTCAAGCTCGGCCACTCGCTCCTCGCTGAGAACCGCCGCGTTCGCCGAATCGTCCGGTCGTTGCAGCGGCGTCAGTGTGCGGAAATCCCATACTCCCTGAAGATCTGGCTTGCCTTCAGCCGTCCGGGGCGGCTCGTAGGCGTCCTGCGCGCCTCCCACCCCAACCCCCAGTGTGCACGCAATCATCGTCGTCAGCGTCGTTCGGGCCGGTCTATGTCGAGTCATTTTCGCCTCCTCGCTGAACGGATGTTCTCCAATACAGGCCGAACCTGCAAGCGCCCGCTCGCTACCGCCTTGATTCACGAGTGGTTCTCTTTGTCGACAGGGGAGAGCCCTACGGAGCCGGCGGGTCCACCACCGGCTCGCCGGTGTCTCGGTGACTCGCGGCGAGTGCGCGTCGTCATCTTCCGTGGCGGCACATCGCACTCGGCGCCACGCCCTCCCGCAGACCCGTAGAATTATCTCAGTCCCCTAGTACCGAAACAGATATTGCAGCTTCGTGAAGATCGCGCGATTGGTGCGTCTGAGGTCGGTGGTGAAGTAGCGCTCCTCGTCGATGCGATCTGCCTGGCGGTAGTGGTCATCGTAGCCGAGATAGAACGCGGTGCCCGCGTTGACCCGATACGTCAACAACAGGTTGAGGTCGAGCTCTTTCGAGAATGTGTTGTACTCGCTAATGTTGCGGAGCAGGAAGCGGTCCGTGAGCTGCCAGGTGGTCAAGCCTCGCCAAATCCTGACGTCGAACACCTCTGATGTGCCGGTCCGTACGTCGGTGAAGCGCGCGGTGTCCAGGCTGAAGCGGGACTGCACGCTCGACCACGGCCGAACGGTCGCGTTCACGCCCACGCTCGTCTGCCGCCCGAGAAACGGGTCATCGGGGTCGAAGAAGATCTCGTCGCCAGTGTCAGCACGGAGACCGAGAGAGAATGCGCGTGAGGTGTTGATGAACGTGCTGAACCGGCTCCGCCATTTCCAGAAATCGATCGCGCCGAACCGTTCCAGCATGCGCTGGCTGTTGACGTTGAGGCTGATGCTCCGGGCGAAGCGGAAGCGGAGCCCGGCGTCGTAGACTTCGTCTTCCAGTGTGTCGTCGAAGTTGTAGCTCCGCTCGTATTGCAGCGTCGGTCCCCAGTCGATGAGCCAGTGCTCCGGAAACCACCGATACTCGACGTTGTGGAACGTCCGCTGCTGGTCAACCCGGCGCACAAAGCCTACGTCCGTGCGAAAGTTCGGGTCGGTCTGTCCCACGAAGCTCCGGACCCGCAGGTGGCGACCGTTCCGTGAGTAGAGCGCACCCCACATCGGTCCGCTGCGCTCGACGCCCTCCTCGTCGCGATGTGTCGATTGATAGGCGACGAAATTGAAGCGGCTGGCCCGATTGAGCCGAAGCTGGGCGTCGACCCCGCCGACTCGGCTATAGCCGTCGAGGAACTCGCGGTCGGTGAAGAGGGTGCCGATGTGCGACTCGGCATAGAGGTCGTAGCGCGCTCGGCCGACGACGAACTGCGCCGTCTGCCCGAAGGCAGGGTCGGTGCGGTCCTCCCGGCGCCCCGGCGCCTGATCGTCGGCCACAAGCAGCCCCAATGTCGTCCGCCCGGCCTTACCGGTCAGCTTGCCGCCCACTCTCGGGTCGACGATGGTCCGCGTGTGAACGAGCTGGATCGGTGAGGTGAACTCGAAGATCTCGGCTCCTTCGAGAAAGAACGGCCGCAGCTCGTCGAAGAAGAGCGGAAATCGTTGGTTGACCTCGATCTGCGGCCGGTCCGACTCGATCTGCGAGAAATCAGGATTGACGGTGAAGTCTGCGGTCAGGTTGGAGGTCAGCCCGTATTTCAGGTTGAGCCCCGCCTCTGGCGACGTCCCCTGATCGACATAGACACTAGAGGTCTCGTCGAGGGACCCGAACTGAATGGCCGTGAAGGTCGGCAGGATCTCCAGGTTGCGGCTGGTCGACAGGTCCGTCATACCCTCGAGAACACCCATCTGGGCCATGAAGCTCTGCACTTCGCGCGACATCGGCGCCCAGACGTCGTTCTCCTGATCCTTGCTTTTGATCTCGCGGACGATCTGGAACCCCCAGCGGTGCGGCACCCCCGGCGACCGCTGGGGATAGCGGACGCTCTTGAAGGGGATCGCCATCTCCGCCGTGTATCCGTCGTCGACGATCTCGGCGCCGCTGTCGAACAGCGTGTCCCACGACCGGTCGGCGAACGGAATCGCGCCCCCGCGCTGACGGCTGGCGTTGATGACTCCGTCCCCCTGCACGTTGTAGGCGTTGACGTCGAAGTCATAAACCCGCTGCTGGTCCATGAACGGGTCGAAGTAAACCGTCACCAGGTCGTCTTGGGGCGCCTGGTCGCGGTCCACCCGGTTGGCCCGCATGAGCCCGGGGTCGTCGTAGTGGAGATAGAAGCCGAAGTAGAGATGGTCGCGGTCGTAGGCGAAATAGACCTCGGTGTCCTCGGTAGCCGGCGCTCCATCCAGCGGCGACTGCTGCACGAAGTCGGTGATCATCGTCACCGTCTGCCAGACGGCGTCGTCGAGCCGACCGTCGATGACCGGCGGTGTGTCGACCCGGGTCGGCCGGATTCGCGGGCGTCCCACCAAGATGCCGAACTCGGCCCCCCCCGGTTCGTGCACCGTCTCGTCGACACGCGGCCGTCGGGGACCGGCACCACGAGTGAGGACTACACCGTCGTCGTCGGCGCTATCTGGGGCGAATGTGTTGCTGAAGTCCGCGTCGTGCCCCGTCGGCCGGATGTCACCGGGCGCGTCCTGACCCGCAGCGACGACCGATGACGGCACGCCGACCATGAGCGTGCCGAGCCAGAGTTCGAAGGCCAAGACAGCCCATTTGCGGTTGGTGCGCATCGTACTGGTGGTGGCGGTTCAGAAAGCGACGCGGAAGGAGGCGCAGACGTTCGCCGCTCTCTATTGTACCGGGTCGGCCCGGGGGCAGCGGTCCGGCAGTCCCACGAATCGGTCGATGGGATGCGCGTCGCTCTCCGGCAAGCCCGACACCGTTACCGGGCAACCGAGAAGGCAACCTGGTCTGGCTGTAAGCGTTTCTTGGACCCCTTCGGAGAGAGCGTTCGGGCTGCCGGCCATGATGAAACTCTCGGACGCAAGAGAGTATTTGGTGGTCCCGGTCGTTCAGGCTCCCTCGGCGACGGTACGAGGCCGCGACACGGCCTTCATCTGGGGCGATTCGATTCGCCATGTACCCACCACACGAACGTAATTTGATCGATTATTACTCAGATAAGACCAACTGAAGTCGTTATATAGCGCGTCTTTAGGTCGATCTACGGTTCACTGGCTCCTGGTGTCAACGGCTACACATACTTGTCATCTGGCTCCTCATGGTGCCGTAACGAAATTGTCTAAATACGGAAACGGGGGCAACGCCCGCGACGTCACGTGGAACGGCGGTCGTCGGAGCTTAGACCCCGAGCGCCTCGTTGAGCGCGGTCTGGTCGATGGTGACGGTGATGTCGGCCGAGATCTTCGCCATATATGATTGAAAGAACTGCTGTTGCTTTTGTTGCAGCAGCTCCCGGCGCAAGTCTTCTCGAGCGCTTTCAAGGTCCGCGGGTGTGACGCCCTGGGTCTCGGCGATGTGGAGAATCGCAGCCGTATTGCCGGCGTCGATAACATCGCTGACACTGCCCTCGGGGAGTTCGAACGCCGTCGCTTCGATGGCGGTGTTGATGCCGACTTCCGGAAACGCTGCGCCGCGGGCGATTAACCCACTCGATGAGACAGTAAGCTCCGCCTCTTCCGCGGCTGTCACGAAGTCCTCGGCCGATTTCAACAGCGCCGCGGCTTCGGTGGCTCGTTCCCGGGCGAGGGTTAGCGATTTTCGCCGAATGACGTCCTCGCGAACCTGCGCTCGGACCTCGTCCAGCGCAGGAATGTAGGGTTCTTGAATTTCTGCAACAGAAATAAACGCCGGACCCAGCGGTGTCGCGATCGGGCCGGCGATTTGATCGAGCTCGAGCTGGAACGCCGTAGAGGACACCTGGGGAGCCATACCCAAGCCCAGGAGCGGCTCACCCAGCGACGCAAATCCGGACTCGCGCACCTCCAGACCGCGCGACGAGGCAGCCGCGTCTAGGTCGTCTGGCGTTTCCACTTCGGCGGTGATGGCACTCGAGAGCGCAGCCGAGCGAGTTGTCGCGAGTTGTCGCTTGAGCGTACGTTCGAGCTCGGTCCGAACCTCGGCGAGCGGCTGTACCGACTCTTCTTGTTTTTCCGTGACCTGGATGACGTGAAAACCGAACTGGCTCTTGACCGGATCGGAGATCTCGTCTACGTCCAGCTCGAACGCGGTTGCTTCGAATTCGGCGACCATCCGGCCACGGGGAAACATACCCAATTCTCCGCCCTGCTCGGCGCTGGCGGAGTCTTGGGAATGCTCGCGGGCGAGTTCGCCAAAGTCCGCACCCTCCCGAGCCTGGGTGGCCAACTCCAACGCCCGCGCCTCAACCGCCGCCTCATCCCCGTCATCGATCCGGAGCAAGATGTGACGGGCCCGCACTTGGCCCTCTGTCGAGTATTGCGAGATGTTGAAGTTGTATTGGTCTTGAATCTCGGCGTCACTGGGGGTGATGCTGTCGGCCAAAGCGCTTTCATCAATGAGCAAGAATCTCAACTTACGTTTTTCGGAGACCTCGTAGGCTGCGGCCTCTTGCTCGTAGAGCGCCTCGATGTCCGTCTCGGCGACTTCGACGTTCTCGCGAAACTCATCCCCTCTGAATACCACAACGTCAACCCTTACTCTTTCATTGCGCCGCCGATGCTCGCTCTCGATTTCATCTTCGGAAATGTCGACCCACTGGGTGATTGCGGATTGCAGACGCTCGATGAGGAGTTGCCGGCGGACATCGTCTTCATACAGAGTCGGCGAGATGTTCTGACTCTGAAGCAGCTCGATATACCGTTGTTCGCCTATGAACTGTCCGTTTTCGTGAAGACCTGGCGTCGTGATGATCCGCTGACGAACCTCAGCGTCGGTCACCGCCAGACCGAGTCGCTCGGCATGAGTCAGCGCGGTGTACTCGCTGATCATTTGCTGCAAGATTTGCCGGTCGACGCCGAGTTGGCGGAGCAACTCTTCGCTGATGTCGCCGCCAGATTGCAGCCGATAGTTGTTGAGTTGCTGCAGGTAGGCCCGGCGGAACTGCATCGTGGAGATTTCATGGTCGCCGACCCGAGCCAGGACGGTTGGCGAGGGCCCTTGTATGCCACTCGCGCCGTCAGTCAGAAATTCGGGTACATAGAGAAACACGAACGCCAGGCACACCAAGGCAAGGCTCCACTTGAGCCAACCCTTGTGGCGCCGCATTCCGTCGAGCATTGTCATATTGAGGTCAATTCTAACAGTTTGGGCAAACGGTCCGTGGGTCTAGAGCTTTTTGGCGGATCCGGTTCTCGGCGGAAGACCCGCGGCATCGGAGACAGCCAGACCGATGTGGTATATTCCCGACCAAAGGACTCAGGGGAGTTTTGGCCGTTTTTACTACGGCATGAGGGCGCCCCTCACCATTATTTTCCGGTGTCCCAATATCTTTCCGGGGACCCGCCCACCGAATTTGGCGGCTCTTGTACAGTCGTCGGAGGTGACGTTGCGGCGTAGCCTCAATCAGGTAGAGGTGGTGTGCGATCTCGTGCGGTCTGTGAACGCTGGTTCGACAGCGCCGATGGTAGCGGATGCCGTGGTTGCATGGGACGCCGAGTGGTTGCCCCCCGCCGCGGGGTGGTGCGTCGTGGGACCCACCCGAACGGGAACCCTCGCCGTGGTCTCCCAGCACGGCGTCGAGAGTGACGCGGAGCCAGCCGCGATTGGGCTCGGGGCCAGTGTGATCGAGCACTCCGACATATGCGCGTCACGGAATCTCCTGGAGAATTCGACGGCCTCGGGTGCGCCCGCGGTCGCCGCGATGGGGTTCCCGCTTGTGAGCCGTGGGCAGACGGTGGCCGCTTTGGTCGCGGTCGACCGAGAGCCCTCTCGAGAGACGCCCCAGGTGTCGGACGGGCTCCGGGAGAACGTGCTCGAAGTGTTGCAGGCGGGGGCGGTCGCGCTCGATAGTGCGCAACGACTGGCGAGGGCGGAAGAATTGTCTATCACCGACGACCTGACGGGGTTGTATAACCTGCGATATTTCAGACAGGCGTTGCGACGAGAGGACAAACGCGGCGTGCGGAGCCGACAACCGCTGTCGTGTGTGTTTGCCGACGTGGACGATTTCAAACGAGTCAACGACCAACGCGGGCATCTGGTCGGTAGCCGTGTCTTGGTGGAAGTCGCGCAGATCATTCGCGAGTGCTCCCGCGAAACGGATACCGCTGCCCGGTTTGGCGGCGATGAGTTTGCGCTGGTACTCCCGGACACCGGCACGAAGGGTGCGATGGCGGTAGCGGCGCGCTGCGTGGAGAGGGTTCGTGGCCATGTGTTTCTCGAGGAAGAAGGGGCAGGCGCCCGCTTGACGTTGTCAGTGGGTGTCGCCACGATGCCGGATACGACGTCGAAAGCGGAACAACTGATTCAGGCGGCTGATGTGGCCATGTATGCGGTAAAAACCAACGGCAAAGATGGGACGAAGCTGGCTTCTGTCGGGCCGAGACAAGGTGTCTCTGCGTGAATATCCCATCGTTATTCTCCCTCTTCTCTAACGATCTGGCGATCGATTTGGGGACTGCCAATACCTGTGTGTTTGCGCGGGGCCGAGGGATCGTCCTGAACGAGCCTTCCATCGTCGCTCTGAATAAAGTGACCGGTGCCGTCGAGGCAGTCGGAAGCGAGGCGAAGGAGATGCTGGGGCGGACGCCGGGTGACATTGTGGCGATCAAACCGATGAAGGACGGTGTTATCGCCGACTTTGAAGTCACCGAGAAGATGCTCACGTATTTCATAAAGCGGGCCCACAGTCGGTCGCTGTGGTTGCGACCGCGGATCGTCATCGGTGTTCCATCCGAGATCACGCCAGTCGAGAAACGCGCCGTCAAAGACAGCGCGTATCGCGCGAAGGCCAGCGAAGTACATCTGGTCGAAGAGGCGATGGCTGCGGCGATTGGGGCAGGGATGCCGATTACAGAGCCGTCCGGGAATATGATTGTCGATATTGGTGGGGGCACCACGGATATCGCGGTGATTTCGCTGGCCGGTATCGTATACAGCCGAGCGGTTCGGGTGGCCGGGAACGAGATGGATGATGCAATCATCCATTACATAAAAAAGACTTATAATTTGCTGATCGGGGAGCGGACGGCGGAGCAGATCAAGATGCAGATTGGCTCCGCGTATATGCTCGACGAGCCGGAGTCGATGGAGATTAAGGGGCGTCACCTGATTGAGGGTGTGCCAAAGACCATCACCATCAATGACGAAGAAATTCGCGAGGCACTGGCTGAGACAGTCAATGTGATCGTAGATGCCGTGCGGGTGGCCTTGGAGTGCACGCCGCCCGAGTTGTCGGCCGACATCGTCGACCGCGGGATCGTCATGACCGGCGGCGGCGCGCTGTTGAAAAATTTGGATAAGCGGCTGCGAGAGGAAACCGGGCTGCCCCTAGCCATGGCGGAGGATCCGTTGTCGTGCGTGGTCCTTGGGGCCGGTAGAATGTTGTCCGACTTCGGACTTCTCAGGAAGATCTCAAAGGGTTGAATCACCCTCGGTATCATCCCTGAGGGAGCGGCTAAGACGAATGGAACGCGATCAGCGTTTCGGATACGTCGTGCTGAGCGTCGTGCTGATGCACGTGTTGCTGATCTCTGCTCAGGTCAATGCCAAGCCGGAGGCGACGGTGTTTCAGGCCGTTACCGTCGGTGTTTTCAGCGAAATCCAAGGCTGGGTGACCGCCACCCGCGACGGGGTCGCGGCAGTCTGGTCGGCCTATGCGGGTCTTCGTCGCGTCCACACGGAGAACATCGCTCTCAATCGGGACCTGTCAAGCCTACGGGTCGAACTCCAGCACCAACGCGCTCTCGCGCAGCAGACGCGTCGACTGGAACGGCTGCTCGCGTTGCGTGAGAGGGTCGCGCCTTCTACCGTGGGTGCGCGAGTGATCGCGTCCGACGCGACGCCCTACTTTCGCACTTTGACTATCGATCGAGGGGTGAATGACGCGGTCCGGCCTGACCTCGCCGTGATTGGCGCCGACGGCGTGGTGGGACGTGTTACGCACACACTGGGCGGTGAGGCCGCGCAGATTCAGCTGCTTGTCGATCGCAATGCGGCGGCGGGTGCCTTGATCGAGCGCACCCGCGCGTCCGGTGTCGTTCTGGGAACGGACGACGTCTCAATGTTGCGCATGGACTATGTGTCGAACCTCAAGGATGTGGTGGTCGGAGACCGCGTCGTGAGCTCGGGGAGCGATGGGATCTACCCCAAAGGGTTTCCGATTGGCCACGTGACACATGTGGCCCAGGGCGTGGGGCTGTATCGAGTGATCGAGGTCGAGCCCGCCGTTGAATTCACTGAGATTGAAGAAGTGCTGGTGATTGTCGATCCGGTGGCAGAGGTTGTCGAGGCGGGCGGCGAGTGAGCCCGCTGTCGATCGCGGCCGCTCTCCTGGCCGCCCTCGTCGCTCAAACCACGCTTGTGTCGGTATTTCCCGGTGGAGATCGAGCGGTTGACCTCGTGCTTGTCGTCGTCTTGCTGACCGCGACTGGACGAGGCCCAGCCGCCGGTCTCTGGACCGGGACGGTAGGAGGATTGCTACAGGACGCGTTGTCCGGGGGCGTCTTGGGGGTTGGCGGTCTCACCAAGACCGTGGCCGGGGTGGTAGCGGGCGCGGGGATGCAGTCTATTTTGGGGACCGGCTGGCGGCGCCTTGCCGTCGTCTTTGCCGCGTCGGTCGGGAACACGCTTTTCTACGCAGGCGTCTATGCGCTCGTCAATGTGCAGGGTCCCGCCGCCACCGCGACGCTCGTGGTGGGGCAGGCGCTGGTCAATACCAGCGTCGCCGCTCTCGTGATGGGTGGAGCGCAGGCGTGGCCCGGTCTTGTGGACAGAGTGCGACGCCGTCGTCAGGCGGGTCGGCACGGGTGGAAGGCCGCGTGATGGGCGGAGAGAATTCGCTCGAACCAGATAGTCGCGACTTCTTGCTTGGCTTGTGCCAACTGGCGGTCGTGGTGGCATTTTTCGTCCTGGCGCTGAGTTTTTGGCATTTTCAAATCGGGGAACACACGCGATTTCTGGAGATGGCCGCCAACAACCACCAGCGCCGACTGGCCCTGCGAGCGCCTCGGGGAGCCGTCTTTGACCGTGACGGA
>CAUZIB010000091.1:0-18265 GCA_963579735.1 Vicinamibacteria bacterium | reverse complement strand
TGATTCGAGAATGTCACGGGCAGGTTGCGCGTGATCGCGGCCTCCACAAAGCGTTCAAGCGTAGAGTTCAGACCGGCCATCTCGTCCTGTCCCGATCGGGCGATGAAAAGCGGCACATCTGCCGGTAGCTGCTCCGTCGAGCGCCCCTCACACGCGGCGACGAGTCCAAGACTTCGGAACGTGTAGGCAACCGTGTTCCCGTCAAGGTCCAATGTGTAGCCGTTTGACAGCACGGCGGCTCTGAACCGTCGCGGTCGCCGCATCAAGGCGGAGAGGGTGACCGGAACATGAGCAGACACCGCCCAGAGACCGACGCGTGCCGTATCGATCCGGAGCGATGCGTTCGCGTCAAGGTAGTCGAACACGTCATCGATATCGACGTCTGGTTGGCGGGTCGTGGAAGAGCACTGGCCCTGTCATTCCTTGCGGTGTCCGCCATCAGGGCCGACAGGACTGAGCAGTACGCTGTTGCCCCAGACACGTAGTGTCGGACCGCGTTTCAGCCGAGAGGCTCTACTTCCGCACCACCCACGTGTCGGTCTTGGTTCGAGGTTGGCATGATTGGACAGGCGGCCGCTTACGGAAGGCGCGCATTGTGCGCCCGCGCCACAACGCCGACCGCACTCGGTAGACGGGGCGTAAGTCAGGCCACGGCGGCGGCGGTTCGCCGCACCGCCCACGTGGCGACGAGTCCCAACCAACACACACAGACCAGCCCCACCGCCATTGGCTGATCGAGCAGGCGTTCGATGGGCACAGCCTTCACCCATGGTCGCCGACCACCGGCGACGTCGCCTCCTTCACGAGGAGCGGCTTCTCATGATTGAGAAAGGGATGACGCCACCGCCGCTGCCCGCGTCCGAACCAAGATTGAAACTGCGCGCGGTGTTAGGCAGGGAGGGACCCACAACGCCGCTGTCATCCGATGGCGCACTCCGGCGCGGGGTCATCCTGACCTTCCTCGGGCTCGGACTCGGGCTTGGCTACTTGGTGCTCCAGGCGAACGTGGCGAGTTTGGGCGACTCAGCCGAGCTCGCCGCGGTAGTCGGATCGGCCGGGGCGGTCGTCGCGATTCTTGGCCTCGGAAACCTCGTCTATTGGCGGGTGGCTCGCCCGGGTGTGGGACTGACCGCCGGCGACACCTCGGGGCCTGAGATACGAGCGGACGCCGTGGACGGGGGCAACGGCTGATGACGCGCGGCGCCGTGTCGCGCGGTCGGCTGCAGCGTATCTCGTTCATCGACGACCCACCTGTTGTTGAGCGCATCCTGACGCAAAATCGGGGTGTCGACTGTTCTCCCAGAATGGCGCTCGGCCCGCGACCTGCCCTTCGCGGGCGTCGAGTCCTCGACGATCGTTTCTGTTCACGAGAGAGCTTGCGACATGAATTTTCTAGAACTTGTCACCATTGTCGTGGATGACTACGACCGTGCGATTCACTTCTCTGTGGAGCTGCTTGGGTTCGAGTTGGTAGAAGATTCGCTAGCACTCACGAACCGTGGACACTCGAAAGCGATGGGTCGTGGTACGCCCTCCGCGCGCACAGACGGGCATCGTGCTGGCCCGTGCTGAGGGAGAGTTTCAGGTGGGCGCAGTGGGTGCACAATTCGGTGGACGTGTCGGCTTCTTTCTCCGGGTCGATGACTTCGACGCGAGGTACGACCGCATGGTGGCCGCCGGCGTCGAGTTCGTGACAAAACCGCGCACAGAAGCGTATCGCCAGGTGGCAGTATTTCGGGACGTCGCTGGCAACCGTGGGATCTGTTAAGCGAGGGCTAACCACGCCCGTCACCCGCGCTATCGCGTCCTCCGCGTCGTTCAAATCCCGAGGATGGCGACGGAGTGGGTCAGTGTGTCGGTCGGGGCTCACCAATCCGTGCGACGATCTTTCCCAGGTGACGAGCGTCTTTAAAACGGTTGATGGCGTGGGGAACCGCGTCAAGCGTGTAAATCGGGTCGATCGATGGCACCAGGTGCCCGGCTTCCGCCAACTCGGTCATGTCTCCAAGCCCTGTGTTTGGTTTCAAAGCCAGAATACGAATCTGCCTTCGTCGACTACGCGCGATCCATGGCCCACACACCAGACACTGGAGCAGTCGAGGCATCGCCCCCCCGACCGAGACATATGTGCCGTCGGGCTTTAGTACGCGCGCGTAGGCGAACGGCGAGCGATTCGTTTTTGCATCAAGAATCACGTCGTAGCTCTGTCCCGCCGTCGTGAAATCCTCTTGTGTGTAGTCGATGACCTGGTCAAAACCGATCGACCGAAGAAAGTCCTGTTTCTCGACGCTATCGACACCGGTCACCGTCCTTGCGCCTTGTCGTTTGGCCAGCTGTACCCCGAGAGAACGACCCCACCGCCCGCACCATTGATGAGGAGACTCTGGCCTGTCCTAAGCCTGGCAATGGCGCCGAGAGCTTGCTGGGCAAGCAGCGCCGCGTGGGGTATCGCGACGGCTTGTTCGTAGGTAAGATTCCGTGGCATCGGAGTGACCGATTCTTCCCGGACACTCACATACTCGGCGTAGCCACCGAAGCCCCTCTCGCTCAGGTCTCCGTATACGTCTTTACCGGGTGTACGGTGGCGCACGTTGTCGCCAACCGCGACGATCTGTCCAGCCACTTCGCAACCGATGATTGGGTTCTTCGGTTTGAGAAGGCCGACTATTGCTCGCAAGAACAACGGCTTGCCGTACACAAACGCCAGGTCCCAATCGTTCACCGCGGCGGCATGAGCCTTGATCAACACCTCGTCACCGGTGGGAACGGGTCGCTCGACTTCTCTCAGCTCGAGCGCGTCGGGTGTCGCATATTTTGTGAGCACGATCGCATTCATCCGGGACATGCAACGCTTGCCGGTTGCCACGCTCACGGAGTTCCACGTCAGCCACGAAAGGTTGTCGCGCGGCGGACCAGCTACTATTGGTTCCTCGGAATATTCGTTATCCGGCGGTGAAGGTTTGTCGGCTAACGCGTCGGAATGTTGGGACAACCGCGCGGCGTTGTTGCTATGAATCGAATGGACTTTCGGCTCCCTGGTGGGGTCAAACGGGACCCGGTCATCGATGCGTGGATCAAAGAACAGACCGGCGAATTAGGATCCATCGCGCAGAAGTGGTTTCAGGCCTTGCGAGAGAGCGGCGACGACGTCCAGGAACTCATGCACGACGGCTGTCCGGTCGCTTGCGTAGCGGATGCACCATTCGGTTACGTCAATGTATTCAAGGCTCACGCAAACGTCGGGTTCTTTCATGGCGCGTCGCTGCCGGATCCGGCGGGCTTATTAGAGGGCAGTGGCAAATATATGCGCCATGTGAAGCTGAGGCCGGGAGTCGGCAGAGAACTCGCGGCGCTGGATGGACTGATCGATCAGGCGTATCGGGACATCAAGATCCGGCTCGAAGCTGGCAGACATACGGAATGAAAGGCTCGCTATCGTAGCGTCGTCATGCGTGAGCATGCGACCTCTGGTGTCACGCTACCGCGCGTTGTGCGAACAAGCGGTCTAACCAGTCGTCGTTCAAGGAGTTACGCCTATGTTCGACGACGACAGGTGGGGTGATGATCCGCTCTGGGGCGACCATTCTCGGGATCATGGCGAGGCCCCCGAGAACACGAACGCGACCGCGTCGAGGACCCGCGGGAGCGCGCCGAGGATCCGCGGGTCGTCTTTCTCTATCAGATCGACCTGCCGCATGGTCTGGAACGGGAGCACGTTCAACTCGAGGACCGCGACTATACGCTCCGTCGCTCGGAATCCCGCACCCTAGCGGCCGTCGGCGCCGTTCGCGCCATTCCCACCCACGACCTGAAGGTCGCGATCTACGCCCGATACTCATCCGACGACCAGCGGGACGCGTCACGGACCACCGCCTGGCGAGATTTCTTCCTACCGCTCCTTCGCGGCTGTTCCCACTCATCGTCGGTCACGGTCCGCAAATGGGGCACGGCGGCGCGTATCCGCTTGCTCTGTGGGTTCTTCCGCGGTACCTGGCAAAGACGGGAAAACTATGTGCGGCGAATCGACCGCGACACCTGCTTCACCGGTCTGACGAAATGCGGCGAGTGCGGGAGCAGCTTTGTCGGGCCGTCGGCCAACCGCTTGGTCGCCAGGCACCGACGATATCTCGCTGCAAATCGCGGTGGTTGCGGGGGGGGGATTTGAACCCCCGACCTTTGGGTTATGAGCCCAACGAGCTACCGGACTGCTCCACCCCGCGCCAAAGTTGCTTGCGCGTTGATCGTAGCATGGCGTTTCTTGAAGGGTCAACGGGCCGAGCGGCTTTGACCCACGAGGTCCGCCGAATCGATGATGTAGAAGAGAATCTCGCCTGGAGCGATCAATCCAAGCTCTGCTCGGGCGACGTCTTCGACCGCGCTCGGGTCTTCCCGCAGCCGCCGCGCCTCGTCGCGCAGTCGCTGGTTTTCGAGGCGCAAGTGCTCTGTCTCGCGCACGATGAGCTGATACTCGGCACGGGCAGCCTGTGATTCGAGAAGGCCGTTCTCGCCCACAAATGCATTTACGAGGAGGACAAACGCGCCAAAGAAGAACCAAACGCGTAGCACGCGGCGCGCCCGGGGGGGCACGCCGTCGAACCGGGCGGGTGACTGGCTCTTGAGAATGATTCGGCGTTGAGACATGGCTCGTCGTGGCATGATGACGCCACATGGGGGGAGTTTCGGCACGGAGGCGGGGATTGATTAATGATGAGTGCAAACATAGGCAATATCGTGCTGGTATGGACAACGTATCCCGCGGACGGTGACCCGACTGCGCTGGCGCGGGTCTTGGTCGAGGAGCGTTTGGCGGCGTGCGTCTCTGTCCAGCGCGGGCTCCGGTCGGTCTACCGTTGGGCGGACGCGGTCGAAACCGCGAACGAGCAGCAACTGACGATCAAGACCACTCGAGACTGCCTGGACGAGCTCCGCCGCAAACTGACGGAGATGCATCCCTACGACCTGCCGGAGTTTCTTGTCACCCCAGTTGAGGGTGGTGAGGCCTATGTGGAGTGGGTGCTGGCGTCGACAGGGTCAGACCGTGGCGCTCGTCGTGAGCGGCCTCTGTGGGCACAGAGTGCCGGGGACCATACTGAGGGTTCCTGAGAGACTGAGGACTCCTGAGAGGCGTCCCATGTAGACCGTCCGGCGTCGGGGTCTTGACGCAGACCTGGCGCGGGCCCGTCTCATATCCCCGGGACTCAGACACCGCTGTCGGCACCGCTCGAGTCGAGCCGGCTCAGGCCCCAGGTGGCGACAACGCCGGCGCCCACCAACACGAGGCTGAGTCCAATCTGTCGGGGGCTGGGCCGGAAAATGGCGGTGGGGTAGTCCCCGCGGTCGATGTCGGGGATCGATTCCTCGGTCACCATCATGCCTTTGATGGTTGCGCCAGGCGTTGGCGGGAACGGTTCGCGGAACGGCCACAGTCCGACGACGGCGCCAACAAGGAGTCCGAGCAGCACGCCGAGCGTTGGCTGACGATACCGCGCGAGTAGGATACGCATGCCGTTGCTCGCGACGACGACCCCGACCAGAACCCCAACCCCCACCGGCATCAAGTATCGGAGCCCGATCTCGACTGCGGTTGCAAACTGTCGACTGGTCAGCGCGTCTGTAAAACGGTCGAGAGCGGAAAGAATCGGGACGTATTGTCCGAGGAGCAGCAGTAGATAGGCCCCGCTCACGCCCGGCAGAATCATGGCCGCCGCCCCCGCCAGGCCCGCGACGCACAGCAGCAGCGTACTCGTTGCGGGTGAGTTCGCGCCCGTGCCCACACTCTGAGCGATAGCGAGGGCGACCATACCGGAGAAACCAATGACCGCGCCGCACCATACCGGTCGTCGAGTCGGCTGGGCCAGACGCCACACCAAGGGCAGTCCGCCCAGAGTCAGGCCGATGAAGACGCTGTACATGATCCAGCGATGCTCGACGACGAGGTTCTTGAGTACACCGGCAAGGAGCAAGATGCTGAGCCCCGCGGACGCGGCGACGGCCGCGAGGGTGAGCACCGCCGGTGCGGTAAAGCGCAACCGAGTGACATCCGCGACGGCTTGTACGAACTGGGGGTAGATGCCGGAGGCGAGCAGCATCGTTCCGCCGCTGACGCCGGGCACGAGGTTGGCCAGACCCATCAGCGCGCCACCAAGGCTGCCCCGGATGAGAAGGGACAGGTTCGGGGTCGGGCCGTACGCGGGAGGCGTATCGTTCATCGCGTTGTTCGGGTCACTGGGGCCGGCGAGGAAGTAAGCGGCACGCCACCAGCCTGGTCTCGGCCATGCGGTGCGCTCACGGCCAGTCTCTCGAAATGGCGGGCGCGCCGAGCCTGCGGTCGGCATTTTGACGTGTGGAGGATAACGGGTTGCGTGGACACGAGAACTCTATAGGGTACTCTGGCGAGGGGGGAGCGCCCGTTGCCGATGGTCGATTCGCCACCCATCGGGGATCGCATGTCGCGCGCGCATCGAAGGTTTTCTCGTTGGTCACTGTGGGGTCTCGCGGCCGCTGTCGGGCTGAAGGTTGGGCTGTGGCTGCCCGGCGAAGACTTCCGACTGATGACCGTCGTCTCTTTCGTCGACGGCCTGGCCACGCTTGTGGTCACGTTGTGCCTTGGGTTCATCATGTTCGTTTTGGTGAGTAGACTGCGACGTCGCTTGCTGTGGCGGGTACGGCGGAAACTTGTCCTCTCCTATGTATTTATCGGGCTGATTCCAGTAATTCTCATCGGAGTCTTCTTTGCACTTGTTGGTTTGCTGGCGATGCTGACCGGCAGCTCTTATCTGATTGCGAGAAACGTCGAGGGATTGATCGCTGAGGCCGGTGTGGTCGCCGATGCGGTCGCCGCTGAGATGGCCCGGGGACCCGTTGACACCGACGATGTATTGACGCGTCACCGACGGACGGTGTCCACCCGCCATCCCAGCGGCAGTCTCGCGGTGCTTTCTGGCGTGCGCCCGCCGTCCGTGACCTGGTTGGGGACCGACGCATTCGATGGTCTCGTCGACACCGATCTGTCGTCAGAGACGGCGCTCGTCGCGCGCGCCGCGCGCCCACTGCCTCAGAATGGCGGCACGGTCATCGTCGATCTCCCGATCACTGGAGAAATCTGGAGGCAGATTCTTCAGGAGACCGGCACCGACGCTGGTGAAGAAGTCGGCGCGACGCCGACGGCGAGTTTCCCGGTCGGCGCGGCGCCGTGGTTGTCATTCACGGTGCCGTGGTTCCTCTCGATCGAGCACACGGTGTGGGGCACTGGCGAGCGAGATTTTCTGAACCTCGGCACCCTGGTCGCGCCGCAGGTTGTCTATGACCAGGTATTTGGACCCCAGACACGGCTCGCGCAATCCACGTTTGGACTGGCCTTTCTCGTGGTCCTGGCAAGTCTAGGCGTGCTCTTTCTCATCATCGAAGGCACGGCGCTCATCATGGGACTGGCGCTCGCGCGGTCGATCACTGGGTCCGTGCACCAGTTGTTTATTGGAACCGAGCACGTCCGGCGCGGAAACTTTGGCCACCGTATCGTCGTGGAAACAGAAGATCAGCTCGGCGCGCTGGCGGAATCATTCAACGCCATGACAGGTAGTGTGCGAGACCTGTTGAGTGAAGTTGCCGAGAAGAAGCGTCTGGAAGAGGAGCTGCGGATTGCTCGTCGTATCCAAATGTCGCTGCTTCCCGGCGACCCGCCGATGATTCGCGGTGTGACCGTGGCCGCCACTTGTGTCCCGGCGCGGGAGGTCGGCGGCGACTACTACGATTTTATCCAGTTGGGCGAACGGCGGCTCGGGATTCTGGTCGCGGACGTGTCGGGCAAAGGCACGTCCGCCGCGTTCTACATGGCGGAGCTGAAGGGGCTGCTCTTGTCTCTCACTCGGTTGCACCACTCGCCGCGAGACTTATTAGTCGAGGTCAATCGCATCATCGCGCCTCACATTGATAGCCGTAGCTTCATCACGATGATCTACGCGGTGCTCGACCTCGACGAGGGGACCTTGACGTGTGCGCGCGCAGGACACACCCCGCTCATCTACGTCCGCAGTGCATCGTCCGAGAAGCGGGCCGAGCAATTGTTACCGAGTGGACTCGTCGTGGGCTTGGATGGATTTCAGTCTCAGTTTGAAGCGCTCATAGAAGAGCAGACCGTGACAGTCGGCGAGGGCGACGTCGCCGTGCTGTTTACCGACGGCATTTCCGAGGCGATGAACGAAGACGACGATCTGTTTGGTGAAGGCCGTCTCGGTCGCGTGATGGAGCGCCACACGGAACTGGGCGTCACCGAGCTTCGACAGGAGATCTTGTCAAATGTCACTGCGTTCGTGGACGGCGCCGACCAACATGACGACATGACATTGGTGTTGTTGAAGCTGGGGTCAGAGGGTCCGGACATGTCGAACCGGTCGAGCGGCAGTCTATGACCGAACGCGTTGCCCTGGTCGTGGTATTGCGGAGCCAGTCCGATATCGAGGCAAACGTCGTGCGAGGGCTCCTGGAGACCCGCGGCTTTGAGGCGCTGCTCGTCTCAGACGCCCCCCGCGCGCTCTTTCCGGTAACGATGGATGGGCTGGGCGAAGTGCGCGTCTCCGTGCGGGCCGAGGATGCGGAAGCCGCGACCCGGCTGATTGACGACTATCGGGACGAAGTGACGGCACGAGTTGGCCAGGTTCACGATGAGTTTCGCACGCTGGAGCAGACGCTTGGGTATCGGTTTCGCGACCAGGGCATGCTCGAGCACGCGCTGACGCATCGGTCGCGTGCTCACGAAGATGCGAGCGGCGGCGTCGTCGACAACGAATCCCTGGAGTTTCTTGGCGACGCCGTGTTAGGGCTGATCATTGCCGACCGGCTCTTTCGAGAGTTTCCCGAGCATGACGAAGGCTGGAAGTCGAAGGCGCGGGCAAAGCTCGTGTCCGCCCCGACTCTCGCCATGCTCGGAGAGGCTCTCGGACTCGGACGCTATCTGTTGCTGGGGCGTGGAGAAGAGAAGACCGGGGGCCGCCGAAAGCCGTCCCTTCTCGCGGATACCTTCGAAGCCGTCGTGGCGGCGATCTATTTGGACGGCGGCATACAGGCCGCGGATAGGTTTATCGAAGCGCAGTTTCGACCGGGTCTCGAGGCTATTCGGTCCGGGCAGGCTGAGCGCGATGCCGTCACGGATTACAAGTCCTCGCTTCAGGAATGGGTGCAACATCACGCCCGCCCGCTGCCCGTGTATCGGCTGGCCGGCGCCCGTGGACCCGACCATAGCAGAGTATTCGAGATCGAGGTGCAGGTGGGTGCCGAGACGGTTGGGCACGCCGAAGGGCGCACAAAGAAGGAAGCCGAGCAGCGCGCGGCGGAGCGTGCGTTGTCGACGCTCAGGGGCGCCGCGGGTGATGCCGTGAGCTAGCAGACTGTCGCAGAGTTGCATCTCGCGTTCCCCGCCGGAGACGCTCCCCGTGGGGCGTTGCTCTTCGGTCACACATGCCCAATGTGCTCCCTCATCTCGCCGGCGGGGCACTAATCGATCTCGATAATGCTCCAGGCCTTTTCCTCGGCGTCTGGAACCGTCTCTTGGTGCGGGCGAGCCGGCGGTTCCGGCGTCAGCGCTTGCACCGTGGGCGGCGTATCGAGATACGAGAGACGGGACACCGCGTACTCCTGCACTTCGCGTGACAGATCGGCCTGAGCCGGCGGAGCGGGTTGGCAGTGAATGCGTACCCACAGTCGAAGCATCGGGTCGACGAAGGAATAGCGCTTTTGCCTCACACCGACGAGGTCGACGTCCTCCAGCCAGGTAAGGTAGTCCTTTGTCGACCCCGGAGTGCGTCCAAGTCGTTGGGCGATCAGGGTCAAGGTGAGCGGCTCGTCTTCGGCCAGGATGTGGAGGATGGCTTTGAGTGCGCTATAGCCCCGGGCACGGTGCAACCGCAGCTCGAAAGAAAACCGACACACCAGGCAGAGATGGCCATCGACCGCGAGGGCGGCGGCCAGCGCGCTCACGGGGTCGCCCCGACTGGCACCATCCATCACCGCCAGTACGTTGGCGACCGACTGGACATAGCTGGGCCGACCATCGGTCAGGGTGTGGATCATTCGAGCCATGTCGCTGCGCTCGGCGTCGTCGCGGCCCAGGTGGAAGTGGCTCAGCGTCTCGGACACCTCGTTCGTCGTCAGCGGCGACACATGCACCACGTCGAACCGCTCGGGAGCGTCCCGGAGCAACCGATGGGCGCGGGTGACGTAGCGTGTCGAGAGCACGAATCGATTCGGACTGGTGGCAATCGCGTCCATCGTCTCGCGTACGATGCCACGGAGGCCGGGAAAGCTCTCGAACATCCGCAGCTCGAGAATCTCGTCAATGAGAAACACGGCCGCTTGCCCGTCCTCCGCGCGAGCCGTGTGGAGAAACGCGATAAGGGCATCGAAGGCTCCGCGTGCGTTGTGTATGTTGTCCGCGGCGGCGGCGCCTCTTACGGCATATGGCGAACGACGAGTGAGCGCCGCGTAGAGGCCCTCGGGTGTCGAAGCGGCCCGTTCGATGTCGACGTATTGCGTGCGGTCATGCCCGATGGTGTCAGCCATGCCGCTGAGCAGTCGCGTGCGACCGCTCCCGCAACCTCCCAGTATTACGGGTACTCGCGAGGGGGTCGCGTCCAGCGCGGCGACGATTCGACGTTCAAGGGTAGGCCGCCCAGCAGTCACGTACGCCATTAGGTTTGACGATGGTTGCGGAAAGATGTGGCGCGGAGAAGCCGCATAAGAGGTCGCCGCGTCAGCCTCTGGCCCTGCACTCTGGGGTCACGGACACAGACGATATGGAAGGCCACGCGGGTTGTCAATTCGAAAAACTAGCCGTGCACACGGTCGACAAAAACACCTTGACAACCGTCAGTCGGTCGGGCAGCCGGAGGCTGGGTGGCGCAGCGAAAGCCACGGGTCGAAAAAGACGAGTCTGTTATGATAGACAGTTCGAATTGTGCGAAAGATGCCGACAGACAATCTCGCGGTCATAGGCGCTCAATGGGGCGATGAGGGCAAAGGAAAGATCGTCGATCTCCTGGCTCCGGCGTTTTCCGTCGTCGCTCGATATCAGGGCGGACACAACGCTGGGCATACGGTGCACGCACGCGGACGCAAGTTCGTGCTGCATCTGGTGCCGTCGGGAATCTTGCACGCCGATGTTACCTGTCTCATTGGGAACGGTGTGGTCGTGGACCCTACCGCGCTGTTCTCCGAGCTTGACCAGCTCGTCGCGGAGGGCATCGATCCACAGGGACGATTGCGTATCAGCGATCGCGCGCATGTCATCTTGCCGTATCACCGGGATCTCGAGCGTGTCGCCGAACAGTCGCGTGGTAGTCGACCGATTGGCACGACCTCCCGAGGAATCGGACCTGCCTATGAAGACAAGGCCGCTCGCCGCGGGGTCCGTATCGTCGACTTGGCCGACACAAGCGACGAGGGTCCCTTGGCGCAGACACTCCGCGCGAATGTCGACGCACGCAACCGACTGTGCGGGGGGGGGGCAGTGTCTTGGCTGGAGGCACTCGCCGACCTTGGGCGGGTATGGGCCCGACTCGAACCGATGGTGACGGATGTGTCCAGCTATCTCGACGATGCCATCCGCGCCAACCAACGAGTGCTGTTTGAAGGCGCGC
Source organism: Vicinamibacteria bacterium (assembly GCA_963579735.1). Taxonomy (GTDB): domain Bacteria; phylum Acidobacteriota; class Vicinamibacteria; order Vicinamibacterales; family UBA8438; genus CAUZIB01. Next base: position 6,635 of record CAUZIB010000091.1, on the reverse strand, counting down.
AGGGCACCATGCTTGATGTAGATCATGGGACCTACCCGTTTGTCAGTTCGTCAAACGGCAGCATCGGTGGAGTGTGTACCGGGCTGGGCGTTGGCCCGAGCGCCATCGGGCGTGTGTTGGGCATCGTCAAGGCCTATACGACGCGCGTCGGAGAGGGGCCGCTGCCGACCGAGCTCAACGGGGACGCGGGTAATACCTTGCGCGAGAGCGGACAGGAGTATGGCGCGTCTACCGGTCGACCGCGGCGGTGCGGCTGGTTCGATGCGGTCGTGGCTCGCTACGCCGCGCGTATCAACGGGTTGGACGCCCTTGCCCTCACAAAACTGGACGTGCTCGACAGCGTGGACGAGGTCAATGTGTGTGTCGGCTACCGGTGTGGAGATCAGCGGACGACGAAGATGCCTGCGGATCCTGCAGTCCTGGCACGCTGTCAGCCAGAATACGAAACATGGCCGGGTTGGTCGGCGCCGACCGCCGGTGTGCGATCCTTTGACGCGCTCCCTTCGGCTGCGCAACGGTATGTTGCCCGGCTGGAAGAGTTGACGGGCGTCCCCGTCGCAATCGTCTCGACAGGTTCTGACCGCGCCGATACCATCATCCGCACGGACTCCGTCGTCACGACGTGGTTGCCCGCATCCGCGTAGCGCGGGTGAGCCGTCGTTGACGCTGCGCGGCGTTCGACGAGTAGAGCGGTGCCGCCGCCCGCATGATGCGTCAGTGCGAAATTATGGACAGTCTGTTGGCTAGCCGCATGGTGCCGGCGGGGGGGGGCGCCCGTCTCGCAAGTCCGCTGGAACCTTTGTCAGACTCACTCGCGTGCGTACTCCGAGTAGTCACGGCGGTTGGGGTCGCCGTTGCGCTCGAGGCGTGCGTGCCGCCGCCTCCACCCACCGTTGACGACGTGCGTCTTTTTCTCGAGGGCGATACCGACCGCGAGGGCGCGGAAACCCGTTTGCTTCGACTGTGGATCGATTCCGAGCGGGCGGCCTGGGTGCAGAACACTCACATCACAGCCGACACGACCCAGATGGCGGCGAGCGCGAATGCGGCCGTGATGGCCGCCACGACCGAGCTGGCCATGGACGCCGCTCGCTTTGATGCGCTCGACCTGCCCGACGAGCTCTCGCGGAAGCTGACCTTACTCAAGACATCGTTGGCGGCCGTGGCCCCCAGCGACCCGGACCAGCAATCGGAACTCTCTCAGATCATGGCCGAGATGGAGAGTCTGTATGGACAGGGCGAATACTGTCCGGACGGCCCGGGCGCTGACGCGGCCTGTCTCGATCTGCCCACGATGGAGCGCATGTTCGCCGAGGAGCGGGACACCGACGCGTTGTTAGAGGTCTGGATGGGCTGGCGAGAGGTCGCGCCACCGATGCGTCCGCTCTATGAACGTTTTGTCGAGCTCTCAAACGCCGGTGCCCGGGAGCTAGGGTTCGCGAATACAGGAGATATGTGGCGGTCGGGCTATGACATGCCGCCGAACGAATTTACGGCAGAGCTGGAGCGGCTCTGGGGTCAGGTGCGGCCACTCTACGACGCCCTGCACTGTCACGTACGGGCCGAACTCGGTGTGGAATACGGCACCGCGATCGTCCCGGAGGATGGACCAATCCCGGCGCATCTACTTGGCAACATGTGGAGCCAGAGCTGGGCAAACATTACGGACATCGTGGCACCTCAAGGGCGGGCGCGCCCGCTCAATGTGACCCGGCAGCTCGAGCGCGCCGATGTCGACCCCGTCGAGATGGTTCGATACGGCGAGCGATTTTTTAGCTCGCTCGGGTTTGCTCCGCTGCCCTCCTCGTTTTGGGACCGTTCGCTGTTTGTGAATCCCGCGGACCGGGAAGTGGTCTGTCATGCCAGCGCCTGGCACGTAGACTTTGACGCTGACGTGCGAATCAAGATGTGTATCGGCGTCAACGATGAAGATTTCGTCACGATTCACCACGAGCTAGGACACAACTACTACCAGCGGGCGTATCGTGGACAAGACCCGTTGTTTCGCACCAGCGCCAACGACGGATTCCACGAGGGCATCGGCGACACGATCGCGCTATCGATTACACCCGAATATCTGGTGCGGGTCGGGCTCCTCGGGGCGGCAGAGGCGCCATCCGCGGAGAACGACGTCGCACTGTTGATGCGTCAGGCGCTCGACAAAATCGCGTTTCTTCCGTTTGGGCTTCTGGTCGATCAATGGCGTTGGCAGGTCTTTTCCGGGGATATCCAGCCGAGCGAGTACACCTCGGCGTGGTGGAGCCTGCGTCAGGAGTATCAGGGGATCAAACCGCCGGTGCCGCGCGACGACGATGAGCATTTTGACCCGGGCGCGAAATATCACGTGCCGGCGAATACCCCATACACGCGATACTTTCTTGCCCACGTGCTCCAGTTCCAGTTCCATCGCGCGTTGTGTGGCGTGGCCGGATACACAGGCCCTTTGCACCGGTGCTCGATTTTTGAGAGCGCCGAGGCCGGTAGACGACTGCAGGTGATGCTGGAGATGGGGGCCAGTCGGCCGTGGCCAGACGCCCTGGAGGCGATGACGGGCACGCGCCAAATGGACGCGTCGGCAATCCTCGACTATTTTGCGCCGCTTGCCGTGTGGCTAGAGGAGCAAAACCAGGGTCGCCGCTGCGGCTGGTAGATCGCCGCCGCCGTTATGCCCTGCTGGCTGTCGGCAGGGGGCCTACAGACCGGCGTATTCGTCGTCGGTCACCTTTTCCAGCCAATCCGTCTTCGCGTCGATGTTGAGTGCGAGATGTGTCATCGCCGCGTCTGGGGTGGCGCCGTGCCAGTGACGCTCCCCGGGCTCAATCCTGATGGCACCGCCGCTCGCCACGTCCTGGATTGGCTCGCCGGACTTTTGGATTCGACACGAACCCTCAATGACCAGCAGCAGCTGTGTTCCGGTGTGTGTATGCCACGCGGTTCTGGCGGCCGGCTCAAACCGGACCCGATACATGTTGACCGGCGGGGTCTCTCCGAGACCGTTCATCGATGCTCGGGTCGCCGCGCCGGTAAAGGTCTCGCTATCGGCGGCGATGGCGCGATGGTCGGCCGTGTGGAACACCTTCATGATCGCGGGGACGCGGGTAAGGCCGACCGTTTGCCCTGCGTGACGATGAAGTAGACGGCGGTCGCGGCAATCGCGAGAGCAATCAGCGCGCCGAGATTGAACACGCCGGTCTGCGAATACCAGACAATCAGATAGCCGACCGATCCCGGCAGCAGGGCGTAATACACAAACGGCACGAGTGTCAGTCGGATAATCGCGCCCTCGCGTCCGAGCATGCCCACGACGGCCGAGGCGGCCACGACGTTGTGGACGCAGATCATGTTGCCGGCGGCACCACCCACGGCTTGCAAGGCGACGATCCAGACCGGGTCGACCAGAATCCGCTCCCCCATCCCGAATTGGAACGATGAGAACATCATGTTGCTCACCGTATTGCTCCCGGCGACCGCGGCGCCGATTCCCCCGATAAAGGTCGAGAAGAGCGGCCACGCCCCGCCGGCGAGGGCAGAGATACCTTCCGCCAGCACAAGAGGCATTTGGTTATAGCCGGCCGCGCCCCCTGCGCTCGCCAGAAACACCTGGACCATGGGCACGGTGAAGATAAGGGCCACCGACGCGGCCATCGTTGTCTTGAGGGAGGCAGACCATGCCTGTTTGTAGGCGGGTCCCGGCACCTTGTGCATGACGACGGTGACCAGCGACGCGACGATAAAAAGGAAACCGGGCAAATAGAACGGCTGGACCGCGTTCATATTCACCGTGCTCCCAAACATACCCGACCACGTGAGCGTGACGGACTGCAGGAGCGTCCGCAGCGGGTCAATCAGGCGTGACGACAGGAGCAGGAGCGCGACGACCACATAGGGGAGCCACGCCTTGACGATAGTCATTCCGCCGCTATGATGCGTGACGTCTTTGATCTCGACTGAGCCGGTCCACTCGGCGGGCCAGCTGGCGCGTGGCTCGAAGTCCCATGTGTCCTCTGGTTTTGGCATGAGGAAGCCCGCCCGCGCCGCGGTCACGACGACGCACAATCCCACGACGCTTCCGACCAGTGCGGGGAATTCCGGACCAAGAAAATACGCGGCCATCAAATAGGGAATCGTCATCGCGAACGCCGCAAAGATGGCAAACGGCCACACCTGCAGGCCTTCCGCGAGAGACTTGTTTCGGCCGAAGAACTTTGTCATGAACGAGACGAGAATCAGTGGGATGAGGGTGCCTGCAAGCGCGTGCAGCGCGGCGACCCGGAAGCCGATAAACGCCAAAAAGTCCGCCCAGACGGGATACCCGATGCCCGCCGCATACTCGACGATCGCGGGGTCGGACGATAACCCCGTGTTGACCCCAACCAGAATCGGCGTGCCCAATGCGCCAAAGCTCACCGGCGTGCTTTGAATAATCATCCCGGCCATGACCGCCGCCATCCCGGGGAAGCCCAACCCGACCAGCAACGGTACCGCGACGGCAGCCGGGGTACCGAATCCAGCCGATCCTTCGATGAACGCGCCAAAGAGCCAGGCCACAATGATGACCTGCACCCGTCGATCCGGCGAGATATCCGTGAACCCCTGCCGAATGGTCTTGATGGCGCCGCTTTCTTGCAACGTATTCAGGAGCAAGATCGCGCCGAAGATGATGTAGAGCAGGGTCAAGGCGATGATCAGCCCATTGAGCGAGGCGGCGATAACCTGCACAAAGGGCACCTGCCACACGGCCAGGGCAAGCACGAGCGCGACCGCGTATGACAAAGGCATCGCCCGGCTAGCGGGCCATCGCAAGACGACCAGAAAGACGGCGACGGTGATAATCGGAAGCAGCGCAAGGATGGTCAATACCGCTGTATTCATGGCTGATTGGCTCGTGTCAGGCGACGAAGTCGTGGACGGCGATCATGACGGGGCAAAAGCCGCAAGGGCGGCTGACTCGGTGTCGTGGTTCTCGAACACAGTATCGAGCTTCGTGATACTCAACAGGGCCTGGATCCGGGGGTTGGTCCCAAAGAGCTTCAGGGCACCTCCGCTATTGCGGACGGTGATGAATGTGCTGACCATTTCTCCTACACATGTGCTGTCGAGATAGTCGATACCCGTGAGATTGATCAGGAGGTGACGTTGGCCCTGCTCGAGGATGTCGGTGACATGTTTCTTCAGGACACCGGAGCCATCGTTTCGAGTCATACGACCGGCGGCGTCGAGGACGATCACATCGCCTGCGCTCCGCTCAGTGACTTGCATGGTGGGCCATTCTAACCCTATCGGACGCGGTGAAGTACGATTCGGACTATGCAGGTGGAATCCTTGCGGAGGTCAAAGCGAACGAGAACCGAGTCGCTCTCACGTCCCCGAGAGAGTCGGGGTTTCGCGAGTCGCGACGAACAGGCGCCTCCAGCCCGCGATCGTAGGGGCGCGCGGCGACGTGTCCCTGGCGCGGTGCCAAGTTTCGGCTTCGCGATGGCAGTGACATGGGTCCGCCGGCCTATCGGCGTCTGGAGACGTTTCCCGTGAGACTGGTCAATGGCGTGATCACGGTTGCGCTCGACAACGACGAGAGCCAGCCACTCCGCTAGCAGCCCGAGCATGCCTACTCCACTTGGACACGCGCTGGCCGGCGTCACCGCCGGTTGTCTTGTGTTGTCTGCTGCTGAATCGGGCGCTCACCGACCGTCCGCCAGGACACGTGGGCTCGCAGCGCTGCGGAGAGATCGACGCGTTGTCGCGTTCGGCCTGTGCGGAGCCCTGGCCGATATTGACTTCCTATTCGGGCTCCACTCCGGGTTCACCCACTCGGTTGGGGCAACCATCGTTGTCGGTCTCGCCGGCGCCTGGTGGGGCGACGCCATCACCCGCGGACGTGGCATGGCGGTCGCGCTTGGCGCCGCGTATGGAAGTCACGTGTTGCTGGATTGGCTGGGGTCCGATTCCGTCGCACCGCTCGGCGTCATGGCGCTCTGGCCGTTCTCATTTGACTACTATCTCTCTGACCAGCAGTGGTTTCTGTCTGTGTGCCGCGCGTACACGGTGGCGAGCTGCTGGAGGCACAATCTCGTTGGCGCTCTGCGCGAAGTGTTGATGCTGGGGCCTGCGGCCCTGCTCGCGACGATGTCTTTCCGCGCCAGTGTCAGAATTCGGCGGTGATCCCACCATCGAATGACTCGGCAACCCGAGATGACGGATTCTTGCGCACGCCCGCGCCTCTTGCGCGCGCCGAGATTCGTATCCTGAGCCGTGTCAGGGAGATAGCGCGTCGGCTCCTGTTCCGTGACCGCTGGTCAGCCATTTGCTGTCATGTCAAGCGGCTTCATCTCGAGAACCGGGAGAGGGCCAGACCTGACCGTCGATCATGCTGCGTGAGACGGAGCCGAACTCTGCCAGGACGGGACATGACCCCAACCCCGGTGCAGCGTTTGGAGGGACAGGCATGATGCCGTCTCGGCGATGGTTCGTCACCAGATTCAAGCCGCCGTTGTTCGCGGGGACGGATAGTATGTAGGGCATGATGCATCCGACGCCTATCACGCCCCGGGAGCACGCTGTCTATTCGCCAACCAAGATGGGAAAGCAGACGCTCTTCAAGTCTGAACGCATGTTGGTCGGCCTGAACGCGTTCGAAC
>CAUZIB010000090.1:0-18386 GCA_963579735.1 Vicinamibacteria bacterium | reverse complement strand
GGTGCGACGAGACGCTCAGCGTGCTCGACACGCGTCTCGCGCGTGAGCGTGGGCATCGGAAAGGCGGCCAGACGGCCGCAGAGGAGGTCTAATGGAGCACCTATTGACGGTCTTCATCGCCGGTCATGTTGTCGCGGGGTTTGTGGGGCTGGTCGGATTTTTGGTGCCAGTGGTCACTCGTAAGGGCGGTCGGTCTCACGTGCGCTATGGTCACGTGTTTGCGTGGTGCGCGTATCTGGTGACCTTGCCGGCCGTCGTCGTGTCGCTTGCGCGCGTCATCGGCTACCAACTGCGCGGTATTACGGTAACGGAACAGCCAGAGGCGTATGGCTTCGCGCTCTTTCTTGGCTATCTCGGACTGGCCACGTTTGCCTCGGTTCGCCAGTCGATTCGTGCCGTAGAAACCCGTCGTGAACCGGAGCAGCTCAAGACGCCGTTTCATCAGACGCTAGCCTAGCTCTCGATCGCCGGGAGCATCACGGTGATCGTCTTCGCGTTTGTTGTCTGGACGGACGTCTCTCTCGTCCTTCTGGCGCTGAGTCCTGTCGGACTCTTTACCGGTCGTCGAATGCTCGCTCTGATGCGCGCACCGAGAGCCGAGCACATGGGATGGTTCTTCAGCCATATGGGCGCGATGATTGGGGCTGGAATCGCGTTTCATACGGCGTTCGGCGTCTTTGGCGCCCAACGATTGTGGGAGTACGAACTTGCGGGCGTGCTGGGTGTTGTGCCCTGGGTTGCGCCGGCCATCGTCGGGATTCTCGCGCTCGCATTCGCGCAGGCATACTATCGAAGGAGATTCGAAAAGGCTTAGGCGACGTCGACTGGCACGGTCTAGGTCGAACCCGGTGATCACACCAGTCCGCGGACGACCGACGTCCAACGCCGGTCGAACCCCTGCCACATCGCTTCATCGTGTTCGACGCTGTGACTGACTGGCAGCTCGATGACCTCGGGCGGCGGAGACATGTGGTTGATGATGGCGTAGACCGTCTCGGCGGGCACGATGTCGTCTCGCCGACCCACCCCAACGAGCGCCGGGCACGTGACGCGGTCCGCGAAATTGACGGTATCAAAGTAACTGAGCGTTCGCATCACGGCGGCTTCATCGGCCGGGACGCGGGCGACGTAGTCGTTGATCTCGGCGCTAGATCCACGCATCGCCAATTGTCTACGGCCCATGGCCCACCCGAGGGTGGGCACGGAGACTGCCAGAAAGTTCGCGAGTCCGCTTATCGCCTGTGCAATGAATGCCAACGCCCCTCCGAAGCTTCGTCCACAGAAAGCGATAGGCGAGCCGGCGAGGTTTTGCACGTGCTGGGCGACCTGGGCCGCCCGGACAAAGTCGCACACGGCTCCCCGGAGAAGCGATGTGCTCGGGTCGAGAAGTCCGGTCAGGACATAACCACGCGGGTCGACCGCGCAGCCAGGTCTTGATAGTCCGTAGCCGCGGACGTCAAAACAGAACAGGTCGAGCTGTTGAACGTGTCGCGCCTCGAGCGCCGGGTTGGACTGCGAACCGTATCCGTGGGTGGTCACGACAAGTGGTCTGGGACCCGGCGTGTGATCCAGTTCGGACTCGTCTGCGCTGAGAAAGTATCCTTGGATTTCCGCATCTCCGAATGAACGGAATCGGGCGGGTATGAGCCGGCGGTGTTCAGGGGCGCGGGTCGCCGTGCCAAGACGACAATCGAGTGGCACGCTCGCGAGCGTGTCGAGGGTGCTCGTCCAGAACGCATCAAAGTCGGCGGGTCGTGTCAGCGGCGGACGCACGGCGCTGGCCGGGTCGGAGGGTGGAGGTTTTTGTGCCAACGGTCCGTGAAGAGTGTGAATCGTGGCTCGCATCGTACCATGAGTCGGACCGCCCGCCCGTGGCGGAGGCGATGGCCGAGCTCCTCCCATTGGCCATGTCGGTGTCGGTCGAGGCCGGCCATACCGTGACGCGCCAGTTTGCGCCGGCTGACCGGATGTACGTCCTCTTGGAGGGAGCACTGCGGTTCCAGGTCCAGGTCGACCAGCGTCACGAGGGGCTTGACGTTGGTACGAGCACGGCCCCGGGCGCGCCCGTTGGGTGGTCCGGGTTTCACGCGCCAGGCCGGTATGACACCACGACTACCTGCGTGAGTGCCTGTCGTCTCCTGGGGTTTGACTATGGAAGGCGCCCGCTTGGCTTGAGAAGTATCCCGATGTGGGCGCTGTGTTTCTGGGGGCGGTGCTAGCTGGAGCGCACGGATTGATCACGACCATCCGAGCCCGACTATCGCGAGTGCTGCGGGTGCCGGCGACGTTTGGGCAAGGACTGAATCCGGCGGGGCTCTGGGTTTTGACCGCAGGGAGGGTCGCTCTCAACTATTGTCGCTCCGGCGAGTCCGACGGCGTGACGCTGCGGACGCGCTCGGTGCCAGGGGCGGTAGTGGCGTGGGCGGGATGGGGGGGTATCACACACTCATGAGACCTCCGTTGTCGCCACTCGCGATTACACGCTGTATCACGGTCGACCCGACGAGGTTGGATACGTCTGAGACCCCAGACCCCATCCTGGTGCAGGCTCTCATCCGGCGTCTGTTGTGGCTCGTGTCGGCCCATCTACGGGATGCGCGTGCGCTCTTCGTGTCGGGGCAGTTCGAGCAAGAGAACATCGCCGTCCGGAGTCTACTCGAGCAACACTGCACGCAGCTCAGCGTGAGTTCGCCCGCGCACCGATTATCGCACTTGTTGGAGAGCCCGTTGACCCTCGGGGATGCCTTTCGGTGCCTTACGGACATGTCAAAGAGCGATGACTCCCTCGAGCGAAGCCTCGCCTAGCTCTGTCGGGACATTCTTGGCGAAGTGCGGCGGGAGCACGAGATATTCGACGCCCTTCGCCGTGTGTATCACGCCGTCGTGACTGCGCCGCCGGCTCTGGCGCCGAGCGATGTGCGGTCGCTATGCGCGCGGGGTTTTCGTGAGGCGTTCAATCTGATGCGATGCGAAGTCACGGGTGAAGAGCTCCTGCCGTCGACGTCTGGTCACATCTTTATCTTTAACCATTTGAAGAACCACGAATACAACACGCTGCCCAACAACTTCCAATTGACCTTGGACTCGCACTTTGTCAGCGCGTGCATTCTTGACCGTCAGTACGGAGATGCGGGGATCCGCGTAGTCCGGAAGAGCCGCGGTACGGAGTACGGGCACCAGAATTACTACGACCGCCTCGGACACATTTCGGTCTACACCGCAGAATCCGACGAGATCGACGAGACGCCGGAAGAGGCCCGGGTCCGTCGGAGCGAGTTTTTTGATCAGGCCGGGGCGTATCTTGGGTCGGGCACCAACATCATTCTGAGTCCCGAAGGGACAAGCTTGTGGACCGAGGACTCGCCCGGGCCGTTCAAGCCAGGAGCATTCCGGCTGGCGACCCATGTCGACCCCGAGCCGCTGATTGTGCCGATTGCAGTCGTAAACTTCGATCGGCGCATGCATGCATTCAACCGTCTGTGCGGCCGTGGTCAAACCTCCGTTTCGAATGACTGATGTTGTCGCTGATCCATACGAACCAGCCCAGCTCCATGCGTTTTTGGAGGACTACCGCGGGGTGTATACCGCCTATGTCCAGGAGGCGCGAGCTCTTGCGGCCGGCCAGGCACCGACCGACCGTCGCGACGCGTCAAAACCACTATGAAGACACCGCCGCTGGAGATCCCCGGTGTCCGGCCCGCTTCCTGACTGGGGGATGGAGCCCGTGAACGCCGATTCCTCTATCGATGTTTCTCGAGGGCAGGCCGGCGCGATTCCATGTCGACGCCGGCGGGGCCGGCTCGAATTCTGTCTCGTGACGACGTCGCGTGGCTCGAAGTGGGGGTTTCCGAAAGGGATCATCGATCCCGGCGAGACCCCTGTTCAGACCGCGCACAAGGAAGCGCGAGAAGAGGCGGGCCTACACGGCACGATCCTCGGCGAACCGGTTGGGTCTTTTCAGCAGACAAAGTGGGGGCTGACATTCCGAGTGCACATGTTCTTCATGGAGGTCACCCGTGTCGACAAACAGTGGGACGAACAAGCGGTGCGTAGGCGGCGCTGGTGTGACGCCGAGAAAGCGCAGTCGCTTCTGAAGGGACGACCCGTCGGCCCGGTGTTCGCCGACGCCTTGCAGAGACTGGAGGCATGCCCGCCCAAGATAGACGATGGGCTCTAGTCGGCGGCGCTGAGCGTCACCGAGAAAAGACGCGCAAACGGATAAGTGTCCACACTGCCGACACAAAGTCCCGCCAAGAGATCTTCTTGCCTTCGGAACGGGTTCTGCGAAAATACGACACCGGGACTTCGAAGATACGTGTGCCTCGCAGTAGAATTTTTGCGGTGAGCTCAGGCTCAACGTTGAATCGATTCGACTCGATCTTGAGATCGGCCAGCACATCCCTCCGGATGAGCTTGTAGCAGGTCTCCATGTCGGTCAACGCTGACCCGTATAGCCCGTTGGTGAACCAGGTCAATAACTTGTTTCCGACCAAGTTCTGGATGGCCATGCCTGGCCGTTGGCCGCCGAATCGGGTTCCATAGACGACTGCGGCGTCCTGCTGGCGCGCCTCGGCCAGCAGCGTGGTGTAGTCTTCAGGGTCGTATTCCAGGTCGGCATCCTGGATGAGAACGTAGTCGCCCGTCGCATGGGAGAACCCGGTGCGGAGAGCAGAGCCCTTCCCTTCGTTCTGGTCGTGAAAGACGATGATGCGGTCTGGTTGCTTCATCGATGCGAGGAGATCTCTCGTGCCGTCGGTGGAGCAGTCATCAACGATAATTACTTCCTTGTCGATCGCGATCGCGTCGACTTTGTCGAGCAGCGCCGTGAGCGTTGCCAGTTCGTTAAAAACAGGGATCACGACGGACACCCGCATCGCGCTACAAATCATACATGGTGGTTATCTGATTTCCTCGCCCCAAACCAGGCTCTATCGCCGAGAGGCGCCAGACGTGTCCGCGCTCAGAGGAAGTCGTGGGGACTAGGGACGGAGTTCAACGTGAGAACGTCACGCTCCGCAGGCGCAGTGTCTTCACGCTGTACTACACCCCGAATTGTGCCAGGTGATGGTCCAGGTGCCGGTAGCCCCAGCGTCCCCATTCACCTCGGGTGAGCGTGCCAAAAATCGGGTGGTGGCCGTGAGTCGAGCGTCACGGCAATGTGTTCTGTCCCACGGAATCGGTTGTCACCGTGTCGCCGGCTCGGATGACGCCGCCGTCGACGATGTCCGCGCGGAGACCGCCGCGCTGGACAAGTCCTCGACGGACGCCGGCTCGGGTGAGCCTCTCGAGATGACCGCACGGTTCACAGAGGCGTGTGCCCTTGAGCGTCACGTCGCCCACTCTGAATTCCCGCCCGACCAGGTCGTTGAGTCGGAGGTCGGTCGTCACGATGTTGCGACGGCTGTCGGCCGGGTCTATCGCCACGTCATATTCCGCGGCGAGCGCAGCGATTGCCTCGGTCTCGATGAGGGTGACCTCCCGCCCGGTCGCGGCCTGGTTCGAGAACGTCCCTTTGTCGCCAGCGTAACGGTCGCCTTCGAGACCGGAACCGGGCACGGCGCGTACGGAACTGACCGCGACCATGCTCGCTCCGGCTTCGGGCGCGATGTAAATAGAGATGACTCGTCCCTCGTGTGACATGGTGAATTTCCCCTTAGAGCGTCGCGTTTACAGCACTGCTCGGAGCATGAACTTTCCCACGGTCAGCAGCACCGCCATCAGGATAGTCATGCTGACCGAAGAAATATCGAAGTCGTCGATCAATTTCTCGGCTATCCACAAGATGAACGCGTTGATGAGCAGACCGAAGAGCCCGAAGGTGAGGAGCATCGGGATGAACGCGATCGATGCGAGCAGCCAAAACAGAAAGTAGTTCAGGAATCCGTAGACGAGTGACACGACCACCGCGGTGCCAAACGATTTGACCCGCACGCCCGGGAGGGCCAGGGCCAGTCCATACAGCAGCCCTGACATCACGAGCACGTTGATGATGAGTCCCAAGATTCGCTCCTCCCTCAGCTCAAGACGCTAGATGCGCACCAGATCTTCGGTCGGTCAGGTCCTTTGGGGGGTGGCGCTCGGTCGGCACTCCAGAGCGCGGTGCGTTGCTCTATTAGTAGACGATGAACTCAAGCAAGTTCTGGTCGGGGTCTCGTAGATAGAAGCTGGTCCCCATCGCGTCCCCGCCGGCGCCCCCGCCCTGTCGGTCGACAGGGCCGAGGATGATCTCAGCACCTGCGTCGGCGAGACGCGCCTCCAACGATGGGATGTCCCCGTCCCACACAAAGCAGAAGTCGCCGCACGGCGGTTCTGCCGCCGGCGCCCGGAGGTCAAAGGTGCCGCTTTCCCACAGACTTGGACGATGGAAATTGATCTTCTGGTGGGCCATGTGGACCGAGCAAATCCGATCGCTCTCTCTGACGGCAAACCCGAGACGGCGATAGAAACCCACCATCGCCTCGGTGTTTCGCATCGGGACGGCAACGTGGTCAAAGCCCGCGATGCGGGGGTCGCTTTGCTCGGCCTGCGCAGAGGGTCTCCGGGTGGTGGCGGCGCCGATCCCGATCCCGACCCCGCCGGCGGAAATAACGTGCTTGAGAAATGAGCGTCGTGTTGCCATGGTCGATAGGTCCCCTAGTTCGTACGTGTTTGACGTCGACCAGACGGGCGCTGGCCAAGCGCGCGTTGCATGACCTCGTATTGCACCGACATGATGTGGCCGATGGATTTGATCCAGTACGTGGCGTTGTGGGCCCCACCCATCTGCATGTAGTCAAATGGGGCCTCTTTCTCGATGAGAATGCCCGCCAGCTCTTTGGCCCCGGCGATCAAACGGTCTTCCGTACCGCAGTCGAGATAGATGTGGGGAAGCTGCTCCACGGGAATCTGATTGATGAGGTGAAACGGGTCAAACGAATCCGCATGGGCGGCGGTTAGATGCCGTTCGCCGCCCGGAGAGCGCTCGACCTGGCTACTAAACCCGTTCAGACCAATGAGTGGATTAGAGCGACGACGGCGTTCGTCAAATGCGGCCTGCTCGGCTGGCGTGCGCTGCCGAGGCGCGGCGGCGGGCATTTCGCCGCGGAGACGGGCAGCGGCCTGACGCCCGAACTCGAGAGCCCCGCTTGTACTCCCGATCGAGATGAACATGTCTGGATTTCTCAGGCCGAGCGTGATCGCACCGTAACCACCCATCGAGAGACCGGTGATCGCGCGTCCCTCTCGGCGGGCGATCGTTCGGTAGTTCCAGTCGACGTGATTCACCACGTCTTGGACGACGTGGTCGGCCCAGTTGTTGGTCTGACCATCACGGCTTTGCTCGTAGTTCGTGTACCAGGAATTTCCGGCGTCGGGCATGACGACGATGAGATCGTCGTAGAGCCCCGTATAAAACGGAGCTCCGTTGGCGAGACCCCAAGCTGTGTAGTTCTGCGTCAGACCGTGCAGGAGATAGAGGACCGGGTAACGGTCGGTCGACTCGGCATAGTCTCGGGGGAGAAGAATGTTGTATTTGGTCGTGCGGTCGATAGATGCGCTGTGGAATTCGACGGTGGAGAGCTCGAGCTCTTGGGCAGCTGCACCGAATGCAACTGACAGGCTCAGAGCGACAAGAATGACGACGCGGGACAATCTACGCTTCATGTGTACTTCTCCTGTGTACTTCCCTGGACTCGCTGGTAACGGTTTTCGGCGGGAGCCCAAAACCTGGCACCGCCGTTCTGCTTGATGTGCGCTCTTTTTGGGCCAGGTCTAGGCTAAGTGCGGTCCATGTCGGTGCGTGCGGGGGCGGCGGCGCGCACCGACATGAGCCGTTTGTCCCTATTACTGCTCGTTGTTGGTCGCCTCGTCCATTCGTAGCGACCAGTGGTCGCTCGCCCTGGACAGGATCGGCGCGATGTCTTCCGCGAGGAGATACCCCTCGTCCGCCAGCGCGAGGGCGGCGTCGGACACCCGCCCCAGATACTCCTCCCGGCTTGCGTAGCGTTCGGCGATGGACGGTCGTGGGTCGCCCGCGCGTTGTCGCTCCGTCGCCGTCCGTGCAAACGGGACATAGGAGCCCTGCATACTCGAGAGCACGTCCTCCGGCCCGGCGGATTTTTCGAAGTTGTTCCATCCGGTGTACGTCGCGAGCGGGACGGACACCTCGGGCATCATCAATCCTGCGATCTCGTTGCCATCGCTGTCAACCGTGGGCACCAGAATCGGAAACGCCGACAAGATTTCGGGCGGTTCGACCGTCGTGATACCGCGCGTGCGGAACTCGGGTCCATACACCGCGCGGTAGGCCTTGTGTGGTTCACCGGGCTGGCTCACGCCAGGGAGTTGTGGAAACGCGAAGGCTTCAGACCGGACCAGCGTGCCATCGTCGATTCTTGGATAGATGCTTGGGGGCGGGGCGATTTCCTCGGCGACCCACTGGTTCATGGCGACAAGCAGTCCGCGTAAGAACCAGGAGTAGTCGTTGGGGTTACTCAACTGCTGGCCGATTGTGCGTCTGGGGGGAAAACGACCCGGACCATGCTGTCCACCGGCAAAGGTGTAAATCCGAACGCTGTCCATCACCGGCGCGTCGTCCGTGCCGTCCACGGTAGTGTGAACCAGGGAGGCCGAGCGTCCCCAGTACTCATACGATGAGTTCGTGTGAAACACCTTGGGCAGATGCTGCGGATGGATTCCTGAGAGCAGCCCGCCCCGCATGTCGGTTTCGGGGTCGGTCTGCGTGACATCGCTAAACGGAAAGATATCGCTGGGATAGAGCTTGTTTAAGAACGGGTGGCCGTCGCGCGACGGCTGTGCGAACCGCACATTGAAACTGCCCCGGCCGCCCCCGGCCACATGCGCCATGATGCCGTCAAACGCCTTGCGGTCGGATTCATCGCGGTTGAAACCGTCATACAAGAACGTCCGCAGCAGTCGCCCGCTTTGCGAGACCCCCCACCCGATAGCGTGTTCGATTCCATCGCGTGGAATGGAGAGGTCAGGTGTCGCGTCGTACTTGAGCTGGGAGACCATGTCACGGATGGCCGCCAGACCCAACCCAGAAAGCGGCGGGTTTTGGGCCGTATACACAATGTCGTAGATCTTTCCGGGCTGGAACCCGCCTTCAAGATAGACCCGCGTGGGGTCGTCGACGAGCTGACCGTCATCGTCGCGCCGGGCAAACTGCCACTGGTCCCGCGGGATGACCCGGCGTGGTTGGTCGACACCGTCCCGGACCGTCATTTCGTGGGCGGGGTCATCGGGATGGCTCACCGCGTAGGCGACGTGCCGTCGGTCCGCCAGCGACCAATCGGGTGCGGCTTCCCGCACAATGACTTCGCTTCGAACAAGGCCGGTGATTGGGGCACCGTCGTCCGTGGCCACCGGTGGGTAGACACGCATCAGCCCGTCAGTGGGTGGGGGGTCGAATTGCCACCCGAGCCAGAGCAACGAGAAACCCTGTTTCAGTAGAAAGCCGTCGCCCATGTCTTCGGCGGTATGAGGATCACGGGTGCCAGACGCGTTGTTGTAATACGACAGCATCCCTTTGCCGCCACGGTTTGACACTTCGTAGAGCACTGTGCCATTGCCGTGCGCAATGTGCTTTGGCTTGAGCAGATAGAAATTTGAATGAAACTCGACCCGGCCGTCCGCGTTTCGCGGGGCGTGGTCGATGTCGGCAATGATTCGGTTGGCGGGATTGTCCGGGTCCACCGCAAAATACGCGGTACCTACGATCCGTTCGTAAGAACCGGCTAAGCCGTAGGCCATCCCCTCCGCCACATCCGACCGGGTCTCGATCTCGATCCGCAGGACCTCCGCAAATGCTGTCGAGATGGTCAGCAAAGTCACGCCGACGAACATGAACGCTCTTGTCATCAGTCTCCCTCGTCTTACTTGTTCGCCCGGCTCGTCAGTCGATGGGCTTCTTGACGTTCTTGAGAAAGGCGCCGCCATACGCGACGACAGCGGCGTAGACCGTGCCATCACGTGTGACCGCCACGCCCTCGGGATTCGAACCGTCGATAAAGGCGACGACCGAACCGTCGCGTAGGTTGCCGATGCGGATGCCGTATTCTCAGCTCTGATGTTGCCCGTTGCGTGACGACGCCGCCCGTCGAGCCCCACTCTCGACCGTCGGGAAGTACGGCCCAATCGTCAATGGTCGTGTAGGGATTGGGCGGGTCATTGATTGGCGATATGTCCGATTGCGCCGCTGCCCGGTGTGGCCACGCGGTCGTCAGCAGCGACAGCATGATAACCGTCAGCCCCACCTGCATCATCCCGAGGACCGTACCATGGGTATCGGGGTCACGCAAGGCCTACCCCGCCGCCCTCCGCCGAGCCCCAGAAATCGTGTGCGCACCCGCTAGAGAACCAGTGCCCGCGGTCGAAGTGCCATCCCACCAATGACTGGTGTGGCGCGCCCCGAGCCCGAGGGTCGACAGGGTGCCCTAGACGATGGTGAGGACTTCGTCCAAGGACTTGCGACAGAGATTTGGCACGGTCGCGTCATCCGCCGGATAGCCGACGGGGATGAGCAGCGTGGCGGTTTCGTTTCGAGGTCGATCGAGGATGTCGCGAAGAAACCGCATGGGACTTGGTGTGTGGGTGAGGGCCACCAGCCCCGCCTCGTGAACCGCGGCGAGAAACATACCCGCTGCAATTCCGACGGACTCGGCAACATAGTAGTGGTGAACCCTCGTGTCGTTCTGTCGAAGTCCGTAGTCTTGACGAAACAGCACGATGACCCACGGTGCCACGTCGAGAAACGGCTTGTGTTTGTTCGTGCCCATGGGCTCGACCGCGCGCAGCCAGTCGGCGGGCATCCGGCTCGCGTAGTTCTTCTCCTCCTCGGCTTCGGCGGCGATTCGAATCCGACGCTTTGTCGCCGGGTCGGAGACCGCTACAAAGGTCCAGGGCTGGAGATGCGCCCCCGATGGGGCAGTGGAGGCAGCCCGCACGAGGTCCTTGATGACGTTCTCCGACACCTCTTCGTCGCTAAATGCCCGGACGGAACGTCGACGGTCCAGGCGTTCAAAGAACTGCCGGGCCCGGGTCGCCGTCTCGCTGGCGGAAGGCTTCTGATACGAGAGGGGAACAAACGCCGGTGTCGAGGCCATACTCGCAATGTTACCGACGCCGAGCGGGCATTGTGTGCCCGGCTCCAACCGGGGACCGCTCAGTCATCGAGACGCGTCATGGCCACGTTGCTGCCGCCGTGGCGCAGCGTCACGCCCGTGGCAGGACCGTCGTCCGTGAGGTCGAACGAGAGCCGCGCGGTTGAGTGCTCGTAAAAGAACTCACGTTCGGTCTCCGGGACAATAAGCTCTAGCTCTTGTCCAGTCAGACCCGCGACGAGACTGCCGTCGACGAGGCGGACGGTGATCGCAAACCCGGGTTGCTCCTCGTAAGTGCCGACATACCGCGAGAGCGCCGCCGCCGCGAGGACAAGCGCCTGACGCGCTGCGGGCGACATCGATGCCTCGAGCCGTTCGGCGCGTCGACCGAATCCACCCTGTTCGAATACGAGGTGGTCGACGGCACCGGTGACCGGGTCGACCGAGAAGATCAGACGAAGACTACTACCGACGATGACGAACTCGGTTTCTGACCGCGGTCTCAGCTGAGCCGGTTTCTGACCGGTCGTTTGGGCATACAGCGCGTCGCCAACCCGGGTGATATCGAGAAAGAAGCGATCGGTGATCTGGTAGCGTCCGACATAGGAGTTGAGAAACGGTGCGCGGTCTGAGTCCCGGTCAGCCCTTGACTGTTGGGCGTTCGTGCCGCCCGTAGCTCCAAGGGTGAGACCCGTGACGACGACGACGGCCAGATGTCGGATGTCCATACCGTCGCGAGCTTACACCGCTTTGTCGATGGCGGCGCTTGCGCCGTGAACCCTTCTGACGCGACACTACGAACCATGCAAGACGTTACCCGAGCGGTCCTGGCGGTCTGGCTTCTGGCGGTAGGGGTGTGTCCGGTGCTGGCCGAGGACTGGCCGTCGTTTCGTGGCCCCACCGGGCAAGGGCACTCATCGGGAACAGGCCTGGCTCTCGAATGGAGCGAGGCGGAGAATGTCGCGTGGAAAACGGCCGTGACGGGGCGCGGATGGTCGTCGCCGGTCGTCGCGGGTGGTCAGGTATGGTTGACGACCAGCACCAACGGCTCACTCCGTCTCCTGGCGTTTGACAGCCAGAGCGGGGAGGCGATGGTCAACACGGAAGTCTTTGCGGTCGATGATCGGTATGCCCCGAACCCCAAGAACAGTCTTGCCTCGCCAACCGCTGTCGTGGACGCCGATCACAACCGGGTCTTTGTTCACTTCGGGGCGTATGGTACCGCCGCGCTCACGACCACCGGCGACATCCTCTGGTCGACACGTTTCCCGTATATCACCCAACACGGTAACGGTGGCTCGCCCATCCTGTACAACGGGCTTCTCATCTTTAGCTGCGACGGGTATGACCAGGCGTTTGTGATTGCGCTCGACGCGGAAACTGGCGAGACGCGGTGGAAGACAGACCGCGCTCAGCCCATCTCGCAGGCCTATTCGACACCGGTCATCATCACGGTCGACCGACGCGATCAACTTGTGAGTATCGGAGCCTTTCGCACGAGCGCCTACGACCCGGCAACCGGTGAAGAACTGTGGCGAGTTGGGTATCCGGACGGATTCTCCAATGTTCCCGGACCTGTTTTTAGCGCGAAGCACGGCTTGGTGTATATCGCCACCGGCTTTCAACAGCCGTCTCTTTTGGCAGTCCGAGCGGACGGCTCAGGGGACGTTACGAGAACACACGTCGCGTGGAGACTACGACGGGGCGCTCCCCATACGCCCTCGCCGGTCGTGGTGGCGGACCAGCTGTATGTCGTCTCCGACACCGGAATTCTCACGTGCGTCGACGCCGTGAGCGGTGAGATCCAGTGGCGGGACCGGCTCCGCGGCAACTACTCGGCCTCGCCCGTATTCGCGGACGGACGTATTTATTTTCAAAGCGAAGAGGGGTTCACGACAATCATTCGGCCGGGGCTCAAGTACGACGAGCTGGCGCGAAACGAGCTCGACGGCGCGGCACTGGCCTCACCGGCCGTCGCCGAGGGTTCGATCTTCATCCGCACCGACACCCATCTCTACCGGATCACCGCCGACTAGCGGTGCGCCCACCCCGGGGACCGTTTCACTCACCGCCCCAGCGCTGCCGGAGCGCCTCTCGGTCGACCTCGACGCCTTTCAAGAATACCCGGTCGATCCGCCGGGCGTTCGTTATGTCTTCGAGGGGGTCTGCATCCAACACGACGAAATCCGCGCTACGGCCAGCCGTGAGGAGCCCGGCCTCGTCGATTCCTAACGCGTCAGCGGATACGCTTGTCGACGCCATGATTGCTTCGGCCGGCGTGAGCCCGCTGTTCACCATGAGCTCCAACTCGCGGAGTTCTGTGTAGCCTAAGAACGAATCCGTGACACCGGAGTCTGCGCCCAACACCAGACGAACCCCCGCGTCCTGAAGCTTGGCCAGCGTCGCTTGCATAAAGCCCCATGATTGCTCGGCCCGCGCGGCGGCCTCCGCGCTCCGGCTGCTAAACGAGCCCTTGGCCCGTTCGATCACCTCTGGGCGAATACTGTCGTGCAGCAGCGGATCGTCCAACCAGGCAGGCGGGTCGGTGTGAATCCCGCGCTCGGAAATGCCTAGATTCGGCATGACAAATACATCTCCGGCGGCCATTGCGGCGGCGAGTTCGTCTGAGATCACCTCATCACGCGCCAGGTGGGCGAATCCGTTGACCCCCGCCTCTACCGCGTCCGCCGCATCGGCCGCATCAAAGATGTGCGCGATGACCTGTAGATTCGCCGAGTGCGCTTCGTCAATGACCGCGCTCGCAAGTTCCGGCGATAATTTCTCGACCGAGCCCCCGCGGTCGTCGATCCAGATCTTGACCACGTCGACACCGCGTTTGGCCAGCGTACGCACCGCGGCCCGCGCCTCCTCTTCACTGTCGACCCCGATCGCAGACGAACGCATGGCCGTTGCGCCTGGTCCCGCATTGGGCCGCGCGATTCCGCCGCCGGCCGTCAGCACCCGAGCCCCGCCGAGCGCGTCTTGTTCTTGTTCGGTGCGGAGGGCATAGATCAGGTCTCCTCCATCGGTGCCGAGCGACACGATCGTGCCCACCCCGTAGTAGGCGTAGCGGTCGAGGTGATCGATCAGCGTCTCGCGCGTGTAGTTCTCCGCTTCATAGGTCAGGCCAACCTGAAATCCGAGATGGCCGTGCAGACTGACCAACGCCGGCATGACCGTCTTACCGCTCAGATCGACGCGCGCGGCGCCTTCTGGAGAATCAAAAGATCCTTGAGCCCCAACCGCTTGAATGACTCCGTCATCCACCAACAGCGCGGCACCGTCGACCAGCGCGGTGTCGTCACCCGTGATGAGGCGAAATCCCTCATACAACGTGGCTGAGCTCATCGGCTCTGCGGCCGGTTCAGGCTCGGAACCCCCACAAGCGACAGTAGAGACCGCGGTGGCGACGACAAGCGCGAGGGTGGTGACGGCGGGCCGTGTGAAGGTCGGGGTCCATCTCGAGGGTGTGATCACTCGGGTCAAGTCAGTCCTTCCCACCACTGCCGATATCACCGGCGGTGGAAGCTGTCCAGTATTTATTGGGGTTCACGGCCTCATCGCGTGCGTCGGAGCCTCCAGTGGCTCGTCTGACGTCGAGATCCTGTCGGCGCGCCGATTCAAGCATAAGCGTCATACTGCGATTTCCTTCGTGGCACGCGTATTCGTATATTGGCAGCTCTGTGCGCCGGTGGGGGAGTGAGACCGACCAGGGACGCGCAAACCACTCGGGGGCATTGATCGTGTACTGGTAGTCGATCGTCTCCGTGCCAGTCCGGGTCAGCCGTTCCACGAGCTGCATGTTTGGCCCCGTGCTGAGGAAGTCCATGCCGTGGCGGAAGCCTGTCGACTCCACCACCAGCGTGTCGCCATCCCAGTGCCCGTGCGAGCTTCCGCGAAGCTGACGCAACCCGTCAGGCAGGAGTGGCCGGTCATCGAGAAAAATGACCCGAATGTCATAGACCATCTCGTGCAGCATGGTCACCGCGTCTGACGTCTGAAAGATCTGGACGTTGTTGTTCGAGAATGTCGGAAGGAGCGGCGTGTGCGTCCACATGATGCACCGCTCGGACAGTCCACGTTCTTCGTAGCTGCCAGGGCGACCCGCAAGAATCTGCTGCAGCACCGGAAACAGTCGTTGGCTGTTCGCGTCGTTCCGTGGCACCGTGCCATCCGGCGGGTCGATGACAAGTGAGGTCCGACTGCCGGCCACGAGCAACGAGCCCGTGTCATTCCACAGCTCCTCACCGACATCTACGTCTCCAGCCACCGCGGTGATAAATGATCGCGCGCGTTGAGGCGC
This sequence comes from Vicinamibacteria bacterium, assembly GCA_963579735.1. Lineage (GTDB taxonomy): Bacteria > Acidobacteriota > Vicinamibacteria > Vicinamibacterales > UBA8438 > CAUZIB01. The sequence continues at coordinate 2,984 of CAUZIB010000090.1, read as the reverse complement.
CGTCCGAAGATACTCAGCGGCTTCCGCATCCGTCAGCCGCGGCCTATCTCCAACGTCGGCCGAACGCTCGAGCGGCGTTGCCGAACGAAAGTCCCAGATTCCCTGCAAGTCCGGGTGGCCCCAGGGTGTCCGGGGAGCCCCACTTGCCGCCGGCTCCTGGGCTGCCGTCGTCGCGGGAATGGAGACCACGGAAGAAACCAAGATCAGAGCGGAAACACTCGCGAGACAATTCGAAACTGACACGCGTATATATATGTACTGAACTCGCTGCTACAATGAAAGTACATCGTGTGACCACCGGGGGGGCGTCACGGCTTCGACGGGGGTTGCGGAATCGTAGGAGGCATGCCGAGCACCATCGACTCGTTAATCCGATGGAAAAACACTGTAACTGCGGACTCGCAGCTTGCACTCGCGGCTTAATTAAGTCGCGCGTCTCCCCCGTGCTTGCCCACGGACCGGGACGAGACGCCATTTAGTGGGCTGGCCGTCGCGCGTGGCACCGACACGCGGCGGCGAGACTTATCGGGGCTGGCCGCCGGTGGTTTCTGCCACTCTTCAACACCGGAGGTGAGATATCAAGAGCGGATACGCATGTAGAATCCTACGGAGACGTACCTTCGGACGCGGGTTCGACTCCCGCCGCCTCCACCATTTTATCTTCCATCCACATCCAGCACAATCTAAATCATACAGAAAACGCCTGTATGACTGGCAGTTTTCGCTATCAGTCGTCTAGGTGTCTCCATGGTGTTCCGTTGACAGCCACGTAATGTGGGGGTACGTTTGGGGGTACAAGAGGGGTGACTCCCGCTTGTTGAGGCGTGGTACCCCCTGATGCACCCCCAGATGGCACTCACTGATACCGCCGTTCGGAACGCGAAGCTCAAGGAGAAGTCGTACAAGCTCGGCGACTCCGGGGGGCTGTACGTGATTGTGCGCCCAAATGGGAGCAAGTTGTGGCGGTATAAATACCGGCTTGGTGGCAAAGCAAACTCGCGTGGCCTGGGCAAATACCCCGATGTCGGCTTGGGGGAGGCCCGTCGGCGGCGCGACGAGTGCCGTCAAGACGTCGCTAGTGGCCTGAACCCAATGAGCCGGTGGAAGGCCGCGTCTGTGGCCTCGATGGACGACACAGACACAGGCAACAGCTTTGAGGCGGTCGCCCGTGAGTGGTACGAGTCAAAGGTCCCGAGCTGGGTGCCGGGTCATGCCAGCACGGTGTTGATGCGGCTGGAACGCTATGTGTTGCCGACACTGGGTGCGCGGTCGATGACTGATATCGGACCTCAAGATATCCACGCTCTGCTCAAGCCTCTTGAGAAAGCAGAGAAGTACGAGACCGCGAGTCGTGTTTTGAACGTGTGCCATCAGGTCTGTGACTACGCCCTGTATTCCGAGCGCATCACACGCAACCCCGCCGCACCCGTGAAACAGCTACTAACGAAACCCACGCCCACGCATTTCGCGGCCGTGACCGATCCCAAGGCCGTCGCAAAGCTCTTGCGGATGCTTCACGCCTATGAGGGATCACCGGTGGTCATGGCCGCCCTGAACCTGGCACCGCTCTGGTTTGTGCGACCAGGCGAATTGCGCCGAGCGCGGTGGGACGACATCGACCTCGATGGTTCCGAGCCACAGTGGCAGTACCTCGTTACGAAAACGCAGACCGATCTCATTGTGCCCTTGTCAGAGCAAGCCGTCGCGATCCTTCGTGACTTGCACCCCCAGACCGGCCATCAGTCATGGGTGTTCCCAGGGGCGCGGAACAACGGACGTCCGATGAGTGAAAACACGCTCGCGGTCGCGATGCGCACCATCGGGATCCCCAAAGACACGATGTCGGTACACGGGTTCAGGGCGATGGCGCGGACGTGCCTTGATGAGCAGCTAGGCGTTGCGCCGCACCTGATCGAACACCAACTCGCCCACACCGTGAAGGACCCCTTAGGACGGGCCTACAACCGCACGACGCACCTCCAGGATCGCCGCCAGATGATGCAGACCTGGGCGGATTATCTGGACGACCTCCGCAGCGAGACGACGTCCTAAACACCCCCCACTCCTGTACCCCTCCCGTGCCTGGGACGAAGTGCTTCTAACGCGAATAGACGGGCACGGATACTGTCGGCCAACATCAGACGTCCGACCCCCATTACACTGCACCCGTTGGACCACTTACCCAACGGTGAGGACGCATGACTTTTCACGGTCGAGAATGGCTCCCTATTCCTGAAGCTGCGAAATATCTCTCGGAGAAATCGGAAGAGACCTGGAAGCAGGAGCATGTCTATGCGGCGGTCCTTGAGGGGCGTCTCCATCTTGTCGCCAGGCTTATGAGCGGTACACGGAGTGTCTACGAGGAACGGGTTGAGGGACTCGTCAACGTGCCGATAAAAGGAGCCGCGCAATACCACCTCGAGCGGCTAGAGCACCGGTTGCGCGAGCGATACGAATGGGTTGATTCCTGGAAAGGCGCGAACATAATCGTCGAGCGAGACGGAAAAGAACACCAGCTAGATTACACAGAGTTTCCCAACGGCACCCAACTTGGCGTACGCGTCGAAGCGTTAGAGGCTTGCATTCAGCAGATGCCACCCAAGGCCGCTGATGATCTCGATAAACCCCTTGGGGAACGTGAGCGTGAAACGTTGCTCGTCATCATCGCCGTGCTGGCAAAGAAGGCCGAGATCGATATGTCGCACCCCACCACGGCGGCTAAGAAGATCGTGCGCGAGGTCGAGTTGCTCGGTGCCAAGATTCATTGGCAGACGGTTGACCACAAATTGAAACAAGTCAAAGAAGTGGTCGAAAATCTTAAGGCCTAAGAATTAAGGGAATTCCCTCGAAAGTGAAGGGAATTCCCTTCCTGCACCCCGCCTTTTTGCTCCAATAGCCATGTCGCTCCCGGATGGTCCGGGACGCCCACAGGAGTTAGACATGGAGAATTACTCAACCCCAGTACATCCAGTCGAGACTGTCCT
>CAUZIB010000089.1:0-18460 GCA_963579735.1 Vicinamibacteria bacterium | reverse complement strand
TAGCTGTGGCCGCCGCCATGCTCACGGGCTTGGGCTTTCCACCGTTCTATGCCGCGTTTATTTGCCTAGTGGCGAACACCGCGCCGGTCGCATTCGGCTCGCTGGGTATCCCGGTCGTCACGCTCGCTGGGATCACGGGACTCCCGATGGACGCCCTCAGCTCGATGACCGGGCGACTGTGCGCCTTAATCGCGCTAATTATTCCGGCCTACATGGTGGTCATCATGTCGGGTTTCCAACGCGCCCTTGAAGTCCTTCCGCCGATCGCAACGTGCGCCGTGACGTTCGCCGTCGTCTTGTTTGCGGCCACGAACACGATCGGACCAGAAATCGCCGTGATTCTCGCCTCGATCGCCGCGCTGTTCGCCATGGTCGTCGTCCTCAAGGTCTGGAAACCGTCGCAGGTCTTCCGGCTCGACGGCGACGTGGACGTCACGGCAAGCGCTCGCGTCCATACCACGCGAGAGCTGCTCTCCGCGTGGAGCCCGTATATTCTGCTGGTCGTCTTTGTTCTCGTGTGGCGTTTCCCACCGATTCAAGCCGGGCTGAACGCGGTCAGTGTAGCCATCAATGTGCCCGGCCTTCACAACTTGATCACTCGGCTGCCGCCGGTGACGACAGAACCGTCGCCATACGCAGCGGTCTATAGCTTTGCGTGGCTCTCCGCGGCAGGCACGTCATGCTTCCTGTCCGCGTTCGCAGCGGCTCTCTTGTTGGGGTTGTCACCCGCCAAGTTTTTCAACATTGTGACCGCCGTCCTCAAGCAGCTGTCTATGCCGCTCCTGACCATCGCATCCGTTCTCGCGCTTGCCTTCTTGATGAACTACGCGGGTATGACGTCGACGTTGGGCCTCGCGTTTGCGGCGACCGGCGCCGTCTTCCCGTTCTTTAGCGCCATGCTCGGCTGGACCGGGGTGTTTCTGACCGGGAGCGACACATCCTCAAACGCGTTATTCGGCACCTTGCAGGTCGTCACGGCCAACGCACTCGGTCTCAACCCTGTCCTCATGGCATCGACAAACGCGGCGACCGGCGTCATGGGCAAGATGATCTCCTTGCAAAGTATTGCGGTCGCTGTCGCCGCGACCGGCATGGCATCCTCTGAGGAAGGTCGTCTCTTCCGCGTCACGCTAAAGCACAGCATCATCTTGGCGCTGTTTATGGGCGTGGTGACGATGGTCTTCGCCTACATCGTTCCGCAGTGGGTGCCCCAGGTCTAGCAGCCCGGACTCACCGCGGACGTGCGACATCACGGAGACTCTCTGACCTCGAAGCCGTCGAGCGCGACGAGCCGGAGAGAGGCATCCGAGGCGGCGAGGGGCAGATGGCCTCTCGCCGTCACGACCTTGCCCATCGCGTCCGACCCGAGTCGCGTCGTCTCCTCGCCCGGCGCGAGCGATAGGACTGCATCGCCAGACAGCACGAGCGCTGGTCGTCCGTCCACCTGTGCGACGCGACCACGCACCAGGAGAGCGATACGCCTGGGCAAGAAGCCAGCGTTCCGGATCACGTCATGCACGGCGGCCATATCAACAACTCCGTCTCGCAACGGGGTCAGCAGGATCTGTCCGTTGACGGCGTCGACCGCGACCTGACCAACGTTGTCGAGACGGCCGAGCCGCCGTTCCAGACCTTGGGCGCAAGACGGGCAGGACAACTCGACGTCGACTGTCACCCGCAGCATCCCCAGTTCGACCGACGAGGTTTGGGTGACCCGGCTAGCGCTCCAACTGCTGAGCCCAGCGCTCGCGACGAGCGAAAGGCATCCCACCGTGATGATGCAGACGTTGTATCCCGGATACTCACACCGTGCCCTTCTCATCGTGTCCAATCTCCTCGCTGATCCAGTGCATTCGTCGAAACAACTATGCCATTCCAGGCCCGGCCTCGGCAGACACCACGTTGGTCGAATCTGGTGTATAGTGCGCCCTTCCACTGCGTGACTTCGCGTCCGTGATGCTAGAGGTCAGGAATGAAGTTGGTTACGGCGATTATCAAGCCGCACATGCTCGACGAAGTTCGCGATGCGCTCTCTCGTCTTGGCGTGACTGGATTGACCGCCACTGAGGTCAAGGGATTCGGCCGACAGAAGGGCCATACCGAAATCTACCGGGGAGCTGAATACTCGGTCGACTTCATTCCGAAAATCAAGATCGATATTGTGGTGACGGATGACCAGGCCGAAGGCGTGGTCGACGGGATCAAAAGCACTGCACGCACGGGCCAGATCGGCGACGGCAAAGTCTTTATCAGCAACATCGAGCAGGCAATCCGCATTCGTACCAACGAGGTGGGCGAAGACGCGCTCTAGCGAAGTAGAGAAATGCTCACCATGCTCCGGACGCGACGCCGCGTCGGCCACGCGCGTAGAAGCGGTAGATTTCGCACATGCGAACGAAGAGCGCCGCCGGCGGCGCACACTTCCCGACTCGAGCATGGCTAACCTTTCTCTGCGGTAGTCTACTCGCAGCCCGTCGCAAGAATCGCCGCCGCATTCGACCGCCGCTTTATCCACGACGTCGTTCGGCAGGACAATACCTATGAGGCTTCTAAAAAGTACGTTGCCGGTCAGCCTGAGCGTCTGTGTTCTACTTGGTTTACCAGACATTGCCTGGGCGCAGGGCGGCGAGCTGAACAGCGGCGACACGGCGTGGATGCTCGTGTCGTGCGTCCTGGTGCTCTTTATGACCATCCCGGGCCTCTCGCTCTTTTACGCAGGTCTGGTCCGGGCAAAGAATGTCCTGTCGGTGATGATGCAGTGTTTTGCCATTACCTGTCTCGCGACCCTGCTCTGGACGCTGTATGGCTACGGGCTGGCGTTCGGTGACGGCGGTCAGCTCAACGCGTTTATTGGGATGGGCAACATCCTTCTGTCGGACATCACCGTCGATTCGGTATCGGGCACCATCCCAGAGTCCGTCTTTCAGATGTTCCAGTTGACGTTTGCGATTATCACCCCAGCTCTGATGGTGGGTGCATTCGCGGAGCGTATGAAGTTCTCGGCCATGCTCTGGTTTATGGCCCTGTGGCTCACCGTCGTCTACGCGCCAGTCGCGCACTGGGTGTGGGGCGGCGGATGGCTCGGCGCCATGGGTGTACTCGACTTTGCCGGGGGCACGGTCGTTCACATAAACGCAGGAATCGCCGCGCTTGTCGTGTGTATCGTGCTGGGCCCCCGTCAGGGCTACCCGAGCACGCCCATGCCCCCCAACAGCCTCGTCCTAACCGTCGTCGGGGCGTCGATGCTCTGGGTCGGCTGGTTTGGGTTCAACGCTGGGAGCGAGCTGGCCGCCGACGGCGTCGCGGGAATGGCGATGGCCGTGACACATATCGCGACCGCGACGGCAGCGCTCACCTGGATGGTCATCGAGTGGAATACCCATGGCAAACCAAGTGTGCTGGGTATCGCGACCGGCGCGGTCGCCGGTCTCGTTGCCATCACCCCGGCGTCTGGAACGGTGGGCCCGTTGGGCGCGATCGGAATCGGGCTGGCATCGGGTGTGATGTGCTTTTATGCGGCGAGTAGCCTCAAGCGAGCCCTGGGCTACGACGACTCCCTCGACGTCTTTGGCGTCCACGGCGTCGGAGGTTTTATCGGAGCGATCCTGACCGGCCTGTTCACCGCCGAAGCGTTTGGCGGCTCAGGCCTCGAACAGGGGATCGGCGCCCAATTGTGGATCCAGTTGGTGGGCGCGGTCGCCACCATCATCTATAGTGGGATTTTGACCTTTGTCCTCATCAAGGTCGTCGACCTCACGATCGGTATTCGCGTGACCTCGGAAGACGAGGCCCAGGGTCTCGACTTGGCGCTGCACAACGAGCGCGGATTTACGCTCTAGTCTTCCCACGCCGCAGCCTGGGAAGACTGTCGACGGGCACAGCGTTTACGGGACTCGAGTCGCGCCGGCTCGAGTCTCACTGTGTCGCTCGGTTCATCGCCATCTGGCCCTGCTCGTGTCCCACTACTTCACGGCACCGGTGGTTCGAAATCTCGTAATTTCGTCAGGTGTGAAACCCGCATCCGCCAGGATGTCGTCAGTATCGGCACCGAGCTGGGGAGCGGGACGTCCGGGTATCAGGGGTGTCCCGGACAGCTTGAGGGGGCTACCCAACGTCTTAAAACGACCGATCGTTGGGTGCTCGGTCTCTTGTACCATGTCTCGAGCGATGATCTGCGGGTCGTCAAAGACCTCAGCATAGCTATTGATCGGACCGCAGGGAATCCCCTCCGCCTCCAACCGGCCGATCCACCATGCCCGAGGGTGATGACAGGTCAGCGCTTCGATGTCTTTGGCCAACACCTCATGATGGGCGACGCGGGTCTCGTTTGTCGCGAATCGTGGATCCTCCACCCATTCGGGCCGGCCGAGAAGGCGGCAGAGCCGCGCAAACAGCCGGTCGTTCGCGGCGCCAAGCGTAATGTATCCATCCGCGCACTTGATCGCCTGATACGGGGCGCTGGTACGATGGGCCGAACCAAATTGTCGGGGTGCCTGACCCGTCGAAAAGAACTCGGCGGCCTCCCATACCGACATGGCAACCCCAGCCTCGACCAACGATGTATCGATGAGTTGTCCTTCGCCTGTTGCCACCCGGTGATGAAGCGCGCCGAGGATGCCAACCGTCGCAAACAAACCCGCTCCCAGGTCGGTCACGGGCACACCAGCCTTCATTGGTGTCCGGGCCGGCTCCCCCGTCACCGACATGATGCCCGAGACGCCTTGAGCGACGAGATCGAACCCGCCCTTGGCTGCAGCTGGTCCCGTTTGCCCATAGCCAGAGATCGACGCATAGACGAGGCCTGGGTTCTCTTCTCGCAGCGTCTGATAATCAAGCCCCAGACTCGTCATCACCCCGGGTCGGTAATTTTCGACCAAGACATCCGCCGTCCTCGCCAACTGTATCGCAATGGCTCGCCCGTCTTCCGTTTTCAAGTTGACCGCGATGCTCCGCTTCCCCCGGTTCACCGCGTTGAATGCTGGCGTGTCTGCCCCCACGCCGCCACCCCAGTGTCGGGTGGCGTCGCCATTCGGCGGCTCGAGCTTGATCACGTCGGCTCCCATGTCGCAGAGGAGCATCGCGCAAAACGGACCGGCCATCACTTGGGTGACGTCCAATACGCGAATGTCGTGCAAAGCTTGTGGCCGCGGCGTTTCTCGTTGTGGCATCGTTATGATCTGTTCTCGTCTATCAGGAGAGTCCCGTGTCCACATCGTATGTGACCTACCACCAAGACGGTCCCCTCGCGTATCTGACCTTCAATCGCCCAGAGGCTCGGAATGCGATGACGTGGGACATGTATGACGCCGTAGCCGACCACTGTGCGGCATTTGCGGCTGATGATTCGGCGAAAGTGCTCATCCTGAGCGGCGCGGGCGGCAAGGCGTTTGTCGCAGGCTCCGATATCGCCCAGTTTCGCGACTTCTCGACGCCTGAAGATGGTTTGAACTACGAGCGTCGCCTCGACGCGGTGCTGAACGCGCTCGAAACATTGCCGAAGCCTACCATTGCCGCCATCGACGGCTTCGCCACGGGTGGCGGTGTGGCGCTGGCGGTCGCTTGTGACGTCCGGCTGTGCACGACGCGGTCTCGGTTTGGAGTACCTATCGCGCGAACCCTTGGTAACTGCCTGTCCGCCTCGAACATTGCCCGGTTGCTTGACCTGATCGGCCCCGCCCGTCTCAAGGATCTTCTGTTTACCGGCCGACTGCTCGCCGCGGACGAGGCGTTGGCCGCCGGTTTGGTCAACCGCGTCGTCGACGACTCTAAGCTCGACGAGGTCACGCGGCACACGGCCTTGACGATCGCCTCGAATGCACCGCTGACCATCTACGCGACCAAAGAAATGGTTCGACGCATTCAGCGCGAGCGGCACGCGTTGGCCGTCGACACGAGCGACTTGATCGTCACGTGCTACACGAGTGCAGACTTCAAGGAGGGCGTCGATTCGTTCCTTGCAAAGCGACCTGCCCGCTGGACGGGTGCGTAACCAGCGGCATGCTGGCAGCGTGCTCGGGCGCACAGGCTGCGAGCGGACAGATGCCTCGAGAACGTCATCGGTGAAACGGTCGGAGACCAAACCGGCGAGTCTGACCAGACAGAGTGCCCCGGTCGTCATGTCGACCATTCGTCCGTCATCTACCCCGGAGGTCCCGTGCCGACTGCACCACCCGGAACGCCTGCCGTCCGTGAGATCGCGCAACGACTCGGACCCAACCACCGAATGACGGTGATGAGCGGCGCGGGGATCTCGGCCGCGAGTGGGACCCCACGTTCCGAGGACCCGGTGGTGTGTGGGGCATCCACCGAGCCGAAGATCTTGCGATTCCGGAGGGTTTCGCCCGTGACCCGGTGTTGGTGTGGGAATGGTACGACTGGCGACGCCAGCAGGTGGCCGCGGCACGCCCGAACCCGGCTCACGACGTCCTGGCGCGATGGAGTCGGAGCTCGGACCACTTTACGCTCATTACCCAAAACGTCGACGGCCTGCATGAACGGGCCGGCGCGCGGGATGTGGTCCGCTTCCATGGCTCAATTTGGGAGCTCCGGTGTTGGAACACATGCACGTCCCGTGTCGATCCGTCGTGGGATGAGACCTGCCCGCTCGGTATCCTTCCCCCGCGGTGCCCGACGTGTGGTGGAATGGCCAGACCGGGGGTCGTCTGGTTTGGCGAGGGTATCGACGACTTGGTCATACGCCGCTCCCGCGAGGCCACGCGATGCGACATCTTTCTCACCGTCGGCACGTCCGTATTGGTATACCCGCGGCATCGCTGGTCCACGAGGCGAAACGCTGGGGCGCGTTTACAGCAGAGATCAACCTTGAGCCGACACCGGCGTCAGACCTTGTCGATCTGTCGTTGCGCGGTCCGGCCGAGGAGATACTTGTCGAGATTGAGGCTGCGCGAGAGGCTATATACCCTCCCGCGCAACCGTAGTTCTGGGTCAGATGCTGAAAAAAGCCCGGCCCCTAGTTCCCGGTCGACACAAACGGGCTGGGGCCACCCCTGAAGGTATACAGATGATCGCGGAGCGCCTCAATTTGCCGGATTCCGTCGTTCTGGAGCTGCGGATAGAACGAGCCGGGATACTCCGCCCAGAACATCGGCATTCGTGTGCCGGGCTGGATGTCCAATGGCGCCCGAAGCCAATCGAGCACCCAATCGGGCTGCAGACGTTCCTGTGCCATCCGGAGATCAGGCGCCAAGTTGTCGGCAGGTCGGTCTTCCGGAATGGTATCCAGCACGTGACACGCCTGGCACTGGAGCAGGTCAAAGAGCTCTTCGCCGGCGTCAAGCACATCCGGGGTAGGACTGAGGTCATGCGTACGGAACGGCCCCACACTGTCGGAGACCGCGGCGAAGTAGTCGATTGCCTTGTTGGCTTCGTCGTCGTCCAGCCCAAATGTCGGCATCCGAACATCGAGCCATGGCCGAATCGTAATGGGCCCTCGGAGAAACGCGTAGAGCCACTCTGGCTTGACCTTCGCACCGGTAGGCGTCAGGAGTGGCGGCGCAAGTGACGGGTCCGCCACCACGGTGCGATAGTCTCCTCCATCACCTTCGATTTCGTGGCACCCGACACAGTTGCGGCGGCGCATGAAGTTTCGGCCCTCTCGCAACGCGTCGTTCTTTGCCGAACCTGGCAGCCGTGAACCCACCGGTTGGATGTCGCTTTGAAAGCTCATGACGGCGGTCGTGAGCAGGCGGACCTCCTCATCGTTCAGATCGAAGTCCGGCATCCTCAGTTTTTCCAAAGGCTGCAGCACACGACTTCGGTCGAACGAGCGCGGGTCCCGCAGTTTCTGCCGGAACCAATCGACCTTCGTGTGGGGAATCTCGTGCACGAACGCAAAGTCCAGCCGTTGTACCAACTTGCTACCCTCTTCGGATAGCTCGATACCGATCGGCTGCGTGTCCTCGAAGCCGGCGATTTCGTGACAGCTAAAACACCCATAGCGGGCAATCGCCCGGCGGCCCACATCGAGTTGCTGCTCGTCCGCTGACATCGCCGCGACCGTGGCCCGTGCTTCCTCCGTGGGCACCACGGATCGCAGATAGTCGGTCAAGACATCGGCCACGTCGCCCTCGGTGTAGGTTGCGCCGGGGTCGTCACCCCCCGGGCCGGTCAACCCCGAGAGATAGGTCGCCACGTCCGCAACCTGCTGGTTCGTCAGCCGCATGTCCGGCATGTAGGTGTCGGGGCTGAAGTGCTTTGGATCGCGAATCCAATTGAACAGCCAGACGTAACCGGTCTTGTCCCCGATACTCTGGAGCGGCTGGCCAAACGTCCGCCGCGGGCCCGCCTCCAGCCTGTCCATATCGTCATTGATGTGGCAGCCGAGGCACCCGACGGATTCCACGATTTCCTCGCCGCGCTCCGCGTTGCCCCGCGGAGGAGAGGCGACGAAATACCGATGATCCTCCGAATTGGCGAACAGATACGCTACCACCGCGTCGATTTCGACCTCATTCCGACGGGCATCTTCCGGTGAGCTCGAGTTCGAGTTGTACCAGATGCGCGGCATCCAGGTACTCGACTTGACCGCCCGCGGATTTCGGAGCCAATCACTCACCCATTCTTCGTCAAGCTTTGTCGAGATCTTTGTCAGATTCGGGCCCGGTTTTCTGAGATCTTGAAACCCCCGCGTCGTGTGACAGGCATAACAACCGGCCCGCTCGTAGACACCATAGGCGAGGTTGATCTCCGGCCCTTCCGGCACATGCACCGCTTCCTCGTGGCACTTGGCGCATGAGGCCTCGGTCATATTTGTCGGGAGCATCGGATAGTCCCACATGTGGGGCGGCTCCCAGTGATGCTCCTCCTCCCACTCCTCTGTCTGTTCCAGCGTCTCCGGGGTGTGAGACGAATTGTGAAAACTGAGGGACTGACCCATTCCTTCGTGACACACGCTACAGCCGTATTGCCCCAGGGGATGCGGCGACGCACTTCCGACATACGCCTCGAGGTTGGGATGCGTCGTGAATGGCTGCGGATACTCTTCGAAACCGGCCCGGTCGATCCCCAAGTGGCAGGTGGTACAGCGATCCATCTTGGCCACGCGGGTAAAATTCACGTTGTCCACGATGTCCGGCGTGATGACCTGTTGAATCGTGATCGTCGGCGCCATAAAGTCGAGCAGCGGGGCGTTCAAGAAATAATCGTTCACCACGCTTGGCGCGAGCTCGTCAAGCCGGTCCTGCAAACGGTCAGTCTCGAACGTCAGCGCGCGCATCTCGCCGTCAATCTCAGCAATTCGGCCGGTGAACTCGCCTATCTGATCGCGGATACCCTCCCGCCGCGCTGAAATCTCCTCGACCTGGAGCCCCAGGTCGATCCACTCTTGATACATCGCTTCAATCGCCGGCCGCTCTTCATCGGCTCGTTCCGGGTCGCTCTCCTGGTGCTCTTCGAAGGTGTATCGCTCGACGTCATATTCGGCCTTTGTGAACTGCCACGCCTGGCTGACGCGATACAACTCTGCATCGACCTCGTCCAACTGGCCCTGGAGCTCGTCGACCTGAGCTTGGTTATTGGAGACCGCCTGGTCGGCCTGCTCGCGCTCGGCTCGCAGTTGCTCCAGTTGCGCCCGGTCAACGTCCCCCTCGGCTTCCGCGAAGTTTGCCTGGGCCACCTCGGTTTCGAGGAGGACAAACTGACGCTGGTAGCCCTTCCATTCGCGGTCGTAGTCATCCCAGACCATCCAGAGACTACTCGCAAAAAGGAAGAGGCTGGACGCCGCAAAAACGACGTTCAGGAAATCGATATTGTAGGCGTGTCCAACAGACTTCTTGTCAGCCATGCGTCTTATATATTGAAAAAGATTTCAGGAATGAAAACGACGTATTTCAGGTTAAAAAGCCACCGCGTCAACATCTTGATAGGCAGCGACAGCATCATCAGCAGGAGAAACACCGACAGATAAAACCGCCCCGGGCCGAGCTTCTCGAGGTAGGTCTTCAAGACCGTCTTTGCCAACACGACCGGGAGCACCGTGATATAGGTCAGACTGAGGAGCAATCCGAAACTTTCCCGTATGAGCCAGTTCTCCGGGAGCGATTGGCCAAACCCGCGCACCCAGATGTATTCGGACAGCTGAACATTGGTCAGCGCCTCGAGCTTATGAATATCCCAATACTCGTAGGGACCAAAGAAGTTCCAGTTTGGGCCCCGGAGAAATGTGCCGAGCACGATCAAGGACGACCACAGAATCACAAAGCCAAACAGAAAGATCGTGATCTCTGCCTTGCGCTCGGTGAACGTGTAGTAACCGTTGCCCTTCGGGTTTGTGTCGACATACGGAATCGCCATTAACCCGACGACGATCAAGCTTGGGAGCACGACGCCCGCCAACCAGGGGTCGAAATAGACCAGCATCTCCTGTAAGCCAAGGAAATACCACGGCGCCTTGGATGGATTCGGCGTGTTCGCAGGGTTCGCCGGCTGCTCGATCGGGGCTTCCAGCATGATCGACCACACGACCAGTACCGCGGTGCAGACGATCAAGGCGATAAGCTCGGTGTAGACGAGGTCCGGCCACACCCACACCCGATCGGATTCATCCTTCTCTATCGGACCGTCGCCCGCCTCGATACGGTGATCGTTCTTGACGGCTTCACGCATGGAATACCACGTGAAGAAAATCACGAGAAAAATCAGCGCGACGATCGGCACATTGTCCGGCTTGGCGATGATCAGGACGAAATTCTCATCGGTCAAGCCGAAGGCGAAGAACACGGCCAGAAACGCCATCAAACCATAGCCCACCGCATTCTTTACGAAGAGCTCGCGCTTCCAGACGATAAAGACAAGGGCCCCCAATGACAGGAGAAAGAAGAGTCGCGGGTCGGCGAATAAATTGATCAGTCCTTTTATCGCGGTCATGGTGTGTCCTTAACGGCCTAGAGCGGACCCGAAATACCCCCGTCCTTGCGGACACGCCAAAAGTGAATCGCCATCAAGAAGCCGATTACCAGCGGCAGCGCGACACAATGCAGCACGTAGAACCGTAGCAACGCGCCCTCGCCCACAAACGTCCCCCCCAGCAACGCGAACCGTGCATCGTCTCGAGCATGCACCAGTTGCACATCACCAATGGCCATCAACGCGGCACCCGGTCCTTCATAGCCGATAAAGGGTGATGCCCGAGCCATGTTGGAGCCAACCGTAATTGCCCAGATGGCCAGCTGGTCCCAGGGCAACAGATACCCCGTAAAGGACAGCAGCAGGGTTAGCACCAACATGATGACACCCACGTTCCAATTGAACTCCCGTGGGGGCTTATACGAACCGGTCATAAAGACACGAAACATATGCAGCCACACGGTGATCACCATCGCGTGCGCGCCCCAGCGATGCATCTCCCGCATGATCCCCAGCGGCACGTGCTCACGAAGCCCCACGATGTCGGAGTACGCATATTCCAGCGTAGGACGGTAGTAGAACATCAAGAGCAGACCCGTAAAGGTCAGCGAGAGAAAAAGAAAGAAGCTGAGACCGCCCATACACCAGGTGTATCGCAGCCGCACCCCGTGCTTCTTGAGACGCACCGGATGGAGGTGAAGAAAAATGTTGGACAGCATGACCAACACACGATTCCGATCATTAATCGGCGCGGTGTGTCGAAAAATAGATGTCCAAACCTGCGTCTCTGTCAGCCAGTTCCACGCACGAACGAGCGCGCCCTCTTCGGGTTGAATGGTCTTTGAGTTGGCCATATCCGTCACTCACACTGCCAGGAAGGACTCGGGGTCGGTCCACTGCCCAAGCTCTTCTTGATACTTTTGGCTTTTATCTATGAGGATCTGGCCATCCTCGGCTAACACAATCCGGGCCCGCTCCAGCGGTCGTGGCGCGGGTCCCTCAAAGTTGATCCCGGTTTCACGGAAGCCACTGCCGTGACACGGGCATTTGAATTTCGCCTCCGCCGACAGGTAGTTTGGCGTACATCCCAGGTGTGTGCACGTCACCAGGAGCGCGTAAAATCCAGGCTCCTCGTGGACGGCTTCAAACGGTGTGCGCACCACCCATACCCCATACGTGTCCTTCCAGCGTTCGTCCACGCCCTCACTGTAGTCGGTGGGAAACCCAATCGTGAACTGCTGGGGAGGCTCGTTGAGCACATTGGGAAACATAAAACGACCGGTGGCCGCCAAGCACCCCGCGGTCGCGGCCGTAAACGACCCCCATGCCAGCCCTAGCCAACCGCGACGTCCCATCAGTGGTGATGTGTCGTCGATCTTGGCGGCGGCCTTCTTGGGAGGTGCCTTTCTTGCGCCCGCGGCGGCGCTTGTCGTCTTACCCGTCAACGCAGGATTCATGGGAGGCGGCGCCGCAGGCTTTGGCTTGGCCGCAGCCTTGGCTGCAGGAGCCGTTTTTGGGGCGACGCCGCTTGCCCCACTGGCGGCAGAAGCCCCCGCGGCTCCGGCGGCCGCCCTTGGCGCACCAGGGTTTGCCGCGGCGCCCTTTGGCGCGTCGGCGCTTGCGGCCGCTGGCGGCGGCGAAGCTGGGGTCGGCGGAATCTTCTTTTCGTCGGCCATCACTTGTGGTCCCTTCCCTAACCTCTCCTACCCGTACTGCCCATGTCTGTGATCGCTTCGTGTCGTCTCACGTGGGTCACGCGCGGGCTCACCCTGCCCTCGGCCTCGGGTGTCGGCTGATTCAGCGCTTTGAGGGTCCGAATGGCCACCTCTCTGACCCGCAGACTCTCATCAGCCTGACTGAGCGTCTCCACTTGGTCACGCAGGCTCGACGACTGAAGTGCCGCCACCGCTTGCAGCCCGCTGACCATGACCTCTGAGACTGGATCCATGACCGCGTCCACGGCCGCAGCCCGGGTCACATGCTGCGCGACATAATCGCGGTTCAGCATCCGACCAAGCACCGTTTCACCGTCGGGATTCCCGTGACGCGCCAACGCCACCGCCGCGTTCCATTGCACATCTGGGACTGGGTCTTCCAGCGCGCGCTGAAGAACCGCCAAGCCGGACGCACTGGGCAGAGCACCCAGCGCATACACCGCCATCTTACGAACACCGTCGTCTTCGGACGAGTATGCAGCCTCAATCTCTGGGCCGACCGATGACGCGTTCAAAGAGGCCAAGGCCCAGATAACACTAATGACGGTCTCGGCATCAGGGTCCGAGAGCCCCACCACCAAGCGCTCGACTGCGTCCGCGGGCGGAGAGTTCAGTTGGCCGATTGCTAAGGCGAGATAGCGACGAACCCGCTGATCGTCACCTTGCGAATCTTCGAACGCTTGAACCAGGGAGCTCCCCAGCGACGGGTGCTCGACTTCTACGTCCGGGTTTGCCAATAGTCGAGACAGTTCATACGCGGCGGGCCAACGCCGATCTCGCCCACCGGTGCGGACGTCGTTGAGATACTCCTCCGGCGTCCGTTGGTCAGTGACGAGAAATCGAAATCCGCCGTACACCAAAACGACCATGCCGACGACGGCAAGCGGGATCAAAAAAAACTGAACAGCGAGAGCGGGCGCGGTGGCGACAGGAGTGCTACCGGGCGCAGGTTCCCGCTCTGCAAGCTTCGACATTTGCTACGTTAGGGAATGCGGTAATCCACCGACACAAAGGACCGGAACCGGCCTCTACGGCGTGGCAGCCACTGGGCATCGCACACGCTTTGACGGTGAGACCACCAGATGTTACTACGAAATAAATGCCGGGTCAAAATCTGCCAGTTTACGTGTAACTCCATGGGTGCAAAGGACTCCAGCCGCAATCGATACTCGACTCTGCGCCTCACAGTAGCACGCGGCGCGTCCGCGTTGCAGTCAACCCGATGGCGCATATGACGCCCGTCCGCGCTCCGAGCGCTTGGACACGCAACCTACCCGATCCGCGGCAGCGTCACCATTCGCTGCGACTGATACTTACCTTTTTTGTCAGCGTAGGACACCGAACACGGTTCGTCGCTTTGAAAAAACAGCACCTGGGCGATACCTTCGTTGGCGTAAATCTTGGCGGGAAGCGGCGTCGTATTCGAAATCTCGAGTGTCGCAGTGCCTTCCCATTCGGGCTCGAACGGCGTCACATTCACGATGATGCCGCACCGAGCATAGGTCGATTTCCCCAAACAGACCGTCAACACGTCGCGCGGAATACGAAAATACTCAACGGTTCTGGCCAGCGCGAACGAGTTTGGCGGCACGATGCAGACGGACGCTTTGAGATCCACAAACGACAGCGGGTCGAACGCTTTTGGATCGATCACCGTCGAATTGATATTCGTGAAGACCTTGAACTCATCCGCGACGCGAACGTCATAGCCATACGACGACACACCGTATGACACGACGCCCTCGCGGACTTGCCCCTCGACAAACGGCTCAATCATGCCGTGCTCTCTGGCCATCCGCTTGATCCAGGCGTCAGACTTGATCGACATCGTCAGAAGGGAGCGATTCGAACGGGGCTACCGACGAAACCACGCAAAGGCGAGAGTCAGCGCCACACTCACAAGAAGAGAGGTCGCGAGGGGCAGATAGATGCTCACGCCGCCTCGACGGAACAGGAGGTCACCCGGTAAACGACCAACTGGAACCCCAGCCGTGACGAGCGCGCCAACGCCCGCAATCACGAGACCGACCACAATGAGAGTCCTTCCCATCGTCATCCTCGCATGTGTGGCAAGTGGCCCTTCATCCGTGATCCGTATCCGTCACAGACGTCGCACGCTGTGTTGCCGGCGTGCGATCGGCGGGCAC
This sequence comes from Vicinamibacteria bacterium, assembly GCA_963579735.1. Classification (GTDB taxonomy): domain Bacteria; phylum Acidobacteriota; class Vicinamibacteria; order Vicinamibacterales; family UBA8438; genus CAUZIB01. The sequence goes on along the minus strand of CAUZIB010000089.1, from coordinate 3,735 downwards.
AGCCAGGCGAACGGAGCGCGCAACGAGGCCCTGACACAGACGACGACCAACGCCAGGGGGCACGACCGAGACGCATTGACAATCCACGGTGTGAGAGGCCAAGCGCCACTAGACCAGCTCGGTTCCCCGAAAGAAGTATCCGATCTCGAATGCGGCGGTTTCCGGCGCATCGGATCCGTGCGTGGCGTTCCGCTCGATCGACGATCCAAACTCGCGTCGCAGCGTACCGGCCTCCGCCTTCGCGGGGTCGGTCGCTCCCATCAGATCCCGCCATTTTCGGATGCCGTCTACTGCTTCGAGCACGAGGACGATGGCTGGTCCCGACGACATAAAGGCAGTCAGCTCGCCAAAAAACGGCTTATCCCGGTGGACGGCGTAGAACCCGGCGGCCTCTGCCGGCGACAGGTGGACGCGACGAAGCGCCCGAATGCTAAAACCTGCCTCTTCGATACGCTGCAGAATCGATCCTGCCAGACGACGGTCAACAGCGTCCGGTTTGATGATTGCGAACGTACGTTCCATACGAATAGCAATGCCTCAAATGGACTATCGCGGAGACACGCTGAACATGCTCAGGCCGCAACCGCCCACTAGCGAAGCCCCTCCATGATCTTCGCGAAAGATTCCTTGGACGGCCGCACCCGGCTCTCGGGAAGGGTTGCCAATGGCTCGTCCACGACGTTCAGCGCAGTGATAAAGTCTTTCTTCTCTGGCGCGACAAAGATGAGACCTGTCGCAAACTCCCCACGCGCACGCGTCTCATTTAGCACCCTGAACGCGTCCATCTTGTCGAGCGCGTTGTAGTCCTCTCCGATTTTCTTGAGATACAGCTTCGACCCGTCGTGAAGCTCAACCTCTTGCGTCGTTCCCTCTTCGTACTCGACGCTGATATCCTCGAAATACGGAACAAAGCTGAGCTCCTCGAGCGGGTCGTCGTGCTCTTTGACGTAGGAGTAACTCTTTGTCGACCCTTCGTGATCGTTGAAGGTCACGCACGGCGACAGCACATCGATCATCGCCGTCCCGCGGTGGCTCAACGCACCCTTGAGAATCGCCGACAACTGTTTCTTGTCCCCGGAAAAGGAGCGCGCCACATACGTTGCGCCAAGCTCGATGGCGAGCGAACACATATCAATCGGCGGCAGGTCGTTCACTACACCGGTCTTGAGCGTCGATCCAAGGTCCGCGGTTGGGGAAAACTGACCTTTAGTAAGACCGTAACAGCCGTTGTCCTCGATGATATAAATCATCGGCAGGTTCCGACGCATCAAGTGGACAAACTGCCCGATGCCAATCGCTCCTGAATCGCCGTCACCGCTGACCCCGATGGCAACCAGGTCCCTGTTGGCCAGCATGGCGCCCGTGCTGACCGAAGGCATGCGCCCATGCACCGAATTAAACCCGTGCGATGACCCGAGAAAATAGGCCGGACTCTTGCTCGAGCATCCGATACCCGATAGCTTGATCACGCGCTCCGGGTTGACACCCATGTCATAGCAGGCGCCGATAATTCGCTCCGAAATCGCGTTGTGCCCACACCCGGCGCAGAGGGTCGTCTTGGCGCCCCGATACGCTTTTGTATCGAGTCCAATACGGTTGATTTTCTTTGGGCGCGGTTTCGGTGTCGCCGTTGTCGCGATAGCCACGTCTATTGTCCTTACGCTTACTCCCCGCCAACGCCAGCGTCGCGGGGCGGGGCCGAATGAGTCGCACCTGCCTGCGGTACTTGGAACCCTTCCTGGATCAGAATGCTGTCGGTCACGGTACGTGCATCGATCGGGTCACCCGTGTAGTGAAGCACGCTACGTAACCGACCGGTGAGCTCCACCGGAAGATCGAGCTTCATGAGACTCAGCATTTGACCGTCTCGGTTCTGCTCGACCACGTAGACCCGCTCGTGGCGCTTGACAAAAGCTGCCAAGGCATTTCGGAACGGATAGGCCCGCACGCGGTAGTACGAGGTCTTCAGTTCGGCCTCGTTCTCCAGCTGATCCCGCGATTCGACGATCGCCCAATGCGTCGTGCCAAACGCGACGATCCCGATGGATGCATCCTGCTTGATATCCACTACTGGCGCCGGCATCCAATTGCGACCGGTTTCGAACTTGCGAGCGAGGCGGTCCACGTTTTCCTGATAGTCGTCAGGACGTTCGGTGTATTGGGCCCACTGGTTGTGGCCTGACCCTCGACAGAAAAACGCCGGCATCTCGTCGCCGGGGATCGTCCGATACGGGATGCCATCACCGTCGACGTCGCGATACCGACCAAACTTCCCGAGACGCTCCAGCGCCTCCTGGTCTAAGACTTTGCCGCGGTCCAGCGGCTTGGTCGGATACTGGAACGGTTCCGACATCCACGTATTCATCCCCAGATCTAGGTCGCACATCACAAAGACGGGGGTCTGAAAGCGTTCGGCTAGGTCAAAAGCCTCTATGGCCATCGAATAGCACTCTTCCACAGAGGACGGAAAGATCATCAAGTGCCGGGTGTCGCCGTGGGACAAGAACGCCGTGGACAACACATCACCCTGGGCTGTTCGCGTAGGCAGACCGGTCGACGGCCCCACCCGCTGCACATCGAAGATGACCGCCGGCACCTCGGCGTAATACGCCAAACCGGCGAACTCCCCCATCAACGAAACGCCCGGACCGGAGGTCGACGTCATCGACCTCGCCCCGGCCCAACCCGCGCCAATTGTCATACCGAGGGCCGCGATTTCGTCCTCGGCCTGCACCACGGCGAACGTGGCCTTTCCGGTCTCCTCGTCTATCCGATACTGCCTCAGATAGTCGATCAGCGTCTCGCACAATGAAGACGACGGTGTAATCGGATACCAGGCCACGACGGTCACACCAGCCATCATCGCACCGATCGCCGCGGCGGCGTTCCCCTCGATCAGGATCAGCCCTTCCGTCCTGTCCATCCGCTCGACGACGAGCCGGTCGCTCTTCGTGAGATGCTCGGCGGCATAACGAAAACCCGCGTCCAGCGCGCCCTTATTCAGCGTGACGGCCTTTGGCTTCCGTCCCAGCTGCTTATTGAGCGCCCGTTCCATTTCGGCGATGTCTATCTCGAGCAAATTCGCGAGAACGCCGTCATAGATCATGTTCTTCACGAGCCGACGAAGCTTTACGTCGGTGCAGATATCGGCGACGAGCGCGTCAAACGGCACAGGATAGAAGACAAGATCATCGCGAAGCGTCTTGAGGTTGAGCGGCTCGTCATACAACACCGCGGCACCTGGCTGCAGCGACAGCACGTCTTCGCGCGCCGTCTCTGTGTTCATGGCCACCATGAAGTCGACCCGTTTCTTGGCGGCGATATACCCGTCTTTGTTCGCCCGGATGGTGAACCAAGTCGGAAGACCCGCGATGTTCGACGGGAACAGATTCTTTCCAGAAACCGGCACACCCGACTGAAAAATCGAACGAAGCAGCACCAAGTTCGCCGTCTGGCTACCGGAGCCATTGACGGTGGCGACTCGAATACTGAAATCGTTGGCGATCCGAACGGGAGAGGAAACTGTGGAGGAGTCTTTGACTGCGACGTCAGAGGGAGCCATTAATGGCCTCGTCAGCGAACATATTCACAACCGTGTAGTGTAGCATGACGCTACGGAACAATGCCTACTCGCCCAGTCCTACCGGGGCCTACCCCCTTACCGGCCCGCGGTAACGAAGTCCACCATGACGCGGCGTCTGGGTTCGAGTCGGTCACGTTAGGAAAGGGCCATTG
>CAUZIB010000088.1:0-18875 GCA_963579735.1 Vicinamibacteria bacterium | reverse complement strand
CGGGCCTATCGGCTGGGGAGTTGTGTGCAGTGCGAACCAGATTGCTGTGACGAACGACGGTAATCCTAAGGTAGAAGGAGGTAGAGAATGATGGGCACGATGTTCTCGGTGAGAAGCATTGGGATTGCCGCGGCGGTGTTTCTCGCGGTCTCCACCGTCGCAGGGGCGGCGGGCCAGTCGGCCGGCGAGTCGGTCCCGATGGACGGTGACGACATTGCGGGCGTGGTCCGCGGTCCCAACGGTCCGGAAGCCGGCGTATGGGTGATTGCGGAAACCCGTGACCTGCCGACTCGGCATATCAAGATCGTCGTAACCGATGAGGCAGGGCGCTACGTTGTTCCCGATTTGCCGGAGGCGACCTACGACGTGTGGGTCCGCGGTTATGGGCTGGTCGACTCCGAGAAGGCACAGGCCCGGCCCGGCGATGCGGTGAACCTCACGGCTGTGGTGGCGCCCGACGCCAAAACTGCCGCGGAGTACTACCCTGCGCAATATTGGTTCTCGTTGCTCGAACTTCCGGCGCCGAGTGAGTTTCCCGGCACGGGCCCGCAGGGTAATGGCATTTCGCCGGACATCGAGAGTCAGGGCGAGTGGATTCGATCCGTTGTCAATACCGATGGCTGTACTGGCTGCCACGCGTTGGGCAACAAGGCCACACGAGAGATTCCTGACGCCCTGGGCGACTTCGATTCACACCTTGCCGCCTGGGACCGACGGGTGCAGTCCGGTCAGGCTGGTGGTGCGATGGACGCCCGGTTGGCCCAGGTTGGTCGCGACGCCGCACTTGCGATGTATGCCGATTGGACCGACCGTCTCCAAGCCGGCGAATACCCGACTACGCCTCCGCCGCGGCCAGAAGGGGTGGAGCGCAATGTCGTCGTGAGCCTGTGGGACTGGTCCGACCCCCGCGCGTATATGCACGACCTGATCTCCGCCGACAAGCGGGACCCCAACGTCAACGCGAATGGTCCGGTCTACGGAGCGCCGGAGAATAGCACAGATGCCATGCCGGTCGTGGATCCGGTTACGCATGTGGCGAGTGTGGTGCCGCTCCAGGTACGAGACCCGCTGACACCGAGCTCGGCGTCGACACCGCCAAAGATGCCATCGCCCTACTTTGGTGATGAGGCTATTTGGACCAGTCGGACGGTTGCGCACAGCTTCGCGATGGATAGTGACGCTCGGGTCTGGATCGCAGCGCGGGTGCGTCCCAGCGAAACCGCCGCATTTTGTCGGGAAGGGTCTAGCCATCCATCCGCCCAGGCGTTTCCGCTCGAGCGAAGCAACCGACAGATGCAGCTGTGGGATCCCCAGACCGAGGAGATGACGACGGTCGACACGTGCTTCGGGACGCACCATCTCAATTTCTCAGACGATGACAAGCTGTGGTTTACCGGGAGCGGCCCGGTGGTCGCATGGTTCGACACGACGGTGCTCGATGAGACCGGCGATGAGGCGCTGGCGCAGGGGTGGACTGTGCAGGTACTCGATACCAATGGCAACGGTCGCCGAGACGACTATGTCGAGCCCGGGGATCCCATCGACCCCGCCAAGGACACGCGAATCGAGCGAGGCTACTATGGCGTCGCGCCCAGCCCACTCGACGGGTCGATTTGGGGCTCCACGCTGGGGATGCCGGGCGGACTCGTGAGGCTCGTGCCGGGAGACGATCCCGTCAACACCGCGCTGGCGGAGTATTACGAGGTGCCGTGGAATGACCCTGCCGCGTCGGTTCAAGGCTTTTCGCCCCGTGGTATGGATGTCGATAGCGATGGCGTCGTCTGGACTGTGTTGTCGAGCGGTCACTTCGCCAGTTTTGACCGCAGCAAATGCGTCGGTCCTTTGAACGGGCCAACGGCGACGGGCGCGCATTGCTCCGAAGGTTGGATGCTGTATCCCTTCCCGGGCCCAAACTATAAGGGTGCGCAGGATTCTGCGAGCGCCGACTCGGCGTATTACAACTTCAGCGATCGGTTCAACCTGCTCGGTGTCGGCGACAATGTACCGCTGGCGACCGGAAATCTATCCGAAGGCGTGCTTGCGCTCGTCGATGGAGAGTTTAAGACCTTCCGTGTCCCGTATCCGCTGGGGAGCTTTTTTGGGAAGGGGCTAGACGGGCGAATCGACGATCCCACCACCGGGTGGAAAGGTCGGGCGATCTGGACCACATCCGGGAGTCGGGCGCCGTTTCACGCTGAAGGCGGAACGGAAAACGTGGCCCCGGTATTCAAGTTCCAGGTCCGGCCTGACCCCTTGGCGCACTAATGGCACCGTGCGTGGGGGGACCATACGGTAGTCCCCCCCACGCACGGTGCCCTCTCACGCATAGTGCAGGATTCCGGGACGAGTCGGGTGCTTGTCTTGGCCGTCCGGTTTGATTCCTGCCGTGCCCGGAGGTACCGCGTCGTGCTGAGCGCGAGCAATCGTGTGGAATGGCACGGCACGGGCTGCTATGGGAGCGCGAACGTCACTAGCATGTTGCTTCCGACCGGTGCCTCGAGCTCTGGTGCATAGGTGGCGATCCGATCCCCGAACCCGCCGACCGGCACTGTCACATACTGTCGGCCATCGACGGCGTAGGTGACCGGATACCCGCTGATCTGACTGCCGAGAATCGTTTCCCAGAGGATGTCACCCGACTCGGCGTCAAACGCCCGCATGCGTCGGTTCGAGTCGCCAAAAAAGACGACGTTGCCCGCCGTTGCCAGCGTCGAGCCAGCGTTTGGCGCACGCTGACTATAGCGCCAGGCTTCTCGGCCGGTTGAGATATCGATGGCGCGCACTTCGGTGAGATGCCCGTCCTCTTCGAGACCGGGTTCCGGAATCGAGAACCGCGGGCTGGTGCCGGAGATCGATCGGTCATTGGTCGTCTGATTCAAACAGGACCGGTTGATGGGGACATACAGGAGTCCCGTCACCGGGCTATAGGACCACGACCACCAGCCCTTGACGTTGTGGCCACAGACGATGAACTGGTCGCCGTTCTCGCGCGCGACGAGATCCATGTTGATGTAGACCGCACCGGTCTCGACGTCGATATCTCGGATGACGAACCGTTCGGTGTCGGTGAAGGGTACCGGTGACGCCCACAGAAACTCACCGGTCTCGCGATCGTTCACAAAGAGTCCGCCGGGCTCACCCATCACCACGACGACCTTTCGCTCCTCGGCCGTGCCGGTCAGGTTCGGATTGATCCACCGGACCACAGACGGGTCGGGATTGACGACCGTATCGATCAGGGTCCGCTCCTGGACAAAATCCTGGTCCCAGTCGTCGCATGGGAGGTGCTGGTAATACCAGTCGATCGCGCCCGTGTCGGCGTTCATGGCCAGCGTCGAGTTGGAGTAGAGCTCACATGGCGTGCGGTCGCCCACATCCCATGTGCCGCGCCGGACAAGGCGTGGGTAGGGCAGGGGCACGGCGATTCCCCAAAAGACCCGATTCAAGGCTGGGTCGTAGCTTCCGGGTAAGCCCCACGGCGAGACATGAACCCGGCGTGACGTCGGGAGCGTGCCCCAGGTGTCGCCGCCCGGGTCATCGGCTCCGGCGGCCGTATAGGTGCGCCATCGTTCCTCGCCCGTCTGCGCGTCGTGCGCGGCGACAAAACACCGGGCCTCGAGGCTACTGGGGCTACACGTCCGGCCACTCAATATCTGGCCCTTGATCACCATGGCGCCCGACGAGTGGGTGATGCCATCGCGGTAGTCCGCCATCGGTGTCTCCCAGGCGACCTCGCCGGTCTGGGCGTCCAGCGCCAGCAAATACGCGTCAGCCGTCAGGTGATAGATGTGCTCTCCGTAGATGGCGAGGTGTCGGGTCCGTCCACCCAGTTGTGCGTACTCGCGAAGATCGGCGGGGAGCTCTCGCACGTAGTCCCAGAGGAGGTCACCGGTTGTGCCGTCCAACGCCTGAATGTGATCGCCGTTCGGATGCGCGATATACATGACGCCGTTGTAGACCAGCGGTCGAATCTCTTGCGGGCCTTCGTCCATGGCTCGCATCCAGACCGGGCGGAGCTCGCCGACGTTGTCGCGGTCGATTTCGTCGAGAGGGCTGAACGCCTGGAAGTCGTAGGTGCGATGAATCATCAGCCAGTCGGAGGGGTCGGGGTTTTCCAGCATCGCGTCGGTCACCGGACGAAAGTCTTGGGCGTCGACCGGGTGGGGAAGCACCGACACGCCGAGGAGTGCGACGACGCCGGCGAGGTAAGCGAGAGGTATCGTGGGCTTCAACATAGCTCGTTCCTCCGTAGGTTAAGCAATTCTATCTGAGCGTCTGACTGGCCCGGCTTTCTTGGTCTGAGGCGCGCGGCCTCTCAACAGCGTGCAAGGGCAGCAGACGGCGCGACATCCGCGGTGGTCAGCGCGACGGGCAACAGACGACCGGAACACACAGCTGCCCGCAGAGCCGGGCTGTGGTCGAGTGCGTCAGACGCGATCGGCTGGGCGCGAAGCTTGAGATGGGCAAAAAGTGGGCGTCTCCCCCCGGCCGGTTGCAACCCTGAGCCAGTCGTTGGTCTTGCCGGAAGTAGCTTCAGCGCCACGGTCGCCCGGACATTGCCGCCGATTGTGAGAATACGGCGCCGCGACAAGTCGAGTGCGACGACGACGTCACAATGTGTGCGCGCCCCTTCGCCCATCTGCCGACGACGATCGGCCAGCGACCGGTAGGCCGGCCGTCGGCCGCTGCACAGTAGGTCGCCCGGAGAGACGGAGGTCTCGCCGATGTCGTGGGCCGTGAATGCCGCGCTCGAGAGGGCACGGTCCCGCGCTCGAATGGCCTGGTCGATATAAGTATGGTGCGCCACCGCGCGTTGGAATTGCGCGGATTCGGCCAACCCACTCTCGCACATCACCCATGAAATGAAGGCTGCCGACCAGGGGGTCCGCCAGCGCGTGTCAGCGCCGGTGCGCTTCCACCGTTCGTTCTGATTGTTGATAATCCATGTCCCCTCGGGGGTGACGGTCCAGTACCCAGCGATCGAATCGGCGACGCGGCTCGTGTCCGATGAATTCAGGAGGGACCAGCGACGACGACCTTTGCGTGGTCCTCGGGTGGATGGCTGATTTTCCGTATAGTCCACGACGGTGAACCCGAAATAGCTCCACTCCTGCACCGCAAGGTCAACGATGCGTTGGCGCCGTTGCTGGTCGGTCAAGTCACGACTCTGGCATGACTGTTCGTGCACACGCAGCATGCCAAGCGCGCCCGTCACACGGTCCGACGGTGGCATCACATCCAAGGAGTTGAGCGGCAGCCGCGGCGGCGCGGCGAGTCCGACCGTAATCGCCGAGGTTGCAAGCGCAACGACGACTGCGAGCCAGGAGAGCGGTGGCCTTCGCCGTTTCGGGTCGTGGGTCCTTCGCCGTGGGCAACGTCGCATGCCTGTACCTCCAGATACGGGTCAGAAGACCGAAGTAGCGATCCTACGCGGAGCGTCGCTCGGCTCGCCAGCGCCGGCTCCCGGTATCGTTGTTCGCCGCTGTCATACGGTCGCGGGGGCGACACAGTTTGCACTGGTCAGCGCAGGTGCGTCGCCTGACCAATCTTTCCGTCTGCACATACCCGCAAGCTGGCGCACGATCTTTACTGCTATTGTCTGGTGATGTCGCCACCATGTTCACCCATCCGCGTGGACGCTCAGGGCACAGCATCTTGAACTCAGCACCGGGAACGTGGCGGGCTCGAGGACGCGGTCCCCGATGAGGTTGCACAGCTATACGCAAATCGGCTTCGGCCAACAGTCGTGTCGTGCCGCTGCGGCTGTCGGCCACGGCTTTGCGACATGCTGTGTATACGTCGCCGCGCTGCTAGCGGTTCCACTCCTTGTCCACGGTCAGTCGCTACCCGATTCGACCCTCCCCCATGTGTTCGTGACGGTCGAGAGGTTCCTCAACCTCACCGAGGACGCGGCGGACGCGTGGATTGGTCTGGGAATCGCGGACTCGGTGGCTACGGATCTCGGTGGGCACGTCGAATCTGGAGGTGACGTCGCTCGATTGCGTGTGATGGGAGCCTACCGGCGGGTCGACGACATGCTTGAGATCGAGGCGCAGTTGGTCGATGGTTCGACAGGGCGGGTCCTGAGTGCTCTGAGTGTGGCGGGTCCGGTCTCGGACTTGTTCCGGTTGGAAGACGAGCTCGCCCGGAAGCTTGCGGTGCTTCTCCGACGAACTGAAACAGAGACCGAGTCTTCCATCCCGGCCGATGACGGCTCGATACGTCGGCGTGAACCTGCCCCGCCAACGTCGGCGTCATCGGAACCAACCGGGGGCGAACGTGTTGGAGCATCCGCGGATGCGGTTATCGATGGCCCCCCGCCGCCCACCTTTCCGGAGATGATGGCGCGGGACGCCCAAGGTCGCGTCACGATGCGGGCGTCACGGCTCGCCTCGCCGTTAGCGCTCGACGGTGTGCTCGATGAAGCGGTCTATCAGGACGTCGCACCCGTGACCGGGTTTATCCAGCAAGAACCCGACGAGGGGGCGGTTGCCAACGACCAGACGGAAGTGTGGGTGATGTTCGATGACGATACCCTCTATGTCGCTGCGCGGTGCTGGAGCGCGGAACCCGAGCAGATGGTCGCGAACGAGATGAAACGCGACAGCTGGGGCATGTTTGGCAACGAGTCGCTCGCCGTCGCCCTCGACACGTTCTACGACCGAAGGAACGGCTTTGGCTTCATCACGAATCCAGTGGGCGGTCTCATCGACGCGATCATCACGGGCGAGCGGACGTTCAATATGGATTGGAACACCGTCTGGGATGCGCGGTCCCAGCGATTTGACCAGGGCTGGACGGTGGAGATCAGTATCCCGTTCAAGTCACTCCGGTATCGCGCCGGTCCGGAGCAAGTCTGGGGTATCAATCTCCAGCGACGGGTGGCATCGACGAACGAAGTGTCGTTTCTCACGCCCATTCCCGCGGCGGACAATATGGCCGGGTGGTACAAGATGTCTGCGTCCGCGACGCTTGTCGGTCTCGAGGTGCCGGTCTCTGGCACCCGGCTCGAGGTCAAGCCGTATGGGATCACTGACTTGAGGACCGACCTCAACGAAACGCCGCCGCTCCTCAGAGAGCTTGGCGGCAATGTCGGATTCGACGTCAAGTATGGTGTCACGCAAGGGCTCACCGCCGACTTTACCTACAACACGGATTTTGCCCAGGTCGAGGTCGACCAGCAGCAGGTGAACCTGACCCGGTTCAGTCTCTTCTTTCCTGAGAAGCGTGAGTTCTTTCTCGAAGGGCAGGGGATCTTTGACTTTGGCGGGGGCTCGACAAACGACGCGACGACTTTCTATTTCCGGGGTGGGCAGTTTGCCGCGACCGCTCCAATCATCTTCTTCAGCCGACGTATCGGACTCCAGGACGGTCGGACCGTCCCCATACAGGCCGGGGGGCGTCTCACGGGCAAGGCCGGACCCTATAGCGTCGGCCTGCTCAATGTGCAGACGGGTGATGAGGTGGTGTCGACCGCGGGCGCAACCAACTTCTCCGTGGTTCGGGTCAGACGTGACATCTTGCGTCGGAGTTCCGTAGGGGCGCTGTTTACCGGACGATCACTCTCGCTCGATGGGGCGGGCTCGAACCAGGCGTTCGGCGTAGATGGCCTCTTCTCGTTCTACGACAACCTGAACGTCAATACCTATCTGGCGAGAACCCAGTCGCCCGGGGTCGGGGAGGACGACCTCAGTTACCAAGCCCAACTCGATTACAACGGCGACCGGTGGGGTGTGGTCGCCGAGCGGCTCGGAGTGGGCGCGAACTTCAATCCGGAGATCGGCTTTGTGCGGCGTGCAGATTTCCGTCGCAACTATGGAGCGATACGTTTTAGCCCTCGGCCGCAGTCGATCGCCGCGGTCCGCAAGTTTGCCTGGGAAGGCAGCCTCGATTACACCACCGACGGCGCGGGCCTGCTCGAGACCCGAGTGCGCCAGGGCTTGTTCTGGACCGAGTTCGAGAATGGTGACCGATTTTTTGCCGGAGTGACCGATAACCACGAATTGCTCAAACGACCGTTCCAGCTCGCACCCGACGTTACGATTGGCGTCGGCGAGTATGACTTTGTCAACACGCGACTCGTCTACGCCCTGGGACAGCAGCGCGTGGTGTCGGGCGGCGTGACGTTTGACCGGGGTGGGTTCTGGGGCGGACAGCGGACCAGTCTGGGGTTCTTCAACGGGCGCATCGGTCTGTCTCCACAGCTGACGATCGAACCGTCGTTGTCGTTCAACTGGATCGATCTCCCGCAAGGGCGGTTCGCCACGGAGCTGGTGTCGGCCCGGACGACGTTCACCGTCACCCCGCGGATGTTCGTGGCCGCGTTGCTGCAGTACAACTCGGGCGCGGACTCTCTCAGCACCAACTTTCGATTTCGGTGGGAGTACCAGCCGGGGAGCGAGCTGTTTGTGGTCTACACGGAGGAACGTGACACACTGGACCCGCGGTCGGTCAGACTGGAGAACCGGGCGTTTGTTGTGAAGGCCACGAGACTATTTCGGTTTTAGTGCTCTGCCGTCTGGCCAACGCGTGAAGAACGTCGGGACCTCACTCCGGTAGGGCGAAGACGAAGAGGTTGTTCCCCAAGCTCGGGCGAAGCTCGGGTGTCAGCAGTAAGAGACCAGCCGAGGTGCCGGCCACCCCCGTGCTGACGGCCACATATTGCTGGCCGTCCACGGCGTAGGTGATCGGGAACCCAGTGACTGGCGAGCCGAGATTGATCTCCCAGAGCACCTCTCCCGTCTCGTGGTCGAATGCCCGGAAGCGACCATTCGCATCGCCCCCAAACACGAGGCCGCCACCGGTGGCGACAAGCGACATGGTCATCGCTCGCTGGTCGTATTGCCAGACGGTCGAGCCTGTCTCGACGGAGATCGCCTGCACGGTGCCGAGCTGGTCAAAGCCGGGGGCGAGCTGGTTGTGCACCGCCAGGGAGTACAGCCTTTCCCCTAAGTCGCCATCTCTCGTCGGTGTGGCCATCATGCGCGCGCATGCGTTGCGCAGCGGGAAGTACATCGTGTTTGTCAACGGGCTGTAGGCGCCGGCCTCCCAGTCTTTGCCCCCAAGCCAGGTCGGGCAGACGAGCACTTCCTGACCGGTGCCGGTGAAGACCACCTCTGAGTTCTCGGTCACGGTTCCGGTCGCACCATCGATATCACTGATGACGTTCTGGGTGACGGTCGGCGTGGCCCAGAGGAATTCTCCAGTTTCCCGGTCGAGGGTATATACGACACCGGTTTTGCCCGGAATACCGGTCACGACCCGCCGGGCCTCGCCGGCTTCGAGTCGCGGGTTGATCCAGCTGACCGTCGTTGGATCCGGTGTCACGGCCGTATCGACGAGCAAGCGTTCGAAAGGATGATCGAGGTCCCAGTGATCGTTGAGATGCTGGTAATACCATTCGATCTCACCGGTCATGGCGTCGAGGGCCAGCGTCGTGTTGTGATAGAGGTGCGTCTGGTCCGTGCCCCCGAGGAGAAATTTTGGCGCGGGCGATGTCACTGAAGTCCCCACATAGACCAGATCCAACACCGGGTCGAAACTGGGCACCATCCACGCCCCCACATGGGCGCGTTCTTCGAACGGCACGCCGCCCCACGTATCGTCACCGGGTTCGCCAGGACCGGGAATGAGAGAGCGTCGCCAGACCTCCGCGCCGGTCAGTGCGTCGTGCGCGGTAATGACGCACGCCTCCGGACCGGCCTGCGGCATACAACTCCGGCCAGAGACCGCCATCCCGTGACGATGATGGGACCGGAGGTTTGATTTGCCGGGTTGATCCGATAATCGAGAATCTGGGTCTCCCAGGCCAGATCCCCGGTCGCGGCGTCGACAGCGTAGATGTAGTCGTCCGCGCTGGTGTCGATGATGAGGCGCCCAAGGATTGCGAGGTTGCGATTGGTTGCTGTGGCGAAGAGATAGTCGCCGACATCCTCGGGGAGGTCCCGACGATACTCCCACTTTAAATCGCCGGTCGTCGCGTCTAATGCCTGAATGACGTCGCTCGGATTTGGCATATACAACATGCCGTCATACGCAAGCGGCGTCCCTTCCTGTGTGCCGGGTGTCAACCCCCGCGACCACACCATGCGGAGCGCACCTACGTTGTCCTGGGTGATCTGGTCGAGCGGGCTGTAACCCCAGCTATCGAGGGTCCGACGCCACATCAACCAGTCCGCCGGCGCAGGGTCCTGCAGCATGGCGTCGGTGACGGGCGCAAAGTCTGAGGACTGCGTCCCGACCGAGACGCCGGAGGTGACGACCAGTGCCACGCACAATACGAGCGCGTGGCAGTGTCGAGAGACGACCGGAGGGGCTAAAGGCATGGCTCTTCCTCCGCGTGATCGCTATTCGGGCATGAGCGCGAATGTCCAGACGGAGCCGCCTGCCGGCACCCGACCCCGTGCGTACCGATTGGCAAGACCGCCTCCCAGGCCGGACGCCACCGTCACATACTGCCGCCCCTCATGCGTATACGTGATCGCGGTCGAATTGACACTCGAGCCAGTCTGGAACTGCCACACCGTGTCGCCGGTCGCTTCGTCGAGTGCGAGGAACTCTCCGGTTAACTTGCCGGTAAACAGTAAGCCGCCCGCGGTCGCGAGCATTCCCGCCGAGCTTGGGAAATCGACGAGCGGGACTTCCCAGGTTTTTTCTCCGGTCAAGGGGTTGATCGCCACGAAGTGCCCGAGGAGATCGCCCGGTTCGACTTGCGGGAAGCGGTTGCTCACGCCGGTGGAGTTCGTCCCAATCACTTGCTCGCCTTCCCGCGGCGCCAACTGTTGGATGCGCGGGACGTGCCACGAGCTCGTATAGACCAGTCCTGTCGTTGGATTGAATGCAACAGGCACGGCGTTTGAGCCACGAGAGGGCCAAATGGACACTTGTTCTCCGGCCAGGAACTGCTCATAGAGCTCGGTCAACACGGGTCGACTGGTCGCAAGGTCGATATGCGTGGCCCAATTCACCTTGACGTAAGGATGTGCAGCAATCAGCGTGCAGTCGGTGCGGTCGAGCACATACAAAAACCCGTTCTTATTGGCCTGGATCATCACCTTGCGCGGGGTGCCATCCACCTCTATGTCGGCGAGCACGTGCTCATCGACGCCGTCCACGTCATAGACGTCGTTGGGCGTGTATTGGTAGTAGCAGGCGATTTCTCCTGTTTGCGGTCGGATGGCGAGGACGCTCGACGTATAGAGGCTATCCAGCGCGCCACGCGGTATTGGATCGTAGGGTTCGGCGTTCCCCGTTCCCCAGTAGACGAGGTCGAGCTCGGGATCATACGAACCGGACCGCCATGTTGGTCCGCCGCCATACATCCACGCGTTGCTGTCGACCGGCCACGTCTCGAAACCGGGTTCGCCCGGACCGGGAATCGTATAGCGGCGCCACAGCTTGTCACCGGTCTCCGGGTTCCAGCCATCGAGGAATCCGCGGGTCGTCGATTCGCCCCCGGACATCCCTGAAATCAACACTCCGTTGGCGACGATGGGCGCACCGGTGGCGTAATACCCTTCCTTCGAGTCGGCGAACTTTTGCTTCCACAACTCTTCGCCGGTCTCCATGTTCAACGCGAGCACATGGTTGTCGACCGTCACCCGAAACAGCCGACCTTCGTAAATCGCGGGTGCGCCTCGGTTGATCCCAGAGCGTCGCGTTTCCGGCTCGATCACAACGGGCGTCCGCCAGAGTTGGCGGCCGGTTTCGACATCAATCGCGAACGTCCAGCTCCCGTTGATGACATACATCACGCCGTCGTAGACGGTCGGGGCGGCCAGCTCGCCGAGGTTGTTCATCACACTGGTGTTCCAGATGGGGACGAGCCGCCCCACGGTCGACCGGTTGATCTGGTCAAGCGGGCTGTAACTCTTCCGGTCGTATCCCATGCTGTGGCTCAGGACATCGTCGGGCGTGCGTTGGTCGTTGATGAGCTCTTGCGTCGTCTGGGCCAGTGCGACAGAGGGCAAAACGCCGAGCACAATCGCGAGCAGCGAGTATCGCTTCATGGTTGGTCTCCGGGGTCTCAGGGTGGGTCATCATGGCGCAACGGTCGACGCTTTTTCAACCGTTTGTCGAGCGATGTCATACGCTGTCGGTCTCGGGTAGGCCACAAAGTGCCTGACGGCGGTCACATCCGTCAGCGTGGGAAGGTCTTCTCGGGGCCGCGTCCTCATGAGTGGCAAGATCCTGCCCCTTGTGGTCATCATGCTCCCGCTGCAGAAGGCTCTGTTGTTCCTCCGAGCCGTCCTATCGGCTCGGTGGCCATGACGGAAGCTCGGCGGCGCGCTGCTGTAGCACTCTGAGAAACTCGGCATCCGACTCGTCCGCCCGCATGGCGGTCATGACGATCTGATCGTTCCCGAGGGCTTCGACGTCGGTGCCACTGATGACCTCCGGATGGCGGGAGAAGCCGGCGGAGACCCAGGCCTGTTGACCGGGTATGTCAGCCGCGCTACGAGCGCCTCTCTGGAGTCGTGGCACCAGAAAACCTTGCGCCCGGGGTCGCAGCGTCACCCCCGCGAGATCGGCGAGAGGCACGTTTGGCACGTCAACAGCGAGATAGCGCGGAGGTTGAAGGCCGCGCGTGACGTCACTTTGCACGAGGTCGGCAACCCACTGTGCCACCGCGGCCAGCGCGTCCGGCGCCCCCCCTGACACCGCTATCGACGGAATACCGTGGAGCGTGGCGATACGGACCGCGCCCAGCGTCCCCGAGTACGCCCACGCGTCGGCAAGGTTGGCCGTGGTGTTGATACCGGACACGACCAGATCCGGTGGGTCGTTGGCCATCAGGCCATTTAGCCCAATCAGCACGCAGTCGGCTGGATACCCGGTGACGGCGTAGGCTACGCGCGCGTCGTCAAAGTCTCGTTGTTCGACGATGACCCGCCCGGAGAGCACCAGGGCATAGCTGGTGCTGCCGGATCGATTACCAGCGGGCGCCACGACCGTGACCTCGGCCACGGACGTAAGCGCACGTACGAGTGCGTGGAGACCCGGAGAGTCGATGCCGTCGTCGTTAGTCACGAGCACTCGCGTGGGCCACGACGCAGGGCGATTACTCGTTTGAGCGGCGGCTGGCGTGCCGAAGATCGCGAGCAGAAACGCGGCCGGCAGCAACGGCGCGGAGAGACGCAGCAGACGGAGCACTACGCGACCCAACCGAGGGCCTTCATCGCCAAGCCGGCGTGCCAGATTTTTGTCATGTGCCGGATCTTGTCGTGGTCATCGAACTCCATCACATAGACGTAGTCTGTTGACATGCGTTTACCAGTCGGCGGGCACGGCCCCCCGTCGCCCGTGTGAGTCGCTTGAAAGGTGGCATAAGCGGAGACATTTCTCCGCGCCTCGTCAGTGGCAAATGACTTCAGCTCATAGCCTGCGTCAGACATGAATGTCCCGAGGCCCTTCATCCACTCCGTATACTCCGCGAGCCGGGTCATCTCTGCGAGCGGCTCGGCCTGGGCGTTGAATGTCGCGTCCGCTGTGCAGTATTCCTGGCAACCCGCCCAGCCCGCGCCTTCCTCGCACGCTTCAAAAAACTTGTGCGCCACGGCGGCTATCTGCGACATGAAAGTAACTCCTTTCGACCGCACCGACGACACAACATCCGGGGCGCGGCGGCGAGCCTAACTCGGCGCGCTGGGTCGGGCGATGCGACGACAAGTCGGTCTCGAATCCAGTGATTATGCCATCGGCCGCCCTGAGCCGCGCATGAAAACCGCCCGCGGGCCATGTGCCCGATTCAGCGTCGGGTGTCATCGCGAAGAGTTTTCTTGGCGCCGTCGGTCCGAAACACATAGAGTGCAGAGGAGCCACCGATCATGAAACGACAGTCAAGGCGTAGAACCGCGACACTCGCTCTGTGTATTGCGGTGCTCATGGCCTCGGGTCTGGGGCTTGTCGCCCCGGAGTCCCAGCGAGACGCTGCTGCCGACTGGCCCACCTACAACCGGGATCTCGCGGGTACGCGCTACTCTCCTCTCGACCAGATCAACACCCGCACCGTCGAGTCGCTACAGGAGCAATGGTCATACCGGTTTCACCCGGAAGCGGGGTTTGTCGAAGGACCGAATCCTTCAGAGCTCTTTCAGCAGGTCACGCCGATCGTCGTTGATGCTGTGATGTATCTGGCCGCGGGAAATCGGGTGGTTGCCCTTTGAGCCCGAGGCAGGGGGCAACGTATCGGCACCAACGTCCGGCGTGCCCCGAGGCAATGAGCGGCTTGCCTTGTTTCGGTTGACTGATAGTTCAGAGAGGAGACCGTAGAGAATGCACCGACCGTCTCTCCGTCTACGTGCACGTGGGTGTCTTTCACGCGTGCTTGCTGCCGTTCTTGCGGCTTTCGCACCCATGCTGCACGCCGGTCTGGCCCTCGGCCAGACGTTGCCAGATTTCGTGCCGGTGACGGATGCGATGCTCCAGGACCCGGATCCGGCCGACTGGCTGATGTGGCGTAGAACACTGGACACCTGGGGCTACAGCCCACTCGACGCGATCACGGGCGACAACGTGGGTGGATTGCAGATGGTGTGGACACGGGGCTTGACCGATGGGTTTCAGTCGGGCACGCCGTTGGTCTACAACGGTGTGATGTATATGCCAAACCCGAACGATGTCATACAGGCCATCGACGCCAGGACGGGTGACCTTATCTGGGAGCATCGGCGTGACATTCCCGAGAACGCTCGGCGAGGGGGGTTGGCCGGGAACAATCGCAACATTGCGATCTACGACGATCTCATCATCGACACGAGTATGGACGCCCATCTGTTTGCGCTCTCCGCGACGACTGGCGACATGGTCTGGGAAACACAGGTGCTGGACTATGAGACCCATCCGGTGCTGCAGGGGTCAGGGCCGATCATTGCTAATGGCAAGGCGATCACGGGAAGGAGCTGCTCGCCGAGAGGCGGACCGGAGGCCTGCGTGGTCACCGCGCATGATGCCCGGACCGGTGAGGAAGTGTGGCGCCGACGACTGATACCTGCGCCGGGTGAGCCAGGCGATGAAACCTGGGGTGACGTCGCCTACGAAGATCGGAAACACGTCGGGGCATGGATGGTGCCAAGTTTTGATGCGGCCCTGAATCTCGTCTATATCGGGACCTCGGTGACGTCTCCTGCTCCCAAGTTCCTGCTTGGCGGTGCCGACAACCAGCATCTCTATCACAACTCAACGCTTGCGCTCGATGCTGACACCGGCGAGATCGTCTGGTATTACCAGCATCTCAATGACCATTGGGACCTCGACCACCCATTCGAGCGCTTACTCGTCGACACCCTTGTGGCACCAGACCCGACCGCGGTGAGCTGGATCAACCCGCGGTTGCAGCCTGGTGAGACCCGACAGGTCGTGACGGGGATACCGGGGAAGACGGGCGTCGTGTATACGCTGGATCGCGCCACGGGCGAGTTCTTGTGGGCGACACCAACCGTGACGCAAAACGTCATCACCAGTATCGACGGGGTCACCGGCGATGTGACGGAAAACTCGGAGGTCGTTTTTAGCGCGGTGGGCCAAGAAGTCTTTGCCTGTCCAACCTGGAACGGCGGCAAAGATTGGGAGGCGGGTGCCTATAGTCCGCTGACCAACACCATGTATATGCCGCTCCGAAATACGTGTGCGCGGATGATGGCGGCAACCGCTTTTCCAGAGGACACCCCGACGGAACCGAACGAAAGCCGTTCCGAGGCGTATGCGATTGCGTATCGCCATCAGCTGGCCCCCGGCACTGAGTACGCCGGCACGGTGCGGGCGATCTCCGCTGAAACTGGCGAAACCGTCTGGCTGCACGAGCAACGCGCAGCCACCATGTCGCTGGTAGCCACCGGAGGAGGTCTCATCTTTGGCGGCGACGTGAATGGGCGTTTTCGCGCGTTCGACCACGTGACGGGTGAGGTCTTGTGGGAGATCAACATCGGGTCGTCTGTCACTGGGTTCCCGATGAGTTACGCCATCGACGGTCGGCAGTATGTGGCGGTGAGCACCGGTCGGGGAGGGACGTCCGCACACTTCCGTGGGTTGACCCCAGAGATCCGACCGAGTGCAGGCAACACGCTTTTTGTGTTTGCCCTGCCCGAGTAAAGGACCCTGGGATGTGGGCCCGAGCATGAGCGTAGGGGATAGCAATGCCATCGAGACGTGATCCCGAGCCCGACGGTCCATTCGCGTCGTCTCGGCGCGACTTTCTCAAATGGGGCGCTCTTCCTGGCTGCGGACGCTGGTCGAGGGCCGGTTATTCGATGTCTGGCCACTGCAGTCACAGGAGCTAGAGACGCCACAAGGGCTCGAACTTCTGAACGCGCAGGCCGACTTCCTCCGGGACCATTTGCTCGCCTGGGCTCCCCAGTGTCTCGCGCTTGTGGTCGCGCATGCAGAGACGGACTACTATCGGGGCACTGCGCGGCTTGCGCTGGGATCGCTCGCGGAATCAGTATGTCTGTGCGGCGCCGCGCGTTTGGCAAATGGTTTCTTAGGATCCCCTTCGGGGATGACGAACGACGGACCCGGCAGCGGGCGGGAGCCAAGACAGTCCGCCGGCGGGCCTTGAAAACAGGCCCTGTGGCGCGTTCCGGCGGACCATCGTCTCTGACTTCTCTAATGCGCGTCGGTTGGGCGCTCTTCGCCCGAAGGCAGTGCCAAGGCGACCAGGCCGTCTTGAAGCTGCACGATCACATACTGCCGGTCCTCGTGCATCCAACTGGACATCCCGTATCGCGTGACACCAGGGATCTCAACCGCCCCCAGCCGCTCCCCGGTCTGCTTGTCGATCGCGAAGAGTTGCGGGGTGTTGTCGCTCGTCCGCCCCCCGGCCAGCAGCATCGTCGGCGTGACCATCATGGCGGTGCCACCGGCGCGTCCACGGTTCACCTCGACACCCTCGACGCCTTGCAAGAGCGGGTGATTTCTGATGAGGTCCTGCTCCTCTTGCGTCGCGTCCCCGTTCGGGATCACCCATAGATGTTCCCCGGTATTCATGTCGATTGCCGTGATGCGCCCCAGCGGCCCCTTCCAAATCGGGAGACCGTCGATAGTGGCATCCGGACCACCAGCGACGCTGGTGGCCACCGCGGCCCAGTCAGAGTGCGTCACGCCCGACTGTTCCAGTTCATCGAGAGGCGACTCGTTGCCAGGTAGGAGTTGCAATCTAAAACAGCCACTTCCCGACGTGACGAACATGACCCCCGACACGGGATCAGCTACGGCCGGGCCGGTGATATTGGTGCCGCCTCCACCGCCAGGACAATTCCACGCCGGGCCGGCAGGGTCATCGATGGTCGTGGGAGGATTGAACATCGGGCCGAAGAGTTCATTTTCAGTCGCCACGCGAAGGGCTGCCTCGAAAACCTCCGCGGTGTAGTCAATAAGGTGTTCCTCTGTCCGACCTTGAAGGTCAAACGGCGCGGGCCGGGTCGGGAACGGCTGGGTTGGCGATAGCTGTTCACCGAGCACGGTCGAGGGCGGGACGGGGCGTTCTTCGACAGGCCAGATTGGCTCACCGGTCTCGCGGTTCAGGGCGTAGACCCAGGCCTGCTTTGTGGCCTGAAAGATCCCCTTGATTTCCTGCCCGTCGACGGTCACGTTCATCAGGATTGGCGCCGTGGGCGTGTCGTAATTCCAGACGTCGTGGCGGACCATTTGATAGTGCCATCGCCGCTCGCCGGTCTCGGCATCGAGGGCAATCAGGCTGGCCGCGAAGAGGTTGTCACCGGGGCGGTGTCCGCCATAGTAGTCGATTGTCGCGCTATTGGTGGGAATGTAGACGAGATCGAGCTCCGGGTCCGCTGACATGGGCGCCCACGAAGAGACGTCTCCGGTCCATTCCCAAGCGTCGTTCTCCCAGGTCTCGTGGCCAAACTCACCGGGCCGTGGAATGACATGGAACTTCCATTTAAAATCGCCCGTGCGCGTATCGTAGGCGAGGATATCGCCCGGTACGTTCTCGATCCGGGTCTGGCGATACCCTTGCTCGGCCGAGTTGCCCACCACGACTGTGTCATTCACCACGATGGGAGGCGACGAGTTGGTGATATAGCCGATCTCCAGCGGGATACCGATATTCGCGTCGTAGGGGCGGTCCATACTTGTCCACGGGCCCCAGTCTGCGACCAGGTCCTCCACGAGGTCGACCGTGCCGGTAGTGCCAAAGTCTGGCACGGGTACTGGTCGTCCCCAGTTTTCCAGCGGCCGGCCGGTCTCAGCGTCGAGCGCGTGCAGGAAGAAACCAGGACTCGAGATAAAGACGACTCCGCGACCATCGACCTGGGCATACGCGATGCCCTTCCCATAGCCTTTACGCATGGAGTACTCGTAGCGGCTGGTGTTTGGTTCGGTGAAGCTCCAGAGCAGTTCGCCGGACGCGGGGTCGAGTGCGACCACGTGGCGACGGTTCCCGCTGACGGTAATCAATTTGCCGTCCACGTAGGTGGGCGTGGCCCGCGCTGTGCTGGGGCCGAAACTGGCGGCGTTCCAGCGCCATGCGACTTCGAGCTCCTCAAAATTGGCAGGGGTGATCTGGTCGGCCGGCGCGTAGCGGGTGTGCCATGCGTCACCACCCAAATACGTCCACTGCGCGTCTTCAGTGCCGGGACCTTGCGCCATCACCGGTCCGGAGACCCAGAGACCGCTCACGAGTATCACCGCGACTGCGAGAATAGATGACCGCGTTTGAGCGGTCCTACGTCCTTTGCCGTTCATTGTGTCTGCTCCTGCACTTTGGTCGGCGCAACGTGCATACGCGACCGTCTTTGGCCAGCAATAGTACCCCACCGCCACACCTCGGAATCCGCTCGCGGTGTGGCGGGGGGATCGAGGTCGGGTCAAGGCTGGGCGGTGGTGCGACCCGACCTATTTCACGTCCGACGTCGTTT
>CAUZIB010000087.1:0-19274 GCA_963579735.1 Vicinamibacteria bacterium | reverse complement strand
GCCGCGGGCACGTTGAAGCCGGTATCGACCATCCCGAGCGGCTCGAAGATCCGCTGCCGGAGGAACTCGTCGAAGGTCAGGCCCGAGGCGACCTCGACCACGCGACCCAGGGTGTCGATGCCGGCCAGTCCGCTGTAGGCCCAGGCCATGCCCGGCTGGAAGTCCAGGGGTGCCGCGCCGAGGGCGGTGACCCACTCTCCGACAGTGCCGGTGCCGTCCCTGGGGGCCACGCGTCCGGCCTCCTGCGACCCAGCGCCGCCGCTCACCAGTCCGGAAGTGTGGGTCATCAGGTCACGGATGGTGATCTCCCGATCCGCGGGAACGAGGTAGATCTCGGGCTCATCGCTGCCCTCGGCCGGTCGGCGTATCGCGACCCGCGTGTCGGTGAATTCGGGAACGAATCGAGACACCGGGTCGGTGAGCCTGACCCTGCCCTCCTCGACCAGCATCAGGATGGCGACCCCGGTGACGGGCTTGGTCATCGACGCGATCGGAAAGATCGTGTCCTTCTCCATCGCCAGGCCGGACTCGAGGTCCCGCAGGCCGTGGGACTCGAAGTGGGCAATCTGGCCGTGGCGGGCCACCAGGGTGACCGCGCCCGAGATCTGGTCCGTCTCGATGGCCCGATGCATCACGTCATCGATCCGCTGGAGACGCTTCGCCGAGAGTCCCGCCGCCTCGGGCGTGCCCACGGGGACCTTGTCCGCGCCAGCGGCGCCGACGAGCGAGGTCGCGGGGAACGCGACTAGCGCCACGAGCGACAAGCCGAGCGCGATTCGGATCAGACTACGATCGGGGCGGGACGGCGTGGTATGCACGGCGGCTCCTTTGCTGAGGGGGGATTTCGAGACCCGTAGCATATTGGGACCCTTGGGGAATGTCTATGCCCGGCGCGTCGTATTAACCCGACACGTACACTCCAAGGGGTGCTCCACAAAACTCAGACCCTCCTCTGGCTGAATCTCAGCATGGCCGTCGGCATGGCCACGAGCGTCTTCACGGGTCAGCTCCGCGTGTTCATCGAGATCGGTTCACTGGAGCTGGTCTTCCCGGCCTCGAATGTGTTCTTCGCGTTCATGACGTTCCCCGTCACCGATGTCATCGCGGACGTGATCGGGAAACGAGACGCGAGGTTGTCGGTCTGGATAGGGCTCGCCGCCCAGATCGTCACGGTCGCGATCATCCAGGTGTCGCTGCTGTTGCCGGGCGATACCTCCGCCCTCGAGCCCTTCGCCCTGGGCGGCTGGCGCGTCCTGCTCGGCTCGACGCTCGCCTACCTGACCGCCCAACTCTGGGATATCTGGATCTTCCATTGGATCAAGGAGAGGTTCACCGGAGACGGGCATCTCTGGCTACGGAACAATGTCTCCACCTGTACCAGTCAGACGATCAACTCGGGGCTCTTCATCGCCGTGGTCTTCGGCTTGGACTCGCTGCCCGCCATGCTCCTGGGGTCGGTCGTCGTCAAGTGGGCGATCGCGTTCGTGGATACCCCGTTCGTCTACCTGGTCCGAAGCGTCGTGAGGAGTCAACTGGCCAAAGACCACTCCGAGTCCGCGGGCATGCTGGGTGGGGCTCGCGAAACGAAGCGCGACCGGACCGGTGTCGAGGTCTGAGCGAGGCCGAGGCGTCGCCGTGTTTGCCTGACCCGGCCCCGAACACGCCTGGTATCGCGGCGCCAATGGCAACAGGACGATCATCGGGTTGGGGAAGGTGCGACTCGGTCCCGGATTCGCGCAACAACGCCCAAGCTCGGGGTGAACTACATCGTGTACGGAATGACGCACTGAGGTGATAGCCGCCCTCGCGATCTATAACATCATTAAAGGGCGGTCACCCGTCTTGGAAGCGAAGAAATTTCTCGGCCCACGAAGGAGATCGGTGTATAAGAAAGGTGCGATCCGGTCGGACGAGAAAGCGGAATGGTCTTCACAAATAGTGTCGTCGCCGTCACCTGCGCGGCGCTGATGGTGGCAGCGCTGGTGGTCGTCGGCGCTCAGAGCGAGGGATTCCAAGGACGGCTGTCCCCACTACCGGTGGATGCCCGCACGGCCGGTGCCATCACGGGCGAGGGTGTGGTCCGTGCGGAGCTGAACGGGACGGCGCTTACGATCCAGGGGTCGTTCGAAGGCATGAGTTCGGCCGCGATCCGCGCCCACGTGCATCGGGCCCAGCCCGGCATACCCGGGCCGGTCGCGTTCGCGATCGACGTGCCCACCGTCGCCGAGGGAGAGTTCGAGGACACCGTGACCCTCGACGAAAGTGAGCTCCGCGAGCTACGTGGCGGCTTCTACTATCTCCAGATTCACACCGAGAACAATCCCGGCGGGGAGCTTCGCGGCTGGCTGTGGCCGCAGGAGTGAGGATGATGCAGATAGGACGCACGTGGGCGGCTTTCGTCGTGGCGCTGGCAGCGGTCGGAGCCGGCGGGATCGGTGCTCAGGCCCAGGACTTCGCCGGCTATACCGAGGATCAAGCGCGCGCTGGCCAACTCGTTTACGAGAGTGTCTGCGCGCCGTGTCACATGGCCAACCTCCAGGGAGACTTTGAGGCACCGGAGCTGGCGGGCCCGAACTTCCTGAACAGCTGGGGCGGTCGTGAGGTGCACGAGCTCTTCGACTACATGCAGGCGACGATGCCGCCGGACGGGCGCAAGCCGAGCGATGAGAGCTTTACGAACATCATCGCCTACATCCTGGAGCGCAACGGCCAGGAGGCCGGGAGCGAGCGACTCGTGGCCACCATCACCACGATGGTCCCCACGCGGGACGTCGTGGCGGGTCGCGCACGCGCCGCGGCACCGGCCACCGCCGCGCGTGGGGCCGACTCGCCGAGACAGCCGGGCGGGTTTGCCGCACCCCGGCCGCCGCTTCCAGCCCTCCAGTGGAACGGTGTCGTCGAAGACTATCGGCCAGTGACCGCCGAGATGCTGCTCGACCCGCCGCCCGGTGATTGGCTGATGTTCCGACGGACCTACGACGGCCAGGGTCACAGCCCGCTTGATCAGATCACGACCGATAACGTCGGTGACCTCCAACTAGCGTGGGTGTGGTCGATGTCCGACGGCTCGAATCAGCCGACGCCGCTCGTTCACGACGGCATCATGTATCTCACCAACCCCGGCAACATCATCCAAGCGCTCGACGCCGGGATCGGTGACGTCATCTGGCAATACGCGCGCGAGTTTCCGGAAAATCTCGGCCTAGGCGGTAGCCGGTTGCGCAACATCTCGATCTACCAGGACAACCTGTTCATCTCGACCGCGGACGCCGCGTTGGTCGCGCTCGACGCGCGGAGTGGCGAGATCGTCTGGGAGCATCAGATCGCGGACCCCGAGCAGGGCTACACCAGCTCGAGTGGGCCGATGGTCATGGGCGGGGTCGTGGTCAACGGGATCAACGGCTGCTCGCGTTTCCAGGAAGACAGCTGCTTCATCACAGGGCACGATCCCGACACCGGCGAAGAGCTCTGGCGAACGCTCACCATCGCCCAACCGGGGGAGCCGGGCGGGGACTCCTGGGGTGACCTGCCGCTCGTCCTCCGCGGCGGCGGCGACTCGTGGACTGCCGGCAGCTACGACCCAGAGCTCGATCTGATCTACTGGCCGACGGCGCAAGCCAAGCCGTGGGTGCCCGCCAGTCGGGGCCTCACGGTGTACGACGACGTGCTTTACACCAACGCCACGCTGGCGCTACGGCGGAGCACCGGTGAGATCGACTGGTACTTCCAGCACGTGCCGGGTGAGGCGCTCGACCTCGATGAGGCGTTCGAGAAGGTGCTGATCGATGTCGGTGGCCGCAAGACCCTCTTCACCATCGGCAAGCACGGCATCCTCTGGAAGCTCGACCGTGAGACGGGGGAGTTCCTCGGCCACACCGAGACGGTCTTCCAGAACATCTTCACCTCGATCGACCCAGACACCGGTCGGGTCACCTATCGCCAAGACATCGCCGACGCTGGCGTCGGGGACTGGGTCGAGGTCTGCCCTAGCACCGCCGGGGGAAAGAACTGGCACGCGACCTCGTTCAGCCCGCAGGCCAACGCGCTCGTGATCCCGTTGAGCCAAACCTGTCTCGCCATCGCGGGGCGCGAGGTCGTGTTCGAGCCAGGGTCAGGCGGTTCGGCAGCCGATAGGAAATGGTTCGAAATGCCCGGCTCCAACGGCAACCTCGGCAAACTGGCGGCGTACGACGTCGAGACCCTGGAGGAGCTGTGGTCGGTCGAACAGCGGGCGTCATTCCATACTGCGGCCCTGACGACCGGGGGCGGCCTTGCCTTCGCGGGTGATCTCGACCGGTGGTTCCGGGCGTACGACGTCCGGACCGGCGAAGTGCTCTGGGAACGGCGGCTCGGCACATCGGTTCAGGGGTTCCCGGTCAGCTTCAGCGTCGATGGCGAGCAGTATGTGGCGGTATCGACTGGGCTCGGCGGCGGGAGCCCCCGCAACGTCCCGAACCTGCTGGCACCAGACGTGCGCTATCCGCGCACCGGGAACGCCCTCTACGTGTTCAAGCTGCCCGACCGGTAGGTCTAGTTTTTGATGCTCTTCGGAGCTGTAGCTACTCCTTAGAACACGGTATTGCTAGGTGGTCGCTCGAGTCGTCAGTTTGTCGTCATTGCAACGGGCGTCGAACCAGATGCCTCGCTGGTGGCCTTCGCCCGTCCGGCGTAGCCGGGTCGCGACCGCTCACTGCCCGCAGACCCAGCCGCCGATCCCCTCACGCGTCTCGCCGCACGGGGCGCTGTCAGCTGGCACGTCGTACGAGTAATACACACTGAAGTCACTGCCGGACTGTTTGTTGTAGTCGAACACGGCGATGGGATCACGCGGCTGGGTGTCGCGAGGCCTCTTCTGTCCCGTTGTGGCACGGTTCAGATCACACACTCGGCCCCACGATTACAGGCTGGACCACGGTTCCTGGCAGCTCCGTTCCGCGCGGCCGGGCGATGCGTAGACAAGAGAACGTTGGGAAGCCCCTCCTCGGTGGCGCGCCTCACACTGGAGGCGCGCACGACGAGTTCGTCGTCGACGACGCACCCGGAACGACGCATCTCCGACGTCAGCACGCTCGACGTGCGCCTCGGTGGAAGAATTCGGCCTTGACGTCATCCCTTGGTGCGGGCATGCTCGGCACGAAGCGCTCGGGCGGGGTGGAAATCCGCTTGTGGGGTGGCTGGGGTCGTCAGTCCGGCTGCGGGGGTGGCCAATCCGCCCGTGGGGGACACGATCGGGCCACTCGGGGGTGCTTTAATACCGTCTCCGCCTGGAGGATGAACCCATGAGCACGAGGAAACAGAAGAGCGCGGCTGTCAGCCGGAGAGCCTTCCTCAAGAAAGGTGCAACCGTTGGCGTCGGCGCAACCGCGTTATCAGGTCTTGGCTCCAGGGACGCCGAGGCACAGAATTTTTGGGATATGTCGGCAGACTTCGTCAGCATTGGGGCTGGGACCGCCGGACTCGCGGCGAGCGTGTCGGCACTTGACCACGGAGCCTCCGTGATCATGGTGGACGAGAACGTCGACATCGGCGGACACGGAATGTGCTCAGGAGGACAGGTCCATCTTGGAGGTGGAACAAGTAATCAACGAAAATTCGGGGTGGAAGATTCGGCAGACCAGGTATTCCTGGACTGGATTCGTCATGACCACGCATCGAGTCGATATAGCGATCGGGACCTCGTCCGAGCCTTTGCGGACGAGAACGCAGCGACCTACGAATTTCTGATAGAGAACGGAGTCCGATTCCAGGATCACCTGACGGGTCCAACGGCTGCGTCGACAGTTCCACGCCAGCAGCGATCGGTCCAATGGCCCGTCGCCAGCGAACGTGTGACGGCTTATCCGACCCGGGTTGGGTCCGGCCTCGTCCGGGGGCTGGAAGCCAGCGCGAGGGAGAAGGGCGCCCAAGTTCTTCTACGGCACAAACTGACAAGCATCGTCCGGGAGAGTCCCTCCGCGGGGCGAGTCCTTGGAATTGCGACAACGTATGAAGGCCGTACGGTGAACATCAGGGCAACTAAGGGTGTCCTGGTCGCCACCGGAGGCAGTACGAGTAATGTGGACCTCCGCCGAACGTTCGATCCGAGGCTGACCGAGGAGTACCAGGTAGCTGGCGAACCCTGGTCCCGGCAAAGTGGCGATGGCGAGATCGCCGCCATGGCCGTTGGGGCCGCCCTCTGGTGCACGGCCAATCAAACGGCCGAGGCAGGGAGCGCGGTCACAAAGACCCGTCATATTGGATGTCGATGGGGGTACAGCAGCTTGATTTGGGGAGAGGAGTACCTCAGCGGTTCCGCCCTAGGTAAACGAGTCTTCGAGCGCGCACGCGCAGGAGGTCTCACCGTCAGCGATTGGCACGATGCAATTCTTGTGAACCGAATTGGCAAGAGATTCTGGAACGAGCGGGATTCACGGTACGACTACTATGCGGCAGCCCTGGCTTATACGGGGGATCCGTCCAAGTTGAATGGCGGGGGGCCGATATGGGCCATCTTCGACCAAGACGCCGTGGTACGGAATGATTGGAATCCGCACCCGCCAGACGTGGACCCAGACGGCTACTTCTTCAGCGCTGACACCGTCTCTGAACTAGCGACTAGGATTGCAAACCCATACCAATCGAAGCCCATACCATCTGCGGTGCTGCAAGCGACCGTGACCAGGTACAACTCCTTCGTCGACACGGGGAAAGACCTAGACTTTCAGAAGCCCACCCCCAGGCATAAAATACAGAGGCCACCCTTCTACGCGGCGTGGGCCACGCCGATCCTTCACGATTCGCTCACTGGTCTCAGGACGAACGTAAAGACCCAGGTGATCGACACTCGAGGCCAGGTCATCCCGGGCCTCTACTGTGCCGGTGAGTCGCAGGGAGGATTTGCTCAACATGGCCTAGGTCGCTGCCTGGTCTTTGGTCGCATCGCCGGCAGGGAGGCTGCACAGAACGCCGGAGTCGCTTGAACCGTGACCGACAAGGCACGCCATCGGACGACCGTCGAAATGAGTCGGTCCGTTCCCCCGCAGGTGGAGGCCGGCACCGACCTCACACTGAAAGTTAAGGTGGCGTGTCCTGCGGGCTGTGACCTGCGGGGGAGGCTTGTCAAAGTCATGGCTCCGACGGGGATCGTCGTGCAACGTGAACTGATTGGGTTTGAGAATCTGACGAACGAAACCGACGAGTTCGTGGTCACGGCGCCTCCGCAGGTTGGTGAGTATGCCTGGAACGTCGTATTCCCGAGGCACGAACTCAAGGGTGTCGTCCATGAGGAAAGCGCTCTCACCCTTACCTCAAGGATCATGCCGCATCCCACGAGCATCGCCGTGTGGGACGTTCCGTCACCGGTGGTAGTGAACAGCTCATTCGAGGTGAAGGCGGGGCTAAAATGCTTGGTCTCCTGTCAGTTACCGGGACAACTGATCGCGGTACGCGACGAGGAAGGACTCCAAGTTGGCGAGGGGAAACTTGGTGATACACCGTGGCCTGGTACGAGTGCCCTGTATGGGACAAAAGTGAATCTTGCCGCCCCCATCGGAGAGGGGACGTACTCTTGGACCGTCACATTTGCGGGGGCAGAGTCGGAAATACCGCACGAAGATGCGTCTGCCGCGTTCAGCTTTCGAGCCGCCAGACCACCCGACTACAAGGTAACGGTGACGGTCGTTGAAGAGGATTCCCAGACGCCCCTCCAAAATGTCCAGGTCCGATTGGGCGTGTATCGAGCCTTGACCGACGAGCATGGACTAGCCAACCTCGATGTGGCCAAGGGCGAATACGACCTTGACCTGTGGAAGGTCGGTTACGAGATGCACCCCAAGACGGTGAACGTGACCGAGAGTGTCGCAATCCAGGTCAAGGCCGTGATCGCTCCGGACAAAGATCCAGATGATGAACGGGTCTGGATGTAATCTTTCACATCCCCACCCGCGTGTGTCGGCTCGAAAAACGGATCCGGGTCAAACGGTGGCGAGAAAGCGCGGTCGGGGCCCCCAAAAACAGGGGTGTTCAGGGGAGCGCACCGTTTCGGGTAAACGGTGTGGGCACGGTGCTAATGCGCGAGTCCTACCTGGGCAACGTCGCCCTCGGAGTCGGGCCATGTCGACTCATCGAGAGATGCTGTCGCGGGTCAGACCGCTGAAGGGATTGCGCCGGCTGGGTTCACCAGCCACGGGTCTCGAGGTCGTCGGCGAGGGGAATGAGCCTCGAGGGGCTCTAATATCGTTTATCGACCTGTTTCAGGATGGGGCTACACAGATGTAACTGGCTGAAAACACCCGGTTACTTCAGGCGCCCGGTCTAGCAGCCCGTGGTGCAAGTGACCACGGTCGACAAGTTGACGGCGGACGTGGTTCGTGACGTCAGCCCACCGCGGACGGCCGGGATGAGTCGATGCGACGACCAGATCGGGTTGAGCCGACGTCGGACGACGCCCATGAGCTCAAATAACGTCGCAAGTACCGCGCCCACGCGGCCCTGCAGCCCGCGCGGCGTGCCGACCCCGATCAGCTGACGCATGACGAGCCCGAGATTGAAGCCACCGGCATGAATTAAGAGGCGCTTCAGAACGTTTGTGTGGCCACGCAAATGCGTGCGCCGCACGCCACCCGTGTCATAGACGTGCGCGAAGGAGCGTTCGACCCGTTCGCTGCGTTGGCGCATCAGGCGGCGTCCGCGTGGCCCCCGGATCCGACGACGATTGCCATACACCGGCGCCTGGGCCTCGGGAGCCTTCGACCAATCCCTTCGCCCCCTATTCGGCTCGGATACATAGGACCGGATGCCCACGGTGGCCAGGTCGATCAGGGTCTGATTGCTGTGATATCCCTTATCCCCGACGATCTCTTCCAGCGACTGCGGATCTTCAACGTTCTGCTCGGTTGCGGCGATGGCGGTCTCGATGATCGTCGTGGTGTCGCCGACATTGGCGCCTTGCAGGGTCACCGCGACAATCGCGCCGGTCTCCAGGTCGACGGCGTGCTCGGCTTTGTGGGCCAGGTGCGTCCGGCGATCCTTCATCTTCGTGACCTTCGCCTCGGGATCCTGCGGGTGGGTCCAGTCCGTATTCGAGGTCTTCTTCTTCCGCGTCCGGTCCAGTCGCGCCAACGTTTCGCGCGTCGGCGTCTCGATCCCCGACGCCCTCGCGAGACCCGTCAGACACGCCTGGTAGCTCTCGCCGGTGTCCCGACGGACGATGCTGCGCATCGCCGCATTCGCTTCGAGCGTCGTGGCGTCGATCGCGATCGTCTTGCCCTGCAACTGGCCGGCCTCGACGAGTCGTTGCTGCACCCAGGTGAAGACGGCCCGGTGCGTCTCCAGGAACACATACCCGCTTTGATGCGTGCGAGACAGCAGAGCCCGACGAAGGTCGCTGCTGATCGGCACCTTTCGCACTTTGCTGTTCTTGGTGTGGGTCACGACCAGATAGTCCCGTTGAATATCGGACCGCATCAGAGACAGCACCCGAAGGCGAGTGTTTTCGACCCGAAAAGGTTTCACGCTGTCCACGGGTGACTTGACCAGTCGTTCCCGCTCGCGAGCCAGGCGTTGCGCGTCGGTACTCTGTGATCAACTTCACAGAGGCTCTGCGCGGTGGTTCATGGTGCGCCTGGTCGTGACTGTTTACACTGACCTCATCAACTGCGGATGAGCCGCAGGCGGGCACAGCTAAGGAGCGCAGCAGAGCGACGTGAAGCAAATGGCAGATCGGAACTCGACCAGGTCAATGGTGGGATGTATCTACCGGGTTATGACGGTCCCATCAGACCGTTGGCGTTCGTCATGAAGCGTCGGTCAAACCGAATGTTCAGCTACACCGAATGCGATGAGAGGGGGGGGCGTAACAGCAGACATTTGATATCACCCACAGACAGCAGGAGCAGCAGTGGCGGCTTGTCTTGAGCCGCCACTGCTTTGTACACAGCGAACTCTTGGGACTCTACCGTCAGACCCAAGGAACTGACGCTAATGGTAGAGCACTGATGCAGAACGGTCTGATGAGGTCCACGCGGATGCGCGGCGCCCTCCTCGCGGGCTCAGCAACCAGTAGAAACTAGCAAATCTGACCGCAGGTCCAGACGCATCCTCCAGCGTGACCGTACTCGCGACCTGATGCACGCAGGAGGGCTGCGTAGCTTACGCTGGAAATTTCTGGCGATGACGCTAGCAGTGGGCGATTATTTAGCCTTTTGACAATCACTGTTTTGTGCCAGAAAAGACCTCGATTTTGCTATCGTCAGTGCTACTGCTGTCAAACCAATACGTGTAGGCTAATCGTCCAGTGGCCGCAACAAATGTCCCGTTGTTGGCTAGGTCGTCGCTTGGCGCCGTGAGCGTGATCGATGTGGCGGTTCCAAGTGCCAAGTCGGCATCAAATGTCGATGAAGTGCTACCGGAAGCGGGCGATATCCTGACTGTGTCGTCGTCTATCTTGGTTACGATGATTTGGTAGTCGCTGGAAGAATAACTCGGGCTTTGAAACTGCCCCTTGAATGTACCCTGAATCTGGTCCGCCAGTGAGGTTCCAGTCACAGGCGTCGGTCCAGTTGGTCCCGCGCCTCCACTCACAGGCGTCGGTCCAGTTTGTCCCGCGCCTCCACATCCGACAAACAACAGGCCCGTCAGCGCTACGGCGGTGAAATTTTCCCCCAACATGTATTTCCAATCTCTTGTCATTGAGTCATTGCTATCAGCAATGGACGGCCGGCGAGTTGGAGAGAGTATACAGAGAGGACACCAGCCGTTGGCGATCTCACCCGAGAACTTCAGGCCGCGAGAGACAACGTGGTTACGTCTCTTCGGGTGCGCGGCGTCCCATTCGCGGGCGAGGCGCTCTACTGTGCTGGACCGGTGACCCGCACAAGGCAGGTCGCCTCAGTAACGCGATTAATGACCGTATCGCTCTCGTTGGCCGGTCTAACATCCGCAGACGGTGGCTCGAATAGCACGCTCGCACGCAGTCTTGACCGCCCCCCAGTTGATGTTCTGGGGGATGGAGTCAGTCACTCTGATGAACGCTGGAGCGGATGCTGTCGCGACGACCACACCGATCACGCCAACGAATTCAACGCTATTACTGTATACACCGACAGTATAGAAACATTTAGATCGACTCTGACACTACAGTGGGACCTGCTGGTGGGCGTGCTGATGTGATTCAGAAGATGCCAATTCATGACGAGCGGAACTCGTCGCTCACGTCACAACATGATTCGGTCGGGTCGCTAGTCGCCAGTTTCTTCTAGACGGTAGGTTCCGAACGTCTAGATGTGCCCCTCTGGGTCGGGCGGGTGTTACTGCCGTGACCCGAAATCAGTCTCCACGGAGAATCGATAATTAGCCCCCCTAACAACCGAACCCGTTCGAGATGCGCGTCTAGGTCATTCACATACACACACAGCGCCGGAGTGAAGATTCCGAGCTTGTCTACGCACTCGATTCCATCGTCCGGCCTGACTGACCAAGGATAATAACTTTGGTGCGGAGTCGAAGTTGCGCATGTCGGACGACTTACCTTGCCCCTGGAACGGAAAGAGTTAAACAAAGCCGAATGCCCTACAGAGCCACCGAAATGGCCGCGCACGCGGCCT
Organism: Vicinamibacteria bacterium; assembly: GCA_963579735.1. Classification (GTDB taxonomy): domain Bacteria; phylum Acidobacteriota; class Vicinamibacteria; order Vicinamibacterales; family UBA8438; genus CAUZIB01. Next base: position 7,692 of record CAUZIB010000087.1, on the reverse strand, counting down.
GATAGCGAAGAAGAGGAAATATCGTCTTCATAATCGCTTCCCAATTCAGGCAAAAGCCACGCTTGTCCCTGGTCCAAGTAGCGGCTAGCAGGTTGAGATCGGCTCAATCTGCTCGACGATGCGCAGCTAGCCGTCAGCCTCCGCACTGGCCACGAACATAGGCACAATGCTTCATAGCCGACCTCATCGAAGGCAAGCGAACCTGTCGCGGTCTCGATGGCCAGCCTTTCCAGGCCGGCGAACGCCCCGGCCTGTAGACCGGTGCAGGTCGTTCCGGGCTTACAGCAGCCCCCCGGCGGCTGTCAGAAGCTTGTCGATCGCAAGCGGGCTTATTGCTCTGGTGGACCTGGACTCAAGAATCGCATTCCCGACCAGTCATCGGAGTTTTGACTTTAGCACCATGGTTCCTACCGGACTCAGGGATCAGGCCGGTGGCTCGGGTAGTCCCATCATGAACACGCCGTCCTCAACGACGAGCACGTCGAGGTTTACCTTGTGCTGCACTCGGGGCACGTCGCGGACGGGCGCTGGTCGAGGTAATCGTCGTCAAAGGCGTCCAGGTCAAGATTGACCGAGCTCCGAATCGAATCCTCGTAATGGTGCCCCCATTGAGGATGGCCAAGGCCCCTACAACGATGCAGATGATCGAGAGCGAATCCATGACTTGTCACCTCCGCGACCTTCCCCGATTGTCTCGGTTACTATGGGGAAACGCATGTTCGGACCCTACGTCCACCAGATCGACCCGATCCTGTTCGACATTGCCGGTGTGCACCTCTGGTGGTACGGACTGGGCTTCACTCTCGGTTTCTTGGAGATTCATCTCTTCCTGAGACGCCGTCATGGCCAGCTGCACCTGTCGCTCCGGCAGGTCTGGAGCCTAAGCCTGTTCATGGTCATCGGCGTCCTCGTCGGAGGCCGAGCTGTCGAGATCGTCTTCGACGAATGGTCGTTCTACCGTGAGCATCTCGGTTTGATCCCCGCCTACTGGCTCGGCGGGATGGCTACACACGGACTCATGCTCGGTGGCGCGGTTGGTGCAGGACTGTTTGCACTTCGGTACCGAAAGTCGTTCCTGCTCCTTGCCGACACTCTCGTCATTCCGGCGGCGTTCCTCATGGGAATCGGACGACTCGGGAACTTCATCGACGGCCAGATCGTCGGTGCCGTAACGGACGTGTGGTGGGCGGTTCAGTTTCCGGACGCGGACGGATTTCGCCACCCGGTGGTGCTGTACGACGGTGCGAAGAACCTGCTACTGATGGCCTACCTGATGCGCGTGAGACGAGTGAACACCACGCCTGGCGCGACTGGGGCCCGCTTCGTGTTCTGGTACGCGTTTCCTCGCTTCTTCATCGACCTCTTTAGAGACTATCCGACTCACCGACTCGCCCTCGGGACCGGGCAGACGCTCAACATCATGATGGCCCTGCTCGGCGCTGCACTATTGTATCGCTCGCGCTTGCGGAGGCTGGGTCGTCTCAAGGGTAGTTTGGCTACCGCTCCATCCCCTGGCGGGTTGCTCGACGCGGCGCCGTTGGCCTCCCAGCGCGTGGCCTTCATATGTCTGCTGGTGTTCTGCCTGACGATTCCGAGCAACTGGACACAGGACATCCCGTTTCGGTACGGCGAGCGACACTTGGGACTGGAGCATTCTTGGCTGTACCCCATGATCGACACTGCGCCGCCGCCTGCAGATCCCCCGGTGCCTACTCAGTCCCTGGGGACGCCACTGGCAAATCAGGCGGGCACGTGTCGCTCAACTACGCGGCTGTCGGCGTCACGGCGACCCTCACGTACTGTTTTGTGTAATCTGAGACATTGCTACAGTCGCACCTAGAGGTTTCGTCTTGTCGGTAGCTATCGGGATAAATAAATGGAACGAACAGGACGCAATACAACCATGGGGGTGCCAAAACGCTCAGTATTTCATTCTATCCGTCCTTACGGTCTGGCCAAGGTACGCTTGGGGTGACGATAGACAGCATTAGAGGGGTCGGCGTGTGGGGGGCAAGGTCAGGGGCGTGCGTCGCACGGCCGACGACCGGGTCTGAGGGCGCCGTGGGCGCGCCCTCAGACACAGTAGATCGTAACGTGCGCCGTCGGTGTCGATGACTTCGCCGAGGAGGATGGCGCGGCCGTCGCCGAGTTGTGGCGAGAATCCACCGAACTGGTGTCCCGCGTAGGCTTGTGCAATCGGTTCGGCTCCCTCTGGGGTCGTGTTGCCCGCGAGCATCGCGACGCCGTCAGCTGATTCCAGCCAATCGGCGTCGATCGAGAGCTTTGCCGCTAGCTTGCGGTTGAAACGGATGAGCTTCGCTTCCGGAACACGGGCGGGTTCCTGTTTGGCGAAGAAACGTTCTGGCAGCTTAGCGTACGTGTTGTCGAAGGAAATGTTCATTGAACCACGTGCGGGTGTGCGGCGTCAGAATTCTGTGCGACTTTGTGCGACATCTTCCGGAAACCCTTTTCGCTTTTTGCAGGTCGCTACAAGCTTCGCGGTTCAACGGGGACGAGGGTGAGTCGTCGCATCAGAACCTCCGTGAGCCGGAATCGATGAGGTTAGGGTATCAATTTCCGAAATCAGTTAACAGTGAAAGGCCAATCCGTAGATTCGCCTGGGTCAAGAGCTCCTTCGCGGTTTGGAAGGTTGATTGTTTGAACAGTGGTTCCACTGCTGTCCAAAATAGTGACCCTCACGTAGAAGAATTCATAAAGGCAGATCACACACGCAGTAGCCCCAGTTGCGTCAAAGTCCGTGATTTTCACTCCAAGGGTGTGTTCGCCAGACGCAATACTCGTCGGAGCATTTTCGTTACTTAGACGTAAAGCGGTGCTCTGGTCTGTACAACCCGAGGGACTGGAGCAGGCTGTCCTGAATACTTCAGAGCCATCCAACCAAACGCCAGCCTCATTAAGTTCCAGGTTGTCCTCGCCGGGAGTAACACTGACGTCGAAAACGGCGCGGAGTGACGGGTCGTCGAATGTCGCCGTGCAGCTTCTCGCCGCATCCATCGTTACACTCGCCGTCTGCGCATTGCCGCTGCAGTCTCCACTCCAGCCGGCGAACGTCGACCCACCGTTAGACACGGCCGCGGTCAGTGTTACCACGGTCCAAGTCGCGTAGGATCCAACGCAATCGGAGGAGCAACTGCTGCCGCCCGGACTCGACGTCACCGTGCCCGACCCGGCGCCAGTCACCGTTACGTTCAACGTGACATACTGCGAGGTAGATGGAGCGGTTGGGGACTCAGAAGTTACACCCCACCAACTACAACCGACTGACGCGAAGAAACAGACGCACAGTGAAGCGCCGACAAATTTTACCAATTGCCGCTTCATTCGCTACTCCTTATCCTATTGTCGCTTATTTACCAGGGGCGTGTCACCGTAATCGTCGTGCCAGTTCAATCTAATCATTGGCTTTGAGTCCGCCGCGATCGAAAATATCTTTTACCGCGCCGTCCTCCTCCCTCGAGATGCTGCAGGCGCTCACCCCAGCCGTGCCGCGCGCGTTGCAAGCCTCGCCCCGGTAATCGAATACTATCAGGACTAAATGGTTCAGATGACCCGACGTAAGACCGCGGTAACCTGCGGCGAGTTAGCCCACGATGTGCTTCGGGAGATTCCTGATCTGCTCCCCAAGGTGATGAAGTCAACCGGGGAATCCAGCGTAAGATGCCGAGGCCTTATCGAAGAGGTTATTAGATTTCTGACGCTGGTGGCCATGCATGAAGCAAGGCTGACCCCATCTATGAAGGTAGACCTGGCGTGGCATGAGTTTATTTTATTCACTAAAACGTACGCATCTGTTTGCGAGCGGAATTTTGGACGTTTCATTCACCACAATCCGAGTGATGATAAAGCTGAAAACAAAGCAGGATTCAGACGAACGCTGGATCTCTACAAGAGAAGCTTCGGCCCTGTACCCAGAGAATTCTGGGGTGTCGACCCAACCGTTGAATGCGGGAATTGCGGTAATCGATAATGTGTTGTAAGGGGTGTTAGATGTTTTTAAAAGGCACGATAGCCGTGGACCCGTCGCAAGAGACGCGCATCGACATTATCCAACCAACGAAAGTATTCGGACGAATTCTCCACGTCCTGACCGGCGGAGCCTCCACCGAGAAGGAGGAGCGGGAAACGTTTACCGCATTCTCGATCCTGCAGCAGCTCAATGTTTCATTGAGATCCATGGGGATCAATAACATCGTTCGGCTAGCCAAGGACAAGTACGACTTCTACCTCGATACAGAGGGGCGCGTTGACGACTTGAAAAATGCCATGGACAGCTATCTCGAGAAAGTCGATTCGATTGAATTTGATATGTTTGAGGAATTACTTCTGGTTCTTGAGCACAAGGATGATCAGTTCAGCTATTTGGTAGAGATCAACATCTCGAGGGTTCACAAAGTCAATGAAAAGCCGATCAGAATTGGAGTCAGCGCCTATGCAACGGACTTCGAATCATCGGGATCAGATGCTGCCGAGAAACTGAAGACCCGTATGAAGGAAACGTTTAAAGATCAAGTTTCCTACGATGGATTCATTGAAAGAAAGAGGGCTAGTTTCGCGACGTTTATGAGTTCCTTGGAAATGGAGATTAGAAAGTTCATTCACTGCGATGCCATCAAGAACGACATTCGACTGAAGCTCATTCGCCCAAAGAAACGGGTGACTTCGAAATCATCGATTCCAACAACCGTCGAGACGAGTCCATCATACTATTACGGCTTCGCCGACCACCTGTATTACTCGTATTTGTGGGCTGACCTTTGCCACCACAACAATATCCACTGCAGCAGCCTCGATATCGTCGATGAGAACGGAGCGGACGTCATGAGCATCGATGCCGCCGGCTTCGACGCTGGCGATGGCGACACGCTAAATCCTGAAGCCGACTTTGAAGCGCCAGCGACCGGTGCCGAAAATGTCCATGAGGGAAGTGAGTACGATGCGGATCTAAAAGATTTCGCGATGCATTCCTCTGGCTCGGAGTCGGCGGACTCAAGCGGTTTCTTTGACTCGTTTACTGGCGGCGACAGCGATTCCGGCTCCAGCTGTTCGAGCTGTTCCGGCTGCGGCGGCGACTAGGAGAGCGGTTTCGCCATCAGGGGAGCAGTTTATAGAAAGTTCTTTCCTTGAATACTCGGCTCGAGTCGCCCGTTGCTCATCTCCAAGACCACGTCGGCAAGATCGATGTTCGCCCGACGATGGCTCACTACCAGCACACCGAGGTTCGGGATGGCTTGGAGGCGTTGCAGAATCTCTCGCTCCAACCTAGCCTCGATCCCCGTCGTTGACTCGTCGAGGATAAGCAGCGCGGGTCGTCGCATTAGGGCCCGGGCGATTGCCAGTCGGCATGCCTGACCACCGCTGATGCCCTGACCGCGTTCGCCGAGGGGCGAGTCGATGCCGTCCGGCAGTGACTCGACGAAACGCGTCGCGCCCGCGAGTGACATTGCCTCGGTGAGGGCCGCGTCGTTCACGCCTTCAAGACCGGCCGAGAGATTGTCGCGGATCGAGCCACTGAACAGGACAGGCGTTTGACAGACATATGCCAACATTCGGCGCCAGTCGGACAAGCGGTATTCGTCGTGGCCGTGTCCCGCGACCTCGATACTGCCCTCATCGGCCGCGTACAAGCGCGCGAGGAGGTCAATGAACGTCGACTTCCCGCACCCACTGGGCCCGGTCAAGAACGTCAGCTGATCGTGTGGGATGTCAACGTCGATCCCTCGCAGTACGGCCTTGTCGGGCTCGTAAGCAAACCGAAGGTTCCGCACGCGGATTGGTGCGTCGAGCCGGTCGAGCGATAGGGCTCCATCGCGGTCGAGCCTGGGCGATACGTGGGACACCCGCCGCGATAGCTCCTCGAAGCTCGGGAACCGGTTGACGGTCTTGATGCGGTTAGACGTCAGATTGGAGCCATGCGTTGCCAGGCGGAACGAGCCTGCGATGAAGAAGAATGCAAGGGGCAGCCACTCGCTCCGCCCCGCGGCTCCGCTGGTCGTGACGAAAGCCGCCATGGCCAGGATGCCCAGTGCGAACAGCAACTCGATCCCGTAACGGGGCAGCGCCTGCAGCACAGCGAACCGAAGCGCGAGCTGGGCAGCGGTCTCGGCCGCAGCCTGGGTCCGCCGGCGGCGGGAGAGCTGGAGGTTAAGCAGCGTGACGTCCTTGACGCCTTGGATCGTCTGCGAAACGACGCTGGTCAGGGCCTGATTCGCTTCGACGGATTGTGCTCCGATGGCGCGAGATCGGCTCAGAAGCGGTCGGATCGCGAGCAGATAAAGCGCTCCGGTTCCCGCAGCGCCCGCTGCGACGACACGCCACTCCACGACGAGCATGGCTGTGACGAGAAACACGAACGTCAGGGCACTGGCCAGCCACTCGAGGTAGATGACGACGAGGTTCGACGCGCGTTTCGCCTCGCGGGCGACGAGATTCAGCATCACGCCCGAGTCCTCGCGGGCGATCTCGCGGTAGGGCTGCGCCAGGTAGCGCGCAGTGAGTTCCGTGACCCAGTGCCGCCACACTTCGCGGCTAATCCGCGCCGCGAGGAGCGCTTTCCCAAGGCCGGCAGCGACCTTGATCAGCAACAGCGATCCCATGAGTACGAGCAGCCATGAGATCCGACGAGCGTCGCTGCGCATCGCCTCCGACAGCCAGTCGAGGCTGACACCGGCGATGGCCATCTCACCGCTCTCGTCGAGGAGCGCCTGTCCCAGAGGCACCAGCATCGTGATGCTCACGGTGTTCAGCAGTGCCTCCGTGAGCAGCAGTACCACCACCAGCGCGAGTCGCCAGCGTTGCGTGGGCAGTTCGCGGAAGAATCTGGTCAGCATCGCGCCCCCTCTTGTCGCTGGAGGAGGGTGCTGATCGGCGGCTCTAGCGCCACATCTCGGCTCCGGCCGTCCTCACCGAGAACATGGAGCAATACCCACCAGATCGAACGAAAGCCCCCCAGTGGTCTCCCTACGGAGGGCCGACTTATACCTGAGTGCGAGTCGCCGCGACCTCGACGAATCACGTATCGGCCTGGCCGGTGTGGAGATCGCCGGATTGAAGCGGCCCCAAGAGGACCAGGTCGCCCCCGACATCTCCAGGGTGGCCTTCGACATGGATTCGATTCATAGCATCTGGCATTGAGCCGTCTGGGCTGATCATAGGCCGCATTAGAGTGCAGCCTCACTCGTTGCTGTGACCCCTTCACCCGCGACACTTGGCGCAGACATGGGTCCAGACGTTCGGGACCGTCATTGAACAGCGGTTCAGGGCACTACGAAAGCGCGATACCCCCAAAGCGCGCGCGTTATGGGACCGCTGAAGTCCGGAAGAGACTCGCGTGATGACGGTTTCCGAACCTGCGCCGGGTCCGCCGACAGGCGGCCCTTGGGCGAGTGCTGAGGTCGTAGAAAGCGACAGGAAGACGGCGGCGGTCAGAATACGCATTCTTTCCTTTTCCGGCTCGTGTGTGGGCTTCGGCCAGCGGGGCTTACTGTGGCCCCTGTGTGACCCCGGCCGTCAGCGGCTGGCCGGTGACCTCTGTAAGTTGTTGAAAAAAATGGTGGGTCGCCTGGGGATCGAACCCAGGACTCCCTGATTAAAAGTCAGGTGCTCTACCACTGAGCTAGCGACCCTTTGAGGTGTTTCGCCTCTATTGTTCAGAGTGTTACGAAGTTTCATTGA
>CAUZIB010000086.1:0-19591 GCA_963579735.1 Vicinamibacteria bacterium | reverse complement strand
GCGCCAACGCTGCTGCGTCTAAGGATGTCCCGCTTGATCCGCGCGACGGTGAAGTTCGTCGACGACGCGCCGGAAATTTGCTCGTCGCCCGCCTGAATGTTCAAGGCGCCGATGTCGAAGGGCCCGGCCTTGCCCGTGACGCGACCGCCACCGGTGATCGGGACAACGGCTCCTCCCTCAAGGCCGATCCGCCGCGAATAAAAGACAATGGGGGTGTTCGCGCCCCCGAAAAACCCCCGCGTGGGATCCCCGAGCTGGCGTAGCGCGCTGTTGCGCAGACTGACGCTGGGGCCGCGGGCGAATTCGAAGATTCCGCGACCCTCGAGAAAGAAGTCCCGCTTCTCAGGAAAGAACAAGTTGAAACGAGTGAGGTTGACTTGTTGCTCGTCGACCTCCACCTGGGCGAAGTCGGTGTTGTAGGTCAGGTCGGCGGTCAGATTGTGCGTGATCCCGAGCTTGACGTCGAGGCCAGCATCGGTATCCCGCTCGTTCTGCACGGGTGGCTCGGCCACCCGGTCGGTAGTCACTCCGGTAATGCCATACGGCTTGAGGTCGAAGAGACGACTGCCCTCCGACGGCTCCAGTCCTACCAGTGTGGCGTAATTCGACACGCGAAAGATCCCGCCGCCCCCTACAGCGATTGGCACGGCCGCCAAGTAGTTCATCTCGTTCTTGCGGACGATTCTGCGGTGCAGCTGTATCCCCCAGTCCTGATCCGACCCGGGGCGATATCGAAGCGACTTGAACGGGATCGCCATTTCCAGCGCCCATCCATCGGCAAAACGTGACGTCCTGACATCCCACACCGGGTTCCAGTCGGGGTTGGGGTTCCCCTCGTTGGTCACGGCGAAGTCCCCGATGCCGCCGAGCGGGTTCGTGTGGAAGACCACCGAGTTACGCCCGTCGTGGAACGTGTCGAGCCCGACCCAGAGGGAATCGTTGCTCCGGAGCTGGGGTGTGTCTCGTCGCATCTCGTTGGCGACCCATTCGTCCGGGGGGGCCGAATCCCAGAGTCTGGCCGCGACATAGAGCGCGCTGTCGTCGAATAGCACCCAAGCGTCGGTGCGCTCAGTCGGGGTGCCGCCCTCGACCGGCATCTGTTGCACGAAGTCGGAGTTGGGCAGGGTGTTCCTATACACCGCCTCATCAAGCTTGCCGTCGAGACGCAGTAGCTCGGACAAGCGGACCGCGCGGACAGTCGGGCGGTCCGCCTGCGCGGTCACAGACCCGACGCTCGCGCAACACAGTGCCGCGACGACCGATACACCGACCCACAACTTCCGGGGACTTGGTACAGATTTCTCCACGTCAGATACAGATCTCTCCACGTAAGCTTGGGCAGATGATCGTGACTACACAGACCGCCGGGTGAGAATGCCAGGCTACCGCGTGGACGTCAAAGACTGCCACCACGGGAGCTTCCCGAGCGCCACGCGGCCAAGCTGTCACGGAACAGGCGTCACGCGACCAGGGGTCCGGTTCTCGTAGGCGCTCCAGTTGGCGAGGATTTCATCGACGATGACGCTGCCGACCAGGTAGGCATTTTCCAGCGCCGCATCGAGACCCGAATAGCCGTCGTGGCGTTCTTCCAGCAGGTTCTCAACCGCGGTTTTTCCCGGGGGAGGCATCGTGTAGTTGCTCGCGGTGCGTAGCACGAGAAGCCGGTCCTTGTCGGCGCGACCGGCCCGGTCCAGATACTCCAGCGATTGGTAAGTGCCGGTGTCTTCCATCGCAGAGCTGACAAACTCACCTTCGCCCTCCGTCCAATAGTCCGTCCACGCGTTGGCCCAGTCGTTCATCAGGTGCCCGTGCCAAAAGGTCATCGCTGCCAATTGGTCTCCCCGGAGCACAAACGGTGGGCGACGGGCAGCCTCGTGGTCGGTATACAACGCCCGCGTGGCGGCCAGCGCCGGGTGGTCGGGCAGTTCCATGTGCCTGGTCAACTCGAAGGCCCAGTCGATCAGCGCCGGGTTGAGTCGGAACACCTCTCCGAGATCAGAGGATTGTCGGTTCGTGTCGCCCATGCCCTCGCTGAAGAGAGGGAAATAGCCGCTGTCCCAGCTCTCCGGGATTTCGCGCGCATCGATCTCATGGGCGAGGTCGCCATCAACAAGGTATTCCGCCCACGCCGCCGAGCCCAGAGATGCGTCGTCGGGATCAAAACCGGAGATTCCGGCCACCAGCCAATACGCGTGGCTGAGGTCAAAGCGAGGATCCAACCCCACGGCCATGATGGAGGCGGCAGAGCGGGCGCTCCCCATGCCCGTCACGATCCCCATGACGCCAGTGTCCAGGTTGACACGGATATCGTGATGCATGTGAGGGGTGGCGAAGACGGTCGTCAGCTCCCGCCGGTCGTTCCAATACTGAAACTCGCCTGCGTCATCGCCGGTATCCTCGCCCGTTTCAAACATCGTGACGATGACGACCTTGACCGCGACGCGCTCGTCGGCCTGCTCACCTGCAGGCGTTGGTCGCGCACAAGCGGACAGCAGGGCCAGTAGCAGGTACAAGGCATGGATCCTAGGCATCGTCATCACCTCTTCGGTGGATGGGCGTTGGCAATCCAGAATAGTGCAAACGTCGCGGTGGGTTGCGACGGGACTTGACCGACCCGCCACTGGGTGGCTGTGATATCGTCGCGACCTGCCGCGACCATTGCAAATCCCAAGGAGAAGCAGATGTCACCAGCAACCTACCGTGGCCACTCATTCGTGCGGTGCCTGCTCCTTGGTTCGCTCACGCTCGGCGTTTCAACAAGCGCGGCGGGTCAAGTCGCGGGTCAGTTGGGAGAATGGCGAGCATATGGGGCGGACAAGGCCACGACAAAATACTCGCCGCTCGATCAGATCAATCGAGACACGGTTCACGATCTAGAGGTCGTGTGGCGTCAGTCGACGATTCCGGACGCCGTCCGCCAGGGGAATACGATCGCGGCCCCAGGGGGCTCGCAAAACACGCCCCTCATGGTCGGTGGTCTCGTTTATATCAGCACGGCGCTGGGCAGTATCGCGGCACTCGACGCGACAAGCGGCGAGGTCGTCTGGTTTGACCCATTGCCTGAGCGGGAGGGCCGGGGAACCCGACAGGGCGGCGCCACCCGCGGCGTGGCGTATTGGTCAGACGGACCCGACCGGGAAGACGAGCGGATCCTGGCGGTTATTGAGGGACAGCTCGTGGCGCTCGACGCAAAGACCGGCGCGCGATATCCAAGCTTCGGAGACGGCGGTGCGGTCGACCTCACCACGGGGTATGACGACCGCACGGTCGAGACGTTCCGCTGGCGCTCGGCGCCGCTGGTCGTGAACGACGTCGTCGTCATTGGCTCGTTCGTCATGGACATCATCAACCACACGATGCCGGCTCGGAAGGAGAATCAACCAGGGGACGTTCGCGGTTTCGACGTCCGGACTGGCGAACAACTCTGGATTTCCCACACGATTCCGCGCGAGGGTGAGCCGGGCAACGAGACATGGCTGACGCCCCCGAACGAGGACCGTGCGTCGTGGGAGTACACCGGGAACACCAACATGTGGGCGTCGCCAGCGGGGGACGAAGAGCTGGGCTACGTCTACCTGCCGCTTTCGACACCCACCAGCGATTACTACGGCGGTCATCGACCAGGCGACAACCTCTTCGCTGAAAGCCTTGTCTGTCTGGACGTGAGGACCGGCGAGCTCATCTGGTATTTCCAGGCGGTGCATCACGGCATCTGGGACTACGACTTCCCTGCCGCCCCGAATCTCGTTGACATCACTGTGGACGGACGCCCGATCAAAGCAGTTGCCATCGTCAGCAAGCAGGCGTTTACGTACGTCTTCGATCGAGTGACCGGCGAGCCAGTTTGGCCGATCGAAGAACGGCCAGTCACACCCGGTGACGTTCCGGGGGAGTGGTATGCGGCCACCCAGCCCTTTCCCACCAAGCCACCCGCCTTCGACCAGCAGGGGGTGACCATCGACAATCTCATTGACTTCACTCCTGAGCTTCGACAGGAAGCGATCGCGATCCTGGATAACTACGCCTGGGGACCGCTTTTTACGCCGTTGGTTCTCATCGACGACCGGCCGGGCGGCAAGCTCGGCACCTTTGTCGTGCCCGGTCTCGTCGGCGGCGCCGACTGGAGCGGCGCCGGGGTCGACCCTGAGTCCGGCATCCTCTATGTCGGGTCTGTCCACAGCGGCATGGTCGTTGGACTCGGGCGTTCGGAAAACCCACGGTCCGATGTCGCCTGGGTCATGAAGAACGCGCGTCCGATCCGGGGGCCGCAAGGGCTACCGCTCTTCAAGCCCCCCTATGGCCGCTTGGTCGCGATCGATCTCAACCAGGGTGAGATCCTGTGGACCGTTGCCAACGGCGCCGGGCCGCGGGATCACCCAGCGATCGCACACTTGAATCTCCCCCCTCTTGGGCAGGGAGGACGCGTGTCGCCGCTCATTACAAAGACGCTGCTCTTCCTCGGCGAAGGTGCCAACGTGGGTGCGGCCGCGCTCCCACCCGGCAGCGGCGGCAAAGCGTTCCGTGCATACGACAAGGCCACCGGCCAGGTCATCTGGGAAATGGACCTTCCGGGTGGGACCACTGCGGCGCCGATCAGCTACATGGCGGACGGTAAGCAGTACATCGTGGCGACAGTCGGCTGGGACGACATGCCAAGCGAGTACATCGCGCTCGCCCTTCCCTGATGGCACAGCCGATGAGCCGGGGGCGCTGAGCATCGCGTGTCCGGGCCAGCGTGCTCGCCACTCGCGGACTATCGCAGAGCAAAGTTTCGCGTGCTGCGGCCGGGACGCTCGCGTCGATGGCGGTGCATTAGCTGTTGCGAAGGGACTGGTCAGCTCGAGCCTGGTCGAGCGCGGGACGATAGAGCTCTTGGACGTATTGTTTGACCATTCGTCTTGCGCTGAAGCGCGGCGTCACGGTCCGGATAGCCTCTCGTACGATGGCGAGCCAACGGGTGGGGATGCCGTGCTCGTCTCTCTCGTAAAAGGTCGGGATGACCTGCTCTTCGAGTAGACGGTAGAGCGCTTGGGCATCCGCGTGGTCAGCAATCTCCGGCGGGTCGCCCAGGGTTGCCCCATGCACCAGCCATCCGTTTTGTCCCGTGTAACCCTCGGCCCACCATCCGTCCCCGACACTCAGATGGGGTACGCCGTTTATTGAGGCTTTCATGCCGCTGGTCCCACTCGCCTCCATGGGTTTGCGCGGGTTGTTCAACCAGACGTCGCAACCCTGCACGACAAAGTGGGCGACGTGCAGGTCGTAGTCGTCGATGAACGCGATTCGGCCCCCGAGCGCCGGGTCGAGCGCCGCTTGATACACCTGTTGTAATAGGCGTTTGCCGGCTTCGTCGGCTGGATGCGCTTTGCCGGCAAAGACTATTTGGACGGGCGTCCTCGACGCGTTGAGGATGGCGGCGAGCCGTTCGAAATCTTGAAACACCAGCTCCGGGCGCTTATACGCCGCGAACCGTCGGGCGAAACCTACGGTGAGCGCGGCGGGGTTGAGAAGCGTGCCGCCCGCCACGACTCGCCCTGGCCCAGCGCGCTCTTCTGACCATCGCTCGCGGGCGCGTTCGCGGATAAACGTGCAGAGGTAGGTCCGGAGCGCCTGTCGGGTGGCCCAGAGCTCGTGGTCCGGGATGTCGGCGACCCCGTCCCAGAGCGCGGGATCGTCGTGGCGGTCACGCCAATCCGGGCCAAGATACCGATCAAAGAGCCGCGCCATTGCCCGCGCGACCCACGTGCGCACGTGGACGCCGTTCGTGATCGTGCGCACTGGCTCTTGGTCTGCAGGGTCTGTCGGGTTGCCTGGGGCCGGCGCGGCGCGTGCTGCCGCTCTTTCTGGCCATATGGGCTCCCACATGTCTCGGGTGACGCGACTATGGACCTCGCTGACCGCGTTGATATGGGTGGCCGTGCGTAGAGCGAGCGCGGTCATATTGAAGAGTGGACCGGAGCCGTTGTCGTGATGGCCAAGGGCGAGAAATGCCCGGCGGTGATCACCGAGAGGACCCCAGCATCCCGCGAGGTGCGTCTCGACGAGCTGAAACGAGAACGCGTCGTGTCCAGCGGGAACCGGCGTATGGGTGGTGAACACGGTCGTCCGCCGCACCTGGCTCAGTGCTTCGTCAAAGGTGTACCCAGCGGCCAGCAGCTCCTGAATGCGCTCGAGCGCCACGAATGCGGCATGGCCTTCGTTCAAGTGCCAGACCACAGGGTCAGAGCCGAGGGCGCGCAGCGCCCTCACGCCGCCGACACCCAGAATGACCTCTTGCTGAACGCGCGTCTCGTGATCGCCACCATAGAGACGCGCGGAGAGCTCTCGGTCCCAAGGGTCGTTGTCCTCGAGCCCGGTGTCGAGGAGATAGAGCTTTGTCCGACCGAGTCGCACTCTCCATACGCCGACCCGTACGGTCCGATTTCCCAGCGGGACGTCTACGATGCAGCGCGAGCCGTCTGGCATCGTCGCCGGCTCGATGGGGGCCCTGTCCCAGTTGATGCGTTCGTAATCTTCTCGTTGCCAACCGTCGGCGGTTATCTGCTGGTGAAAATAACCCTGGGGATACATAAACCCCACGCCCACCATTGGCATTCCCAGATCACTGGCTTCTTTGCAGATATCACCGGCCAGAACACCTAGACCCCCAGCATAGATTGGCAAGGATTGGTGGAGTGCGAACTCGGCCGAGAAATACGCGATACATCCCTGAGAATGTGCGTCCACGTGTTGTGACCACCATGTCGCGGCGCCGCCGCGAGCCTCCTCTAGACCCGCCAAAGTCTGGTCGTAAGACGCGAGAAACTTCGGGTCAGTCGCGGCGTCCGCGAATCGGGTTTGACGGACCAGGCGGAGCATGTGGACCGGGTTGTGCGCGGTCGCGCGCCAGAGCTGGTAATCAAGCTGGCGAAACATGTCTCGCGCATTCCGGTCCCAGGTCCACCGGAGGTCCCGCGCGATCTCCGGGAGTCGAGAGATCCGCTCCGGGAGAGTTGCCGCGACATCAGCCAACGATGTCAACGCCGTCCCCATTGGAGTTTCTCGCGCAGTACCGCGAAGTAGTTCCGAGCATCCGCTCGGACGACCCGCAGCGGGCGCTCCGCACGCATGACCGTGACCGTGTCGCCGTCCCCAAGCTTGAACCCCGATTGACCGTCGAAGCTGACATAGGCGGATAGTCGGCTGCTGTCCAGGTCGGGGGTGACGTGCACGGGAGGGGCACTTGGAATCACGATGGGTCGGTTGGTCAGGGTGTGCGGCGCAAGCGGTGTCAGGAGCATGGCGTCAACGAGCGGATGAACGATAGGTCCACCGGCGGCGAGATTGTGCGCCGTGGAGCCGGTCGGGCTCGCGATAATCACGCCGTCGGCACGGACCTTGGTCATGAGCTGTTCGCCGACCGTCACGGTGAACTCGATGATGCTTGACAAGGCCGCTTTGCCAATGACGACGTCATTGAGGGCCAATCGCTCGGTGAGGGTGGTGCTCCCTCGGCTGACCGTCGCCCGGAGCATTTGCCGTTCGTCGATCCCTGCTGTGCCCGCGATGACAGATTCGAGGGCGCCGTAGAGCTCCGGGAGCGTGACCTCGGTGAGGAAGCCAAGGCTTCCGAAATTGACCGCCAGCACTGGAATGCTGTGGCCGCAACCCGCAATGCCCCGAGCAACTCCGAGCATCGTTCCATCGCCACCGAGTACGAGCATAAGCTCGACATGAGCGGGGAGTTCGTTCGTCGCGTATGTCAGCTCATCTCGACGTCCCGCGCCGCGCGCGGTGTTGGTTTCGAGCAGCGCTCCCACACCGCGGTCGGTCAACCACTTGGTAATGTCCGTGACGACCCGTGGCGCGTTCTCAAGATGGGTTTTTGCGACGATCCCGACAGTTCGTATCGGTTGGTCGTGCTGGCGGGCCGGGGCATCGGAGGTCATGACGGTCCTGTCTGGCGGCGCTACTCGTTTGTCGAACACTCCCGGTACTTTGCGTGGAGTCCACGAGTCGGCGTCGCCGACACCCGCCACGTTTGACTATTCCTGAGAAGGCCTGGGCCGCAGGTGGAGAAAGACTTCTTGATTGCCCTCCGCTCCGGTGATCGGTGACGGAGTGGTGACGATGCGTTCCAATCCTAACGCATCAGCCGCGTTCGCTACCTCGTTGATCACCCGTTGCTGGACGGCAAGGTCGGTGACGACCCCCTTGGCACCGACCTCTCCGCGCTTGGCTTCAAATTGAGGCTTGACGAGGATGATGACATCCGCCGCCGGACGGAGGAGAGCCGGGATGCGGCCAAGAATGAGCCGTACCGAAATGAACGCGACGTCGACCGTTATGATGTCGAAGCGGCGGAGGTCAGCGGGGAGCACCGTTGGCTCGAGTCGGCGGGCGTTGACGCCTTCGAGTGGTGTCACGCGCGGGTCGCTTCGCAGTCTCCATGCCAGTTGCCCATGTCCGACGTCGAGTGCCACAACGCGTCTCGCCCCGCATCTCAGCAGCACATCCGTGAACCCACCGGTCGACGCCCCGATGTCCAGCCCGTCCCGCGCCGTGACGTCTATGTTGAATGCCTTGAGGGCGTGGGCTAGCTTGATTCCGCCGCGGCCGACATACGGATGGTCCGGAGTCCTCAGCGTGACCTGTGCGTCTTCGAGGATAGGGGCTCCGGCTTTCGAGACGACCACGCCGTCAACGTCGACCTGTCCGGCGAGGATGAGCGCATGCGCGCGGGTCCGGCTCTCGACAAGACCGCGTGCGACCACGAGAACGTCGAGTCTCACCCGACGGGGCATATCGTATGACTAGACCCTAGCAGCCCGTGGTGAAAATCCCGCTGCAGTCGACCGCCGCTGAATCCGGCCGATCCGCGTTGTTCATCGGTCAAATACTCCCCGTATTTTCCTTCTTCTCGCCTTGTTCGGCCGGCCCAGCGGCGGTCTTGGTGCGACGCGGGACTTTTACCACGGACTATATAGTGCTGGACGGTCGCCGAGAAAAAGTCACGCACACTCCTACTTTTCTTCCACGACAGTGCACTAGTGCGTGCGGGCGAGTACCCAGTCTGCGATGGCGCTCAGCGGTCCGCGTATTCCCGCGTGATCGAGTCTGGTGTGGGCGGCCTCGATTGCCTCCCGGGCCATGCGGCGAGAGGTGTCCACTCCAAACAGCGCCGGATAAGTAGGTTTGCCGTCCGCTGCGTCTTTGCCGACGGTCTTCCCCAGCTGCTCCGCCTCGCCCTCGACATCGAGAATATCGTCGACGATCTGAAAACCGAGACCTAGATGGCGGGCATAGCTGTCGACGGCGTCCGTCTCCGCTTCGGTGGCGCCAACTATGACCGAACCGGCCACGGCTGCCGCGCGGATGAGGGCGCCCGTCTTTTTCTCGTGCATACCTTGAAGCCCGGGGGCGTCGAGCGCCACCGCCGACGTATCGCGGTGTGGCGACAGGACCTTGCCGGCGGCCTCGAGATCGATCACCTGGCCTCCGACCATTCCTCCGACGCCGGCTCCCGCCGCGATACGCTCGAGCACGCGTAGTCGGCGTCGAGCGATCTCGGTGTCCGTCGTGACGGGGGCGTCGTCGGTAGGATTTGCGTCGCTGGTCGGTCCAGTCTCTGGACAGCGGGCGAGGATCCGAAACGCCTCGGTCAAGAGTCCGTCCCCGGCCAGGATGGCCAGACCCTCGCCGTAGACGACGTGGGCAGTGGGTCGCCCGCGTCTGAGCGTGTCGTCGTCCATGGACGGCAGATCGTCGTGAATGAGGGAGTAGGTATGGATCATTTCGATGGCGCACGCGACGGGCAGGACGAGTCGTCGAACTTCTGCCGGGGGCATCTGGGTCGTCGAGTCGGCGGCGGCGAGTGCCAGCGACGGACGAAGTCGTTTGCCACCGGCGAACACGCTGTATCGCATGGCATCCATCACCAACGCGGGCTCTTCAGACGCGGCGGGCAAGAAGCGTTCGAGCGCATGGTCGACCTCGACCCGACACGCACCAAGATACGCGGTGGCGGCGTCAGTGGATGCCGAGCGGGGCCGATCGTGAGAGGAGGGCGTGTTCACGCTTCGTCGTTCGATCCGATGGCGGTAAGTGTGTCCGCAGCGGGAGTCGGTTCTCCGCGCGCGCTGAGCACTTCCAGGCGTCGCTCCGCGGCCTCTAGCTTGCCGTGGCAATATCGTGACAGCTCGACGCCCCGTTCAAACAGCTTCAACGACTTCTCCAGAGTGAGGCTGCCATCTTCGAGCTGAGCGACTAACCCGTCGAGCTCGGCGAGCGCTGATTCGAAGTCCTTGATCTTCGGTTCGCTCATCGTGTGTCTCGTCTCCGATATCGTGTCATGTTCGACCGCGCGGTGCTGCCGCTCTTGTTGGTCGCCGGTGTCATCCCCTCGGCCGGCGCATTCGCGCGCCTGCCTACTCGTCGACCGCGCGCGTCGTCGACCCACGATGGCACGACGTGGCCGACCTGTGATGCCCGCCAGCGGTGAGGGTGCACGCTCACTCTTCGGTTGTCCTGACCTCGCAATCGAGCTCGCCGTGATGAAGCGTGACTCGTATGATGTCGCCGGCGCTGACGTCATCGACGGACCGGACCGCGGCCGTGCGTTCACGATTCCAGCAGACGGCGTAACCACGGGCAAGAACGGCCAATGGGCTCAACGCTTCGAGGCGGGCCGTTGCCGCCCCAAGTCGGGCGCGCTCGCGTTCGACCCTTTGGTCCGCGGCCTGTCGGAGGCGCATGCGGGCGGTTTCGAGTCGGCTCTCCACGCGGGCGAGTCGACGGCCCATTTCCAACGTTTCGAGGCGGTGGCTGAGCGTGCGCACCTGGCGACCCCGGGCCGAGAGCATCGCTTGGAGAGCCTGCGAGAGGCGGTGACCGACCTCTGAAGCGTGACGGCTCCGGAACGCGAGTCGGGCCGGCCACCCAGCCAGACCAGGGCGGCGCTCGAGCTCGTGGACGCGGTCTCGCCGTCGCTGGATTCCGCGGTGAAGCGCCGCGGTCAGTCGCTCCTCGGTTCGGGCGATGCGGGCGATAAAGTCGTCGTGCCGCGATACGACCAACTCGGCGGCGGCCGACGGGGTGGGGGCTCTGAGATCAGACACAAAATCGCAAATCGTATTGTCGCTTTCGTGTCCGACGGCCGAGATCACCGGGACCGGGGCCTGCGCGACCGCTCGCGCGACGCCTTCGTCGTTGAAGGCCCAGAGGTCCTCAATCGACCCACCCCCGCGTGTCACAATGACCACGTCGATTCCGTCGAGTTGGCCGATCAGCTTCAGGGCGCGCGCGATCTCGACGGGTGCGCCGTCGCCTTGCACCCGTGTCGGGCTGATGACGATGTGGGCGTTGGGCCACCTGCGGTGTAGCACCTTGAGCAGATCTCGCACTGCCGCGCCGTCCAGCGAGGTGACAATCCCTATTTTGCGGGGCAGCATTGGCAGTGGCCGTTTCCGGTCCGTATCAAAAAGCCCTTCGCGGTCCAACCGTTCTCTGAGTTGTTCATAGGCGAGCTGTCGCGCGCCGACGCCTTGTGGTTCGATGTGCTCACAGACGAATTGATACTCGCCTTTGGGGTCGTAGACGCTGACTCGGCCGCGCGCCAGCACCTGTTGGCCGTTTTCGGGTGTGAAACGCAGATATCGCACGCTGGACCGGAACATCACCGCTTTGAGTTGCGCGCCCTGGTCTTTGAGCGTGAAATAAAGATGTCCGGTATTCCACACCCGCGCGTTCGAGATTTCTCCCTCGACCCAGATTTGCGCATAGTTGGTTTCGAGGAGAGTCCGCACGGCCGCGGTGAGCTCGCTGATCGTGAATACGCGGCGCTGGGGGCGCTTCGTCACCGGCCGTGGGGGAGGCGGAGGATCGTCGAATGGGAGCCCGAAAGGGTCGGTCATCTTGACAGGGGTGACACGTAAATGCTTACAAAATCGCGGCCGTCGCCGAGGCCATAGCCTCGACGTCGTCGGTGGAGACGCTCACTCTTTCGATGCCGCTACTGAGTCCGGTGCTGGTGTCGACAGTGATTATCACTGCGTTGAGACGGACGTCACCGGAGGCTGTGTCGAATCGAGAGGGCATGCCGTTCACGAAGCGTCGCAGCGCTGGCTCGACCTGGACTCCGATGATCGAATCATGCGGACCGGTCATGCCGACATCGGTGATATAAGCGGTGCCACAGGGCAGCACCCTTTCGTCAGCCGTCTGGACGTGGGTATGGGTCCCGACCACGGCCGTGACCTCGCCATCCAGGTGCCAGCCCATTGCCAGTTTTTCCGATGTGGCTTCCGCGTGCATGTCGACGAGAACAATGGAGGCCTCTTCGCGCACCGTGTGAATCTCGCGTTGCACGACGTCGAACGGGTTGTCGAGGGGGTTCATGAAGACTCGGCCCATCACGTTGATGACTCCCACCGCGACCCCGGCGGTGGTGTGGGCCACGTAGTGACCCCGTCCCGGGGCATCGGGATAGTTCGCCGGTCGAATCAGTCGTGGTTCTCGCTGGATATAGTCCAGTGCCTCTTTCTTGTCCCAGATGTGATTGCCGGACGTCATCACATCGACGCCAGCGCGCCGGATTCCCTCCGCGACATCTCGGGTGACGCCGTTCCCCCCGGCGGCGTTTTCCACGTTGGCAATGACGAGGCCTATGGCGTGACGCTCGACGAGTCGGGGCAGCGCCGCCCGGAGGATCTCTCGTCCGGGCTTTCCCACGACATCACCGATAAAGAGCATCCGCATCCGGAGCATGATCGCACACCTGCGCGAGAGGCGCCGTCACGATGACTCGTCACGCTCCGGGGTCGATGGGCTTGTTTCATATATGAGCGTGTTGTGATAAGATTTAATTATTGATATATACTAAAATAATTCGTAGTCTCATATTTATGATCAGCTTTGATGGCCGGTGATAGGTGATAGAGGACTGTGATGAATGTGATAAAACGATTTGAAGCAGACGCCAGAGCCGTGGTGGCTGTCGAAGATGACATCGGCGGGACCGTCATCTACACCAACGGCCGCCCGTCATACTATGTGCTGGACGGCGAGTGGTTTCAGGCCGTCCAGATACCAGCGCCGGATGTGAAGTCCGGGCCTCCGGTGTCGACTTCGTAACGGACTTTCGCGTATTCTAAGGGGCTATGAGTCAGGAACAGGAGCCCATCGCGGCAGACACAGGCAGCGAGGTCGATGGCGTGGCGAACGTGACCGGCGCGGCCGCCGAACCGGCACTGGAGCGCGAGAAAGCGCCCCCGGTGGAAAGTCGGTTCATGTTTGTCGATATCGCGGCTCTCCGGGCCAAGCAGCTTCGTCGCGGCGCCCTGGCCCGTGTTGATTCTGAGAACGTTGACGCCGACGGCGGGCCCGTGGCCGAGCGCGACCGGAAGCTGGAGCGGATCGCCATGGCCGAGGTGCACGAGGGCCTCATCCACTACGATGCGACTCCTCCGCCGACATTCGAAGAAAAACAGCAGGCCGAACGCAATGCCGCAGAGGCCGCCGCCGGTGGCGCGGAGGCCGACGAGGTCGACACTACCGAGGAACCCGAATCTTGACTCCCGCAGATGTTCCCGAAATTCTGATTGGCACCCTGACCGGGCTGCTTTCGACGACGGTGTTTCTCCTCGCGTTGTTTGTAGGGTTCTGTTTTTTTGCCGGTCTGACAAAGTTTCGGAAGCGTGACCGCAATGCAATGGTTGTGCGCAGTCTGAGCGAGCGTTTGGACGGCCGCGTTGAGTATCTCAGCCACGCGGCGCCAGGCGGTCCGGCCGACCAGCTTCGAACACCAGAGCTGCTCGAGCAAACGGACAGCACTTCCTGAGCACGGGCACGCGGCCGCCGAAGGCCCGCGACACCGCGGGACGTGGACCTTCGCAAACTACTTGGCTACAGTCCGCTGGGCCGTTCCCGCCACCACGGTGCTTCGCGCTCGTACGCATCACCTACGCTCAATAGCGTGGCCTCGTCAAACGGCCGCGCCATGAGCTGAAATCCTAAGGGCAGCCGGTCGCGGGTCAGGCCCCCCGGCAGGTTGATGGCGGGTAGCCCGGTCAAGTTTGCGCTCACCGTGAAGATATCCCCCAGATACATCGTCAGCGGGTCGTCGACTTTTTCGCCTACGCGGAAGGCCGGTGCCGGTGTCGTGGGCATCGCGACGACATCGACTTGCGCAAAAGCCTGCTCATAGTCCGCCGCGATGAGCGAGCGAATCTGCTGCGCCTTTCGATAGTACGCATCGTAGTATCCCGCGCTGAGCGCATAGGTGCCGAGCATAATGCGCCGCTTCACCTCAGACCCAAAACCCAAATCACGAGTGCGGTTATACATCGCGTCGAGCCCGTCGTCACCGGTGTCATTCGGAGCCCGGAAGCCATAGCGGACGCCGTCATATCGTGCGAGATTCGAGCTCGCTTCTGCCGGAGCCACGAGATAGTACGCGGGGATGGCGTACTGAAGATGCGGCAACTCGATGTCGATGACCTTGGCGCCAAGTTGTTCCAAGGTCGAGAGCGAAGTCTCGAATGCCTGTCGGGCCTCGTCGTCGACGCCCGATTGGCCGTCCAGAATAGAGCGGGGCACGCCGATACGGGTGCCGTCCGCGTTGCCAGGCAACGCCGTGGCGATGTCGTCGACTGGTCGCGAAACCGTCGTCGCGTCCTGGGGGTCTTGGCATGCAAGACATTGGAACACGGCGGCCGCGTCGGCGACGGTCAGCGTCATCGGTCCGATCTGATCGAGCGATGACGCAAAGGCGAGCAGCCCATAGCGGGATACGCGACCGTAGGTCGGTTTGAGTCCCACGATGCCGCAGAACGCCGCCGGTTGTCTGATCGACCCACCCGTGTCCGACCCGATAGAGACGGGCGCAAGACGCGCCGCGACGGCGGCCGCCGCCCCGCCACTCGAACCTCCTGGGACACGCTCAACGTTCCAAGGGTTTCGCGTGGCTCCATAGGCCGAGTGCTCGGTCGACGACCCCATCGCAAACTCATCACAGTTTGTCTTGCCGATGATGACGGCCCCGGCTTCGCGTAGACGTGTGACAACTGTTGCGTCGTAGGGAGGGTCGAAGCCGGCGAGGATACGAGATGCACCGGTCGTTGCCGCGCCCTGCGTACAGAGGACGTCTTTGATCGTCACTGGTACACCGAGCAATGGGCGGTCACGCCACTCGTCCAGATGCTCGTCGATCTCGGTCGCCTGGGCCAAGGCCTCTTCCCGCAGGATGACCGTAAACACGTTGAGCTGGTCCTGAGCGGCCTCCGCCCGATCGAGAAACGTCTCGCACACCGTCTTTGCCGCGATGTCTCTCTGAGCGATCGCCCGCCGTAGATTCGTAACCGTCCAGTCCTGGTCTGTCACGAGCCGATCACTTTCGGGACGCGGAACAATCCGCGAACCGCCGGGACTGGCGCGTTACCAACCGCCTGTTCGTTTGTCAGGGTTGCTCGGGGCTCATCGGGTCGTAGCGACGCGCGGTCGGTTGGGGAACGCCAGGTGTCAGAGATACCGCTGGTGTCGACCTCTTGCAGACATTCCGCATACTCGAGGATCTGCGCCAACTGACCGGTAAAACGGTCGATTTCTTCCGGGGTCAAATCAAGATGCGCGAGGGTGGCGATCTTTGCCACATCGGCCTCCGTCAAACGTGAGGACATGGTCACACCCTAAAGCAGGCTCGGTGTGAATGGCAAAGCGTCTCGCGCGTTCTGACCGTGTTGAGTGGATCCGACACGCGTAGAGTCGTCATCATAGGTGACGTCATGACCCAAGAGATTTCGTCCGGACCCGCGGGGTCGCTGTTTGGTCGCTCGAGGGGAAGGGTCGACCGTGCGTTGACTGACCGAGAAGAAGTTGCGTGTCCAATGTGCGCAACCGTTCCGCGGCAGTTTGGCGTGGACTTTCAGGGTCTGCAACTGGCCCGTTGCGAGTCGTGCGGACTGGAGTTTCAATCCCCTCGCCCAACGTTCGAACAGCTCGAACGCGCGGTGTATGGCGACGGCTATCATCCTCCAGAGCACGCTCAACTCGACCGCGTGCAGAAGGCGAACTACGCGCGACAGCTCACACGTCTGGAGGTAACGGTCGGTCCGGGGCGACGCTCGCTTCTCGATGTTGGATGCGGTGCCGCCGCTTTCATTCGCTACGGGGCCGAGCGGGGCTGGGTCGTTGACGGCACCGACATTGTGCTAACGGAGTGGGCTCGTCAGACAAACGCCAGACTCTGGCAAGGCCAGTTGCCCGCAATCGACTTTGGGACCATCGCCGAAGGCGGTTGGCCTCGTTACGACGTCGTCCGCTTTAACCACGTGCTCGAACACACCCGGGA
Organism: Vicinamibacteria bacterium; assembly: GCA_963579735.1. Lineage (GTDB taxonomy): Bacteria > Acidobacteriota > Vicinamibacteria > Vicinamibacterales > UBA8438 > CAUZIB01. Next base: position 3,267 of record CAUZIB010000086.1, on the reverse strand, counting down.
CCCTCTGGCCGAACTCCGGCGCGCCTACGAGCTCTTGGCTCCCGGCGGGCTGGTATTGGTCGGCGTTCCGAACATCGGGGGACTCAGTATTCGGCTCAAGAGCTGGCAAAGCCGTCTCGGCGTCAAGCGCAAGGCCTGGAAGCACTACGGTGCGCTGCACCATCTGTGGTTTTTTACACCGGACACGCTCGCAAGATTGATCCGTACGGCCGGTTTCGATGTGGTGCGTCGGGAGACCCCGGTCGTCGACCGTCACAAGGGAGGGGCGCTGGGCCGGTCCTTGCGTCGTGCCCTACGGGCGCCACTGGAGTGGTCGCACGCCGGCGGAATCCTCGACCTCTACGCGCAGAGGCCATTCGACAATAGCCCGGCGTCCGTGGTACCCCTGCTGTGAACGTTCCACGTGTGGTGCACAGCGCATGAGTAAATTTCCTGTCGGACATCTCGCCGACGGTGAGCGCGAACAGGCCGAGGCGCTCCAGCTATATCGACTTGCCGCAGAGCAAGGTGTAGCAGGTGCGCAGTGCCGGCTCGGCGTCATGTTCGCCCAGGGCCGAGGCGTCACGCCGGACCCTGGAGAATCGGTGCGATGGTTTCGGTTGGCCGCTGAGCAAGGCGACGCGGAGGCGCAAGGCGCGCTCGGGTTGGCCTACGCCGAGGGGCGGGGTGTTACCAAAGACTTTGTGATGGCGCACATGTGGATGACCCTCGCGGTTGCCGGGCTGACAGGGCCAACCCGGGACGGGGCTTTCAGGTTCCGTGAGTCAATCGCGGCCATGATGAGCGCCGAGGCGGTTGCAAAAGCCGATATTCTCGCGGAGCGTTGGAAGCCGACGTCCGGGCACAAGGCCCCGTGAGCGCGCTACTCCCTTTGTCGCGCCCCCCCAGGCCGGCGTCGCGGCCCGCGCGATACGAAACGTCACTCTGTAACAGTCCGCTAGTGGTAGTCCATCTCGCCCGCTTCGACACGCACGCCAAGCCGGTTTTCAATGGGTGGTAACGGGCAGGTCGTGTGCGGGTTAAACGCGCACGGAGGATTGTAGGCCCGATTGAAGTCGACAATGACCGACCCAGTGTCGTCTGGCGCGTCGGCATAGAGGAATCGTGCCGCAGGGTAGGTTTCCGAGCCGCTGGTGAGGTCGCGAAAGATAAACCAGAGGCGTTCCCCAGACGTCATCGGCAGCATGGAGACTTCCTGTCCGCCGACGGTCAGCACGACGGATCCGTGACTGGTGAATGGCTCGATGTCCCCAAGGATGTTTGGGAGGTCTACCGTGAGTGGCGTGTCGTGGGGCACAAAGTGTCCCGTGACTCGGAGTTGCTCATTCACCGGGAACCACTTCAGACCAGTGAAGTTTTGACGGATCTCGCTCTTGGGGTCACGCATGCGGATCGCGAGTCGGTCCCCGCTGTAGTGCACCCAAAGCGTGAGTCCGCCAATCGTCACGTTGTGTCGCCCGGTTTGCGTTGGATAGAGAAGGGCGCTCGTGACGGATTCGCCGTCAACCGCGATCGTCGCCTCGTCGGGCGCGAGGACAACAACATTTCGGTCTTGGAAATCGAACACGCCCGCGTAGTCCGGACCGCTGGGAAGCACCATGTCGTTGAGCGGGCTGGCGCCAAAACTGTTGTCGCCCTCGTTCAGAAAAAACAAGGCGGCGACCGTGAGCCAGCTATCATCGGCCAACAGATTCGCTTCCCGTTCGGCGCGCCAGGACTCTTGTTCGGCGCGATACGGGTCAGATTGTCCGATCAGGGTCGTGGGCAAGAAGCCGCTCGTACACATCATGCCACCGACGACTAGTCTCTTCCACGTGTGCCGGGTCATATTGAGTCCTATCTCTCTCGCTTTCGGGTGAGTTCCAGCTATTTATCCACGTGTCCAAGACTCCGGAGCACCGTCAGGTTCTGGACGTCCAAAGGGTCTGGCTCCACGGACGTGGGGCGGCCACCGGCCGTCTTCGCCGTCTCGAGAATCATGGGGAGCATGCGAAACCGTTCGTCGTTGAGAAGTCTTTGAAAAGGGGCAGTCCCCAGACAGCCCTCGCCGATGTGCTCGTGTCGGTCGCGACGACTGCCGAGCGGTGTCTTTGAGTCGTTGACATGAAAGACGCTCAATCGCCCGAGTCCGATCGTGTCGTCGAAATCCGTGAAGACGGCATCGTAGCCCGCGGGCGAGATGATGTCGTAGCCCGCCGCGACCAGATGGCATGTATCCAGGCAGACCCCAAGACGTGAGCTGCCACCGGCGCCGTCGATGATGGTTGCCAAGTGCGCAAACCGGTGTCCAAGAACTGTTCCCTGACCAGCGGTGTGCTCGAGCAACAATTGTGCGCTGCCTGCCGGATGTTCGGCAAGCACTTCAGTGACGCTGTCGGCGATCCGCTTCAGGCCGTCCGTCTCGTTGCTCGTCGTATAGGCGCCCGGATGGAGCACCACCCCAGCCAAGTTCAGCGCGTCCGCTCGTTCAAGCTCGTCTTTGAGGGCCGCGGTAGAACGCCGACGGAGCGTTGCGTCGGGCGACGCCACGTTGATGAGATAACTTGCATGCGCGATCACCGGGCCGACCCCTGCCGCGTTCACACTGGTCTTGAACGCCTCGACCTCGTGCGCCACCAGCGGCCGGCCGCGCCATTGGCCTGACGACTTCGTGAAGATCTGGAACGTGTCGCAGCGAGTGGCCACCGCGCGGTCGACGGCCAAAGGAAGCCCTCCGGTAATCGACATGTGGGCTCCGAGGCGTGGACCGGCGGACGACGGTGGGCTCGTCATCAGGGGCGTAGGGGAAAGACGTCAGCTTGCCCCGTCGGTCGCCGTCGGGCGGTCATAGTGGGTTCAATTCTACCTAAGGACCCCGTTGCTAATAGCGCCAGACGCGTTGATTTTCCAAGACCATCTATCTTCCTTCGTGCCGCTGGACCAAGAGGCTGCACTCAAAGTGCTGGTACTCGATGCATCGATGGCTGACGCGCACTTTGGCCTCGCCGAACATGGCGACGATCCAGTACGAGTCGGCAGAGCATGTATTCGGACCTGCAGAGTTCCCTCGGCCGCGGCAGGAGCCGCGCCGGACATCATCACTGGCTCCGCGTCGACCGTGTTCGCCTGACGCCGCCCGAGAGCGGGCGCGGCGCTACCTTGACCGCTGACGAGTTCCAGGGCAGCCCCCAGGCTGCGTGTGGGACCGATGCCACGCAGGCGCGCCCTCGTGTCTGGTCGACCGCTCTCGGCTAGGATGTCTCGCGCAGCGTCTGCCGTTCCTGTTCG
>CAUZIB010000085.1:0-19968 GCA_963579735.1 Vicinamibacteria bacterium | reverse complement strand
GTGGTCGGGGCGCCCGGATTCGAACCGAGGACTTCCTGCTCCCAAAGCAGGCGCGCTACCAGGCTGCGCCACGCCCCGACATGCTGCGAGAACCCGAGAACAACCAGCGCGCTCGTTGATGTCAGCGCGTGGATCGCGATGCGTTGACGCCCGTGTCTGCTCTCGGTGTTTCGATCAGACTCTCTGATTATCCCACAAGGTTCCTGGTCGTCGGGCTCGGCTTTCTTGGACCCGTCGACGAAGAAGCCCTGACCGAGGTCGAGCGGGAGTTCGAGGCGCGTCAAACCGCGGTTCAGGCGAAAGTGGCGTGTCTTGCCGACCCATCCGTCTGCGAGACCCTGACGCGACAGGGACACGTGCTACAGAACTCTGAAAACGTCCTCGGTCGTCGGCTCGCTGCTCCGGAGAACGTCTCGCTAGGGACTGGGATCACGGTGAATCAGTTCATCATGGCTGGACCCATGCTGGCCCTATATGGACTCAGTATCCTCATCGCCTGGATGACGATGGCCGACGCCTCTGAACGCCACAGTCATGGGCTCTCGCTCGATCTCTGACTGGGCTACGGCTTCAGCTCGTGTCCGGCGAAGAGTGTCAGCATAGCCTCTTCGGCCGGAGGATTCAGTATGTGTCCTGAAGCGAAGTCGTCGGCATCCGGATACGACGTGGCCCGTACTCGTTCAGCGGCGGCGTAGCGGTCGAAGGCTACTCGAGACGGAGTGCGGTAAGAGGCTGGGTGCGGGCGGCCCTGCGGGCCGGGAGCCAGCTGGCTGACAGACACACAGTGACAAGTACGGCTGAGACCATCACGAGGACCATCGGGTCGACCGGGCTGGTTTCAAAAAGGAGCGCCTCGAGTCGTCGGGTGAGCGCAAACGCCAGACCCAATCCGAGGCCGACCCCAGCCAGCGCGAGCCCGAGGGCTTCGCCCAGGACGAGACGCGTGATGTTCGAGATTTGGGCGCCGATGGCCATCCGGATGGCAATCTCCCGCCGGCGTTGCGCCACCATGTAGGACACCACGCCATACAGCCCGACAGAACCCAGCAGGAGCGCCGCGGCAGCCGCGGCCATGAGCAGAAACATGACGAATGCTCGTTCTCCTTGCGATTCCCCCACGATCGCTTCCATGGTGACCATGTCCGAGACCGCGAGGCGAGGGTCAACGCTTTGGACGACGCTTCGGGCCGCAGTGCCCAGATTCGTGGAAGACTCGGCGCGGATGACGTAGCTCATCGAACTCGGAACATCGCCGGGGCCAGTAAGCGAGTAGTAGACGATCTCGGGTTGGTCTTGGTGGATGGCAAATTCGTGGGTGTTCTCGACCACCCCGATGACGCGATACCAGTTGTCGTCCGGCCGGCCGGTGCCCGCCCGGATACCTTTTCCGAGTACCGCCTGGTCGGGCCAGTAGGTCCGAGCTACGACGTCGGACACGATAGACACGAGACCGCCGCGCGCCTCGTCCAGTATTTCGAAGTCTCGCCCCTCGAGCATCGCGATGCTCATGGTCTCGAAATAGTTTGGAGACACCCATTTCATGAACAGAATAGGTGGCACCTCTCCCTCCGCCCGCGGTTGGTCCTCAAACGCGTGACCCGCGCCCCGCACCGAGCGCATGGGGAGGTTACTGGTGGCGGAGGCCGATACGACACCCGGGATCGCCTCCAGCTGTTCGACCACTTGGCGATGAAACGCCAAACGCGATTCATCGGTGCCGTAGTCACGTTCGGGGAGGGCCACGCTGAGCGTCAGCACATCACGGGGGTCGAACCCGAGGTCGACCCCCGCCAACCGCTGAAAGGAACGCACGGCGAGACCCGACCCAACCAGGAGGGTGAGCGCCAAGGCGACCTGCGCGACCACGAGGGAGCGTCGCACGACGTGTCGTTCGCGTCCGGCACTGGCGCCGCGCGCCCCGTCGGCGAGACTCGCGGCAGCCGTGACGGCGCCGGCCCGCAGTGCCGGCACGAGTCCGAATACGAAGCCCGCGACGACGGACAGGATAAAACCGAAGATGAGAACGGACGCGTCCATAGAGACCTCGTGGAGACGCGGGAGGTCTTCGGGGCCATACCGTATCACGAGGCGGACGCCGGCCACGGCCAAGGGCAACGCGGCTAGCCCGCCCACCAACCCCATGACGATGCTCTCTGTCAGCACCGACCCTCGCAGACGCAGGGGACTCTCACCGAGCGCCCGCCGGATCGAGATTTCGCGGTGACGAGTTTCTGCGCGTACGAGAAAGAGGTTGGTGACATTGGCGCACGCGATGAGCAGGAGGACGCTGACGGCACCGAGCAGGATCCACAGTGTGGCACGAATGTCACGGGTCATTGATTCGTGCGCGGGCTCGACGATTGGCATGAGACCGGCGTTGACCAAGACCTCGGCGTTCGCCACGTCCGGTTGCAACGAGGCGAGATTTGTCGCCAGCGTGCGAAGCTCTACTTGCGCAGCTTGGACGGACGCATCGTCGGACAGGCGACCAAATCCAGCGCAACAGAAACTCCCCAGGTTGCGCTCGGTCTCGTTGAGCTCCATCGGCCGCCACGCTCTGATCTCAGGGTCAGCGAAGGTGAACTGCTCCGGCATGACCCCGACAATCTCGGTCGGCACGCGGTCGATTTCGACCAGACGTCCAACCGTCGCTGGGTCACTCCCGAATCGTGCGTGCCATAATCCAGCGCTAAGAATGACCACTGGTGGTGCGCCCGGGCGTTCGTCCTCGACCGTGAAGGGGCGACCCAACTGCGGTGCCACATTGAGGACGTCAAAGAGCGAGGCCGTAACGATGCCGAACTGGACGCGTTCGGTGGTGTCTGGACTGGTGAGATTGCCTGCGGTGTCGTTGAAAATGGCAAGATGCTCGAGAGTCCGGCCTTCGTTGAGGTAGGTGAAATACAAGCCAGGGGACATGCCGACCTCGTCCATCTGCGCGAACCCCGGCATCGCGTGTCTCAATCCGACGATCCGGTCCGCGCCCGGATAGGGGAGCGGGCGGAGGACGACCGCATTCACGACGGTGAAGATGACCAGGTTGGCGGCGATAGCAATCGCCAGCGTCAAGACCGCCACGCCGGCAAAAGCGGGGTTGGCGGCGATGCGACGAAAGAGAACCGGCATCCGGCCGAGCGGTGTCATCTGTGGCTACACGATACTCGGACGGACGTAGATCTGGTGACGGCTCGCCCGATTGGCGGCGGTATGACGACGCGGGCAGAGCACGCTTTGCCCGCGTCGGATACAATTTGTGTTCGCAATGACTATGCAATGACTCGCGATCTATCCCAGAGAAACGCTGAGCACGCTCCGGCGGGGGCCCCGCATCGGGGGCGGTGCTCAGCGCGTCTGGCCGGCGCAGCGTCGCGGCCCGGTCCACTACCCAACTTGCTCCGCGACAGTCCACGACGTCGAGTCTTCGCGTCGCAACGACGCGTAACCGGGCAACACTCGGCGGGCGCAGTGATCGCTCCTAGAATCCTGACCCTTGTGGGTTTGGTCGCCGGGCTGGTTCTTGGCGGGTTGGCGTCAGGTTGCGCGTCTGACCCGGATGGCGCGGTCGTCTTCGAAGAGCACTGTGCCTTGTGTCACGTCGATCCGCTGTATCCGCGCGCCCCGCCCGTCGACATGTTGTTGGGTTGGAGCTCCGATCTCGTGTTGATGACGCTCGAGACCGGTCTGATGATGGAGCAAGCGAGCGAGCTGACAGCCGCCGAGCGCCGAGCCGTGGCGGAGTTCATCAGTCGAGCCGGCTAAGCGAGCCAGCTCGTTGTCTGGGGGGCCACGAGCGGCCGAGTCCGTTCCCCGCGGCGCGCTCCACTACAATCCGAGAGTGGCTGTGCTTCACACGGCGTCGACCGACGCCCTCAAGCGGCGGTCGACCAATGCATAGACGCCGGGCGAGGCGGAGGTCGCGTAGCCTTCGGCGACCAGCGCTCGGTTCCCTCGTCCCGCGTCCTGTCTGGACAGACCGCTCACCCGCGCGAGTTCGCCGGGAGTTGTCATACCCGCGCCGGCGAGAAAGCAGCGGGCAATCTCGCGGAGCGCGGTATCACGCGCGACCCGTCGGGCCAGCGGTTTGGGAAAGCGAGCGATCCCTAGCGTCCACAGGTAGGTGAATTTCGGCTGATAGACCACCTGACTCGGCACGACGATCATGTTTGCCTGGAGCTCGTCCATGGCACGGGTGAATGCCGTGCGGTCGGTCACGCCTGAGTCGTGCCGGAGGTCGGCCGTGCCCAATTCCCATTCCTGCCGAAGGATACGGAGAATGGCGCGTGCGTTTTGGCTGAGTCGCTGTGGCTCGTCTGTCTTGCGGAGCCCCCAGAGGGCACGAAAGTAGGGGATGAGCCGCGGCGCGAGAAACATGGCCCTCCCTCGGGCGAGTTTTGCGTAATACATGGCGCCGCGTCCGACAAGTTCGTCCTTCAACTGCCAGGTGAGTGAGGCCTCGGGGTCTTTCTGGACGTGCCGGGGCATGACGGCATCGCGGCGTCCACAGACCGCAACGTATAACGATGGTCCAGGTCGCCGGGAATCTGAGAGGCAGGCAGAAAATCCGGTCTGTTCGATAAACCGTTCCGCGTCAAGCGCTGTCTCCACCCGTCTGGTTTCCTCCCGATCCCACTGTGCGTCGCGGTAGTCCTCTATCTCAGGGGGAAGGCGTGCGGGGGCTTTCATAGGTGATCGCGGGTGCGGGTACCCCGAGCAGATTTCCGTACACTCGGCGGGAGATCTTCCGCGTCGAAACACCGATCCAGACACTGCCCCTGGGGGCCGCGTGACTGCTCGTTTCCGGTCTCGATGCTCCAGACCGCGGCCCTCTGGACCGTGGCCTGGAGCATCGAGATGGACCGTTACTCCGGCGGAGCGACCTCTTGGGTGTCGGGCTCGTCGCTGGCCTGGGAGGGCACGCCGTCTGGAGTGGGCTGGGCGACGCGCCGTCCGTCTTCGCCCCGTGCGTTTCCAAGATTGCGACCACAGTCAAAGCAGGTGCGCAACGCGTCTGCCATCCCGTCGGTCGACATACCGCGCGCGGCCATCAGCTCTTCGAGCCGGTCGGCGGTTTGCGGCTGTTCCTTGTAGAACAATGAATAGAACACCCCGTTGGCGATGGTCCACGGCGTCCAACCCTGAACGCTGCGCGCGTCGAGTTCGGCCTCCTGCTCGACGAGGTAGTTCACGATGCTCGGCGCACCACGATAGGCCGCGCCATGCAGCGCCGTTTCGCCACGGTCGTTGGCAGCTCGGACGTCGTTGCCCAACGCCACCAACATTTTCACGGCCTCCAACGCCTCGGGCTCGTCTTCCACCGTGGCACCGCCGTCTTCGCCCGGGTTCCACATGTCGACTCCCGCCGCCACCATGAGCGGGGTCGTGAGGTCCGCATTTGGAATCAGCGGGTCGGCACCGGAGTCGAGTAGCACTTGCATGACCTGCGTATCGACGTTCTTTGAGGCCAAGAGAAACGGCGTGGCCCCAAAACGGTTCAGGCGGTTTCGATACCCATCGCGAAAATCTGCGGTCATCGGCGCATTCACGTCGATTCCGGCGGCAAGGAGCTTGTGGATAAGGTCCATGTTGCTCATATTGCCCCGACCTTCCGGTGGCGGCATGTGCCCGATATTGGTGCGACGGAGGCGAACGGTCTGATGCAGCGCGTTCCACCCTTGTTCGGCAGCGTTGACGTTCGCGCCCTGATCTATGAGGAAGACTCCAAGGTCGAATTGTCCGTTCATCGCCGCCAGCACCAATGCACTTGTCCCGTCGGGAAAGGTGTCGTTCACGTCGGCACCGGCGGCGAGGAGGGCACGGGTCGCCTCGAACTGTCCGCGTTGCACCGCGAACAACAGCGCCGTGAAGGATGGGCCGGAGTCTGCGGACTTGGTCAGGCCAACGGCCCTGGAAAAGACCCCGCCGGTGTCTTCTGTGGTCAGATCGCCGGTTCGAGCCGAGACGGCCGCCCCACCCGCGATGAGCGCTGAGACCGCCGCGGCATTGTTTTCGGCGGCCGCCCACATCAAGGCTGTCTGTCCACGCACGTCGTCGCGCGCGTTTGGATCCGCGCCGGCGGACAGCAACGTATAGATGACCTCGACACGTCCTGTTCGGGCCGCGGTCATCAGCACGGTCTCGCCGCCCTCGAGCCGCGTATTCGGGTCCGCACCCGCCGCCAGCAGTCGGCTGACAATCGGTTCGTTGCCGTTGGTGCTCGCCAATGTGAGCGGCGTGACACCATATCGGTTTGTCGCGCCGACATCGGCGCCGGCGGCAATGAGTAGCTCGGTCATTTCCACCGAATCGTGTCGTACTGCCCAGTGAAGGGCGCTCATCCCGTCGACGGTGCGGGCGTCGATGTCAGCGGATTGTTCGAGCTGGGCTCGCACCGCCGCGATGTCGCCGGACCGTGCCGCCGTGAGGAGAGAAGCATCGGTCGGCGCGGCCGCGACCGGGAGTGCCCCGCTCACGATGACGCCGAGCGCGACCACGATCCGGGCCACTATTGATGTGATGGTTGGTGAAGTCTGCAATGTGATGCGCATAGTCAGCGTCCTGGTTTGGCGTAAGAAACCGGTTCGCGCGTTTAGAGGTCGGTCAAGAGCCCGGTCGAATCAGCCACCTGTTCACGCTCGACCCCGACCTTGTGCAACAACGTCAGCCCGAGATTCGCAAACGGCGTATGCATCGGATACTGGATGTGTCGTCCGCCGGTGATCGCCTTACCGCCCCCGAGCACGACCGCGGGGAGGTTGACCGGGGTGTGGTGGTCGCTGTCACCCATACCCGTCCCATAGAGCAGAAGCGTGTGGTCTAGGAGGGACCCATCGCCATCCGGCGTGTTCTTCATCTTCTCGACAAACTGGGCGAACAACGACACGTGATACGCATTGATCTTGCCGCCTTGGGCAATCTTGACGGGGTCCATCTGATGATGCGACACCGCGTGGTGACCTTCCGGCACGCCGATCTCAGGATACGAGCGGCCGTTCAACTCGCGAGAAATCTGGAACGCGACAACCCGTGTGACATCCGCCTGGAACGCCAGATGCTCGAGGTCGAACATCAGCGCGGCGTGCTCGTTGAACGCGTCGGGGACGCCGACGGGCGGCTCGGCAATCGGTGTGACCGAATCGCGACTCTGTCGTTCGGCTCGTTGAATGCGCTGCTCGACGTCGCGGACGGAGTCGAGATACTCATCCACCATGACCCGGTCACGGACACCAAGACGATGCTGGAGTCGAGCCATTTCTGCTTTGGCGAGGTCGAGCACGCTGCGGTCTTGCGCCAGACGGGCCGCTCGCTCTTCGGGGGTGCCGCCCTCCCCAAACAATCGTTCAAAGACAGCCCGGGGATTGCTTTCCATCGGCATCGGAGTCGTGGGGTTCTTCCACGAGTAGGTGTGCTGATACACGCAGCTGTAACCGTTTTCGCAACTGCCCACGATGTTCTCGTGGTCGAGCGACAGCTGGAGTGAGTTCAATGGCGTGTCGGTGCCGATCTGGGCGGCGGCCATTTGGTCGATCGACGTGCCGGCTTCGATGTCGGCCCCCTCTGTTTTCTTGGGGCGGACGCCGCTGAGCCACGCGGTGTGGACACGGGTATGGACGCCGCCGCCTTCACTCTGAGTTTCGGCTCCCTTGTTGCTCAAACCGCTGAGCACGACCATATCGTTCCGAAACGGCTCGAGCGCTTGCAGCACCGGCGTCATCTCGTAGCCGGCGCCGGTGGTTGCCGGGTGGAAGTTCGGAAGATACGTGCCGTTTGGCGCGTAGACAAAACCGAGTCGCGTGACGCCGGATCGGGGCGCCGTGGCCGACAGAGCCGGAATCATCGCATCGAGGAACGGGAGGGCCATCGTCGCCCCCAGACCGCGTAAGAAGGTTCGTCGGGGTAGCGCCATTTTCGTGATGATCATCGGGTTCTCCTTCGCAACGGTCAGTTCTCGTTCGCGAGCCAGTCTGTGATCCGCCTCTGTGTTCCGCAAAAGTCTTAGTGGGCCGCCGCTACGGTCGGAGGCGCCGCGGCGCGGCGTTCTCGGAATGGGAGGCTCTCCACAATGCCAAGTATGAGTGACGACATTCGATACTCGTCCGTCGCCGCGTCTCGCACGATGGTCCGCACCGCGGGCATGTCGTAATACTCCAGACCGCGGCCCAACGCATACGTCAGGAGCTTTTCGGTCATCGTGCCCACGAACCGATCGGGGCGACGCAGCAGGGCAGTGCGAAGCTCGGCCACATCGTCAAACGTGGTCCCGTCTGGCAGCATCCCCGACGCGTCGATGGGTGCGTATTGCTCGTCGACATCACGCAGCCGGCCCACCGGGTCAAAGCGCTCGAGCCCAAAGCCAAGCGGGTCGATCATCGCGTGGCAGCTGGCGCACGACGGGTTGTCGCGGTGGGCGGCCATCCGCTCTCGCATCGACGGTGTGTCGCCGGCGTAGGCGCCACTTCGATCCGGAAGCGCCGGAACATTGGCTGGGGGGTCCGGCGGGGGAGTGCCCAAGATGTTTGTGAGGATCCATTTGCCTCGAAAGACCGGCGAGGTGCGGACCGGGTGAGACGTGATGGTCAGAATGCTGCCTTGACCCAAGAGCCCACCACGGTGCTGGTCGGTGACGGCAACGCGCCGGAAATGATTGCCCCGTATCTCGGGAATGCCGTAGTGCGTGGCCAACCGATCGTTGACAAACGTGTAGTCCGCCTCGAGCAACTCGAGCACGCTCCGATCTTCTCTGACGATACTCTCAAAAAACAACTCCGTCTCACGTCGAAACGCGTGCCGCAAGCCGTCATCAAAGTCTGCAAACAGCACCTGCGACGGACGGACTGCATCGAGATTCCGAAGCTGGAGCCACTGGCCCACAAAGTTATCGGTGAGAGCCCGGGCCCGCGGGTCTGACAACATACGTCGCACGTGACGAGTCAGACCGTCTGGGTTCGACAGCGTACCGTCGGTGGCGGCGGCGAGGAGCGCCTTGTCGGGGACACTGCTCCAGAGAAAGAACGAGAGACGTGACGCGAGCTCGAGGTCCCCGATCCGATAGTTCGACGCGACCGACGTGTCACGTTGCACCGGGTCCGCCTCGATTCGAAAGAGGAACTCCGGGCTGACCAAGAGCTGCTGCACGGCGCGCTCGATGCCCCCGGTGAAACCGTCGGGTGTTTCGCTGTCGCCGCGACCCATCCGATAGGCCGTCATGAGCACGTCCAGGGCGGGGTCGATATCCTGAATCGGTCGGCGATAGGCACGCTCGGCCAGCCCTGCCAGAATCGTCGAAGCGCACCCCTCGTCTCCGTTCACGTCATGTCCGACCACCTCGTCCGGCGAGCAGACAAAGATACGGCGACGGGCCGGCGTATCACCGGGGCCAGTGACGTCGAACGGTCCGGTGACCGTGACGCTCCGGAGATACGGCAGCGCGCGTCGACTCACCGTGGGATTGAGAAACGGTCGGCGCGGTGTCTCAGGCAGGAGCGCGGGGGTCTTCAGAAACGCGACCCCGATCTCTCGTGGCCCGGCGGCGATCTGGAGCTTCACCTCGAGGTTGTCTCCCACCTCGTTGCCTTCGATATCGAGCGAAGGAAGCCCGCGGTGCATGCGAAATACCTCGACCCGTTCACCGTCCAGCGTGACTTCCAGCCGGGTGCCGTCCGTGACGCGTGAGACCTCGGCGCGCACGATGTACTCGGCGTCAAGCGGGAACCGATGAGAGATCAACGCGCCGCCGCGGGTGCCGTAGGGAAGACCGTCGATGTGGTCGTCTTGGGGCAGCGCGGGTGAGATATCGTAGGTCTGAGCGACGGCGGTGGCTGGTGTCGTCCCCACGGCCGCTCGGCTGATACGTCGGGCCGCCGTCAGATATCGCTCCATGAGCGATTCCGACATACGCAAGACCCCGGCGATGTTGTCAAATCCATAGCTGGCGCTGTCGGCGGGCAGTAGGTCGTCAACCTCGATTGTCAGGTCGAGCACGTCCCGCACCGCGTTCCGATACTCGGCTCGGTTGAGTCTATGAAATGTCTGGGTCCGACCAGCATTTGGTCGTGCTGTCGCCGCAGTGTCGAGCTCGTTCTCGAGCCAAGATGCGAGGGCGTCATAGGTGGCCTCGTCTGGTCGTGGTCGTCCTGCCGGTGGCATGAGACCGGCGCGAAGCTTCCGGACCACGCGCTCCCACACGTCGGCCTGGGTTCCGACCTCCCGAAGGTCGGCGTGAGCGGTTTCGAGCGCGAGACCCGCCGTCAGTGTTCGCTCGTTGTGGCAGCTGACGCAGTAGCGGTCGAGCACGGCGCGATGATGTGTGTCGGGGCTCGACTCCGTCGACGCGCTTTGCGCGCTGGTGGAAGCTTGAGCGTGGACGGTTGCATGAGTGTGTCCTCCCGAGGGAAAGACACACAGTGCGCCGGCGAACACGAACGCGAGCCAGGTGCGCATCAGACTCCTTGTCGAACTCGCCGCTTGTCTCACGACGGGCGGCTTGGGTCGTGCGGGTCACAAATTCGTGAGCATCGGTCGTCGCGGTAGCCGTCTCGACATCCGACTGTGTCGCGGATTTGTGACCCGCACCCGTAAGGGCGCTAGGTCTGAGCCATCTTAGCCCAAAATCTGTTCCTCGCGGTCACCAACGGACTCGCTCAAAAGATCGCCAGGGCGTTGAGTGGTGAGCCCGTGCCGTTTTCGACGGCCAAGGGCGCCGCGACCAGCGTGAATTCCCATCGGTTCAGCTCCGCGGCGGTCTCCGCCAACGCCTCGAGGTCTTGGTTGTCGAACAGGTTGACACCCATCGCCACGATGGTCAGCAAGTGAACGGGCAAGCCGACACCCTCTACCAGCGACGGGACGACGTCCGCGGCGACATCGCTACCCAGAAAGGCGACATCACGGGACTTGACCCAGGGCATGGTCGAGGCATGAAGCCCGGCCGTCTGTTGAGATACGTTCCAGGGACCGAGCTCGGCGCGACGAGCCCAGCGACCCGTGCGGATAAAAATCGCGTCACCCGGCTGGACCGTCACACCGGCCATCTCTTCCCATGCATCGAGGTCTTCGACATAGATGGGCGTGCCGGGTTCGAGATAGGGCACACCCTTCAGGCGTGGGATGTCGATCAGTATGCCACGCGTGACGATCCCGCCGTGCAGATTGATGATCGACGACGTGGAACACCCCGCCTCGGTGATGGTGTCCGCCGAGTACCCGTTATACATCTGGCCGTTGTGCAAAATGTGACACAGCGAATCGAGATGGCTATGCGAATATCCGTGATAGCTGATGTTGTAGTTGTCGCTGACACCGGAAAAAAACGTTGGCTCGACGGTGGGGTCGGGCACCCCCAGCATGCGGCGTTCGAACGGTGACGGCACGTCGTCGGCCTCGTCCGTCAACAGGGGATGCTCGAGCGACACGGTAATGCCCTCGGTGGCCAACCGGAGGGCCTGCAATCGCTTTTCGGGCGTAATGAGGTTCGCGGCGCCCAGCTGGTCGTCTGGACCCCATCGTCCCCAGTTTGAGAGCCCGTCCATCATCCGCTCGATGTCCGCCTCGTCGAGCTCTTTGGGTTCTGGCACAAAGGTTGGCGGAACATAGGCCTCTTCTTGAGGCCTGGCATCCACCGTCTCGCCGGTTTCACCGGAGTCGGCCGCGGGTCCACAGCCGACGGCAAAGCCACTGATGACCGCCGTGCAGGTAATGACCTTCGCAATTTGCCAATCACGTCGTGCAAGCAATATCTTCATCGGGTTCTCCCGGTTTCGGCGGCGGCGGCTGACATATTTGTCAGTCTCCAGAGATGTGAACGAGTGCGGATGAGTAGATTTCCCCGCACGATGGCGGGACTCGACATGGCGACTTCGTTCAACGAGTTTGTCGCGACGACATTGAAGTCGTCGTCGGTGTCGATCACGTAGGTATCGCCATCTTCGCTCAGCACAAAGATCTTGCCGTTGTAAGCCCAAGGTGAGGCGCTGAACCCACTGGCGCCGCGCGCCACGCGACGGCGCACTTCGCTATTCAGGACCTGCTGTTCCGTAAAGTAGAGCTCTTCGCCGGTTTTTGCGTCATGCACTGTGTAGAAACCCTGGTCCAGTAGGGTGAAGTAGTGAGTGCCGTAGACCAGCGGCGTGGGATGATAGGGACCCGCCGAGTCGTCATACCACACAACGTAGTCGCTGCTGTCTTGGCCCTCGCCCAGCGTGAGGTCACCGCTAGCACCCGGCCGGATGGCATAGACGGGTCGCACCGCATCGCCGACATAGCCGGACGTGACATACAGCAAGCCATCGGCGCTGAACGGTTGCGGGATGGAGATCGAGTTGAGCCCCCGAAAGCTCCACAACTCGCGCCCATCCAGGTCGTAGGACCGTACCTGGTCGCTGCCGGCGGTCACGAGCTCGACCCGGTCTTCGGTCTGCCATACGAACGGGGTCGACCAGTTCGTTCCCTCTTCACGTAGCATTTGCCATCGTGGCTCTCCGGTCTTGGTGTCGAGCGCGATGACAAACGAGTCCTCGTCATTGTCGTTCACGACAAAGAGGGTGTCCTCGTACAGTACGGGTGAGGCGGCAGGCCCCCAGCCCAGCCGGGTATCGCGCGCTGCGAACCGTCGCTCCCAGACCAACGCGCCGTCAAAGTCGAGGGCAAACACGCCGACGTTTCCAAAGTAGGCATACACCCGTTCACCGTCGGTCACCGGGGTGGCAGACGCATAGGTGTTCTTGAGATGGCGGTCAAAGTCGGGCACGGCTGCGTTCACTTCCGTCGTCCACATCACATCGCCACTCTCGAAGTCTATGGCTGCGACCAGGGAGTGATGGGTGTCGGTTGACCGCTCCAGGAGGTCGCCCGGCCCCGGCGCGCTGAACCGGGTGTCGGTGGCCGGCATGGGGCGCGGCGAGCCATAGGGGAAATACAGTCCCATCCGAGGCTCCGCGAGCTCGCCATCATTCACCACGGTCGTGACGAAGATGTGGTCGCCCCAGACCACCGGTGAGGACCACCCGAGACCCTCGACCTCAGTTTTCCACACGACGTTCTCGGTAGCGCTCCAGCTGACCGGCAGCCGGGCGTCGTTAGCGACGACGGGTTGCGTATCCGCGCCGCGAAATCCGGGCCAGTTCTCGCTTTGGAGCGAGCTGGTCGTAGTAAGCGCGCAGACGAGCGCCAAGGTCGAGAGCGCGGTAACACGGACACCGTGGGGTTGAGCGTTGTGCATGGATGCAGTCTCCTGCTTCGTCGCCAGCATATACGGTCACCACTCGGGGTGACCGTATATGCTGGGGGGATAGCGTGATGTGTCGTGCCGGACGTCGCTATTTCGCGGTTCTATGTTCCGAGTACGTGCACGAGCTCCTGTCGTTTGACGCGACGAGCGGTCCTGCCGTCAGCGGTGAGCCACTTCCCATCGCTGAGAGACGCCAGCGCGACGTAGACTGCATCATATCCCGACAGTTTCCAGTCGCGTACGGAGCTCTCGTATGATTGACCGGATGGTCGGACACGACATCGTCTGCGGATACGGATGAATGGGAGAAGCCGTTGTCGCCGAGTTACGCCGGGCGGGTCACGACATTGTCGTGGTCGACCGTAGCGCTGAGCGCGCCCGGGCCGCGGAGGAGCTGGGTGTCGCCACCATCATTCATTGGCGACGCGACTTCAGAAGAGGTGCTGCGCGCGGCCAATCTCCTCCATGCGCGCGGTGTGGTTGCGTGCCTCAATGATGACGCCCACAACGTGTATACGGTCATCACTGCCCGCTCACTCACGACGGATCTGCTGATCGTGGCTCGGGCGACTGGAGAGAATGCCGCCGAACGGATCCGTCTCGCCGGAGCGGACCGAGTGGTGAACCCGTATCAGCTCGGCGGGTTTCGGCTGGCACACCTCGTGGTCAAGCCCGCCATTGCGAACTTTTCCGATCCTTCTCTGGCGGACCACGACTGCCAACTTGACCAGTCGTCATTGCGCGACGACAGCCCGGTCACTGGCCAAATCCTTGGTGAGATCGACTTCTCTCAACGCTGGGGGCTGTCGGTGGTCGCCGTCCAACGGGGCGACGACATTACACCCGCTCCGGGCCCCACGTTCGATCTGCGCGCGGGTGACCTGTTGTGATTTTTGGGCCTCGAGAGCGGATCACTCGATTCGATATGGAATGCGGCGTACGGGAGTAACGGCGCGCGGACCGGAAGGACCGTCGCACACGCCGCCGGCGACCGAACACGGACCCGTGATGATTCCCGGAAAAGCGTCTGATAATGTCAGCGTCGGGCGTGGGTCTTGGGAGCCGCGGCCACAGACACGAATCTAGACCGAACTCGTTGCACCCACGGAGGTCGATGCGTCATGCATGTATCGTTGCGAGCGGCCACGAAGCGCGCGTGGCCATTCTTCCCGACGCCGCGGTATGCGTTCGTGCTCGTGCTGTTCCTGCTGCCGGCGGTAGTACTGGCGACGCGTACCAATTTGGTTCCGGCGAGCGAGCGACGGGCCGGTCAGCGTACGGGCGTCGATATTGGCATTAACGCTCGCATTCACTTCAATACGCAGACCAGCGATTTTTCCCGTTCGCGTGAGTTCTATCGGATGCTCGGTTTCACGGCTGGCCGAGGCGGCTTTCCAAAGACGAACACCCATGGGATGGCCCGCTCTCTGGGAATGGGCACCTTGTGTACATACGAGATTCAAGACATCGAGGTGATTTCGATTCCTGATAGTTGGGGGCCGGCGAGTATCGATCTCATTGAGTTCGCGGTGCCGTTCAACTCAGCTCTGCCGTATGCCTCTCCAACCCATCTGGGTATGGCCTATGCGGCGTTGTTGACCACGGACCTCGCCGCAGACGTCGCTCACCTGAGAACGCAAGGCGTCGCGTTCCTGTCGGAGCCCTACGGTGTTCCTGGGGACCGGTTTGTGTTCTTCACAGATCCCGATGGCGTGCTGTTCAAGTTGGAGGAAACCGCGCCGCCGCACGGTGACCCCAGTGTGGATATGCACATCAGAGCGATGCCGTATGTTGCGCTCAACGTGAGCGACTTCGACCGGTCCCTCGCGTTCTACCGCAGGCTCGGCTATACCGACGTGCGCCCTTTACCCTCAACCGGCACACTGGACGAAGGTCGTGCGTATGGTCTTGGGACGCCCTTCGAGTTGCGAGGGGCGGATATCGCGATCCCCGGCGGTGACCGTCATCGCCTCCGTCTCGTCCAGTGGCTCGAACCCTATGACGACGACTCGCCGTATCCGCTGCCGATCAACCACATCGGGATACATCGCATCGCGCTGGCGGTGGGCGACCTCGACCGGGCGGTGGCTCTGCTTGAGGCAGAAGGTGCTGTATTTGTATCGGAGATCGCGCCCTGTTGCTCGGGGACCGGCAACGACGAGACCGGTATTATCAACCTGGTTGACCCGGACGGCATATTTCTTGAGCTGGTCGGGCCAATCAGGCAGCGCGCACCGCTGGCGCCCCCGGCCGGGTGCGAGGCGGCTGAACTAAGTGCACCGCCGTCGAGATGAGGTCAAAGCCTAGATCCGGCAGCACCGCCTGGCGCCGCCATACAGCGGGTATGACTCGGCGCGGCGCCTTGCGCCAGGCGGCCCTCGGAACCCAGCTTTGACCTCATCTCGACGGCGGTGCACTTAGTTCAGCCGCCTCAGGGCCGGAGTGGCCGGAAGAATTCTCGGAGGTCGCCCACCAATAGCTCCGGTTCCTCGATAGCGGGAAAGTGTCCGCCGCGGTCGAAGACCGACCAATGGCTTACGTTCGCGGGCCGCTCCGCGACAAATGACCGCGGTATCTGGTTGCGAAAAGGGTTGGCGACAAAATCCGCATACCCCTCGGGGACCCGAACCGGACCACGAGGTGTGGTCCGCCCGCGAGAGCTTCCCAAACCGTTCGCATGGTAATAGCGAACGCTCGTTCCGATCGTGTTCGTGTGCCAGTAGATCGACACCAGGGTGAGGATTTGGTCCTTTGTGAATCGGGATTCCACGTCTCCGCCCGAATCACTCCAGGTACGCAGCTTCTCGGTGATCCACGCCGCCAGCCCTACTGGCGAATCGGTAAGCCCGTAGGCCAGGGTTTGCGGCTTGGTTCCCTGAATGCGCTGATATCCGGTCTCGTCGACTGACCACCGCTCCGCGCGCTCGACATAGAGACGTTCCTCTTCTGTCTCCGGGTCCCTCTCGAGGCGACCGGCTGAGCCTGGTGTATGGATCCCGACGAGTCGATCTGGGTATCGGGCCCCAAGATCGCGTGTGACGGCAGCGCCCCAGTCGCTGCCATACGCCGCGAACCTCTCGTAGCCCAGTGCCTCCATTAGCCCCACCCAGAGATCGGCGGTGCGTGGAATGTCGGTTGGCTCACTCGGCGCGCCAGAGAAACCGAAGCCAGGAATCGAGGGCACGATCACGTCGAACGCGTCTGCCGGATCGCCGCCGTGCGCGGCCGGATCGCTCAACGCGTTGACCGAAGGCAGCATCTCCCACACGGTGCCCGGCCAACCGTGCGTCATAAGCAGGGGAAATGGGGCTCGTCCGCGCCCACGCTGGAGAACGAAGTGGAGCAGTTGCCCGTCGACGGTCGTGGTGAAATGGTCAAACCCGTTGAGCGTAGCTTCGTGCACCCGCCAGTCGTAGTCGTCGCGCCAGTAGGCGACTAGCTCCTCGAGATATGCTCGGTCGGTCCCGTATGACCAGGCTTCACCCGGTGTGTCGTTTGGCCAACGCACGGTTGCGAGCCGCCGACGGAGATCCTCTAGCGCTTCATCGCTTACGTGAATCTCGAACGGTTCGAGGTTGACTTGGATGGCGCCGGTGGCGCCGACGGTTTCTGATGCTGACACGGCGGCACGTCCTCCAGAGGCCAGGGCGGTTGCGGATCCCAGACCCGTCGCCATCATTTGGAGCAGGGTGCGTCGGTTGATCTCAGTGTCTTTTCTTGTCATGTGATTCAGCTCCAGATGAAGACAGAATGGAGAGCCGGCGACAGCTTCGTCGCTGGTCCGCACGTTGCCGAGTCTATCTCGTCGGCGTATCGCTCGGGGCGGGGGCGCTGCGGTCGACCGCATTGTCAGACGTGTCGCCAGAACCCATACGATCTGAACCGGCTGCGCAGCCACCACGGTGAGCCCCGCCGCACGGCAGCCCGATGGGTGGGGTGCCGTGCACTGGTGGCTCCAACGCTCGCTGACCGGGAGCGCGATTTCCACGTCGTCTGAAGCTTGCAGGAGGAACGATCAGGGACCGTCGTCGATGGCCTTCGTGCGTTGCACTGCGCGCACTTCCAGGTTGAAACATGCGCGTCCTGGGGGATGAGACCAGAACACGTTTCCCGCCGGTGAAGACCATTCGGTTGTAAAGATGCCGCACAGCTCGAATGTCGAGTCCGTCAAGACCCGATACTCATACGGTTGTCCGGTGTCTGGGTCGTGCAGGATGTCCAGCACCGACGTGTCGGTCAGCGTGGCTACCCTCATGGGGAAATGCCCGTGACGGGTCCAATACAGGTCGATTGCCCGTCCAATCGATTGCAGGTCTTGTGTGCGGCGCTGGTCCAGTCGGCGCTCGCGCTCGTCACGCGGCGGACCTGCTAGGACGAGTCCGTAGACCACGGCCGCCGCCACTAGGGCGACGGCCACGACGGCCAGGACATGACGTCGCGACCACTCGCTCACGAATCAGCCTTCCGCTCGCCTGCCTTGAGGTCCGACAAGTAGTACCAGAACGCGGTGCCTGCGATAGTCCCAACCGTGAGCGTCTTGAGTAGGAAGCGCGCGCTGAGGTCACCGCCTAGTAGGCTGTAGACAAGGCTGGCTACGTCACCGATCAGCACCGTGGCGGCCACGAACAGGGTCAGATAGGTCAGCCAGCGTCTGACCTTGGATGATCGTTTTGAGGGGTCGGCCGCGACCTCCCGGCCGACCCGGTGGGACATGACGAGAAAAACCGGAAACGCCACGACGAGATAGGACACCGACCATCGTATGGCTTCGCGAATATACGTCGCGGCGGCGGCACCATCGACCGGGTCGGGGAAGGCTTGATTGATGAATTGGAAAATCAGCCGTCCCAGGCTGAACGCGCTGACATACAACGTCGTGAATATGAGCAAATACAGAAAGGCTTCGCGAGCAGACAGATTTGGTTGGGGGCGAGGCACCGGAATCGGAAATTGCACGTCGGCAAAGCTCGTAAGCGCGCTGTGCACGTCACTCGAGGCCCACCCCGCACGGCCAAGCACATCCTTCAGCTCGGCCCGCGACGAGCCGCGGGCAAGACTGTCCCTGACAAAACTCCGAACTTCTTCGTTGACCGCCATGTCGCTTCCTTTTCTTTCTATAGGGGTTCGTCGAGCCGCCGAATCACGTCACGGACAACCGTGACAGCTCGCTCCAGGTCACGAGAGCTCATCCCTCGGGCCATCGACTCCGACCATCGAACGCCGACGTCGCCGAGCTGCTGCTCCACTCGGCGACCGTGCGCCGTGAGTCGTAGCAGCGGCGAGCGAGCGTGATCGGGATTGCGCACGCATGCGACGACACCTTCGTTGATGAGCAGGTCGGCCACTCGTTGCACGCCCTGCCGAGTCATACCCATGCGTCGAGCGATTTGGGGCACGGTCCGGGCCGCTTCGGCCACCGCCCCGATGACTTGCCAGCGCGCTTGTGTCTGTCCCAGCGGCGCCGTCAATGCGGCACCATGACGCAGGAGCGCGCCGTTCAGACGGAACACTTCGAGCATCAGATTCCGAAGCGCTGGACCTCCAGTTTCGCTTTTCTTTGACCCGGTGGGTGGGGGGCTACTCTCGTTCATGTCCTGATACGTAATTATGACAGTATATTGTCATAATGACTACATGATGTCAATTGCGATCGATGACAGGCTGGAAAGATGGAATGGGCACCAGACGTCCGGAAGCGCCGGTGGTCCGGTGATCCGAGGCCGGACGGAAAGGCGGGAGCGAGGTGGCTGAAGGTGTGCGGCTCAGGCTCGATGAGCGGGCACCGTCACACGCCTACGCGTCGTGGCGCTTGAGGATGGAGTCGACTGCGGCCGCACCGAGGAACGTCGTTCGTTGGTTGTCGTCTTCAACCTGCGCCGCAAGCTCGCGAACGACCCCGCTCGCGCGTGAAGCCGCCGCTGTCGCCTGCTCGTGAGCGCCGCGCGTCGTCTCCAGGGAGCATCGGGCGGCCTCGAGTTTCCAGGCCAGGATCTGACAGGGATGCTCGCGAAGCTGGGTCAGCGCCGTCTCGAAGAGCGCCACGCCGTCTAGGAGCGCACCGCGGGCGATGGCGCATCGAGCGAGCAAGCCACCGGCGACCGCGACATACTTCCACGCCTCATACTCCGTCGCGGTCTTGCGAAGACGATTGGCGAACTGTTCCGCCTGGTCTGTGTCGCCCTGTTTCAACCAGTGCTCGGCGAATCCAGCCTGCAGTCGGATGTTGTATCGCCACCGGAACCACGCGTCGTGCTCGAAGATGTCCTCGACCTCACGAAAAGCCGGAAGTGTGTGGTCGTGGTCCCCGGCGTGCGTGTAGTCGGCACCAAGATTGATAAGGGAGTTTGCCTGGGCCTCGAGGACAGCATGCTCTCTGCCGACATCCAGACCCTGCTGGTCGTAATCGGCGGCGCGTTCGAAATCCTGCAGTTCGCGATAGATCCACCCAACGGAATTCGGGAGCCTAGGCCACCAGAACGCGTCACCATTGCGGCGGGCCATGGCGAGCGCTTCGTTCAAGACCGCCAATGCCTCGGAGAACCGGCCCTGATTGCCTTGGACGAGTCCCTGGAAAAATAGCGAGGCAAGCAGCTGCAACCCGTTGCGCAGCGCAGCGTTCAGTTGTATGGCCTCGACGAGCATCTCGTCGGCTTTGGCATACGCGCTTTGCCAGTAGTGCAGCGCGGCCCGCCAGGTCAGCCCAAAGGCCAGCGCCGATGTATGTCCCACCGCCGCGCAAGGGCGAT
>CAUZIB010000084.1:0-20202 GCA_963579735.1 Vicinamibacteria bacterium | reverse complement strand
AAATGGTGGGTCGCCTGGGGATCGAACCCAGGACTCCCTGATTAAAAGTCAGGTGCTCTACCACTGAGCTAGCGACCCTTTGAGGTGTTTCGCCTCTATTGTTCAGAGTGTTACGAAGTTTCATTGAGCGACCGAACTACCCCAGGTTCGGAATTTGTGTCTTTCTTGTCCCCGCTCCGGTCCAAAGCTTCGAAATCGGCCCCGCGAAAGTCAGGCTTGTCGACAACTGAGTAGCGCTGAAACATCGGCCAGTGAGGTGCCCAGTCGGCATCATCGCGACCCTCTAAAGTAAGCCGGCGCACGTTAAGTTTCGCACAGCGGTTCGCCAAAAGTCATGCGGCACGAGACGGCGTTGTTCCTGACACGGTGCGTTCTGGGGGGGGGCGTGAAACTGCCTTGTCAGGTTCATGTTGCACCGACCGACTGAATTCGCCCGACAAGGCAGGAGCAATCGAGTGACCCTGAAGTCGAGCAACTCGCCTGAGTGTACGATGAGATTTATGCTGACCAAGCACCGCAGTGTGGCGTCGTAACTGGGTGAGGCCGAACCGCATGAGCTCACAAAGGACTGCCGCAATGCGAAGGACGCGAAACCAAGGAATTGTGAGCTATAGCAGTGCCGCAGCGGCCGCGCTGGTCGCGGCCTTGGTCTCTTCCACGTCGGCGCTGGCGCAGCAACCGTCAGAAGGTGCCACCCTGGTGACGACCGACCTCATCGTGCTCGATTCAGCCGGGGCATTCATGTCCGGGATCGTCCCCGGGGATTTTCGGGTTCTGGTGGACGGGGTGGAGCGGGAGATTGTCTCGCTGGTTCTCAAGAGAGACGTAGAGATGAGTGACTACTGCATGCTTGGTTTCTACACCGACTCCAGGCTTTGGACACGGCGTCTGCGGGTCGAGGTGCTGAACCCCGAGGACCAGACCATCGACGTTCGCTTTGTGGGACGTGCCCTTCCGCCACCTGCCCGTCTTACGTCAATCGCTGAGGACGCACACTAGAGTCCCCGTAGAGCTGGGAGTTCGTGCCACAGGCTCAGCTAGGTAGGTCTGACTACTTCCGGTTGAGCACCGTTGCTGGGGTGCACCCGCAGATCATCTGGGACTACGGGGAACGCAATCGCGGAAGCCCGTCGAGCTCTCCAAATTTGCTTTTTGCATCGGGCGGTGGAAGGCCCGCACGCGGATGGCACGCACAAGGATGTGCGATTGTGTGGACCGCGCGATTGGCGAAGCACTATCGTCCGGCCTCGCGTGAGAGGGCTGTGAGAAGCTCTGGGGTGAAGACTCCGCATGACGTGAACTGAGTCGTTTATTCTGGGAGTTTGCAGCCTTTAAAGGAGAAAATAATCCCTAATGATAGAGACTATAGTTTTTACAGAAAAGAGCCTAATATGATGTAACTATATTAAACAAAACAACTTACGACGATAGATATCGCGGAAACATCGCCGGTCTTTACTTCGCACCTTGTACGGGCGATGGCAACTGCGACTCTTCTTACCGTCAAGTCCGCAAGCCTGATATGGCCCGAGTCAGCCTCGGGCAGTGACCGAAGAAATCCACTCGAGGTTGTCTGGAATCACGTCTCGATTCTTGTAGCCGCCGCGAGTCTTGCCAGTCTCGCCGGCAGCATGATCCAATGGAGTCAGTTTGTCGACCAACTCGTCTCGGCTTACCAAACGAGGGCGTATTCTGTGCTTGCGCCACTCAGTAGCTGGTTCCCTCTTGGAACATCATCCATCGCGATGGACTATCTCGTCATGGGTGGGTTGATGTCTCTGACGTTTCTCCAGGCCGCGTGGAGCTGGGACACGAGGCTCACGGTTCGATTGCTGTTGCTGCCTGTCCTCGCGATTGTGGTGGCGCCCATGTGGCCGCTATTCCTCATGCTGACGCTCACGTGGATCGCGCAGGGCGAAGAGGATACGCAATTGCTTGAACATCTGAGACTGAGCGCGCTGGCGGTCTGGCAATGGCTCGGTTCGATCGCCCTCGTCATTGTTCTCGTGGTGCTCGGCAACTTCGTCCTCGGATAGCACTTCGCTCTGTCTTGGCGCGAGCCATAGGGTGGACGGACGCGTGAAGACGGCAGCTAGCGCGGCGGAGCGGCGACGTCGCATATCACGACGCTGCCGCACAGCGCGCGCTACTAATGGGCCATGATCGATGTCGAGGCGGTCATCTGGCCCCATTCGAAACCGAGCTGGCCATCAACGATTGACAGGGTGAGTTGGTCAGCGGGTGGGTCGAGTTCGGTCACGTTCATGGCCACATGCACGACGTCGCTGTCGGCGTTGTAGGCGGTGCCCCACTGGCCAGTCTCGGAGTTCACGATAAGGTGAAACTCGCCGTCCATCTGCTGGGTGAACAACGTGTATTCCCCGGCCGGGACGTGCGCGCCCCCGACCATCAGGTCGGAACTGGAGGTGAGTGTCGTCGCCTCGTCGGCACCCAGACGCCACCACGTATCGGCCATGGGCTCGACGTCGTCGCCGACGGTCCGACCGTTGAGCGATGGTCGACCGTAAGTAATCGAGACGGTGGCGCCATTGACCTGCCAGTCGACTTTGACGTGGGGGCTGCCGGCTTGGCCCGCATGCACCTCGGTGGCTGTGCCGCCCCCGAGCGGGAAGGTGGCTTCGGTGGGCTCGGCCGATGGCGCGTCGGTCATCGAGCCCATATCCTCGGGGGCTGGGTCCTCGGTCTGTCCGCCCCCACACGCGACGAACGTGGCGGTGGCCAATAGGGCAACAAGGCAAAGTGGTTCACGAGTCGTGTTGAGCGTCATTCGGATTGGTCTCCTGGCGGAACGGAAGGTAAGAAGAAATATAGCAAGTCTCAGATGATCGTTTTGCCGAGGGCCGAGAGCACGAGCTCGACCCCCAGCTGGGCGGTGACGTTGCGTGTATCCAGGATGGGATTTGCCTCGACGATATCTAGAGACCGCAAGTGACCGGTTTCGGCAACAAGCTCCATGATCATGTGCGCCTCGCGATAGCTCAGTCCGCCTCTGACCGGGGTGCCGACCCCGGGGCGCGATTGACGGATCACACGCATCGAGGTCGAAGGAGACATGGAGGCCCGCGGTGCCGCGCCCCGTCTCAGCCAGGGCCCGACTGGCAACGTGCGCGAGTCCGTCTCGGTCGATATCCTTCATCGTGAAGACGTGGACACCGGCCTCACGCGCGCTCTCTTTCTCCTGGGCATCGACGTCTCGCAGCGCCAGAAGCACGGAATGTCGTGGGTCGACCTTTGGTGACGGGGGTCCGATGGCCGCGAGTTCGGACGGCTCCGACCCGAGAATGGCTGCCAGCGGCATTCCGTGGACATTACCGGTCAGCGTCGTGACCGGGGTGTTCATGTCCGCGTGAGCGTCGATCCACAGCAGACCGATACGGGACTGGTTGCTGGGCGGCCCAGCCGGCGGTTGCGCCGACCGACCCAGCTCCCACGCTATGATCGCCACCCAGCACGATTGGCAACGCGCCGGCGAGGCGAGGGCCGTGCGATACAGGCCCTCGCACACCCGGCTGATTTCCTCAATGTATCTCTTGTTCGTGTCACCGTGCGCCTTGGTCTCGACGACCGGTGTCTCGATATTGCCCTGGTCCACCACGCGATAACCAAGCGCACCCACCCGCTGGCCAAGTCCGGCGATCCGGAGAGCAGACGGCCCCATGTCGACCCCGCGTCGGCCAGACCCGAGGTCGAGGGGCACGCCGATAATGTGGACCTCACGCATGGGTCGCCGTCCCGGTGAGCGCTATCGTCGCGGCCAGACGACGGGCGTTGGCGATACAGTCCGGAATACCGACCCCATGAAAGCCGGCACCCGTCAGGTACAGTCCTGGCCACCGCTCGAGGCAGCGGTCGATTGACTCCAGACGATCGAGGTGGCCGACGTCGTGTTGCGGGTTGAGATGTGGCCAGCGAAAGACACGGCGAAGGGTCGGGGACTCGGTCAGCTTCAGGAGGTCCGCAAAATCCTTGTGGGCCGCGTCCACCAGCCAGTCATCCGAGCGGGTGACGGCGTCAGGGTCGCGGACACCTCCGAGGAAACCTCGAAACAGCACCGAGCCCTCCGGCGCGCGACCCGGCCACTTTGAGGACACCCAGGAGCCAGCCATGAGCGACCAGGCGCGCTCGAGCCGGGGCACGACAAAGCCCGTTCCGGGGAAGGACCGGCCAACGGCGATCGCTCGATAGCCCAGCACCACGGTGGCCGTTGAGGTGTAGCGGATGTCGCCGCACAGACGACTGAGCTCAGGGTCTACGGTGTCGACCAGCCTGGCGGTGACCGGAGCGGGTGTGGCCAGCAACACCTGGGACGCGGTGAAGGTTGCCTCCGACGTGGTGATCGAAAAGCGATTGGGTCGGTCTGCCGCCGAGATGCGCGCGACCGGGTGATCCGCGCGCAGTCGGTGCGGGGCCAGTCTTGCCACGAGCGCCGCAGTGAGCTCGCCGAGGCCGTTGGGAAGCGAGCGAAACATCCCGTCGGCGGGCCGCGACGCCGCCGCCTGGGATCGGAACCGGCGGATGAGGCTTCCGTGCTCGCGTTCGGCACGGACCAGTCGAGGGAACAGAGACTGCATCGAGAGACGCTCGACGTCACCGGCGTGGATTCCAGCCAGAAGCGGCTCAGCAATATAGTCAACCGATTGCTGCCCAAAACGGCGTCTAAAAAACGCTCCGACCGACTCATCCGCCGGGCTGTGGGACGCGGGAATCGCCACCTCCGCCGCCAGTCGAGCGATGCCGGCCGGCGACAGGAGTCCGGATCGAAGGAACGGGAGAAGCCGCGTCGGAATCCCAAGGACAGACGTGTGAGGGAGTGGCGCGAGCCGGTCACCGCGGAGTATGTAGGCGGTCCGAGGGAGGAGTGTCGGAACCAAACGGTCACCGAGCCCCAACTCGTGACACAGCTCTATCGCCGCTGGTTTTTGAACAAGGAGAGAGTCAGGCCCGCCATCTATGGTGAAACCGTCGACGTGGTCTGTCTGGATGACGCCGCCAAAACGTGAACTGGTCTCGAGGAGGACATAGTCCACTTCCCGTTGATCGAGCTCGTAGGCAGCGGACAATCCACTGATACCGCCGCCGACGATGGCCACATCGAAATCGGGCACGCTACTGACGCGTATGGACGTAGTGCGCCAGTGCTTGCACATGCTCGACTGGCGTTTCGGGCAGGATCCCGTGACCGAGGTTAAAAATGTGCCCCGGCCGTCCTGCCGCACGAAAGAGGACGTCGTCAACCTCTTCGAGCATCCGACCCACCGGCCCCAGCAGGAGCGTTGGATCAAGGTTCCCTTGGATCGCGCGGTCGTGTCCGATCCGTTCCCAGGCGTCGTCGAGAGGGATCCGCCAATCTGCTCCGATGACGTCGCTCCCGGCCTCGCGCATTGTGTCGAGCAGCGTGGCGGTGCCGGTCCCAAAGAGAATCGTCGGCACGCCCAGGTTTGCGACGGACTGCACGATCGTGCGCGTATACGGGAGGGCAAACTCGCGATAGTCGTCCGGATTGAGCGCGCCCACCCAGGAGTCAAAGACTTGGACGACCTGCACCCCGGCCTCCACCTGCGCGGTCAGAAAGTCGGAAACGACGCTGGCAAAGGTCTCGCACAGCTGTCGCCACGCTTCGGGTTCGCCATACATGAGCGCTTTTGTCTTGCCGTAGTGTGACGACGGGCCGCCCTCGATGGCATAGGAGGCAAGCGTGAAGGGCGCCCCGGCAAAGCCGATCAGTGGCACGTTCCCTTCCAGGGCCCGGCGAACCAACCGGATGGTGTCGAGCACGTGTTGCAAGTCTTCTCGTGGCTCAAAGGACCGAAGTCGCTGGATGTCGTCGACCGAGCGAATGGGTCGCTCGATGACCGGACCTTCACCCTTGACAAAGTCGAAGGGGATACCCATTGGTGCCAAGGGGAGCAACAGGTCGGAGAAGAGAATCGCCGCGTCGATTTCGAGCTTTTCAACGGGTTGGAGCGTAACCTGGGTTGCCAGATCCGGCTGTCGGCAGATTTCCAGGAGCGTATGGCGAGCCCGAATGGCTCGATATTCGGCCATATATCGGCCCGCTTGTCGCATAAACCAGACAGGTGTCGCGTCGACGGGCTCGCGACGACAGGCCTTCAGGAATCGGTCATTCACGCGGGCAATAGTACTACGCGAGTTGGCCAGCCATCATATCCATGCTAGGATTGCCCGTTTCTGCGTCCTTTCACGGTCCAGGTCTTCTGGGGGCTTATCGGTCCGTGCTATCGTCGGAGGTGGAGTGTCGCCCATCCTGCTACGACCTATCCGCGAGCAGTTCGAGCATGACCGTGTGATCCGTCAACTGCAGACCCGTTTGGGTCGCAAGTTTGACGTGGCCATGAACCCGGGGGCATCGGAAGAGGTGTCGGTCCGTATTGGGAACCGCACCCTTTTTCCGGACATCGTCCTCTCCGGAGGCGGGGGGAGCCGACGTCTTCATGGCCTGGTCGAGGTCGAAACCGCCGAATCCGTGAATCATCTGGAGGCTAAAGCTGAATGGGCGCATTTCGCAAAGGCCCGCGGGGCGTTCTATCTCTATGTGCCAGCCGGATTTACCGACGTCGCGGAACGGCTGTGTCGGGCCGGCGAGATCAACGTCACTGAGATCTGGGCGTACTATGCCATTGCCGCCCAGGTGAAGTTTTCGCTAACCTATCGTTCGCCTCACGCAAAGCGCGCGGCCGCGGCAGCGGTGGAGCGACTGGCCAGTGGCGGCGAGAAAAAGGCAGCGGGAAGCTCCTCGGCCTCTGGACGAGCGGCGTCGAGCGCGCGTAGAAAAGCGAGCAAAAACAAGGAGACAGCGAAACCGGCCGGGTCGTCGGCACGGGTCAGCGGGGCAGCAAAAAAGAAGGCTGGCGTAGCCGGCGCTCCGAAAGCGGCATCGGCGACGAAAAAGGCCCGGCTCGCCACCTCCCGGAAGAAGACTCAAACAAAAAAGACTCAGACCCGGTCGAAGAGAACGGCCGCGAGCCCAGCGAAAAAGCGTCCCACAAAGAAAGTGGCGAAATCGTCAGGCAGCGCCACGGCACGCGGGGCCAAGTCGAGCCGGGTCCTGTCGAGTCGGGTCACGTCGAAGACCGCCGCCGCGTCGAAACGTAAGACGGCCAAGAAGAAAGCGACGGGGGCCCGAGCACCCGCCAAACGGAAATAGTGCCGTACGTCAGATTCTCCCGCGACAAACGGGGATACGAAAACACGTACGTCCTTAGTACGCCGCAGTCGGCTGGCCAGGCGAACCCTCGCTTGCTTTACTGGTTCCGCACGCCGCCCGAGGTCGGTGTGGGTCGGTTGGCACTCGATGACGATGCGGTCCGTTTGCTGGAGGCAAGCAATCCAGGGGTCACGTTCGATTGGAACCAAATCCTCAAAGCACGGCCTCAGACGCCGGCGCGCAGCGCCGATACATCCTCATCGGCCAAGAGGCGGTCAGACCACAAACGCCCGGCTCGCGGGGGCGGCCGTGGGGCCACGGGTCGCGAGTCGACTCCCCGCCGGCGGCCGAGGGAGCCAGCGCCGGCTCGTTCCGATGATCAGTTTTCCCCGCCCGTAGTCGCGGACGGTGGGGAAGCGGAGCCTCTGCCGTCTCCCGAGCCGCCGGTGGTTGCCTCACCTGCCGGGCCGCCGGGCGAATCCGAACCGAATGTCGACGACCATCCAGTTGTTGCCCTGCTGGGGCGTGAGGCGCTTCTCCAGCTACGGGCACGGTTTGCCGAGCTCGACGAAAAAACCGCGTCGCGCGCCGGTTCCGCCGCGGCCGCTCGCGATTCAGACGATCCACCAGACCCATCGATTCGGGCACGCGTTCAGCGGCTGAATCCAGACCATTGGGGCACGGTCGAAGACGCCGTCACAGGTATCGAACGATTTGATACCGAGCTCGATGCGCTGGCCGTTCTACTGGGCTAGTGTCCCGTGTGACTCGCTCCCGCGCGTCTCCCGCGCTCGATTCTTCTAATAGTGCGACTCATGGACTCATGAGATGAAGAATGAGCCGTGATGCATGGGAAAGTCGCGAAGATGGCGCCTCTTGGGTATATGCAAGCGATGAGCAACGCGCAAAGGTCGAAGGCAGGACTGCTCATTCTTCACCTGATGCGTCCGCGGGCCACAAACGGGCTTCGCTACGACACTTACTGTTCACTAAATAAATTTCCATTTTTCTCGTCAGACCGTCTGAAGGACGGGCTTGTGATCGCTATAATTTCCCTGACTATGTCTATCCTCCATGCAACTCGCCGCAGTGACCGCCGTCGGCCAGCCGGATGGCTGCCGGCACTGACCGTTGTGATCAGTTTGGGCGCCATCGCCGTGCTCGGCGCTCAGAACCAGGTGCCGCCACTCAGCACCGGCGGTCCCGGACAATCACCGATTTTTCGCTCGGGGGTTACGCTCGTGACGACCGATGTGGTCGTTCGGGACGGCGATGGAGTTTTTCTGCCGGACCTCACTCCCAGCGAGTTCATCGTGGAGGAGGACGGTGTCCGTCAGGAGGTCGCCTCACTTGTCCTGGTTCACGGCGGTCGTGTGTATAACCAACTGACGCCGCCGGTGCCCACGCAGGAAGGCATTATTCTCCCGCCCACCCGGCCGACGAACAATACCGCGGGCCGTATCATCATCCTGTTCGTCGACGATCTGCATCTGCAGACGTCATACACGCCAAAAGTGCGTCAGGTGTTTCGTACGATCTCCGACACGCTGATTCACGAAGGCGACCTGTTTGGCATCATCTCGACCGGGCCATCATCGCTGTCCATCGACCTGACATACGACCGGTCACTCCTCCGCGCGGCAGAGGAGCGGATCATGGGCGACGGCTTTAGTCCCAGAGAACTGATTCAGACAGTGAGTGATGGATATAGAGGCCCGCCAGAACTGCTATTCCGACAGCATGTCGCATTCAAGACGGCGCGACAGGTAATACAGAATCTCGAGGCGGTTGAGAACCGGCGGAAGGTGTTTATCTATATCAGTAGCGGCTACGACTTCACGGCGTTTGCCGACGATAGGATTTACGGTGCTGGCGGCATCGGCGAGGCGTTCAAAGCGAACCGCGACTGGGGGACTCCGTTGCCGGCGGGACTCAGCCAGGCACAGAACCCCGCGGAAGATCCCTTCGAGCGTCTCTCCCGGGCTGGACAGGTCTTTGCGGACGGCGATCTGGCTATGGAGATCCTTGAACTCACGAGAGCCGCGAACCGGGCCAACACATCTTTTTATACGGTCGACCCCCGTGGTTTGATTGCAGGAGCGGACATCGACTTTGACGTCACGCCCGAAGACTGGAATCAGTATGTCTTCAAGACCCAGGGCAGTCTGCGAGGCCTCGCGGAGTTGACCGGCGGCATGGCGATCGTCAATCGAAATGACTTTGAAAATGCGTTTCGTGAGGTTGACGCCGAGACAAGCGACTACTACGTACTTGGCTACTACTCCAACAACCCCGACCCGACCCAACGCACCAGGCGTTTGAACGTGGAAGTCGCTCGCGACAATGTCGATGTGCGGTCGCGTACGTCGTATACGTTTGCGCGTCCGGAAAGCACGTCGGCGGCGCTTCAGTAGGGTAGCCGTCCGCTGGCTTCCGCGACCACGGAGCGGATCCGGGTTGCCGCTTCCGTGACATAGTCGGCGTTGACGTCGACGCCGACGAAGTCGACGTCCAGCTCGGAGCACGCGATAGCGGTATTGCCGAGGCCCATGAACGGATCGAGGACGACGGCTCCGCGGTGCACGCCGTGGAGCCGTAGGCAGCGCTCGGCGAGCAGCACCGGGAATGTCGCAGGGTGCGGCCGGTCTCGGTCGCGATTCTGGATTGTCTCGTAGGGGATGAACCAGGTGTTCCCGCGACACCGAAGCCCCTCGGATGCCGCTTTCCAGCGGTCGATGTTCGACTCGTCCTGATAGCGAACCCCGATGGCCCGCCGCTCCAGAGGGGTTCGCCCGCTGGGCGTGAGGTGGAAGACAAACTCGTGACAGTCATTGAGAAATCGAGGACTGTTGACGGGCTTGTAGTGACCCACGGCCAGATCGCGCTCGAGACCAGACCCCGCTCCCACGAGTTCGCGGTCGATCACAATCGACTTGATCCAGTGGATGGTGTTCTGCAGCGTCAAGCGCTCACGCGCCTGCGCCACGATATCAAAGGCGGTCCAGGGTTCGGTGGGCTTGGCGCCGACGTTCAGAAACAGAGACCCGTCTGGGGCGAGGACGCGCCGTGCCGCGCCCAACCAGTCGCGCGTCCACGCGAGGTACTGATTGCCGGGGAGCGCATCGTCATACGAACCGTACGCGATGCCAAGGTTGTAGGGCGGTGAGGTGACGATGACGTCCACCAGCCCCTCTGGCAGTGTGGCCAAGAGTTCGATCGCGTCGGCGTGATAGAGGCGGAGCGTTGAATGCCCGCCGGTGATGGTCTCTGTGGGGTCCTGGAAATGACCGGCCGTTGGCATGCGCGGTCACGGTGCCGGAAATCGTTGGGTGGTGTCAAGTCACGAATGCTCGACGGCTGCTACAATTCCCGTGGGTGGACCAGCAAACGGTGCAGACCTCGGTGCATGAGTTCCCCGCAGTGAGACCGGCTGCTCGTCTCGGCGTGCTGCTGGCGGTCTCGCTGGGTCTGGGGACGGTGAGTTTTGCTCCCAACGTGGGGATAGCGGAGCCCCGCCGGGTCAGTACTGAAGCGCCCGCTCCCGACCCGACGACTGCGCCGCCCCGCTCGGCTGACCTCGCCGATCTGAGACCCCCTCGAGTACGCGCTCGGGCCGCGATGGTTTACAACCCGCGCACGCACGAGGTGTTGTGGGAACGAAACGGCTACCGGCCACGGCCTATCGCGAGCATCACAAAAGTGATGACCGTGCTCCTGTTTTTGGAACAAGACCCCAACCTCACGCGAGACGTCGTGGTGTCGAGGCGTGACGTGCGGCGTGCCTCGACGACCTATCTGCGTCGAGGCGAGCGCATTCTGTTACGAGAGCTCGTCCATCTGGCGCTGGTGGGGTCAGACAATGCCGCAGCGCGGGTGCTCGCCAGAGTGTCGCCGTGGGGAACACGAGGGTTTGTCGAGCAAATGAATCGTCTGGCCGGCGAGCTCGGGCTTGCCGGTACCACGTTTGCCGACCCATCGGGGCTGAACAAAGAGAACGTGTCGACGCCTTATGATGTGTCGCGGCTCATCACGTATGCGAGCGAGCACGCCCAGGTTGCGGAAATCATGCAGAAACGGACCCACCGGCTCCGGACGAGTCGCCAGAACCGTGACGTCCGCAATACCAACCGATTGCTCTTGGGAAGGTTGAACGTGTTGGCGGGAAAGACTGGTTACATCGATGCCGCCGGCTACTGTCTTGCGACCTTCGTCAATATTCCCGGCGTCCCCGGCGGCGAGCCGCTGGCGGTCGTCGTCTTAGGCGTTGGCTCGAGCGCAGGACGCTTTCGGGACGTCACCCGACTGGTCGACTGGGTGGCGGACGAGGGTCGTTCGCTACTCGCATCCAGCGCGGCGAACTAGTTCGAGTCGCTCGGCCGAATCTTTCCTGACCGGCCCTCAAGAAGGGGTTCATCTACGGTGCCACGGATGAGTACGCCCGCTACCCCGCGTCCAACATCACAGGCGAGAGATACCTCGCCCCTATCGATTCTGATGGTGGCGTCAGAGGCCTTTCCGTTCGCCAAGACCGGTGGCTTGGCGGACGTCACGACGTCGCTCTGTGACGCCTTGGCCGTAGCTGGGCACGACGTGACGTTGGTGATGCCGCGGTATCTCGGGGTCGAGGTTGAGTCGCCGATTGTCCGACGCACCGCCGTCCGCATGGGGTCTCGATGGTTCGACGTTGGCTTTGGTGTGCACGCGCTCGATTCCGGAGCTCGGGTCGTGTTCGTCGGGTGTGACGAGCTGTATCGTCGGGATGGGCTGTATGGTGATGCGGCTGGCGACCACGCCGACAACGCCCTGCGCTTTGGTCTGCTGGCCCGTGCGGCTTTCGATTACGCGTCGGGCATGACCCGCGCGCCGGACATTCTGCACGCCCACGATTGGCAGGCCGGATTGGTGCCCGTCTACGCACGGACGCGCTACCTCGGGCATCCGCGGCTCGATGGTTTGCCGACCGTGTTCACGATTCACAACGTCGGGTATCAGGGGATCTTTCCGGCATCCGTCCTTCCGGCGCTCGATCTTCCACGTTCGCTGTTTACCATCGACGGTCTCGAGTTCTGGGGACAGTCGAGCTTTCTGAAGGCAGGTATCAATTTTTGTGACGCAGTGACCACCGTGAGTCGGACCCACGCGCGAGAGATTCGAACGCGGGAATATGGCCACGGGATGGACGGTGTGATTCGGGCCCGAGCCGATCGCCTCCATGGCATCCTGAATGGCATTGATACCGACACGTGGGATCCGACCAATGATCCCCATCTTCCCGCGGCCTACTCGGGGGCGGACCTCTCCGGCAAGCGCGACGCAAAGCGGAGTCTTCTCGCCCAGTTTGAACTTCCGGTCACCCGGTCGCGGCTCGACCGCCCGCTGGTGGGGATGATCTCTCGCATGGTGTATCAGAAGGGACTGGACCTTATTGCCGAGGTGATGACGGAGTTGCCCAGGCTGGGCGCCACGTTTGTCATCTTGGGGACAGGGGAGGCGAGATACCAGGACATGTGGCGGGCGGCGGCGGCTCGATATCCAGACGTCATTCGTGTTCGTATCGGCTACGACGAGAGCCTGGCGCACATTATCGAAGCCGGAGCCGACATCTTTCTGATGCCGTCTCGATACGAACCGTGTGGGCTGAATCAGATGTACAGTATGCGGTACGGCACTGTTCCGGTCGTGCGCGCGACGGGGGGCTTGGCCGATGTTGTCAGACCGAAAGGTGAGGGCAAGGAACCTACCGGGTTTACCTTCTCGGCCTATACCGGTGCGGCCATGCTGGATGCGTTGGGCGAGGCTGTGGCCGCGTTTGGCGACCGAGAACGGTGGACCGCGCTGCAGCGCGCCGGGATGTCACGAGACTTCTCCTGGACCGCATCGGCTCGTGCGTACGTCAATTTGTATAGACGACTCGTAGCAGCGAGTACGTAGCGGACGGTCACCACGACGTGTGACGATCCATTGGGGAGGGTAGGAGAAGCGGCATGCGCGACGTGATGATTATTGGTTCGGGACCAGCCGGGTTGACCGCCGGGTTGTATGCGGCCCGTGCAAATCTCAAACCCGTGCTCATCGAAGGGCTCGAGTCGGGTGGGCAGTTGATGCTGACCACCGATGTCGAGAACTACCCAGGCTTCCCCGACGGCGTGTTGGGGCCTGAGCTGATGGCCTCCATGCGAAAACAGGCCGAACGGTTTGGCACCGAGTTCGTCATTGGTGATGTGACGAGCGTCGACTTGTCGGGCTCGCCGTTTACGATCAATACCAGCGACACGCGGTATCAGGCGCGCACGTTGATCATCGCGACCGGCGCGTCGGCGCGACTCTTGGGTTTGCCGTCCGAGCGGTCACTCATGGGGCACGGTGTGTCGACTTGCGCGACGTGCGACGGATACTTCTTTCGCGACAAACCGATTGTCGTCGTGGGGGGGGGCGATACGGCCATGGAAGAGGCGATCTTCCTGACAAAGTTCGCATCACATGTCACCGTCATTCATCGTCGCGACAAGCTGCGCGCGTCTCAGATCATGCAGGACAAGGCGTTGGCCAACGCCAAGATCTCGTTTGAGTGGAACTCGGCGTTGGATGAGGTCACAGATTCGGACACCGGCGTCGTGACCGGGGTCATCATTCGCGATCTCGTCCAAGACACGACGAAACGTCTCGACGTGGAGGGCGTGTTTATCGCGATCGGCCATACGCCGAACACGTCGTTGTTCACCGGACGGTTGGAGCTAGACGCCAACGGCTATATCGTGCCGCAGGGTGGCGCCCGAACAAATATCCCCGGTGTGTTTGCCGCTGGCGATGTGCAAGACCATACCTACCGCCAGGCGATTACGGCGGCTGGCTCCGGATGTATGGCCGCCATTGATGCCGAGCGATTCCTCGAGCACCTGCCGGCAGAGACAGCACCAGTCACCACGGCCGAGTCTGTGTGACGCCCCCGCGACACTCGCCGGGGGGGGCTGTAGCGGCTTGCTGCGGTTGTACGAGGGAGCAGTGGCACGAGACCACCAGTTCACGAGTCTCGGTTCCCGTCAATCCAGCCGCCACCGACGACTTCGTCGCCGTCGTAAAAGACCACGGCCTGGCCCGGAGAGATCGCGGGCTGCGGTTCGTCGAACACCACGGTGGCCGCATCCGGACCGTGGGGGCTGAGTCTTGCCGGTGACGCTTCGTGACGATGGCGAATTTGCGCCTGCACCGCGCATGGGCCCGATGGTGGGTATCCGGCGATCCAGTTGACATCAGATGCACTGAGTGTCGTGCGGTATAGTGCGGCGCGGGGACCGACCGTCACAGTGTGTGAGCGAGCGTCCATCCCGACGACATAGAGCGGAATCGGGCCCGAGATACCCAGACCTTTTCGTTGCCCGACCGTAAACCGGTGGACACCGTCGTGCTGCCCGAGGACGTGACCGTCATTGTCGGTGATCGGGCCCGGACGCATGGCATCCGGTGCCCGTCGCTCGACAAAGGCCGCGTAATCGTTGTCCGGAACGAAACAGATTTCGTGACTGTCCGGTTTGTCGGCCACCGGAAGCTTACGCTCCGTCGCGTAGCGCCTGACCTCGTGCTTAGAGAGCTCGCCGAGCGGAAAACTGGCGGAAGCGAGCTGCGTCTGGCTCAGCATAAAAAGAAAATAGGATTGATCCTTCTCGGTATCTCGTCCGCGTTTTAACGCGTATCGTCCGTCCTGTGTTTTCTCCACCCGGGCGTAGTGGCCGG
This sequence comes from Vicinamibacteria bacterium, assembly GCA_963579735.1. Classification (GTDB taxonomy): domain Bacteria; phylum Acidobacteriota; class Vicinamibacteria; order Vicinamibacterales; family UBA8438; genus CAUZIB01. Next base: position 5,285 of record CAUZIB010000084.1, on the reverse strand, counting down.
TGGCGACCGCCGCCGCGTCAAATCCCTGGGCGCGCTCTAGTAGGTGTGAGAATTTGAGCTGGCTGTTGCATCGGACACACGGAATCGGTGTGCGTGCGGACACATAGTCTTCTACAAACGGCGCGACCACATGCTCGTTGAACTGGCGTTCGAAGTTGACAATATAGTGGGGAATCTCCAAAACAGTCGCGACACGTCGGGCGTCGTGTAGGTCATCGATCGTGCAACAGCTGCCAAAGGCTGGGCGTCCGTCGGCCTGCTCTCCCTGGTCGTAGAGCTGCATCGAGAGCCCTACGACATCGTGTCCTTCGTCACGCAAGAGCGCCGCCGCGACGGACGAGTCGACGCCTCCCGACATGGCCACTACGATTCGCATGGAACGTCGTTAGCGCGGGGCGACCTGGGCAGCCGGGGCGCGCCGCAGCCCCGCGTTGGCGCCGGCCCTGGAGAGTCCCCGGAGTTTGTCCACCACCGGCGGCAAGACTTCCAGGACATGGTCGATTTCGGCGGCAGTGTTGCCGAGACCAAGACTGAAGCGAATCGAGCTTTGGGCGCGGTGGGGCGAGAGCCCCATCGCGCGGAGAACGTGAGATGGCTCGATGGAGCCTGAGGAACAGGCCGACCCCGTCGATACGGCAATGCCCTCGAGGTCGAGCGCGATCAAGAGCGTTTCTGCCTCGACCCCTTTGAAGCTGATGTTGACGGTGTTTGGGACACGCTGCCGACACTCGCCATTGAGCGTGGTGTGGGTGACGGAATCGAGGATGCCGGCTTCAAGACGCGCCCTCAGCTCGCCAACCCGGGACGATTCAGCGCGCTGCCTCTCGACCGCCAATCGCGCGGCGCATCCGAGTCCAGCCAAGCCGGGAACATTCTCCGTGCCAGCCCGACGGCTCCGCTCCTGTTTGCCACCCGTCAGCGTCGCCACGACGCGGAGACCACGTCGGACCCACAACGCACCCACCCCTTTTGGGGCGTTGAACTTGTGACCGGAGAGTGAGAGGAGGTCGACACCAAGATCCCGGACGGACACCGGTATTTTGCCCACGGACTGCACCGCATCGGTGTGAAACACCGCGCCGTGCCGGTGAGCGATCTCTGCGAGCGTGGCGACCGGCTGGACAGTGCCCACCTCGTTGTTGGCGTGCATGACCGACACCAGGGCTGTTTCATCCGTGATGCATGCTTCCAGCGCTTCCGGAGTCACAATCCCCGTGTGGTCGACGCGCAGCTCTGTGGTCGTCCAGCCGAGCTTGGCAAGCGCCTTGAAAGTGTGGAGAACGGCTTCGTGCTCGATGGCCGAGGCGATGAGCTGTCGGCGGCCGCTCGTACGAATCGCCTCCGCCACGCCGCGGATGGCGAGATTGTCCGATTCCGTGCCGCCGCCCGTAAAGACGATTTCTTGTGGGCCGGCGTCGATCAGGTCCGCGACCGCCGCCCGGGCTTCATCGACGGCCGCCTTTGCCGTCTGACCAAAAGAGTGGACGCTTGACGCGTTTCCAAACTCCTCGCGCAGATGCCGCGTCACGATATCTGCGACTTCCGGGGCCACGGGCGTCGTCGCGTTGTGGTCGAGATAGATTTTCACGAATCTGCGATCTTACCACTGCGGCTAACCCTCAGCAATAAAAGGACTAGACACGATTATGACCGTCACCCTATACTCCCAGGCGAACACACCAGAAGGAGGCTCTTGTCGTGTGGAAAATGGACGAAACGGCCGACGAGGAGGAGAATATACCTGAAAAGGCGCGACCACGCACGACAAAAAGCTCTGCCTTGGCCACCGATGCCACAGGGCAGGAGCGGGTCAATATTGGTCGCTCGGTCGTGATTAAGGGCCAACTCAGCGGGAGCGAGGACCTGACGATTGAAGGTCAAGTGGACGGTAAAATCGAGCTACGAGAGCACCGGCTCACCATCGGGCAGCACGGGAGAATCAATGCCGAGGTCGTGGCCAAGTCTGTTGTCGTGATGGGGCAGGTTACGGGCGACATTCGGGCGGCAGAAAAGATCTCTATCGAAGAAAACGGCATGGTGGAGGGCGACGTCTCCGCCCCGAGGGTCGGCATCGCCGAAGGCGCCCATTTCAAGGGCACGATTGACATGTCGAAGGAAACGTCCGCGTCCGCGCAATCCGCCCGACAGGAGTCCCGCGTCACGGGTAACGGCGGCGCGAAACCCGTAAAAACTAGCCCGCAGCGACAGGCCGCCGCGGCCAGGTAGTGGCAGTGACGGGCAGTGGCGAGAACGGCTGGCGACAGTGGCGGATGAATCAACACTGAGAGTCTGGGCCAGCCTCGGTCGGCGCCGATACTCGTGCGCCAGCGTGGGGAGAGACTCGAGGCAAACGACGTGACTCGTGATGGGAACGTCCATGTGTGGAGCCGGCTCGTCGGCAATGGCCCAACCCCATTTCAGCATGCTGTGACCGGCTTTTTTGGTCGTCGGCAGGCCGGGCCTGGCAGCGGACAGTATCCAACCCGCGCCCTTTCTCGGTTTGTGGCCGCGCTCGTCGACCAGCCTGCTCCGGTCGTCGTGGACCTCGGCCCAGCCCAGGGCGCGAATGTGACGTTTCTGGGCGACACGCTGAGCTGTACGCTTGATGTCGAGGACCTGCTGTCTGATCTGGCGACGTGGGGCCCCCTCCAGCTTGACGCCGTTCCGTCGGCGGGTCTGGAATCCGATGCGGCCCGACTTTGCGCCGAACGTGAACGCGGGCGTCGGGCGCAGGCTGCGGCTCGCATACTCCCACGCGTCACGGGTTCGGTCGATGGCGTGTTGGGCTGGGATCTCGTCGACCACCTCGACGAAGAAGCCGCTCGGGCGTTGGCACAGGAGGTTGTGCGAATACTGAGGCCGGGGGGCGTGCTGTTTCTCTGTCACAGCACCGACCGCCATTCCGAAGCACGACTCTATGAAATCATCGACGCAATGACGTTGCGACATCGATCTGGCCCCTCGGAGTGGCCGACCCGGCGAGTCTGGCCGAGCCGTGCGATTACCGACATGTATTCCGAGCTCGTGATCTGCGATTCTTTCTTGCTTACCAATCGCATGCGCGAGCTCGTGCTTCGGAAGTTGCCCGCGCCGGCAGTGCCGGAACGTTGAGTTCACAACCGGCCCCTGGGAGATGCTGGAATGGCTCGTCCGACCGTTGCGCTTCTGAGCGACTTCGGCACACGGGATCATTATGTCGGCGCGATGAAAGGAGTCGTGCTCGGGATTTGTCCTGATGTCACGTTGGTGGACATCTCCCACGAAGTGCCCGCTCATGACGTCCTTACGGCCAGTTTGGAGCTGCGCGAGGTCTACCGCTTGTTCCCGACGGGAACCGTGTTTCTGACGGTAGTCGACCCTGGCGTGGGGTCTGCCCGTCGGGGCCTGGCTGCCGATACCGGCGACTATCGATTCGTAGCACCGGACAACGGCGTGCTGACCGCGGTCTTTCACGCAACGCCCCCAAGGCAGGTTGTTGAGCTGACCGAACGGCGCTACGCACGGCCGACTGTGAGCCGCACGTTCGAGGGGCGCGATCGATTTGCCCCGGCCGCCGCGTGGTTGTGCAAGAACATCCAGTTGTCGGCGCTCGGTCGTCCACTGCACGAATACACGACCCTCGAGATACCGGTGCCCGACACGGCAGACGGTAAAATCGTTGGGCAGATTTTGAGAGTCGACCACTTTGGAAACCTGGTCTCGAATATCGATCTCCGCACGTTTGAGGGTTTCGCTCAGCGCGGGGGTTCCATCCAGATTGCGTTGGAGTCTCATGTGGTAGGGCGGCTCGTCGAGACCTACGCCGATATCGCCGACGGCGAGGTCTGCGCATTGTTTGGCAGCACCGACCAGCTCGAATTTGCGGCGAACGCCGCGAGCGCTCGGGACCGTCTGGGTATCGAACGAGGCGCGCGAGTCGTCGTGAGCCTGGAGGCCGAGTGACGAACGGCGGACACGCTCGACGCCGCATGAGTGGTCGCGCGGCACGCTTGGGTCCGGCTCGAGAAGAGCCACGGCCGGTCGTCTTTCGGTACCGCGGTCGGGTGCCGGGCCAGCCGTGAACCACGAGATACTTTGGAGGGAACTAGCCGTTGGAGGACACCGATTTATCACTTGCGTTTCTAGGGGTCGCTGAGCAGGCCGCGGTGGCATGCGCGCACACCATGGGCCAGGGGGACCGGCATGGGTCCGATCATGTCGCTGTGGAAGCGATGCGAGCCCGTCTCGATACCGTCCCGATTGACGGTCGGGTCGTGATCGGGGAAGGGGAGCGAGACAAAGCCCCCATGCTCTTTATCGGCGAGCGCGTCGGGCGTGCGTCGGTGACGAACGAAACCGGCTTGCCGCCCATTGACATCGCAGTGGACCCGCTCGAGGGCACAAATCTTTGTGCCACTGGCGCGGCAAACGCGATCGCGGTCCTGGCTGCCTCAGAGCGAGGCGGCCTGTTGCACGCACCCGATGTCTATATGGAGAAGCTGGTCGTTGGGCCGCGTTCAAAGCATGCGGTTGACCTCGACGCGCCGGTGGAGGAGAACCTCAAGGCGATCGCGAGATGTTTGGACCGGGCTGTCGAGGAGCTCGTCGTGGTCGTTCTCGAGCGGGACCGTCATGCACAGCTCATCGCGGACATCCGAGAAGCTGGGGCGCGTATCCACCTGATCGGCGACGGCGATCTGTCGGCGGCGATTTCGACCGCGCTGGTCGGGAGCGGCATCCATGCGGTGATGGGCTCTGGCGGTGCCCCGGAGGGCGTGCTCGCAGCCGCCGCGATGCGGTGTCTGAACGGGGAGATCTTTGCTCGACTCGTGATCGATACGCCCGAGAAGGTTGAGCGGGCGCGTACGATGGGGATCGAGGACCCGTCCCGTATCTATCGCTCTGCCGACCTCGCGTCGGGTGACCAGGTCATCTTCGCCGCCACCGGGGTGACCGAAGGGTCGCTCATGAAGGGCGTTCGGTTTTTTCGGGAGGGCGCACGCACAAGCTCAATTGTCATGCAGCGGAATCCGCGTCGTATCCAGTTCATCGACACGATTCACGTCGCGGACGACGCCGGGGACAGCGCGTCGTTGCGTTTCTAGTGAACCTTGCGGAGCAACGTTACGCGTGCTCCGGCGGCGACCTCGCGCCGGCCGAACGCGGTGCGGGAGCAGATTCGGTATATGTGCGCGAAGAGCAACGCCGTCGTCGCGGTGGTCCGTCCGGAGTATGCGTAACGCTTTCTCCGCGGCAGCCCACTGGTGTTCCGCGTCACCGATTCACCACACAAGCGCTCGACTGGG
>CAUZIB010000083.1:0-20294 GCA_963579735.1 Vicinamibacteria bacterium | reverse complement strand
CGCTGACATCAACGAGCGCGCTGGTTGTTCTCGGGTTCTCGCAGCATGTCGGGGCGTGGCGCAGCCTGGTAGCGCGCCTGCTTTGGGAGCAGGAAGTCCTCGGTTCGAATCCGGGCGCCCCGACCACTTTTCCCAGGGGTCCATTCCGGACCCGGCCTGCGCCGGTCGCGCGTGACATCCACTACGGCGACCACAAGTAGGTCATCTTGATCGTGAGCTGCCGGTTACTGAGCCAGGGCGACTGACGGACGTGCGGGTCGAACATGAACTGGTTCGTATCCATACGCAACTCGTCATACACGACATAGATGTCGCTGCCCGGACTGTAGATCCAGTTAAACCGAACGCTTGTGCTGATCTCGTTTGTGGTGGAGTTGTATTGAGACAGCGTCCGCAGCGTCATTTCTGGAGATAGCGCGAGGTCGAAGGTCATCGCGGCGAGATCCGCGACAAACGAGCCGCCCGGTAGATCAACGTTGCTGCGGGTCAACCGGCCCTCCGCCGCTATGGAGTCAGTGATCCGCAGACCGACTATCGTGCCAACATCGTTCCGCGTGCCGCCAAAGAACGTCTGCGGATCGTAATTCACCTGGCCATAGAGACGCTTTGAAGGGTCGGTGGTGTATCGAAACGTCCATTGACCGAAGCGATAGGTCCCGGCTGGGATGGTGACATCCTGAGTAATGTGGAACGGTAGATCGAGCTGCTCGAAGATGTCGTTATACCAAAAAACGAACCTCGACCCGTCGTCGAAATAGGTGCCAATCATGTGATGGATGCGCCGCGTCAGGAGGCGGTTGTGCTGGTCGGTCGTATACGAGATGTTCCACATGGGGTCGAACTGCCGGATACCCCATTTTCCAGGGCGCGGATCCCATTCCCCGTGCACTCTCGACGTCCGGATGCCGACGCGCGGCACAAAGCCGACTTCGGCATTGAAATTGTCTTGAAGATCGGTGTACTCGGCCTCGACACGCCACGATGGGCTCAGCCATCCGGCTTTGACATAGCCTGCCAGGTCGCCGGTCGAGACCCCAGGGCTCTCGGTCTTTGCGATGAACGAATTGACGACAAAATTCCGATGCAGCGCCAGCGTCGTGTCCGCGGCAAATGTGCGGTTGTAGTGGGAATCGCCGACCGCCTCCTTGTTGATGATGAGGCCGCCGATCTGAGATCGCGCAAGGATGTCGTGACTGTACCGTCCAACAAAAAAATTGTTACCCGCCTGGCCAAGCGCCTCCTGCGTCTGGATGTTCATCACCGCAACGTTGTGCCGGTTGACCTTTCCGGTCAGCCGCGCGCCACCAATAATCGGCACCGGTTGACCTGATTCCGACAGACCGATTTGCCGGGTGAAGAAAAGGTCCGCTACTCGTTGCCATCCCTCTGTCTGGACGGCGAACATCCCGGCGTTCTCGAGGAAGAAGTCGCGCTTCTCGGGAAAGAACAGCGGAAACCGCGTCAGGTTCACCTGCTGCTCATCCACCTCGACTTGGGCAAAGTCGGTGTTGACGGTCAGATCGAGATTCAGACCAGAGGACACGCCGTATTTCACGTCGAGACCAACGTCGTTGAATCCCGAGCCATCCAGCCCCCCCACGACCCAGTCTTGTCGGCCGCCGGAGAGCAGGTAGGGCGTCATCCGGAGGTCCATCCCGCGGTTCACGTTGCCAATTCCCGTCATCGTCCCCGCGAGGCTCACCCGGGTCAGCGTGTAGGCCTTGGGAATCGGTGCCCAGAACACCTGCTCATTCTTGCGACGGATATTCCGCATGAAGTTCACGCCCCAGACCTGACGTTCCGCCGCCGGAAATCGCAGCGTGACCATCGGAATGGCGATCTCGGCGATCCATCCTTCAGGTGTCCGACGCGTCGCGACGTCCCACACACCGTCCCAGTTTCGGTTGATGTTCTTACTATTACCCCCGAATCCTCCTTCGCCTTCCGCGGCAACCTGTTGTTCGAGCTTCGCCCCGAGCGGGCTGGTCACAAACATGTAGCCAGACCGGCGGTCCTGAAACGTATCGAGGATGACTTGGAAGTTGTCTTCGTCGAGCAGTCTTATGGAGTCGCGTCGTTTCTCGGTCGCAACCACACCGTCTGGGTCTGAGTCGTATGCCTCCACGCCGATGTAGAGCGCCCGCTCGTCGTAAATCAGACGCACAACGGTCCGTTCCGTCGCAGGAGCGCCCTCTGAGGGTTCCTGCTGGACAAAGTTGTCGATCACCGCGGCCTGCAGCCACGCTTCGTCGTCGAGACGTCCATCAATCGTCGGGCCCTCTTCGACTCGGCGTGGCTCTACCTGGTGTGGCGCGGTCGGGAGCAGGATGGCGTCGCTGCCCTCGAGGATGAGCTCCTGCGGCCCGCCGCTCGCATCACTTTGCCCTGCGAACGAAGGGTGCGCGAACCCTGACAGGCTCAACGTGCAGCAAGCGATGAACACCGCTACAACACGGTCGAAGCTACGCGTCCTACCGCCGACGAGTGAGCTGTCCACTAGCAACAGCCGTCCTCTGATCGGCGATCAGGCGATGGCGAGCGCGCGGTCCATGCCGATTCATACATGCAATATCGAAGTTCTGGGTTTGGCACGAGTCCTCTCTAGTGACTCAGGCGTGAGCCACCGCGTCGACTCTCGGGCAGAGCCACCTCTTATTCTATCGGTCCCGGACCGAATCGTCGAATGCACGACGGCACCGGGCCCTTTGCCGAGCCATGCAGTGCGACGAGCGCGAAAGAGTCCTCACTCGACGCGCTGCACTTGCCCTCTGTGGCAATGTAGCTGAGACACCTTCCTACGCATTAGTCAGTGAGCAGGGCGGGAGGGGCGAGAACCTGTGTTGGTGATCAAAGAAGAAGAGAACGAAGGGTCGCGCGCAGCGGAAGGAGCCCGTAGGGCGACTGGAGTTGCGCGCGGGGCGGGCCGGTCGGAATGGGGATTGTCCAGATCCTGAGGGTGCGGCGAAGGCGACACGGCGGCGATTCAGCGCCGAGTATAAGCGCCGGATCGTGAGTGAAGGCGACAAATGCAGGAATGTGGGCGAGGTGGGCGCCTTGGTGCGGCGGGAAGGATTGTACTCGTCGAGTCTGAGTACCTGGCGGCGGCAATGCGCCGCCGGAGCGTTGGCCGGAACCGGATCGGTGAAGCGTGGACCGAAGGCACAGCCGAAGGATGTCCGGGATACGCGCATCGCGGAATTGGAACGCGAGACGCGACGGCTCCCAAGAAAGCTGACGCAAGCGGCAACAATCATTGGAATCCCCAAAAAAGTTGCCACGCTGCTGGGGATCCCTCTGCAGAGCGTGGACGACGACGAGAACGACTGATGGAAGCGGCAGAGCAATTCTCAGTGGATGTGGAGACCGCCGCGTCATGCCGGGGCATTCGGAGTCGCTCGTTCGTCGCTGTATCGCCGCCGGCAGCCCCCGCCAACGGGGGTACGGATACCGCGTGAATCGCCTCGGGCCTTGAGCGACGTTGAGCGCCGGGAAGTACTCGATCTGTCGCATAGCCAACGCTTTGTGGATCAGGCCCCCGCCCAGGTGGCCGCCGCCCTTTTGGACGAAGAGCGCTATCTGTGTTCGGCGCGCACGATGTATCGAATCCTGGAGGCGAATGAGGAAGTGCGCGAACGGCGGAACCAACGCCGGCATCCGGCCTATACCAGACCGGAGCTATTGGCCACGGGTCCGAATCAGGTGTGGAGTTGGGATATTACGAAGCTCAAGGGGCCGCGAAAGTGGACCGACTTCTACCTGTACGTGATTCTCGACATCTTCAGTCGCCAGGCTGGGGGCTGGATGGTGGCGATTGTGAATCGGCAAGTCTGGCCAAGACGTTGATTCGTGAAAGCTGTGACGTCCAGCTTGTTCGCCCTTTAGCCGCTCGAGTCGATTTCCGGTGATTCTGCATGCTGATCGCGGTTCCTCGATGAAGTCGAAGGCCGTGGCGCTCCTGCTGTCGGATCTGGGAATCACCAAATCCCACTCCCGCCCCTATGTGTCCGATGACAACCCGTTCTCCGAAGCCCAGTTCAAGACCTTGAAGTACCGGCCAGGATTTCCAGAACGTTTCGGTTCGATCCAGGACGCCAAGTCGTTCTGCCGGAGCTTCTTCGACTGGTACAACAACGTCCACGACCATTCCGGTCTGAACTGGTTGACACCGGCGATGGTTCCTGACGGCCAGACAGGGCCGGTCTTGGAACGACGCCAGCATGCGCTGGATCGCGCCCGCCGGCAACATCCAGAGCGCTTCGTCAACGTCCCCAGAAAGGTCGCCGGCCCGCCCGACACGGTGTGGATCAACCCGCCTGAACATTCGCAGGCGATAGCTTAAACTCCGAGCGAAGGTGTCTCAAACCTGTTGACATTCACCGTTGCGCGCTAGGCGAACCTGGGGCCGTCACGCTCTGTGACGCGCTCGATCTCGTGAGGGTTTGGCATTACTGGCCCCCGGTAAACGAGCCGCCGTTGGAAGGCGTCCCTCACCTGGGACTAAACCGCGCGGCGAGCGCTAGACCGGTCACTCCCTGTATGCGAGCGGTCGGTCCCGCAACTTTGAGGAGGATGGAAATGACTCGGAAGATAGCAGCACTCACCGTGGCGTTCGTCGTGACCCTCAGCAGCTCGGTCATGGGGCAGGACGTTCGCGGGTCGATTCACCAGCGTTACCAGGTAGTGCCCGTCGTGGACGGGTTGGAGGTGCCGTGGTCAATGGCCTGGCTCCCGAACGGTGACCTGCTGGTCACCGAGCGCCCTGGACGACTCCGTATCGTGCGTGGCGGTCAGCTCCTCCCCGATCCCGTCGCCGGTGTGCCGGACGTGCTGGCCGAGGGACAAGGTGGGTTGTTCGACGTTGTCTTGCATCCGGACTTCGCGGCCAATCAGCTGGTCTACCTGAGCTTTGCCGAGCCAAACGCGGAGGGATCGACCACGGCCGTTATCCGGGGCCGGTTTGAGGACGACCGTCTGCATGACCTCGAGGACATCTTCTCGGCGGTGGCTCAGGGGCGCGGGCACTACGGCGGGCGCCTGGCGTTCGACCGCAATCACTACTTGTTCATCACGGCCGGCGACCGCATGGCCCCATCACGGGGGGACCTGGAAGCGCACCCGGCTCAAGACCCGACGAATCATCACGGTGTGGTGGTCCGCCTTCATGATGACGGTCGAGTGCCCGACGATAATCCATTCGTGGGGCAGGCCGACCACCGACCGGAAATCTGGACGTATGGGCATCGCAATCCGCAGGGGCTGGTGGTCCACCCGGAGACCGGCGATGTCTGGGTCACCGAGCACGGCCCCCAGGGAGGCGATGAGCTCAATCGGCTCGTCGCTGGTGAGAACTACGGCTGGCCCGTGGTTGGGCACGGTGTGAACTACGGGAGCGGCCTGGCGATTCACGAGGGCACCAAGCGGGACGGAATGGCGTCACCAACTCACTTCTGGATCCCGTCGATCGCGACATCTGGGTTGATGGTCTACACCGGCGACCGGTTTCCCGAGTGGCGCGGTGACCTCTTCGCCGGTGGTCTGGCCGGGCAGCAACTGGCCCGGCTCAGCCTCAACGACGATTCGAAGCAGGTCGAGCGCGAAGAGACACTCGCCTGGGACCTCGGCCGGATCCGCGACGTCCGGCAGGGCCCGGACGGCTTGATCTATCTCGCGCTCGAGGCACGGAGCGGTGGGCTGACGCCGATCGTCCGCCTCGAGCCGGTCAGCGACTGAGTGTGGGTGGTGCATAGTGCTGCCGCCGCAGCGGCAGCACTATAGCGCAGGGGCTCCAAAGGCTCCTGAAGATCAGGGGAGGGGCTTCAGGGAAGTCCAGGCTCGATGGGCTACCTACTGAAGCGCCTCATCGGCGCGGTGACCGGCGAGAATGCCCTTCATCCCGAGGTTACCTTCGTGGCAGGCGTATTCGAAAATTGGTCCCTCGCTCTGAGTCATCGGCAGCACGACCGTCCACGGCCTCGAATAAATCCGTGGGTCCGTCAGCGTCATTCGATAGTCGATTTGGTCCGGACCAATGCGTGTCAAGCGCTCGACAAGACGGAGTGCCCCCACGGGGAAACCACGAAAGATCTGCTTGTCATCAAAGTTTGACGACTCGATGACGAGTGTGTCGCCTTCCCAATATCCTCGAGAATCGCCGTTCCAGAGTCGTATGGTCGACTCGATATGCGGCCGTCTGTCGAGGTGGACGACGCGTGTCTCGTTGATCATCTCGTTGAGCAACACGACGACGTCCGGTGTCTGCAGAATGAGGATGTTGCTGTTGTAGTTGTTCGGCAACCGGGGTACGCCTCGGGTCAAACAGCGCTCCCAGAGTCCTCGGTCTACCCACGAGTCGGCCGGATGGTCACGTCGAGACCGCTGACGCGCCTCGAGCTGCGCTTGTGCAGCTGCGGTCAACGTCGGTATCCGTCCGTCCGGTGGGTCAACAATCAGTGACGTTCGAGTCAGCGCGTTGCGCGAACCGTCGCGCCACTGCGAACCATAATTACCCGCACTCCCGGGCCGAGGGGACTCGTCAAACGCCTGAAACCGCTCGGTCTCACGCGCCGTTGCTTCCTCTTCGGTCAAGAACTCGCGCGCCCCAAGCTCGGGAGCGCGTTCCAGCGGGGTGCCGGTCGTTTGATCCCAAATCCCTTGAAGGTCCGGGTGCCCCCACGGCGTGCGGGGAAGGTCCGTCGGCTGGGCGATGGCCAAGGCCGGCAATAGCTGCAGAAGCGCCACCAGCGCTGCACGATTCATCATGTGTTCTCCTCTCCTTCGATATGCAACAACGCTATCACTCATCGTCCCCATCGTTCCTCCACATGGCTCCGACGCCCTCAATCATCCGGAGACCGGCGCGATCGTCGCCCCCGTGCGCACCGACACGGAAGACGACCGAATCTTCCAGTTTCGGTTGAACCGTCTGACGGTTCTCCGACTCGCCTTTCCTCCCGACCTTCTCGACGGTCCCCTCCTCACCTAACTCAACGATCTCGTGAGATCGCACGTCGAAACGACGCCTCGGCCTCGTCAAGCACCCCTTGCTTGACGAGGATGACCCCAAGCGCATGATGGGCGTCGGTGTTCACCGGGTCGATCTCGATGACGGCGCGATGCGCGGCGGCTGATTCGTCAAGCCGTCCGAGGTCGAAGAGCGTCCATCCGAGCCCGTTGAAGGCCGACGCGTTCCGGGGGTCGAGCCTCACGGTGTCGCGATAGGCCGCGGAGGCAGCGTTGAGCAGTCGAGTGTAGCGATTCCAAACGATCAGGTAGTCACGCTGACTATCGAACAACGTCTTGCCTCGCTGCGTCAGTCCAGCGGGTGGCGTGAGTCCAAGGATATGCTGCGTGAGGTGTCCTCCTATTCCCGCGTTCTGGGCAGGGTCGGCGCTAGTCAGGACGCTCTGGATGGTGCGACACTCTGGTATTCGGTCTCCTCAGTAGCCCAGCTACATAGATGGGATCAGACTACAAGGAGCATTGCCGTACTCAAGTGATCGACCTCCTCGTAAAGAAGTCTGGCGCCGGCGTGATCGGAAAGGTTCAAACGGTTCGGCAAAGCTCGGCATCTTCAACGTGGTTGATGGCGACCAGCACTGCGGCCGCGCATTCTCTATACTGCGCGGCAACACCCTCACCCACGCCTCACTCGACCCTAGAAACCCTGTGCAAACCAGAGGCACGATGCCCTCACCCGTGCAGACGGTCCTCGACACCACGTCCACGTTGGTCTTCCCTGGTATCTTCGACACCCTCTCGGCCAAGTTGGCCGAGCAGGCCGGATTCGAGCTGGCGTTTGTCTCCGGATATGCGGTGGCGGCGACACTCATCGGCGAGCCCGATGTGGGGCTGCTCACGCAGAGCGAGATCGTCGACCGGGCACGGCAGATCTGTCGGAGCGTGTCGATCCCGGTGTTGGTCGATGCGGACACTGGATACGGCAACCCTTTGAATGTGGTTCGCACGGTCAGCGAACTCATCGACGCCGGCGCAGCGGGGTGCTTTCTCGAAGACCAAGTGTGGCCAAAGCGATGCGGGCACATGGCTGGCAAACAAGTTGTCTCCCGGTCGGAATACTTGGAAAAAATCAGCGCCGCGGTGGCAACCCGGGGCGACCGGGACTTCTTCATCGTCGCGCGCACGGACGCCATCGCCGCCGTTGATCTTGACGAGGCCGTCGCGCGAGTCGAAGCGGCGAAAAGCTTGGGAGCCGACGCCACGTTTATCGAGGCGCCTCGCACACTCGAGGAGCTCGCGGACGTGGGACGACGCGCACCAAAGCCGACGCTCGCCAACATGGTCGACCATGGCCAGACACCCCTGCTTGCTCGAGACAGCCTTGCGGACTTGGGTTTCTCGCTCGTCCTCTACCCAGTCGCCGGCCTGTATGCGGCGGCGAGCGGGCTACGGGCGACATACGACAGGCTGAGAACGGATGGCGTCGTGCGGGATCCCGAACCCGGCATGACCTTCGAGCGATTCAACGAGCTTGTCGGCGCACACGAAAAACTTGCGCTGGCGGAACGATTCGGGCGAAAGAGCGACGCGTAGGATCTCGGTTGGCGACATCTCCCGAGCAAGGATGCGAAGTAATCTGAGCGGTGTGATGCCAGACGCCGCCCCCGCCCGCGCTCCGCTCAAGCTGCCACCCGCGCCACGACGATGGTGGATCGGTGCGGTCTATGTCCTGCTATTCGCGGTCTCTGTGCCCTGGTATCTTCCGGCATCCGATCCCGTCCCGGTCTGGCTGGGATTGCCCCACTGGGTTGTCATCGCGATCGTGGGCTCAGCCGCCATCGCCGTCTTCACGGCTCTTGTCGTCACGCGCTTCTGGCCCACCGAGGAAGAGATCGTTCACGGTGTGGCCGGGCCGACGAACCTGGACGATGACGGGCGCAATCGGATCCATCCCAACAACACCAATCACGACCAGTCGGACGGCTCGCGAACGGAGGAGCGCCGGTGACCTTGTCGCTCGGAGCTGGCGCCGTGGCCGCGGTCGGGCTGTATCTCGCACTCCTGGTCGGCATTGGCTACGTGACTCGTCGTCAAGGCTCCCGCACCGGGTTTAGCGACTTCTATTTGGCCGGTCGAGGTCTGAGCGGGTTCGTCCTGCTCCTGACCCTGTATGCGACGCAGTACAGCGGGAACACGCTGCTCGGCTATCCTGGCGAGGCCTATCGGTTGGGCTTCTCATGGGTCATGAGCATCGGCTTCATGATGGCGGTGATCGTCGTATACCAGCTCTTCGCACCCCAGCTCCATGTTTTGGCTCAGCGTCACGCCTACGTCACCCCGGGCGACTGGATCGCGCATCGATTCGACGCACCTCGGCTCACACTCCTCGCCAACGTCCTGCTCGTCCTCGCCATCTCGAACTATCTGTTGGCCCAGCTTGTCGCGATGGGTCACGTCACGGAAGGGCTTTCGGGAGGGACCGTTCCCTACTGGGTGGGGGTCGTGCTCCTCACGCTGGTGGTCATCATTTACGAGACGGCGGGCGGTATGCGCGCGGTGGCCTGGACCGATTGCGTGCAGGGTGTGATGCTCGCGGTCGGACTCGTCGGACTACTCGTCGCCGTCGCGCCGACTCCCGGTCATCTGGCCGAGCTGACCAGCGCTATTGCGGCCACCCAACCCGAGAAGGTCGCGGTGCCGTCGTGGGAGGTCTCCCGCAATTGGTTCAGTACGATCCTTCTTATCGGCTGTTCGGCCGCGGTCTATCCCCACGCCATCCAGAGAATTTACGCCGCACGAAGCTTGGAGACACTCCGTCGCTCGTTCGCCATCATGGTCTTCCTTCCGCTGGTGACGACGGGCGCCGTGTTCATGGTCGGCATGTTTGCCATCCAAGAGCTCGGCACCACGGGACCAATCGATGCCGACCAGGTCGTCCCCCTGCTGCTCAACCACTGGAGCACGCAATCGCTGACGATGTATGTCCTCTGTATCGTGGTAATTACCGCCATCGTGGCGGCCATCATGTCCACCGCCGACTCGGTGCTGCTGAGCCTGTCGTCGATTCTCGCCAAAGACGTCGTGGGGCCGGTGTTTATGCCCGAGGCGTCGGACGCTGAGCTGACCCGGGCCGGGAAACGTCTCTCGTGGGTGGTAGTGACGATACTTGTCGGCATCGCGCTCGCTCCGAGAATCACGCTGTGGGGCCTGACGGAGATCAAGATGGAACTCCTGGCCCAGGTGGCCCCCCTGTTTCTTCTCGGTGTCCGCTGGCACGGGATGACGGGTCGGGGCGCGCTGGCCGGGATGGTTGTCGGAACCAGCGTCTATTTGGCGTTATTGGCGGCCGGACTGAGCGAGGTCTGGAACATTCATGCCGGTATCGTCGCACTCGGCGTGAACGTGGCCGTCTGTGTCGTTGTCTCGCAATCGGGTCATGACCCGCGACTTCGGCCCATAGCTACTTCCAACCACCGGACTTTCGAGTAAACCGTGCGGGCAACGCTGGTTTCCGCGGGGGAGCCGGTTCGGGCTCGTCCGAGGCGTCCCGGATCTCTTGTTCGAGCTCTTCCTCGTTCGGCAGGCCGGAGAGTTGATCGACAAACACCAACGAGTGTTGGGAGGGAATCTCGAACCGCTTCCCACACTCCTTGCACGTGACATCATCGTCGAGCCGCAACAAGTAATCGCGCAGCTTCTCGAACTTTGCCCGATCAGCAGCGTCGACCCCATTCGGCGGCCTATCTCTCTTCGAGTGCCGGACCCACCGAATCCTATAGTCGCCGGTGCGTCGGCAGCGTGGGCATTGATACGACCCAGGGCGGGTTTCAGGCTTTTTTGTAAAAATCGCTTGCTCGTCCAAATTCATGGGCTAATGGTAACAATGGCACGAGTCAGAAACACCTACTTCAGCCCATGACGCTTTTTGAACTCCGGCCATTCCCGTCTTCGCTCGAGGAACTTCTCGACATCTTCAACCGCCAGAAACGGGTTGGTCCGACGTTCCAGACCGATCGTCGAGCTGGGACGAACGCCGTAGTCGTGACCCGGCCACACGGTCGTATCATCCGGTACTTCGGAGAGCACGCGCTGTAGACTCGCCCACTCGATACGCGCGTCCTCGTCCGTCTGCGCTCCACCCACCTTCCCGACAAACAGAAGGTCACCCGTCACGAGAAACCGGTGCGTTGGCTCATAGAGGACGATGTGGTCGACCGAGTGACCCGGCGTGTAGAGACAGCGCAGCGTGACTGACCCGACGGTAAGCTCTTCGCGGTCAGCCAGCGCTCGGGTGGGCGGGGTCGGAGCGTCGGGGTGCGCCGCCACCGGCGCCGACGTTATCTCTACGGCGCGACTGTTCCCGTTCGTATGGTCGGGATGCCCATGCGTATTGAGGATGGCGGTGACCGTGATGCCCTGCGCGGCGGCTCGCTCCACGAGCAATTCCGGATCATAGGAGGGATCGACCAACACGCCTTGCGCCGCCTCGCGGTCAGCGATCAAATAGCCAAAGTTTCGGTCACCACCCGTCCGGAGCTGCTCGAAGATGAGTTGCATTGTGTCTGTAATTGTAAAATACAGTAACTATGCTGCCACAAACACGCTTCCTTGCCCTTGTCGCCTCGTTCCTCTGCAGCCTGGCCCTCAGCGCGGGAGCGCTCGCCCAGCCGTCGCCAGCAACCGACGACATGCGCACGGTGCAGGAGGGCGTGTTTAGCGAAGACCAGGCCAACCGCGGCCAAGAGCACTACGAGGCGAACTGCATGCGGTGCCACGGCGCGGACCTCACCGGGGGCGGCGCGCGTCCGTTGGTTGGCGACGAGTTCCTCAGGAACTGGCTCGGTCTTTCGCTAGACGGTCTCTTCGACCAGCTAAACACTATGCCCCCAAGCGCGGCCGGCACACTCGGGGAAGGCGCCTATCTGGAGATCTTGAGCTTTATCCTCGAGCGCAACGCCTTTCCTGTGGGCGATGAGGAGCTCAACGTATCGGTGCTGTCGGACATCAGAATCGAAGGCCAGGACGGCCCGCAAGCAGTACCCAACAACACGCTCGTCCAGGTCGTCGGATGCCTCACTCGCACCCCGGACGAGGCGTGGCTGGTGACGGATGCCAGCGAACCGGTTCGAACCCGAAACCCCAGTGCGTCCGCCGGCGATGAACGAAACGCCATCAGCACCGCCGCCCCGGGACCAGGGTCGTTCGAGCTGCTGTATGTCTTCCCCAGTCCTGACGCGTTCGAAGGCCAGCAGGTAGAGGCGAAGGGATTCTTGATTCGCGGTGACCAGGACGCCATCAATGTCACGTCGATCGATGGCCTTGGCACCCGTTGCGTGCCGTAAGCAGGTCGTATCGAGACCGGCCAAAAGGGTTCGTCTGGATCTTACCCATGACTCCCGGGTGAGCCGTGGGTGAGAGGAGTGTCGCGGATCTCTGCGCGGGGACCGCGATGAAAAACGGGTTGACCGCGATGACCAAGATGATCACCTCGACGACATCGCGGACATTCTGGGCGGGACTTGTTCTCGTGTGCACCGTAGGCGCGCTTTTCGCCTACCAGTATTTGCCTCAGGCATTTCCGGTCGTTTCACTCGACCTCCAAATGGACCGCGCGACAGCGCTCGCTGCCGCGCGGCGGCTCGCGGCGGAACACGACCTCGGTCCTGACGAGTTTCGTCAAGCCGCCACGTTTCAATCCGACTCCCGGGTGCAGACCTTTATCGAGCTGGAGGGCAGAGACCCGTCGGTGTTTGCCGAGATACTGGGTGACCGCATCTTCGCGGTCTACACCTGGCGCGTTCGTCACTACCGAGAAGGCGAGGCCAACGAAACACGGTTCCAGTTCTCACCGGACGGCGCACTGTTCAGTGTCAGCGAACGACTCCCCGCGGAGGACTCGGGCTGATCGGGTGGCTGAGTGCGACACCGTGGACACTCGACACGCCCCGCCCTCAAGCCCTCGCATCAGCAGAAGCCGCGCTGGTAGCACACGGTGTCTCCCTGAACCTTGATACGAACCGCTCATGGCGCCGACTCCCCGTCGCCCGGCGTGGATGGGGACGAACGCACCGGTTCGTGTGGGCGGAGCTCGGCACCGACACATTTGACGCGTGGCGCGGTTCCTATCTCGACGAACCGCATTGGGATGTCCGGTTCGCAGCATTTGGCGGTGATGTTGCCTTGCGGGCGGAAGAGTGGGTCGTCCGGATCGGAGCCGATGGCGGTGTCGACGGGGTCCGTCATCGACTACCGGAGTCAGCAGCTGGGGCCACCTATCGGCAGACGAGGCCCGCGAACGAGCGAGCGGGGTGATCGAGACACGCTATCAGTTGCCACGCCACCGGCTACGCGAGGTGTCGATCGATGGGTCGACTCGAGAAGCTCGAACGGACTGGGTGGTGACGTTTGCCGATAGCTCGGTGCCAGAGCCATCTACCGGTGAACGCCGAATCGAGGTCAGCTTAAGTGGCGACGAGGTGGGGTTCGTCCGCCGGTTTGTGTTTGTCCCTGAAGACTGGAATCGCTCCGAACGGCGGCGCGCCGCGACCTCATCCGTGCTCCAAGGTCTCTCTGTGCTCCTCACAACCGCCTTGCTGCTCGCGGGAGCGCTGGGCGCCGTCGTGTCGTGGAGCCGCCAGCAGTTTGGCCTCCGGCTGGGAATCGGCGTCTTTCTACTACTGTTTGGCGTCCGGACCATCACGCTGGTCAATGGATGGACGTCAGTGCAGGTCGGCTTCTCCACCGCGCAATCATTCCAACTGCAGGCACTCATGGCCGCCACCAGTATCTTGCTGAGCGCCGGGGTCATGTCCGTGCTGCTGGGGCTGACGGCCGGGGGTGTGGCGATATGGTCACCCTCGTTCGCTCGTCTCCCCCTCCAACACGGCGTCTGGCTCGCGATCGCCATGGGCACCGCGGGCAGCGGCGCCATCGCCCTAGCCAGTCACAGCGGAACCGCTCTCCCGGACTGGCCACAGGTGCGGTTCGCTGCGGCGGCACTGCCGTGGGGGGGGGGGGCGGCGCTGGGTCCAGTGGTCGGCTCCGTCATGCAGAGCGTCTTGCTGATGCTACTAGTGGTCGGTATGGAACGGCTGTCCGTCGGGTGGACCCGACGACGAGCGGTAACGGCCATCGCTCTCGTCCTCGTCGGCATCGCCTTGAATGGCGTCAGCGCGAATCAGCCGTTGACGACCTCACTTCTGGCGGGTGGCGTGACAGGCGTCGCGATACTGACGGCGTATGTGGGAGTACTTCGGTATAACGCCACGATGGCACCGATCATCGTCGGTGTCATCGTGGCGTTCCAACAGATTCGACACGGCGCCGCGGCGGCCTATCCGGGTTCAGTGACCGGTCATCTACTCGCCGTCGTGGTCGTGGCGGCGCTCGCCGCCAGCTGGACCCGTTTACTCCGGGTCAACAACCTGGAAGACCGGAGTGCGGGGTCGCTCACGCCGTCGACGTAGGGTCAACATCAAGAACCGGCTTCTTCAGGCTCGACTCCCGCTCGACGCATCACCTCAACCACCGCCTCGGCGGTGACAGGAGAGCTGAGGATGTTCATTCCGCTGTGAATCCCCCGCACGATCTCGAGCGGCGTCCACTCTTTTGCGTTCCGCCGATTCCACACGTTGATGTCCGCGCCGGCCTCCGCCAGGTACTTCACCACCGATGGGCCGTGTTTGTAGGCCGCACCATGCATGACGGTGTCCCCGTTGGCGTCAACCGTGTTCAAGTCGCCCCCCAACTCGAGCGCGACTTTCACCGCTTCGAGCACCTCGTCTTCGGTCCCAGGATCTTCCCCGGGAGCCGAGGTGCCCACCCCCGCCGCCACCATGATTGGCGTGGTGTTGTCTTCATTGGGGAGGAGTGGGTCGGCCCCCAGATCCGCAAGGACGCGCATCAACTCCGCGTCAGCGGTTCGGGCGGCAAGGAGAAACGGCGTGCCGCCAACAAAGTTCAGACGCGTGATACCAGCCGGTGGCCGCACCGTGACGCGCGCGTTGACATCGGCGCCAGCCGCAACAACCTTCTTGACAAACTCGAGGCTCGTCATCGTCCCGGACCCCGGGGGTGCCGGATTGTTGCTCCCCGCGATACCCGCCTTCCGGACCCAGCTGACTTGATGAAGCGCCGTCCAGCCCCGAGAGGCAACGGACACATCGGCCCCACGGTCAATCAGAAGGGCGGCCAGCTCATAGTGAGCGTTGGCGGCCGCGAGCAAGAAAGCGTTCAAACCGGTGGCTCCGACCTCGGCGCTTGTCCCTCCCCGGCGCGTCTGTTCTTTGACGGGTAGGGCCTCTTCCACATTGCCCCCAGCTTCGAGCAACGTCTGGACGACGTCGATCTGCCCTTCGCGGACCGCGAAGAGTAGCGGAGTCCAGCCGGTGCTCGACCGGGCAGTGATATCCGCGCCATGCGACAACATGGTCGGGATGACCTGAGCGTGGCCCTCGGCAGCAGCCCACATGAGCGCGGTTTGCCCACGCCAGGTCTCGGACGCGTTGACATCCGCCCCGCGGTCCAGCAAGAGCTTGACGACGTCGAGCGAACCGGTCCGCGCGGCCGTCATCAAGATGGTCTCGCCTTCGCCGAGTGTCGTATTGACGTCGGCACCCTTCTCGAGCAAAAGCTCGACGATCACGGCATTCCCGTTCGTGCTGGCCAGAGCCACCGGGCGTACGCCGTATCGATTGGCAGCATCGGCATCTGCCCGGGCCGCGAGCAAAAGCTCGACAATACCCGGATCATCGCCATGCACCGCCCAATGCAGCGGGGTGGTTCCGTCGGACTCGGCGGCGGTCGGGTCGGCGCCGCGTTCGAGCGCAGAACGCACCGCGGATTCATCGACCGCCTTGATCGCGTCGAGGAGCCCGACATCGGCGACCTCGGCCCCGCTGGCCAAGGCGGACACGCCGCCGGTCACCAGCAGGAACGGCACAAGGAGAATGACACGATGGAGATAGCTGGTCATGAGGTCTCGCTTCTCGCTACAGCGTTAACGGCTCGGTCACGTCGCCCACGCGTCCGGTGCTGTCGGCAAAGTCATCGAGATGCACACCCACGTCGTCGAGCAACGTCAGATGGAGATTCGCCATCGGCGTCATCTCGTCGTATTTGATGTGACGTCCCCCGGCGATACTCGACCCCGCGCCACTCGCGATGACGATGGGAAGGTTCCGGTGATCGTGAACGTTCGGATTGCCCAGGCCACTCCCCAGCAGATAGGTCGTGTGGTCAAGCAAGGTCCCGTCCCCGTCCTCGGTCTTCGCCAGTTGATCGACCATATACGCGAAGAGCGACACGTGATACTGATTGATCTTTGCGAGCTTGGCGAGCTTCTCCGGGTTGTCCGTGTGATGGGAGGTCGGGTGATGCGGCTCGGGCACACCGATTTGCGGATACGCGCGTGTGCTGGCTTCCCTCGCCATCTGGAACGTGATGACCCGCGTCAGGTCCGCCCGGAGCGCGAGCACCTGGAGGTCAAACATCAACTTGACATGGTCTTCCCAGACCTCGGGCACGCTGGTCGGCCTGGTCAGATCGGAGAGCGGTGACGTGGCCGCAGACTGCTCGGCTTGCTGAATCCGACGCTCGACCTCACGCACCGTGTCCAGATACTCACTCACACGATTGCGGTCGCCAGTGCCAAGGGTGCTCTGGAGGCTCGACATGTCGGCGAGTACCCAATCGAGGATGCTCTTATTCGTTTCGAGCTCAGCTTGGCGCTGCGCGGGCGTGCCACCGTCTCCAAACAAACGCTCAAAGACGATCCGAGGGTCTGACTCGGTAATGTTTGGTGACGTCGGCGATGCCCACGACAGACTGTTCATGTAGGCACAGGCAAACCCGTTATCGCAGTTCCCGACTTGGGCGATCAGGTCGGTGCCGATTTCAAGGGATGGCAGCGGAGTGTCGCGACCGATCTGCGCGGCCGCGATCTGGTCCACCGACGTGCCGTTCACATAGTCGCTGCCCTCCGTCCGTTTGGGACGGACACACGTAAGAAACGACGCGTTCGCGGATGCATGATTCCCGGAGATATGCGCGTCATTGATCTCGAGGTTTGTCACCACGGTCACGTCGTTGAGGTGTGACATCAACGGCGACAGTGACTGAGACAATGTCGTCATCGGTCCAACTTCCGCCGGTGTCCAGGGAACCGGGTTCATCCCCATCGGCATATAGACGTAGCCCAACCGTCGCGGCGCCGTGGCGGCCGTGCGAGCCATCGCCGACGCCGCCGGCACCATCGCATCGAGCAGCGGGAGCGCGAGAGCTGCTCCTACGCCACGCAGAAACGTCCGCCGAGGCAACGCCGTTTTTGTGATGATCATGATTGGGCTCTCCTCATCTGGAAGGGGGTGCTCCGCACAACGCCGAGGATGATCGACGACATCCGATAGTCATCGTCGGCGGCTGCTTTGATAATCTGCCGAACGGCTGGTGCATCAGTGTGGTCGAGCCCACGCCCCAGCGCATAAATCAAGAGCTTCTCGGTGACGGTGTTGACGAACACCTCGGGATGCGCGAGGAGCGCGTTCCGAAGTCCAGACACACCGTCGAAGTCCTCACCACCGGGCAAGCTACCGGCCGCGTCGATTACAACGTCGCCTTCAGCGTCCCGCCATCGACCGATCGCGTCAAAGTTTTCCATCGACAGTCCGGCCGGGTCCATGATGCGATGACAGACCGCACAGGCCGGATTCTGACGATGTGCCTCCATGCGTTCTCGCATGGAAACAACGGCTGTCGTTGAACGACTCTCCGCGAGAGGTGGCACATTTGGGGGCGGGGGTGGGGGCGGGGTCCCGAGCAAGTTCTCGAGGATCCACTTGCCACGCAAGACCGGCGAGGTACGGTTGGCATACGACGTGACGGTCAGAATGCTGCCGTGCCCCAAGAGCCCGACACGAGGGCTGTCGGCGGACATGGCCACTCGGCGAAAACGATCGCCATAAATCCCTGGGATGCCGTAATGCCGGGCGAGCCGCTCGTTGACAAATGTGTAGTCGGCGGTCAGCAGCTCGTGCACGCTACGGTCTTCGTCCACCAGGCTCTGAAACAGAAGCTGGGTTTCGCGCCGAAATCCCTGCCGCAGATTGTCGTCAAAGTCTGGAAAGAGCCGCGCGTCGGGCTGAACCGCGTCCAAGTTTCTCAGGTGCAGCCATTGCGACGCGAAGTTTGTGGTGAGCGATTCGGCGCGCGGGTCGGCCAGCATGCGACGGACCTGGGTCTCGAGAACCTCCGGCTCACGAAGGCGATCGGCGGCCGCCAGGTCGAGGAGCTCGTCATCCGGCAAGCTACTCCACAGAAAGAACGACAGACGCGACGCCAACTCGATGTCGCTGACCTGATACGGGGTTCCGGCTGCAACCTCCTGCGGATCACGTTCGATCCGGAAGAGAAATTCAGGACTCGCCAAGAGCGCCCGAAGCGCGGTCTCAATCCCCGCCTCGAACCCGCCGCTGGTCTGCCCTTCCTGATAGAACGTTACGAGCTGACCCAGATCATCAACCGTGACCGGGCGTCGATACGCCCGACGAGTAAGACTGGCGATAATCGACGTCGCGCAATCGGTTGCATCTTGCTCCGCGGCGACATCATTCAGGATGTCCGCGTCCGGTTGACAGGAAAAAACGCGTGCACGGCTGGGGGTCTCTCCAACCCCCGTGGGGTCAAACGGACCAACGATGGACACGGAACGGATGGCCGGCTGCTGCCGGGGATGACGGTCCATGTTGAAGTGCGCCTGATACGGCTGACGTGTGGTCTCCATAAGCGCCGAGTTCTTCTTGATGAATGTCGCGCCCACCGTGTGCGGACCGCTGGTCACCGACAACTGCACGTTCAGGTGATTGTCGATGCCTTCGTCCCCGTAATACGCGGCATCGCCCTGCATCACCATGTTTTGGCTGGGCTCCATCGTAAAGATCTGGAGCCGCTCGCCATCAAGTGTCACCTCCACGTCATGAGGCTCGGTCAATCCCTCGACGTTCTCGTTGCGGTTGCGCTGCAGACGAACCTGAATCTCATAGTTGCCGTCGGCGGGGAAATCATGCGTAAACGCCGTGCCCCCCCGGGTACCAAACGGCAACCCTTCAAAGTGGTCTTCCTGGGTCTTATCGGGTGGGACGATCACGACTCGGCTGCCGGGCGCCGGGAGCTGACTGCCCACGGCCAAGCGGCTCACCTTTTGCGCGGTCGCAAGATACCGCTCCATCAACGTCGGCGACAACCCGCCGGTATTCACATTGTCAAAGCCAAACGCCACGTCGTCGCGCGGCAAGAGGGCGGTGACATCCAACTGCAACCCGAGCAAATCCCGCACGGCGTTCTGATACTCGATGCGGTTGAGCCGGCGAAACGTCTCGGTCCGTCCCGGATCCGGACGTTCCATGGCGAGCTCATCCAGCGACGTTTCGAGATGGGCGAGCAGCCCGTCATAGTCGGCTTCGGAGGGCCGCGGCGCCCGCGGGGGGGGCATCGCCCGAGCCCGCAGCTTCCGCACGACCTTCTCCCACACTTCGGCGTGCGGCCCCACATTGTCGGGGCTCAAGTCAGCGTCAACACCGGCACCATCGAGCGCCAGTCCACCAGCGAGCGTTCGCTCGTTGTGGCATCTGACACAGTAGGTGTCGATGAGCTCAGAGGGTCGGGGGTCTGAGGAATGAGTTTGAGCGGCCGAGATTCCAGCCGGGCCGAGAGCGGCGGTCAGAAAAACAGTGAGGACCCGCCTGGCCGCGCGGCGGTCACGCACACGCCAACAGCAGCCTCGTTCCGTCGCCATCATATCTCTACCTCCAGGACGAATCATACGGGAGTCCGGGCCGTGTCAACAACTTTGAGACAACCTAATTCAGCATTCTGTAGCGACTCCACGGTAGTGACGCGCGTGACCGAGCGATCGTCATGGATGGGTGATGGCGGGCAGAGGCCTCCATGCTGCGGGCCATCCGGGGTGACGGTCGTCGTTCCGGGGGCATCCTCGCGGGCCAGTGTCGGCGGCCGATTGATCCAGACCGCCGTGGGCAGCGTTTCTGGACGTGGGGGCCCGTTCACGAACCGCTCGGGGTGCGCGGCCAGGCGCGTGCGGTGCCGGCCCGCCAGGACCCTCGCGGCGCGGCCATAGCGGACGTCGGCCGGCGTCAGATAGGTCAGGCCGCTGTGATGGTGGGCGTCGTTGTACCACGCGAACAGATCGCGGCTAACGCCGCGACCACACGTCCAGCTCCACGACTTCTTGCATGCGACTCATCTCTCCAACCTTCCCCGCCCCTACACTAATCTCATCAAGGAGGTTGTCTCACAGATTATTGGCACAGGGGGGTCGATGC
>CAUZIB010000082.1:0-21449 GCA_963579735.1 Vicinamibacteria bacterium | reverse complement strand
AGGGGGGCGGGCGGACTTCGTCCACCTTGGATGTGAACCCAGCACTAGACGACCGACAAGCTCGGGGGGAAGAGGGTCATACCGCTCAATCTCCCCGTCGGCGATCCCACCCACGACACTCAGACTGAAAGAGCTAACGCGGTGACGTCACTGCTCACGCACCTCCAGCGCTCTGAGCGCCTGGTGTCCTTGAGGTGGTGGCGGTGCAATGCGGGGAGTTCCGGCTCACGCGGGCGCAGCGCTGAGGAGATCAACAGCTTACTTTTTCTTTCGTCCGTGTATCGGTGACCTCGCCCTCCACACCAAGCCGTCCACGACCTTGAGCCGCTGGCGGCGATCTTCGGACATGCGGTCCTTCGTACTGCGCTGGACAGCGACCCACTACCCCATAGCGTCTGTCTTACGTTTTTCGTGATGCTGGGTTGCGGAATTGCTACGAAGAGGAATGCCGCACGATGGCGTCCTTAATTGTGTCGGCGGTGACACGGAAGTGTGAAGCCTCCCACACCACACGTCCTTCTTGAATCAAGAGTGCCTGGGGCGTTTCATGTCGCACATTCAAACGCGTTGCCACTGCATCTGAAACGTCCTGATGGGTTTGCACGGTAACGATGGCGTGTTGGGTGGTTTGTCGGCCTTCACTGAGATGTGCCACAAGTTCATCGTGGGCTTGCGCACTGGTACCGCACGTTACACTGTGCTTGAATAACAAGACTAAGCGTTCCTTTGATGCTGCGATGATACGTTCTAGTGCATCGACGCTGTCGAGAACAATCAAATCCGAGAGCATGCCATTATTGTAACAACGGTGGGCCCAGAACGGAGGTCACACATGGGTCACAGAGTGACCTAGGGTGCTTGTTGAATCACCCACTGTTCGTCAGTGGGCTAGGGCGACATGGCTGCGTATCGCACACCCTTTTCGAGTAGATGAATAAACGACTTAAAACGGAGGGGTTCGTTCAATGAATTTCAGCGCGCGCGCTAACCCCCGTCCCCGTTAACCCGCTACTTTTGTCACGGGTTACAAAAGAGGAAGCTCCGACATCGCGAGGAAAGTGGCGTCCCTGAGGGGAGCTTTACTCTTTACCATGCGGGGCGCCGTGACGCCCATCACCATCGAGTTGAACATTCCCAAGCCACCAGGATTAGCGTGCCGACTCGGCAGGCTAATCCTGACTATTAACCCGAACAAACGCGAGCGCGTAGTTGCTGTTCAAAGGAATAACCAGCTGGTTCTGAGTCGAGTCGTAGCACATGGACGCCGCGCTTGGTATGCCCGAGGCGATGACCTCTGCCTCTTGACCCGGGCGGATACGGGACACGCTGCCATAACGCACGCTGCTCGCGTACTTCGTCCCGTCGGCAGTTATCACAATGCCATCGTTCCCGCCTTCGACGCTATGCTCTATCCGAATGACCGCTCCGTCTTGGTCGTAGGTGATAATGGCATTGTCACCGACGTTGACCACTACAATGTTGCCGTCCTGGTCGATCGCCACGCCGTTGGGGGCGGCGAGTGGAGCGTCCTCTGCGAACACCGACACCTCACCGTCTGCGGTGACCTTCCAGATCTGCTCAGGGTTCCGGGTGTTGGAGGCGTACACGGTGCCATCATCCGCAACGGCAATACCATTCAGTATCGTAGATTCAGGAACAGGAATGGACCGCAGGGGTCGCCCTGTTTCCAGATCAAATAGACGAACGTATCCCACATCAACGGTATAGAGCACTCCATTGCTGATGGCGCTGCCCAAGGGATCATAGAGTTCCAATCCGTCCCGAGTGGCGCCGATCCACTTGGGCGTATGCACACTCCCATCGGGATTGATGAGGGAGACAAAACCATCATTTTCGCTGGTGTCTCCCCGGTTGCCGGTATTCATGGCCAGAATCAGGTTCTTGTTGGAATCAAACGTGCAGCTTTCAGAGAAATGAAAGCTGCCATAGACCGTGACGTTGTCCGACATCGGTTGCCACACTCCGGCCTCATTGAGCGCGCCAATGGGCTCACCAGCCACAAACTCCTGAGCGGCAGTTGGGACCGCCAAGACAACGGCGATGAGAATTGCGGGGACGATTCGCCGACTCGCTGAATACATCATCACTGCGTACATACTCAATGACCTCTCCGTGTTCTGCAGGGCGTGGTCGAGTTCAGGCAACTCGACCACGCGGGTTCACCGCGACCGTAGACTTTGCGCCAAATCTCGAACGGAAGGTTCACCGATGGCTCGGGATGTTGACGTCGTGCCGGTCATTGTATCCCGTAGTGTGCCGTAATCCGGCCGACCGCTCATGCGCAATGTTCTCTTTGCGGTGACTCATGCCCTCCCCCAGATCACCGAATCCAAACGCCTCGCCCGTGAGTGGTTCGCCGCACACCCGCCTGAGTAGCGCCCGTCACCGCTGACCCGCTACTTTTGTACACGTGTACAAAAGTCAGGAGCTTTCACCCCGTATTGCCTCTTCCGTCTGCGAGCGGGAGGATGCCGTGTACAAACAGCCGCGTGAAAGTCGAACGGTCATGAGACCTTCCTCGCCAGCCCGGTCCGGGCCGTCACGGGGGGGGGCACCGACTCTGCGCCGAACGACCTCCTGGTTCATCCTGGGGGCTCTGTAGGACAGGTTAACCGAGCAGCCACGAGGGGCTCATGCCGACAAGGCGCGAAGGGAGTGTCATGTCAGACACCAACTCTACTGAAGGTCGCCGTCAATTACTGAAAGCCCTCGCCGTCGGAGGTGGTGCGGTCGTCGTTGGCAACAGTCTGCCTGAATCATGGATGAAGCCTGTGATTGAGTCATGGGTGGGCATCAAGACTGGGCATCAAAGCTAGACTGTAGCAGCAGAGGTTTTCGAAGACAGCGGCGGAGAACATTTTTTGAGTTCTGCTTACGTCCGTGTCCGTCTCTCTACCATACTTATTACCGCCTTCGTCACGGCGACCCGCGGCGGAGACCCATCTCCGACCGCACCAACCGCACCAACCGAAACGCCGCCGACGGTCACGAGCCTTGCGATTAGCGTGTCATCGCTCGCGTTAAAGAGTGGGGATACGGAGACCATCACTGTCTCAGCCTCCTACAGTGACGGAACAACGGCGACGGTGGCGCTCACATGGAGTTCCAGTGACACCGCAGTCGCCACGGTGTCCTCGTCAGGGACGGTGACGGGGGTGGCGGCAGGCAGTGCGACGATCACCGGGACGTATGAGGGGCAGAGTGACTCGGTAGAGGTCACGGTAACGGCCACTGACGCGACGGTCACGAGCCTGGCGGTGAGCGCGGCAGCGACGAGCCTTGACGTTGGTCAGACGACGACGGTGACGGCGACAGCGACCTACAGTGACGGGACGAGTGGCACGGTGAATCCCAGTTGGGTGGTCTGGCTATCGAGCGACGAGAGTCTGGCAACCGTGACTGACGAGGGCACGGTGATGGGCGTTGCGGCAGGGACGACCACAATCACCGGAACGTTTGGAGGGGAAAGCGGCACGGTGGTTCTCACGGTCGTGGCCGCGGACGTGACCGTGACGGAAATTGTGGTGACGGCGTCCGCTACGACGGTGTTGGTGGGGGCGACGGTCACGGTGACGGCGACAGCCAGCTACAGCGATGGGACGAGTGCCACGATTAGTCCCGCTTGGGTCTCCAGTGATACCTCCGTGGCCACCGTAACTATGTCGGGCACGGTAACGGCGGTAGCGCCGGGCACAACCACGATCTCCGGGACTGCCGACGGGCAGAGCGGGTCTATTGTGATCACAGTTACTGCGCCCACGTCGAGCTGGCGAGGCATTGTTGTCGCTGACGAAAACCGGTGCTCGCCCTATGACAGCGGCGATTACAGTTATCCGCAGTCGGTAGAAGACGCCATCATCGATCGTTTAGGGGGCATTTACAGCCCATACACCGGCGAATGCTTTGCCGGTAATACCGAGACGGATATCGAGCACATGGTGGCTCGGTCGGAAGCCCACGATAGCGGCCTTTGCGCAGCTGACGGGGGCACCCGGCGCAGTTTCAGCCAAGACCTCGACAATTTGACTCTGGCAAGTCCGGCTGTCAATCGTAACCAAAAGGGAGCCAAAGACGCAGCCGACTGGCTACCCGTTCGCAACAGTTGCTGGTTCGCGGCGACGATTATCGAGGTCCGGCGCCGGTACGGCCTGACCATCGACCAGCGCGAAGCCGACGCACTCGATCAGGTCTTAGCCGGTTGCACCTCAACGGAACTGGAACCATCAGACTGCGACGATGGGACGGCGTCTGGGATTGGAGTCGTGATTAACGAGTTCCGCACACGCGGCCCCATGGGGACGAACGATGAATTTATTGAAATCCGGAACAATTCAAGTGCAAACGTGAATATTGGCGGCTGGCAGGTCGTGGGTTCGAACAGCTCAGGAGCGACGAGCGTCCGTCGAAACATTCCATCGGGAATTATCTTGGGAGTTGGATGTCACTACTTGTTTGGCAATTCCAACACCAACGGCTACAACGGGTCGACTGACGCGACGTATGGGGTCGGCATTACTGACACGGGCGGTATCGCTTTAAGACAGTCTGACGGAACGGTTATGGACCAAGTAGGGCTGAGTAGTGGGTCCGCGTTTCAAGAAGGTAGCCCTTTGCCTGGCTTCTCTGGCGACAACACGAACCATAGTTACTCGAGAGCGGAAGCGGACACGAATGACAACCTTGCCGACTTCTTGCTGATCTCGCCAAGCACGCCGCAAACCGTAGCGTCTCCCTGTGTTCAATAGGGCCAGCTCGATGGAACCGGAGCGCCTCGCCCGCGAGTGGGACGCCGCGGCACCCGCGCGAGCCGGAAGTCCAGCAGTGAACCGCCTGCCCGCCAGCGGTAGGATGGGGTCCGACATCACATCGTCTTGAGCCGAGAGACCCGCATGACGCACGCCACCCGGTTCGTCGCCGCAGTCGCTGTGCTGACCGCGCTAGCACTGCGTGTGTCGGTGCAGGCGGAAACGCCGGAGATCGATGCGTTGCGTGCGCGGGCTGAGGCAGGGGACGCTGAAGACCAGCACCTCCTCGGGCTCATGTACGCCAGCGGAAGAAATCCAGGATGCAGCCATCGTCTGCAAGCACTGTGGCCGTGAGCTCGAAGTCATGAAAACACTAAAGATTCTCCTCATCGTCTTGGTGGTCTACGTCGGAGTCGTCGTGGCATTCGAGTCCTTGCTCGGGTATCTGCAGCCCGCGGGTGCGGGCACGATGGTGGTCACCACGACCGACGCAGGTGGGACCTCGTACGACCGCGTTGTGGCTCGGCTAGACAGCGAGGGGCAGCTCTACCCGGACTCGGTGCACGGTTTCTTTAACGACGCCACGCCGGAGCGCTACAACCAGGTGACGGCGGAAGAGGCCTGGACGCGCGATCGCGTGGTTCAACCGATACACACGGGAGGCGGCCTGAACCCGGTGGGACCGGACAAGCGTCCCTATCCCATTCCGCACCAGTGCCGTCTGAATTAGAAGCTGAAGAGTCGGTTCACTTTGATGATGAAGGCGCGGGTCTCGAGCTCGGCGTACTTGTCCGGCACCAAGGTGTCACGCTGCTCGTTATAGACAATGAACAGCTCACTCCCCGGCTGATACTCCCACCGCAGCCGGAGGTTCGTGCTGAACGCGCTGGTGGCGGAGTTGTATTGGATGAGAGCGCTCCCGAACATGAGCGGCGTCATCGTGTAGGTCGCCCGCGTGGTGACAAGCGTCGTGGCGAAGTCGCCCTGGGGTAGATCTACCCAGTTGAGCGATATCCCAGGTTCGAGCGACAGCTGCGGGGTGACCTCGATGCGCCCGCCGCGAAACCCCCCGCCGCCTCTCCCGCCGATGGTCAGCGTGGTCTTTGTGCCCCCGTAGAACGAGCCATGCTCCAGCCCCAGCCGGCCGGCCAACCGCCGATGCGGCCCAAAGATGTAGTCGACCTGTGTGTTGTGAAAGTCGTATCCCCCCACCGGGATCACGATGCCGTGGGCGATCTCGAAGGGCTGCTTCAAGAAGTCGTAGGTCTGCAGATGCGTCGCGTCGAACCGGTCGCTGTTCTCGAGCTCGATCCCAAACAACCCCTGCGCCTCGCGCGTTTCGACAGACCCCGCCGCGTCCGTGATGTAGTTATATGACCCCTCCCACGAGACCTTGCGGATGGCGTCGAGGGCGGTGGGTCGCGGACTGAAGCGGAACGAGCCAAAGCTCTTCCGCATGTCATCGCGCCTCAGAAACCCGACCTCGGGTGAGAAGTTCCGGTCAATGAAGAGATGTTCCGCGGCGACACCCCAGCGGTCGCCGTTGTGGTACAGGTTGCCGCCATAACTCGTGTCTTGGCCAATGATGCCGGTCGTCTTGGTCTGGGCCCAATAGCCGGTCATTGACAGGTTCTCGTAGAATGCCAGCGCCACGTCGAGGCCGTAGGCCTGGTTCGACCCCGGCACCGGTGAGCTCGTCGACACCGAGCGGTTAGTAAGGATGGCGCCGACGCTGCTGCGCCGCAGCAGGTCGCGCTTGATGCGGAACACGCTAAAGTTCGTGCTCAACGCGTCGGCGGTCGGTTCGTCGTCGGTCTGGATGTTCAGCAGGCCGAGCGTAAACGCCCCGGCCCGACCAGTCAGCCGCCCGCCCGCTACGATCGGCACTTCGAGGCCCTGGCTGAGCCCAATCCGCCGGCTATACAGCAGGATCGGCGCGTCGGCAGAACCGCCCCGTCCGAATCGGCCGCCGGTGCCAAACTGAAAGACGCCCTGGTTCTCCAGGAAGAACTCCCGCTTCTCAGGGAAGAACAGGCTGAACCGCGTCAGGTTGACTTGCTGCTCGTCGGCCTCGACCTGGGCGAAGTCTGTGTTGATCGTGAAGTTGGCTGTCAGGTTCTGGGTGATGCCGTACTTGATGAGGTCGATCCCGACGTTACCCCCGGCCTCGTTCGTCGCGGCCGGACGGCTGGTGAGGTCGGAGCTCAGGTCGCCGATCGCATACGGTTTGATCTCAATCGGACTTCTCGACTGCGGGGCCTCCAGCCCCACCAAGGTCGCCGACCGCGACACCTGGAAGATCGCCGTCTGGCCAAGCCCAGGATCCAGCGGAGTCAGATACGACGTCTCGTTCTTGTGCCGGACGCGACGCCTCAGCTGAAGGCCCCACACCTGCGATCGCCCGGGGCGATAGCGCATCGACTTGAATGGGAACGCGGCTTCGAACGCCCAGCCGCCGTCAAATCTCCCTGTTTCAACTGTCCACAGTGGGTTCCAGTCGGGGTTGTAACCGCGCTCGTTGGTCACCTGGCCGTCCGCCCGGCCACCGATCGGGCTGACGGTGAAGAAGTTCCCGTTCCGCCGATCGTAGAACGTGTCGAGGAGAATCCCGACCCCCTCGTTTTGCGAGAGGTTGGGGCTGTCGCGGCGCATTTCATTGACCACCCACTCGGACTCCGCGACCGAATCCCAGAGACGAGCCGCGATGTAAAGATTCGTGTCATCGAAGAACACCCACGCCTCGGTCCGTTCGGTCGCCGGTGCCCCCGCTGTCGGCTCCATCTGAATGAACCCGCCAAATGAAGGAACGGTCTGGTAGACCGCATCGTCGAGCGCGCCGTCGACGGTGATCCCCTCGTCGAGATTGATAGCGCGGACCGTGGCGCGACCTCGCTCGTCGCGGCGTATCACTTCGGGAGCGAGAGGCGGTGGCGGGCCGTCGATTGCGGGCCCGGCGTCTGCAACGATCGGTTCGGACGACGACCTGGCCGCTGGCGGTGTCGCGGCAATCCGAGACGCCGGTATCTCCGATCGTCCCGTCAACTCGACGGCCAGACGATCTTGAAGTCGGAAGAGATCATCCATCGCGCCGTCGACCCGCGCAGTGCGAATCACGGCGCCGCTGACGACCTCGACCAGTTGAGCGCTGATCCGAATCTGGCCACCTATGCGCTGGTAGACACCGCTCAAGACCCGCGTCACGCCGATCTGCCCAAGCGTCACGAGCTCGAAGCCGGGCGCCCCCTGTAGGTTCGCCATAAGCGTCTCGGCGATCCCGGCGCCAATCCAAGCGTCGCCCGGCTCCTCGCTGAGGTTGGTGAACGGCAGGACAGAGACGGTAGCGCCTGTCTGGGCGAATACAGCGGCGGGAAGCAGCGCCGCGCAGAGGGCGACGAAACGAACGGGCGCTACAGCATCGCGAATCATCCTATACGCACATCGTCACGGTTCTCTCGAATCGTGACCGTCGGGCAATCACCCAACGGGATGCGGTGACGTGTACCCGTCGAACGAACGGCCACACCGTTTTTGCAACCTGGAAATTGTGCCGCGTTCGCCGACGTGACAGCTCACCAACATCGCGACCATCACCCGGCCGTGCGGCGCGCCGGGTAGCTGCTTAGAGTATGTCATCAGCCGCCGGGGCTCACGACCTTTCCCCTCAGCACGTGTGAAAGAAGCGCTCCGCCGCGCGCCTATTCCGCTGCGATTGTACAATCCGACCACCCTGTTCCCGCCGGCCTCAACGTGACTGTCTGGGGCGAGCCGTGGCCCTGTGGGTTCGTCGGACTCATGGCCGACGTTTACGCGGAGAAGATTGATTCGAGCACGGGCCGGCTGGATTTCAAATAGGTGGCAGGGCAGGAGGGTGCGTCGCATGATGAAGGCTGGATTGCAGGAAATGACAACGCGGGCGCTGGTGTCGGGGTTCTGGCCGAAGGGTTTCATGCTGGCGTGTATGGTCGGACTCCTGCTGGGCGCGAATCCTCGAGCCCAGGAGTGGACAGGGTGGCGAGGACCGAACCGGGACGGCATCGTACAGGTCGCGGGGCCCGCGATCTGGCCTGACGCGTTGAGTGCCCAGTGGAGCGTGCCGGTTGGCGAGGGGTACGCGAACCCGCTCTTTTCGGAGGATCGGATCTTCCAGTTCGCGCGCCAGGGAGACGACGAAGTGGCGATGGCTGTCGACCCGGCTGACGGCACGATTCTGTGGCGGCAGGCGTACTCCGCAGCCGAATTTGAACCGGTGGACGCTGCGGCCCGGCATGGGAAGGGCCCGTTCTCGACCCCGATGTACGCGGACGGCATGCTCTACACGTTCGGGTCAACCGGCGTGTTGTCGGCGTTCGATGCCACGAGCGGCGACGTCGTCTGGCAGCGCGACTCCACGCAAGGCTTCGACAGCCGGTGGGTCATGTTCGGCAACTCGATGTCGCCGATCGTCAGCGCCGGCGTCGTCGTGGCGGCCATCGGAACGAACGGCGATGGGGCGCTCGCCGCCTACGACGCCAAGACGGGAGCCGAGCGATGGATCTGGCGAGCGGATGGTCCTGCCTATGCCTCCCCGGTCGTGGTGGAGCTGGACGGCATGCGGCAGGTCGTGAACTTCACGGAGGGGTCTTTGGTGGGCCTGTCCTTCGAGTCGGGCGAACTGCTCTGGCAGCGTGCGTACCCGGCGCGCGCGGGTATGAACATTCCGACGCCGATGCTCCTCGCGGAGGGCGACACGATTCTGGCCGGCACCGCCGATGGCACGTACGCCGTCCGCGTGACCCGGTCGAACGACCAGTGGTCGACGGAAGAAGTATGGGAGAACGGGGAAATCACACTGCGGTTCAGCACACCCGTGCAGAAGGACAACGTGCTGTTCGGCTTCAGCAACCGCAACCGCGGAGCGTTTTTCGCGCTCGACGCCGAGAGCGGCGAGACGCTGTGGATGAGCGACCCACGCCAGGGGGACAACGCGACCGTGCTGCTCGTCGGAGACTCCCTGGTCATGCTCACGAACGAAGGGGAGCTCATAGTCGCTGAGGCGACGGGCGCTGCCTTCCGGCCCGTGCGCCGATATCACGTCTCCGACAGCGTCACCTACGGGCACCCCTTGTTGCTGCCCAACGGCATCGTCGTCAAGGACAACAGGACGCTATCGCTGCTCAGCTGGGAGTGAGTCGGGGCGCCGCGGCGTGGGTGATGTCTCAGCACCGGTGTGGACTTGGATGGGCGTGCTGAGTCTTGAAACGACGATTGACCGAACTTGAACACGACCCTCGCGCAGCGACGGCTTCCGTGGTCGAACCTCGACGACGACGGCTCCCTCCGACGCGAGCTGGCGTAAGAGGTGGAAGTATGTACTTGACCAGAAAGCAACGCGTGGTCGTTGGGCCCACCCTGAAGCATGACAAGTTGCTTGGGCGCCTGTGCCCGGTCAACGAGATGAGCTACCACTCGCGGGCAAGCGGTCCGTCGAGCACGGCCAAGCCCCGCTCCAGCCACTCTGCGTCGGGGAGACCGTGGCCGTGCCCTTCCACCGAGAGATACTGGAACGTTCGAAAACCGCTTTGCCTGATGACGTCCCAGAGACTCGGGACATAGGTGGCCACGGTGTCGTCCGTCCCGTGTACGATGACGTGCCGTGAGCGGGCTTGGGCGAGCTCAAGGATTAAGTCAGGTGGTTTGCCGATCGAGGCCGGGAGGAATCGCCCCTCCCGTATCGGCGTTGGCTCGTACCAATTCACCCCCGCAAAGTAGATCCCGCCAGCGAAGCGGTCGGGATGGAACAAAGCCACCGTGCTGGCGACACGGGCGCCACCCGAGTGGCCGGAGATGAAGATGCGATCCTGATCGATCGTGTAGCGCTGGGTCGCCAGATCGACCGACTCGAGGGCGACGGCCACGCGCCAGAGGGTGGAGACCTGGTTCCCGGCCTCGTTCGGCCCCACCCAGATCAGGCGGTGCTTCTCCAGCGTCGCCTGCCAGTTGTCTGGCATGTTTCCCTGGTCCCTGGGCGAAATGAACACGAACAGCCCGTGTGGCTCGCCCTCTGCCGCCGCCGTCGGTGCGCTGACCGCCCAGGTGTGGCCATTCCTGTTGTTGACGACCGTGTCGTGCGGGGTGTCCTCTAGTCTGGCGAGCTCGGCCATCAGCCGGTCCCTCGCATCCTCGCGGGAACCAAATGCGGAGTCGTCGGCCTCGAAGTGTCTCTCCAGCACCTTCATGTAGTTGGTTTTCGTGACGCCGGGAGAGGCGATTGTGTATGTCCCCGCGTAGGGTGTGAGGTCGTCGGCGCGCACCGGTTCGGATGCGGACTCGATCTGAGCAAGGATGGGCGCTGGGAGCAACGCGATGGCGAAAGCGGCGACCGTGGGAACATTGAACATGGATCTTTTCCTCCCTACGTTCTGCTAGGGGAGAGCAAACGCTACGAGCGCGCCCGGGTCGTCGGTCTGCACGCTACCGGTCTGCACCACGATGTACTGCTTCCCGTCGTGCAGGTAAGTCATCATCCCGTATTGTCCAGGTGCCGGAAGGTCGACGCTGCCGAGAATCTCGCCGGTCAGTTTGTCGCGGGCGTGCAACTGCAACGGCGCGTCGGGAACGAACTGGACGGTGCCCTGGCTAAGCGATCGGGTCTGGACCAATAGGTCGCCGGTCACCATCTGAATCGAATAGCCGTTGCCTCCCGCGTTCGGGATATCGACGCCCGCCGCTCGCAGCCGTGGGTTGTTCCGCAGCACGGCGGCCGTCTCGCCGACCGGAAGAGACCACGCCTTCTCGCCCGTGTTCATCTGATAGGCCGTGAGCTGGTTGTTCCGGGGCTTGTACACCGGGATGCCATCGATGGTCGGCAGACCGTTGACGGAGACATGCGGCCCTTGCTCCGAGGTCGGCCGGCGGAAACCGCCTGGCAGCCACGCGGCAACCGTGGTACCGGTCGTCGGCGTGCTATTCGGCGTGGCACCGGTCGAGTTCGGCACCGCATAGTTCGGGTCGTCCTCGTCGATGCCGTTCGTAGGCGCCATGAAACTCGGCGCGAAGCAACGACGGGCGTTGGCCGCGAACATCATTCCAGTCGCGGGGTCGGCGACCGGCGGGTGCGAGACGTTGAGACCGCTGGTGCAGCCGACGTTGTTGTAGTAGTCGCTCACGTGGTTCTCCGGGAGCGCCGGGACATAGAGGCCTCCGACCCGATGGTGACTGAGGATCTCCATCGCGCGTTGCTTGAGTTCGGGCGTGTAGTCAACGACGAACTCTTCGGTCAGGCCATCGATGACGATCGGATCGACCGGCTCCGGACGAGTCGGGTAGGGCTGCGTTGGCGACGTGTAGTTGCCGGGGACCTGAGTCTGGAACACGTCCCGGTCCTCGATTGGCCAGATCGGCGCGCCCGTCTCCCGATTGAACGTAAAGACCAATCCCTGCTTCGTGTTCTGAATCAGCGCCGGTATCCGTTCACCGTCGACCGTCAGATCCATCAGTATTGGTGGCGTCGGCAGGTCATAGTTCCACTGGTCACTTCGGTGAATCTGGAAGTGCCACTTTCGCTCGCCGGTCTGGACATCAAGGGCGAGAACACTTCCACCGAAGAGGTTGTCGCCCGGACGATGACCGGTGTAACTCTGGACAGTCGAGGCGTTCGTCACGAGATAGACGAGGCCGAGCTCTGGGTCGGCGGACGCCGGCGCCCAGGTCGACATGTCGCCCGACCACTCCCACGCATCGTTGTGCCAGGTTTCGTGCCCCACCTCGCCCGGCCGTGGGATGACGTGGAACTTCCACAGAAACTCCCCGGTGCGAGCATCAAAGCCCATGATGTCCCCGGGAACGTTCTCGATCCGCGTCTGTCCGTAGCTGGGCTCATGCCCCACGAGGACGACCACGACGCCGTTCACGACGATCGGCGGTGACGAGCTGGTGACCATCCCCAGCTCTCGGGGGATGCCGTAGTTGGCGTCGTAGCTCGCCGCTCGGTCCTGCCAGCGGCCCCAGTCTCTGACGAGGGGTGGAATCAGGTCGATCGTGCCGCTACCGGTAAAGCCCTCGAGTGGTAC
This sequence comes from Vicinamibacteria bacterium, assembly GCA_963579735.1. Taxonomy (GTDB): domain Bacteria; phylum Acidobacteriota; class Vicinamibacteria; order Vicinamibacterales; family UBA8438; genus CAUZIB01. Next base: position 8,635 of record CAUZIB010000082.1, on the reverse strand, counting down.
CTGCGTGCCCCAATTCTCGAGCGGCCGTCCGGTTTCGGCGTCAAGCGCCCACAGAAAGAAGGCCGGCGAGGTGACGAAAATCACGCCGCGACCGTCGACCTCGGCATAGGCGACGCCTTTACCGTAGGCCCGGCGCGGCGAGCGGAGAAATCTGATGGTGTCGGGCTCGCGGAACGTCCAGAGTGTTTCGCCAGTGGCCGGGTCGATGGCGACGACCTGTCGTCGCACGCCGGCGACGGTATACAGGACACCGTCGACGTAGATCGGTGTCGACCGCATGAAGTAGTCGACGTTCGCGCTGTAGTTGTCGCTCCGCCAGGTCCAAACGGTCTCCAGGTCGGAGAAGTTGTTACCGTTGATCTGGTTGAGGGGCGAGGATCGCGTGTGACCCGCATCCCCGCCAAGATAGCGCCACTCGCCGTTCTCGGTCCCGGTCAGCCGCTGGGCCCAGGCATCAGCACCCGTCAGCAGCAGAATCAGGGCCGCGAAAGCGACAGTCCCCATTGCTCGAAACTCGACGTGTCTTTGGTCACTCTTCATCGACGTTTCCCCTGTTTTTGCAGTGTGGCGCCTACTGTAGCACTCCCGCGTACAACACGGATCGGGGGGGCTTACGCTCTGACCGGCTACATGAATAAATCTGCCATTGGAGCGGTGTTTCCGCATGGCAGAACGTCCACACCCTCAGGGCGCATTCTCCCGATCGCGCTAGATTCCAGGCCGGCACGCGACCTGTCCATTTTTCTGAGTGGCGTTGCCATCGTCCTCCCATGAGCGGCGCGTTCCGGAGCGAAGCGTGCTGTTCGCGGTCGTGGCGATCATCTCGAGACCTTCCTCGCGCACGCTGCGGCCCAACGGGGCGCCGCCCCCCTTCGTCGAGCGCGAGTTTCGCGACTTCATCCGGTGTGGGCTTAATCAGTGAACCGGCAGCAGTAAGGCATTACGGAAGAACGACAGTTCAGATGGACGCGTCCGCCGGTGTCGCATCCCACTCGATGGCGTCCGCACGGTGATCCCGAGCATGTTGCACGCTGAGCGGAACGGCCGCCTGCGCCCACGTAAGCCACCGCAACAACCCCTCCAGGTTGGCGGGAGACCTCGTGGTTAGAAGCTGACGCTCGACCTGCAGCGCAGCCTGCCCCCTAGGCATCAGACTGCGTCCTCACCCGTCCCACCGACGGTCAGGCCTGACCGGATGGCGAAGCAGCTCGGGGCCGACCATCGCTCAGGGTCGAACTCGCACGTACTTCCTGAGCGTTCGGTCATTGATATGGGGGTTGGGGACGGGCTCTCCCCCGAAAATGTTGCCCTCGCGATCGACGGCGACGAACTCCGCTCCGTTCCCCGGAAGGATGTTGGGATTCGCCCACGGGAAGCGAATGAATTCCTTCACCCAACCCGTCTCGACTTCGCCAATGCGAATGCCCATCTCATACCCAGGGTTCTGAACGTTGTCCGACTCGGAGTCCGCCACGTAGATCCGTCCCTGGTCGTCAAAGGCGATTCCGCTCGGGCGCCCGAACTGGGTCCAGCTGGCAGAGTGGTTTCCCTCCTGGTCGAAGATCTGGATCCGGCTGTTGCTGCGATCTCCCACGAACACTCGGCCGTCCGGATGAAGGGCGATGGCGTGGAGGGCACGGAACTGTCCCGGGGCGTAGCCAGTTTCTCCCCAAGACATGAGGAACTCGCCACGGCTGTTGTACTTCACCACTCGGTTGTTTCCGTCTGCGTTGTGGCCGTCCGCGATGAACACGTCACCGTTGGGCGCGACCGCCACATCACTCGGGGAAGTGAAGTGGTTGGGGCCATCTCCCCCTTCTCCGGGCGTGCCAAGTGTCATGAGCACTTCGCCCGTCGGGCTGAACTTGATGACGTGATGGCCCCGATCGTCGCCCGCGGGAATGTTGTTGTCACTCACGGCGTCAGTCACCCAGACGTTGCCGTCGGAGTCAACGTCAATTCCATGCGGCCAGATGAACACTCCACTGCCGAAGGACTCGACGACGTTGCCGTCGGGATCGAACTTCAAGACGGGATCGAGGTCTGAATCAACGCACTCCGATCCGAAGTGCTCAGGCCCGGCATCGCACCGGATAACTGCCCAGATATGGCGTCCGTCGGGGTCGACCTTCGCTTTGCCGACTGCTCCCATCACCCTTCCGCTCGGCAGCTTTGCCCACCCTTCGACGATCGCGTATGGGTTCGTGGAGTTCTGCGCAGCGGTTTCCTGCGGCACCAACGACGAGACGAGTACGAGCAGAGCGGCTACGGATCCGATTGGGTTGCGAACAGACATGGAGCACCTCGACGCGCTGTGAATGGACGGACCTTCGACAAGCGCTACCGTACACCTGTCCGGTTTACCGAGCAAGGAGTCGGACACAACGGGGCCACTTCCCTGTCGCTCGGTGAGACGCCCGCGAGTGAGCGCAGGCCGCTCGCACCGAGGAGGTGGGCGTTGTCAGGCCACGCAGCGTAGAGTCGAGGTGTTGGCCGCGTCGAGAGAGCGTCGTGTGGTCGGGTGCGGACAGATCAAGGTCCAGCATCCCGAACATCGACTGCAGAAAGCCTTCGGTCTGGCGCAGCGGAAGGTGAAAGATAAGCCGGAGCGTCAGCGCGGTTTCGATCGCCACGTCGGAGTACTGCCGCTGCCCGGCACGCTTGCCGATGCCAGCGGTCTCCCATTTGGCGATCGCGTTCGGCGCCAGCCAGAGGGTCACGTCGCCTCGCTGAACCAGCGCTCGATCGTAGTCCGGCCAGTTGCCGACACGGTATTGCTTCTTGTACTTCGGATGCACTCTCGACTTCACAGCGAGACCATGCGCCGTCGGCCGTCACGATGGCGAGGCCGCGACGAACACCCGTTTCCGCGCACCAACGCCGTGGCTCGGCTTCAGTCCGACTCGGGTAACGCGAAGACAAAGAGGTTGTTTCCGGCGCTCGGCCGAATCTCTGGAGTGAGGCGAATGAACCCCGACGCGGTGGCGGCGTTGCCGGTACTCACGGCAACATACTGGCGCCCGTCGACAGCGTAGCTGATGGGGAACCCGGTGACCGGTGAGCCGAGGTTGATCTCCCAGTGCACCTCGCCGGTCTCCTGATCGAACGCGCGAAATCGCCCGTTCACGTCACCCCCGAAGACCAGCCCTCCGCCAGTGGTGACCAGCGACATCGTGGCCGCCCGCTGCTCGTGCGTCCACAGAGTTCGTCCAGTCTCGGCAGAAATGGCTCGCACCGTGCCGAGCTCCTCGACACCAGGGGCGAGCTGGATCCGGGCGGCGAGCTGATAGATGGCCAGTCCACTGTCCGACGTCGACAGCACTTGCGCGCAGGTGTTGCGGAGGGGGTAGTACATCGTGTTGGTCAGCGGGCTGTAGGCGCCTGCCTCCCAATCCTTGCCGCCGATCCACGAGGGGCACGACAGGACCTCCTGCCCGAGCGCGCTGAATACCACCTCGGCGTTTTCGGTCACGGCGCCGGTCTCGCCATCGATGTCGCTGATAACGTTCTGTGTCACCGTCGGCGTGGCCCACAGGAACTCGCCCGTCTCCCGGTCGAGGGTATACACAAGGCCGGTCTTCCCTGGGATCCCGGTGACGACCCGACGAGTCTCTCCGGGCTGAAGACGGGGGTTGATCCACTCGACCGCGGTCGGGTCAGGCGTGACCGCGGTGTCGACGAGCAGGCGTTCGAATGGATGGTCGAGGTCCCAGTGGTCGTTCAGGTGCTGGTAGTACCAGTTGATCTCGCCGGTGTCGGCATCCAGCGCGAGCGTCGAGTTGTGGTAGAGGTGCGCCAGGTCCGACCCACCCAGCATGAACTTCGGCGCGGGCGACGTCACGGACGTCCCGATATAGATGAGGTTCAACGCCGGGTCGTAGCTCGGCACCATCCAGGTGCCGACATGCTTGCGGTCTTCGAACGGCACGCCGCCCCAGGTCTCGTCCCCCGGCTCACCCGGACCCGGGATCGTCCGGCGTCGCCACAGCTCTTCGCCCGTCAGCGCATCGTGGGCGGTGATGACGCACGACTCGGGCCGGACACAGCTGCGCCCGGAGATGACCTTGCCGTCGGCGACGATAGGACCGGAGCTCTGAAGCGCTCGATAGGTCTCGTAGTCGAGGATCTCCGTCTCCCACACCATGTCGCCGCTCTCGGCGTCGAGCGCGAAGACGTGATCGTCGATGCTCGTGTCGATGATCAGTCGGTCGTAGATCGCAATGTTTCGATTGTTCGTGACCAGGCCCTGCGCACCGACCCGCTCTGGCACGGCGCGTCGGTGCTCCCACTTGAGATCCCCCGTGGTCGCGTCGATCGCTTGGATCACGTCCCGGGGATTGGGCATGTAGAGCACCCCGCCGTAGGCCAGCGGCGTCCCTTGCTGACTGCCCGGTCCGAGCCCGCGGGTCCAGACCATCCGCAGCGCGCCCACGTTGTCCGTCGTGATCTGGTCGAGGGGACTGTAGCCCCAGCCGTCGAGGGTCCGGCGCCACATCAGCCAGTCCTCGGGGGCCGGCGCTTGCAGCATTGCGTCCGTCACGGGCACCATCTCACTCGGAGTTTGAGCCCTCGCCAGGGCCGCTGCCGACACGAGGACGAGATACACCCCGACCGCCACGACGGCCGATCGTCGTGCACGGGTCGAGACCGGCAAGAGAATCATCGAAGGGTAACAACTTGGCATGGGCCGCCATTGTCTCACGCCGGACGCACCGCGTTGGCCGCCGGCGCTCGCGCGGGCGGGCTCGATCCGGCGCGCGCCGGCTCGTGTTTCCGTCTGTGCAGGCTGTAGTACAAGGCCTCTTCGTTTTCCATCTCCACATCGACCGTGAGCCCGCGCTGAAGCCAGCGGTGGAAGTTGATGAGCGACGCGTTGATGTCGTTGGCCAGCGCCCGTTCTGGGGACAAACCCAGCGTCACCGCCAGCCCGCCGCAAAACGGCTCGACGAGGCGGCGGGTCTCGTTCCCCGCCCAGTATTCGCGGAGATGGGGTGCCTGCCAACGTTTGCCGCCGGCCCACTTGAGGGGGGAGGCAGCGACATGTCCTTTCCGGCGGCCAACTCCCTTGTCCCATACCAATAAGGCCCGCCACGTCCAGCCGCCGAGCTGAATAGCATCAGTTGCGGCCGCAAGTTGGCGCCAGTCTGAGAAAGTAAAGATGTAGTCGCATGATCGACCGAGCGGTAATGAGGAAGCTCGGACATCGCGAGAAAAGTGGCGTCCCCAACGGGACACACAGTTATGTGGAAGCCCGCGATACGTGGGAACACGTGGCGAGTGGCGTGAGGGGAGGGGGCGTCAAACTGTCGCGTGGCGTCGGCGGGACTCACTCTGGGGGCGTGCGTAACCACCGGTATTTCGCGACGTACAGCGCACCTTCTTCGATGCAGGTGGTCACGGCGTAGGCGGCGATCGCGTGTGTGCAAGAAGGTGCTCGCAGCACAACGCTGCGAGCACCTTGAGCCGAGTGGGAGGCGGGTCTAGTTGCCTTGCGGATAAATTACGTATGACGCCGACAACGATGGGACCGTACAGCTGATCGGATTGTTCGGATCAAGGGCCGTCGTGCCGTTTTGATTGCGTCTGTCCCGCGACGAAGCAAAATCGGCAAAGCTCGGCGAAAAGAAATCCATGCGAACTCGAGAATTGATGGCAACGCCCTGGCCACTGCCGTAGCCTCCGTAACGGATCCGGCCGAGCGCCCCGAGGTCCTCGGCAATTCGGCTGGCCATGGCCGCGGCATCGTCAATCGTTGCGCCGTTCAACTCACACAGAGTCGAAGTCATGGCGGTCAGTGGCTGGGCGGAACCCGGACCTCCCGGGAACGGCGCAACGATTCTCCGATTGCGTATCCGAACATTCTCGGTGCAGCTTGCGACACCATCCAACCCCTGCCGTCCATCCGTCGCCGCCTGGCGTTGCGAGCGCGCGCCAACCTTTTCGACCATATCGGCGTAGCTGGGATAGACCGTCTCGAGGATGAAGTCGAACTGCGAACCGCCAGCCGTCGCTATCCCGTTTCGAAACAGAACGAGCCCTGGAGCCGTCTCTTCGGACCACGCGAACCCCCGTGCCGTGGCAACCACATCGGCCATGCTGTATCCGGGGGCGATGGTACAAAAACGCGTTCGGCTGACTCCTACGTTTGTCTGGGCAAGCGCTGAGGAAACACCGAGAAGCGCGACGATGGCAGCTGAGATTACTAGACTATTTCGCATATTACCTCCAATGATGGTCGAACGAGTTTTACTCTGTTACTGCACGAAATGGGTGAATATATACGTCTATAAAATGTTTAGTTAATTAAATTGGATATTAATCTAATAAATGCTTTTAGATACCGATGCTACGGTTCCCGTGCACAGTTTCTGAATTTTCCATGTTTTCATGTCCTGGTGGGCGGACGCGGCCGTAGGTCCCCCTGACGCAATCGTCCAGCGCCTTGGTCCTCGTTTTCGCGACTTCTCCAAAGGTCTCGAACGGCGGACAAGGCGTGGGAAAGGATGCGGTGGGGTCCTTGGTGTTATTTTGAGCAGGCAGCACGAGCGTATTTCCGAGTGTCAATTTCGGGCGAAGGTCCATGTGCTTCAGGACGCAGGAGTGGACGATCCGTGGAGGAAGCATGTAATCCCAAGATAGCTCACGCGTTGCTGGATGAAGCTCTAATATGTTTAAATCTGAACTTATAAGCAATGTGGATTGGTTGAATTAAACCTGAGTCGAGAATGATCGTCTGAGGGACGAGGTCGGGTGATTGCTTTTCAAAACGTTATGCTTCCAAGCAATAAAATGCATTTTATGCAGTTTCACCCCGACCTTGGGACTTGGCAGAGCCGGACAGAGGCGAATTTTCAGAACCCTGAGTTTCGGGCTGTGTTCCAGAAAACCCAGGGAGTCTTGATTGGTAGTAGGTGCCAGGACTTTCTCGGGCGTGTTGTGCCCTAGATAAGATGTATGACGTTAACGTTCTATCACTAGACCTGTTACGAGTTACAAGGAGGAATGTAATGAAGTCGATAATTGCTGTACTGACCATCGCAGGTCTGACGTTTGCCCCGGGAATTGCGGTTGCTGATGACGAAGAAGATGTCATCGCGGCGGTGCTTGACTACATCTCGGGTTGGAATGACGGAGATGCAGCCAAAATTGTAGAGTATATGCTCCCAGACGCCACGGCGTTCCAACAGGGTAACAACCTCGCCGCTGCACCATTTAACCAGGCGGCGCTTCAGAACAATATGGACAATGGGACAAGCTTCAACTTGCAATTCAGGGACATGAAAGTGCAGGTCTATGGCGATACTGCCGTGTTTACCGCGTATGAAGTCGGCAATATCGCTTTCGCGAATGGGTTCACCAATCAGGGGCCTTGGCGCTACACGGCAGTGCTGGTGAAACGGGACGGGGTGTGGAAGCAGGCCCATCGCCACGCGTCACCGCTTCGGACTGGCGATCCGGGCCAGTAGGGATGTTGTTTCCTGTTTGCGGGACGGGGCGCACTGGGCGTTGTGGTCCGCCCCGCATTCATCCGGAATCCGGTTTTTCCTGAGAGGCCTCTTATGAAACTGAAGATTTTGGTTGTTGTGCCTGTGATTATCGTTGGGATCGGTATTGCGACCGGTGCGTCTGCCCAACAGGGAGCGGATCCCTTCGTGTATTGCCAGGACACCCATGTAAAGCCCGGCCAAGGTTCCGAGTTGGAAGCTGGAGTCGAGGACCGGAACGCGCGCTTTGCGCGAGCTAATGTCACCTACGGCTTTGCTACAGCCGTCAGTGACCGGGGTGTTTATCGGAATTGCACATTCGGCCTACCGAACATGGCTGCCTTGGATGAGAGGAGAGCCCAACTCAGTGGAGTAGAACCCAACGCAGTCGGTCGAACCCGCCGAGCAGCAGCGACGGCCCGCTTCGAGACATCGGTATACAGGTCTCGACCAGAGGAAAGCTTCAGGCCTGTAAACCCGAGAGTTCCCCGCGAGGAACGTGGTTTCTTTCGAGAATTCAGTTTCTATACGAAGGGGACGGGTGGTGTTCGCAACGTTCTGCAGCGATTTCGTGCGCTAGTAGAGGAGCGAGATATTCGCATGGGTTATCTGGTGCAGACCCGCGCTGTGGGCAGCGGCCCAAACCTCAGGCTCTGGTTCTTTGCGCGGGACGCCACCGACTTCTATGCGGAGTGGCCTCGGATGGTGGAACAGATGGGCGATGAGTTCAGAACGCTCGCGGCGGAACTGTTCGCGCTGTCTGACCGGACGGATCAGACGAACTGGACTCTTCGGAGAGACTTGGGGTACCAACCGGCAAACTGACCTGCGCCTGTCTGGCCAGGACTGTGCACGGGGAGTGTACGAGGGCCAGACGTACGACGCTGGCGATCGCGTGTGTGCAGGAAGGTGCTCGCAACACAATGCTGCGAGCACCTTGAGTCCGGCGGGGTGCGGATCTAGTTCCCTTGCGGATAAATGCGGTATGACGCCGACAACGATGGAACCATGCAGCTGATCGGATGGCGTTGTCAGGTTAACGAACAGCGGGCACACTTCGCCGCGAGCGACGGTGCCGCGTGCGATTCACGAGAGACACGTCACTGCGTCCCAATCGGCGAACGCTCGCGTACGGAGCAGCCGGTGGTGAG
>CAUZIB010000081.1:0-21456 GCA_963579735.1 Vicinamibacteria bacterium | reverse complement strand
TCGGCCGCGTCACCGGCCGCCACCGTTAAGGTTCGCAGATTCGACTCGAGGTGCTTCGTGCTGGCACTGACCTCGTAGTTGCCGGGAAACAGGGCCACGGCCCGGAAGCGTCCCGCATTCGTGTAGACCATGTACACGATTCCCTTGTCGACGTTGCGGATGTAGACCTGGGCCACCGTGAACGGCTCGGCCGCCGTCACTGTCCCGGACAACGTCGCCGTGTCTGGCACGGCCGCCTGCAGGGTGAGCCCGCTCAGGATCGAGACGCACACGGCCAGGACCCCCAGCCGCGCGCGGCGTTTGCTGGCGGCGCTTATCTGTGAACAAGTCATTTGCCTACTCCTTGGGGCGAGAGACGACGAATTGTATGGTGCCGAGGATGCCCGCCGTCCGGAGCCAGGTCAAGTCTCCGAGGGTCGGGTCGGCCTCGATGTCCCCGCTGACCGCCGATCTGCACGCGACTGGGATAGCCTCAAGACAAGTGAATTCTGGGGTTAAATACCCCGTGACTATGATTGACAAAGTGAGCCATGCCCAGCTGCGGCATCCGCGGCCAGCGCGCCTCGTCCTCGCGTGTCTGGGAATCATGTGGGCGTTCGCGTCCCTCAGTGCCGACGGTCCTCCCAACATCATCTTGCTCATGGGTGACGACCACGGTTGGGAAGAGACCGGCTACAACGGTCACGCCTATCTCCACACACCGGTGCTCGACGAGATGGCCGAGAGTGGCCTCCGGTTCGACCGCTACTATGCGGCGCATCCGTCGTGCTCTCCCACCCGCGGAAGCGTATTGACCGGACGTCATCCGACTCGCTATGGCACGTTCGCCCCGAACTGGTCGATTCGCCCGGAGGAAATCACAATTGCCCATCTGCTGCGCGACGCCGGGTATACGACGGGGCACTTTGGAAAGTGGCATGTCGGCCCGGTGAAAACTACGTCCCCCACAAGTCCCGGGGCGATGGGATTTGATGAGTGGCTATCGCATGACAACTTCTTCGAGCTGAACCCCACGTTTTCGCGCAATGGCGGGCCACCCACGCAACTCGAAGGCGAGGGCTCCGCGGTCATCATCGACGAGACGATTCGATTTATCGAAGAGTCGGTCAAAAGCGAAAAGCCGTTTCTGGCTGTCGTCTGGTTTGGCTCTCCCCACGAGCCATATAGTGGGCTCGAACGTGACCTCGCCCTCTACGACGACCTCCCCGCGCGATACGCGGACCAAACCGTCACCTTGACATCGAACCTGACCGGTTTGCCCATCGACCGACCGCTCGGTGATGTCTTGCGCGAGCGCTACGCCGAGATCACCGCGATGGACCGCGCGATAGGCACCTTGCGGAGCTTTCTCGACGGCGAAGGCCTCCGCGACAACACCGTCCTCTGGTACAGCGGTGACAACGGCACTCCCGCGAGTGGCCTCGCGGAGACGCCGCTGCGAGGTCTCAAAGGCACGATGTATGAGGGTGGAATTCGGGTGCCGGGCATCATCGAATGGCCGGCGCGTATCTCTACCTCGCGGGTGAGCGACGTGCCCGTCGTCACCAGCGACATCCTCCCCACCGTCGCGGCGTTCGCGGGGCTTGATGTCCCGACCCGACCTCTCGATGGTGTTAGTCTGGTGCCACTGCTCGACGACGGGATGCCGAGTCGTCCGTCGCCGATCTTCTTCTGGAGCTTTGACACTGCAGGACTCGCGGATCGCGAGCCCGTTCCGTATATCGACCCTGCGCTCCAATCGGGCACCACCCCGTTGGTCAAACTGATGAACGGCATCCCGACCCGCGTCTTCGAGAATGTCCACTATCGGGCGGTCGACACCCGAGACTTTGACGGACCACGAGCGGTGGTCGACAACGACTACAAACTCGTCCTCGACGGCTCGAGCGGGTCCGGGACCGAGCTATTCGACCTCCGCGACGACCCTGGCGAAACCATCAATCTCGCCACAAGCAAGCCGGGGGTTGTCGAGGCTTTGGCGCAACGGCTCCGGCAGTGGCAGCGGTCCGCGCTGCACAGTCTGACCGGTGCAGACTATAGATAGCGAGTGACCACCTTTGGTGGACCGCTGTCCCTTGGAGAGCCGCCATGGACGCTGAGCTTGCCGATTCGTTTCAGCTCTACAAGGGCGCAGCCATCCTGGTCTCGGTGCTGCTGGTCGTGGCTTTTCAGCTCCTTTTTCCAAACCGCCTTTCTCTCCGGACTCTCGCGAGCAATTGGCGCGTCAACGTGCCATTGGCGCTGGTTGATACGTTGCTCCTCTCTTTTCTGTGTGGTGCGTGTGTCTGCACATGGGCGGTCACAGTGCGAGAGCGTGGCTTCGCGGTTGTGGAGACGGCCGAGCTACCGTATTGGATACAAGTCGCGGGGACGGTCGTCGTTTTGGACTGCGTGGCGTATGCCTGGCATCGGGCCAACCACCTCTGGCCCGTGCTGTGGCGCTTTCATGCGGTGCATCACTCCGATGTGCACGTCGATGCATCGACCGCGTTTCGATTCCATCCCGGTGAGCTGGTCATCTCGCTCGGAGTCCGGCTAGTCGTCGTGACGCTGACGGGACTACCGATTGCGGGATTGATCGCGTTCGAGGTGTTGTACGGATTCTCCAATCTCTTTGTCCATAGCGACATACGAGTCACTCCCGCCCAGGAGCGCCGCTTGGGATGGGTCGTCGTCACGCCTTCGTTGCACCGTCTCCACCACTCCGAGGATCCCGCGATTCACAACACAAACTTCGGCACGATCTCCTCGCTGTGGGACCGTCTTGGGAGGACCTTTCTTGGCGGAGATGCCGATTCTTCGGTCACGCTCGGGTTACCCGGCCAGCACGGTAAGGCACTGAGCCTTGCGAAGGCGCTCCGGTCGCCGTTCGGGGCCGCGCAATAGTGTTTCAAATGCACGGTCGTGCCGACTCTTGGGGGCTCGCCGTCGTCGGGCCTCGATTCGGTCAAGCAGGTGCGGGTCGTGCGTCCGAGCCTATAATCGGCAGACGTCAGATGACCTTCCAGCCCACTGGACCGATGAGCAGGTGGCGACCGCTCGGCGGTGGGTGAAGGTCTGGAAGGCGGCCGGTCCGGCACTGGAACGGATCCGGAGAGAGGAGCTGCGGTGCCTTGACTCCCGCGCAGCGATCGCTCTTCTCTGCGGCGACGCAGACTATACCGTCGCGCCGCGTGCCCCCCGAGCGACATCGGGTCTGGTGGAGCAGCAGCGCTGGTTCACAAAGGCCGCTTCTCTCTGGTGACTGAACTCATTCGAGTCGCATCCGAGGTTTAGCAATTTTGTGAGGCCAGAGGCTGGCGCTTTTGCGTGATTGGCGGCCTCGCGGTGCAGCGCTGGGGTCAGCCCCGCGAAACCGTCGACGTCGATCTCACCCTCATGACGGGATTCGGGTCCGAGGAGCCGTTCATTCAGGCTCTATTGAAACGGTTCCCGGGCCGGATTGCCGACGCCGCCGGGTTTGCGAGAACGAACTGGGTGCTCCTTCTCCGCTCCGACACCGGCGTCGGCATCGACGTTGCCCTCGGCGGACTCCGTTTCGAAGAAACCGTCGTGTCGCGCGCGACCCGGTTCGAGTTTCCCGGCGATACCCCGCTGCTGACGTGTTCAGCCGAAGACCTGATCGTCTTGAAGGCATTTGCGGCCCGTGGGCAGGACTGGGTCGACATCGAAGGCGTCATTGTGCGACAGACGGGGCGGCGCCTCGACTGGACATACATCGACGAGCAGCTTGGCCCGCTTGCCGCGCTCAAGGAGGCTCCTGAGATTCTGACCCAGCTCGCGAGGCGGCGCACGGAATTCGAGCAATGAGTTTGCGAGGGAGGCGGTCCTCCCCAGCGCTCCGTGTCGACGCTGGAACCCCGCGAGCCCGCCATGGCGACCCCTCCGAACTCTCAAGTAATACCAGTTTCAGCTAACTTGTATCCACGAATACTTACGTCGCCATGCCAGAATCGGCCAGACTTTTACCGCTTGCCAGTAGCGTCGACGGTAGGACACCAAAGCTTGGTCCATTACAATGTTGAGGATTCGGTCGAGCGCGTCACGCGCCTCTCGACAAAAAGGGGAACAGCGATGAGACCAGCAGGGATTTGGCGAGCCGGTTTGGCGGCAAGCGTCCTCGGAGTGATGGTGGCGATTCCAGGAGTGTCGTTTGCTGAAGCCGACGAAACGCCGACCTACGCAAAAGACGTCGCGCCTATCTTTCGCGAGAAGTGCGAGGCGTGTCACCGACCCGGCTACATTGCGCCGATGTCCCTTCAGACCTACGCCGAGTCGAGACCGTGGGCTCGTTCGATCAAGAACCGGGTCGAGACGCGACAGATGCCGCCTTGGCACCTCGACAAGTCCGTGGGGATTCAAGACTTTCAAAACGATCGGTCGCTGAGTGACAACGAGATCTCGACCATCGTTCGATGGGCTGATGGCGGGGCGCCCCAGGGCAATCCAGCCGATGTGCCTCCGGCTGCGGTCTTTGCCGATGACGACGTGTGGAATTATGCCGAGCGGTTTGGCGGTCCTCCCGACCTGATCGTTCGCTCGACTCCCCACACGATGCCGGCGCTGGCGCAGGACCATTGGTGGAAGCCGACGGTGCCGACCGGGCTTACTGAAGATCGCTGGGTTCGAGCCATCGAGATCCGGCCGTCGACGTCGGAAGGGCGTCGTATCACCCATCACGCGCTTGCCCGATTGCAGCAGGAAGAAGACGAAGGACAGGATCTTACCCAGGCCTCGGGTTTGGCCGCCGGTCTCCTTATGGAGTGGGCGGTAGGCAAGCAGGGCGAGATCATGCGCGAGGGCAGCGGCAAGTTGATGAAGGCCGGTTCGAACATCGTGTTCGATATCCACTACTCGACCGCCGGCGAAGAGATTACCGACTCGGTGGAGCTGGGACTGTATTTCTACCCGAAGGGCGAGGAGCCAAAGCACCGCCAGATTCTCGCGTTGTGGATGAGTATCGAGGGTGGCCCGAACAACCTGCTGATTCCGCCAAATACCATCACTTCGAGCGAGCAGTTCCACGTCTTGAAGCAAAACGGGCGGGTCGAGAACTTCCAGGCGCACATGCATCTGCGTGGCAAGGGTATGCAAATGACCGCGATTCTCCCCAACGGGCGAACGCAGGTTCTGAGCCGGGTGAGCGACTTCAATTTCAACTGGCACAACAACTATGTCTACGCGGACAACGCGGCGCCATTGCTGCCCAAGGGCACGGTGATTGCAATCAAGTCCTGGTGGGACAACACGGCAGCGAACCGTGCGAATCCCGATCCCAACCAGTGGGTTGGGTGGGGCGACCGGACCGTCGATGAGATGGGACACGCTTGGGTCAACGTTACGTATATGGATGACGAAGACTTTGCGGCCGCGGCCGCTGACCGGCAGGCGGCTCTGGAGAGCGACGGCGAATAAGAACGGGTGAGACCCACCGAGGGTCCGACGAGCCGCTCCAGCCGGTGTTGGGGCGGCTCGGTCATGTACGAGGAGAATTTTGCATGCGAGCGAATGGCGCGGTTGTCTTGTCATTAGTCGGCTTGGGAGCCGTCATCCTGAGTGTCGCCACACCGTCGGCACAGGTGCCCGAGACGGTACGTCAGTTTGGCCGGCCGGTCGCCCCCATGTTCGAGGGGTGGTATCGAAATCCAGATGGGACCGCGACGGTCTTGGTCGGTTTTTTTAACCCCAATCGGCAGCAGACCGTCGATCTGCCAGTCGGCGAGCTGAACCGGTTTTCGCCGGGGCCGGAAGATCGCGGCCAGCCAACCCATTTTCTCCCCGGACGGAGCTGGGGAGTCCTGACGATTGAGGTGCCCGGGGACTTCGACCGCGAGCTCACCTGGACACTCAGCGCCAACGATTCACCCGCCTCGATACCGGTGCATTTGGAGCCGCCGTACTTCATTGAGCCGTTCCTCGACGCTGCAAACGGCAACGAGCCGCCAACTATCCGATTTGCCGAGAACGGAACGGCGTTCTCCGGTCCACCGGTCGGCATTGCGCACACGGTCATGGCTACGGTGGGTGAGCCGATCGAGATTGCTGCCTGGACGTCAGATGTTAAGCCGATCGAAGAAGCGCATGCCATTCCGGGCTTTGCTCGGCCCGCGCTGATGCTCCGTTGGCACCGACATCGCGGTCCTGCCGACATCGATGTGGCGGCGAGCGAAGCGGTGCAGCGGTTCGACGAGTCAGCGGATCAGACCCCAACGACGACGTTTACCTTCAGGGAGGCCGGCGAGTATCTACTGCGGGCCGAACTCCTCGACGAGACGGGAGTCGGCGGCGGTGGATTCCAATGTTGCTGGACGTCGGCAATCGTCAAGGTCACGGTGGCTCCCTAGTCCACTAGCCGACACCGCCGTCCAGCCGTCAGAAGTGGTCCCGGTCACACGACATCCGATAACATTCGGTTACCGAGGCATCCCGTGCCTCGCTCCCGAATGCGATACCCGATACATGGCAGGGACACGTAGCGCGGCTCGCGCGATGTTCTCTATCAGCGCTCGCCTGTGCTGTTCTCTGACGCCGCGTTTCTCCTGACCTTCCTACCCGCTGTTCTCGCGGCCCATTTTGTTGTCGTTGGACTCTCTGGCGGGCACGGCGGCGCCCCAAAGTCACTGGCGCCAGCCAATATCGTGCTGCTTGCGGCCAGTCTCGCGTTTCTCGCGTTGAGTGGCGGTCGCGAGCTGGTCGCGGTGCTCGCGGCGGCCGTCGGTCTCAACTATCTTCTTGCCGGCGGTATCGCCCGCGCGGTTGAGGCGGGTCACGCGGGAGGCGTGCGCGCTGAGCTTTGGCTCACTCTCGGGGTTTGGGGCAACCTCGTCCTCTTTGGGGTGGGGAGGGCGTTTGGGGACGACCCCGTGGGCGACCATCCCTTCGTGCTAGCGCGTCTCCTGGCGCCGGTGGGACTTGCGGTGTTTACCCTGCAGGCGCTGTCGTATCTCGTCGATGTCTACCGTCGGGAAGCGGCGCCGGTCACAACGCCGATCCAGGCCGGACTGTATCTCTTGTTTTTCCCACTCATGGTCGCGGGTCCTATCGTGCGCTATCGCGACGTGAGCACCGCGCTGGCGCGGCGAGAGTTGCAGATGGGCGCGTTTGCCTACGGAGTCCGGCGTTTCGTCATCGGGCTGGCCAAGGTTCACTTTATCGCCGCGCCTTTGGGGGAGGTCGCGGATACGGCGTTTGGAGTGTCCGCGGGCGAGCTTGGCGCCGCCCTCGCATGGCTCGGTCTTTGGTGTTTTTCACTTCACGTCTATTTTCTGCTCTCAGGCTACGCGGACATGGCCATTGGTCTCGGTCGGTTCTTTGGGTTCCGGCTCAAAGACAACTATCGCTGGCCATACGCGGCGGAGTCGTTACAAGACTTCTGGCGGCGCTGGAACATCTCGCTGGTCGCATGGGGCCGGACCTATCTCGCGCTGCAGATCGAGGACGACGGCAGCGCGCGCGGGTCGGCTCGCTGGAAGACCGTCGCGTTGCTCGTGGCGGTGGGTGTATGGCACGGACCGACGGCGAGCTTGGTGTTGTGGGGGGTATATCATGGCGTGCTCGTCCTCGCGGAGCGTGCCGGTCTCGGGGCAATGCTCACCCGACTGCCGTCGGTCGTCCGTCACGGGTATCTGCTGGCAGTCGTGGGCATAGGCTGGGTGCTTTTTCGGGCCGACACATTGACCCACGCCGTCGTGTTCTGGCGGGCGCTGGTTGGGTTGGGAAGCGAAAGGGGTGCTATCCCGGTTGGCACGGTGACCCCTCAGTTGTGGTGGGCACTCGCCATCGGGACCGTGGCGGCGGGGCGAGTGCCGGGAGCGGTGAGCCGGTGGAGCGTTACGTTGGATGCGATGACGGCCTCCATCCTGATGTTGGTCTGGGCGACCGTCCTCTTCTGTTGGCGACCCGTGGCGCAGATCGTCGCCGTTGTGATGACGTGGGCGGGTAAGAAGGAAAGTTGACCCGTCCTATTCAGAACGTTTTGGTCGTATCTGCCACCGATTTGGCTCGTAGTGTTTGAGATACTCTCGACGTGTAATCCAGCCCAGGATCATCGATCGAGTCACCCACCATTTTGACGGTCGGATGGCGAAGTACACGTGCGCTGCCACCAGACCCACGAGCGACAGGCCAGTGAGGCCGTGGAAGACATACACGTAGCCCCACGTGCCCTCGCCGAGCAGATAGGGGTTGCGCGCCAGAAACGGCGTTCCGATCCTGACCACCATGCAGACGCCGGTCACTGTCACGACCGTTCCGACGAATACCAGGATCAGGTGATAGAGACGATTCCCAATGGGGTATTTCGCAGGTTTTGGGCCGGTCACGTCCTGGCCGAGTTCACGGAGAATTTCCGCCCGAAACTCTGGGATGTCTCTCGGGCCCACCCAGATCGACCAGAAATCGAGCCAGAAGGTGGTATGGATGACGTGATAAATGAGTGACCCCGTCAGCACCAGCCCTGCGGTCCAGTGCCAGTTCACCCAGTCGAACCGCATACCGATGATTGGGAAAAACGCGGTCACCAAGAGCACGAATACCGCACCCGCCATCACCCAGTGAAAGAGACGGGCCATAAACGAGTGCCGGGCCACTCGGGTTGGGAGGTGCGTGTGACGAGCCGCAAGGGAGTCGGTTTCGGCGTCAGAGCGCGGTCGATGAGCCGACAGCAAGATATAGGCGGCGTGGGCCACCAAGAAGGTGATGCCGATATACACAAAGACCCAGGACGTGTTCCACGCTACATGGGTAAAGACCTCGCGACCCCAGGGGTCACGTCCATACGTAAATATGTCCATCGAGTGCTCGGTTTACCCCTTTCAGTAGATCATGCCCCGTTTTTTGCGTTCGGTGACATCTCGTTGCCTATCCGACGAAAGCGGTCATCCGTTCCGCGACTTCATCCGGTGTGGGCCCAGCTCGCGTGGAACCATGAATTCTGCCGCGAAGTTCAGCACGACACCCGAGTTCTGGATAGGTCTGCAATCAGACTGGGAGCTCTGGCACGCGTGGCATGAGGACGAGCTCGACCGGGCGTCATAAGGGCTGTTTCTGCCGTCAACTGTTGGTGGTCGGCGCCGCAAAGATATCGCAAGAGCTGCAAGCACCCGAATTTGAATGCACACGGATTGCTGGGTGCGATCAGTGAGGCGATGTGCGACGAATCTGCGACAACTTCCCGCTCCGAGGCCACTCCTTTGCTGCCGGCTCGCTCGCCTGGGCCATGTCGCGCTATGATCGGCGCTCCCGATGAGCGGGACAACTTCCTCGTCATTGCCTGCAACTTCGCATGGGCGTAGGCCTTCGAGGCGTGACCGCATTCGGGCGGTCTTCGACCCACTGGGCACCTCCGGGTCCCATGTCCGCGCCGGCAAGGCGACGAGGATGGAGAAACCGCTTGTGATTCATTCATTGACATCGAGAATCGGACCTCGCGCCTTTCGTTATGCTGCCTTCTGCCTCTATCCAATGCTGACCGCCTGTGCGTCAGCGCCTGTCGAGTGGATCGATGTCCCGCTGGCGGATCATGTCTACTTTGAAACCCGTCCTGCTTACCGGGTGGACGAGGTAGAAATCCCAGTTCCTGCCAACTCGGACCTGGAATACATGCTGGACATGAAAGAAGGCTATTCAGTGTCTTATGAGTGGAGATCCACGGATATCTCGAATCCGGAACTTCTCCTCGCGGAGTTTCATGGTCACACGGTCAGAGATTCCGAAGAGCCCGGGAATGTCATGTTCTTCAAGCAAGGCCGTGGCGAGACATCAAATGGCTATCTGGTCGCGCCTTTTGATGGTGTACATGGGTGGTACTTTTCGAACGAAACGAATAGCGATATCACTATCACTCTTTCACTTTCCGGTTTTTATACAATTCCTGACTCGGACTAGTTTTTCGATAGGTCGGATTCGGCGGGTTCGCAGGTCAACAGAATGCCTTGTTGTACGAAACTGCTCCGTGACGACCAGATCTGGCTCGTGAGTTTCATACACTACGATCTCGGGTACGTCGACGCCGGGACCTGTCGGTTGGAGCCGATCGAAACCCCGTGCCGGCCCGAAGTGTTACCTATGCCTCCAGAATGAACTGTTACCCATGTGTCCGGAATGGATCCGCCGTTCTCCGACCACAGAGTCGGATTCGGCTGCCGGTCGACTGAACGGCGACACCCGCACCAGCGCCGTGTCTCGACGAAGTTGCCAAGGCGTCATATACTTCCGCCCATTGCTCAAGGCGCCCGACACAGCGTCGGAGTGTGGATTTGAGGACTGAGGAAGAGAGACGTCATGACAAAAAGCGCCCGTCTGTTCGTCGGCTCGATCGCCATCTTTGCCGCTGGTTTTGTGTTCGGAAACGTCTTTGACGCGGAGACCCCGCTCAGCGCGCAGGGCGACAAAGTCTACGAGCTTCGCACCTACACGACGATGGAAGGAAAACTACCGAATCTCGAGGCACGGTTCCGTGACCACACGATGCGGATTTTCGAGAATCACGGTATCTCCAACGTTGGTTACTGGGTTCCCGAGGACGCGCCAGCGTCGGACAACACATTGATTTACATCATCGAGCACGACAGCCGAGAAGCGGCCGATGCCAGCTGGGGGGCGTTCCGGGCGGACCCAGAATGGAGCAAGGTGGCCGAGGAGTCGCAGGTCGATGGGCGGATCGTGAGCAACGTCGATTCGGTGTTTATGAGTGCAACAGACTATTCGCCGATCAACTAGACATTCCGACACCGCTTGTGTTCCGGCGCACATGACCGGCACCGCGACAGTCCGCTAGTGCGATGCCCTAGCGGCTGTGCTCAAAGACGTGTTCGACCTCGACGGCCTTGATGCCGTCGAGGTCGGTCACGTTTTCTCCACGAAGGTGCTCTCCAAACTCACCGTATTGGTCGACTACTGCCGGTGGTTGCGGTGGGAGAGGGAACTGAGCGACGACTCGCACTTCGCCCGGCGGCCAGTTGAGGGTGTTGATACGCGCCCAATACTGCCCGTCTTCGACTGTTGCGCGTCCAACCTCGATCAGGTTTGAGGATGGCCAATCTGTTGTCGGGGTGGTGGTCGCGACCGAATGGGTGACGCGATAGCTCACGACCGCGCCGTCCGGGAGATCGGTTGCGCCTTCAATCCACAGGACTCTCCACTCTGACCGATGGGAAACGGTGAGCGCGACGGCTTCCGAACCCTGTACGGTCGTATTCAGCTCGCCAGTCGGTCCTCCCGGCTGGCATCCCCACGTGGTTGTCACCCACAGGAAGATCCCCAGCGAACGGCCGACCGCGAGTGACGGGTGTGGCACGGTGCGGAAAGTATAGAACGCCAGACCGAGGTCCGGTCTCCCCAGTGGACTCCGAGGTGGCGTGACCGCACGGTCGCCGCTATTCGCGTCCCGGTTGTTCCGAGGCGGGTCTCGTCATACGAAACGGTCGGTACGAGAGAAACATACTGATGCGTGACTCGATGGCGGTCGCCAGTTGTTGATAGTCGGCGAGATTCGCTTGGGCATACTCCAATGCCCGCCGACTCGTCGTGACCGCGAGGTCGAACTGGCCGTTGGCCGCGTAGGCGGTGGCGAGCACATCGAGCACCAACGGGTGCTCGTTTCCCACGAGTTCCGTCGCGCGTTGGGCCATCGTGACGGCTGAGACCGCGTCGCGCAGCTCGGCGTCCGGGGCGGTCGCGCGCAGCCAGGCCAAGTCCACCAAAGCGCTGGCGTGGTCTTGATTGACCTCGAGCGCCAGACGATAGTGCTCCACTGCCACGTCATACTCGCCACGCGACACATGAACTCGTGCCAGCCGAGTGCGTAGCTCCGCATCGGGCGGACCGAGCGCGAGCGCCTGCTGGTAATGGACAAGCGCATCGTCAAACTGATCTTCCTCTTCCAGCGCTCGCGCGAGGTTGTAACGCGCGTTTGGGTCGCGGTCGTTGAAACGAACCGCCAAACGATAGTGAGCGACCGCCGCGACTCCGTCCCCCGTTGACTGGAATGTCGCACCAAGGTTGTTGTGGGCCGCGCCATACTCCGGCCGGACCGCGACGGCTCGCCGATACGCCGTGATCGCCTGCTCGCTCGAGCCAGCCGCGATATACGCGTTCCCGAGATTGAAATGAGCCTCTGCGTAGTCAGGGGCGATTCGGATCGCTTCCTGCAAGCGCTCGATGGCCAGATCGACTTGACCGATATCGAGATACCGTCCGGCGAGTGCGCTCAGACTTTCATGGTCCTCCGGGGCAATACGGAGACGGGCCTGATGCCCAAGGATGTCGTCCCGCGTCGATTTCACCGAGAGGCCCTGCCGCAAGTTCTCGCTTCCAGTCTCGTCGGTCGGTACGACGTGCAACGTGAGTTCCGCCATCTCGTTACCCGAACCCGAGCCAAACGTCACCCGCTGGGCTGGAGTGTGAGGATTGCGCCGGTTTCCGGCGCTGTTGTCATAGACGGTGACCATGCGGAGGACGGTCCCCTCGGGCAAGTGAATCGGTTCTCTGTATCGATACTCTTCCTGCCACCCGAGATCCCAATCTTCAACGTGGAGCAATGAGATCTCACGCCCATCGGGGAGCGTCGCCGTGCCGATGATTTGTCGAGCGATGTGGTGGGCGTGGGGATAGACCGCCACGAGGTCTACCGCGGCGGGGAGACGAAACCGATCTTCCACCCGGTGGTCAACCGCGTCGGGCGGGATGTCGATGGTCTTGGATTGCAGGACAATCGATATCGGGTCGACACGTGAGACGGCGGGTGCGAAATAGACCCCGATCTCCGGCTGAATCGAAACGTGCTCGCTACCACCCTGAAGGCGTAGTTGGAGCACGATGTCCGCGCCCGCATCGAGCCGCCACGCCAGTGCGTCGGCGACGACCGTGGGTGCGGTCCCCGCGGTCCACCCCGGGGAGTGACCGTTGGGGAACACCGCGTCGCTCGGCATGAGCCCTTCTTCGCCAGGTTCCGGGTCGGTCGCATCGGGCAACCGTGTCGGCCCTCTGGCGTCGAGGTAGATGCGCGCGCTAAGGATGGTTGTCGCCGTAGACGGGCGCAGTTCGACCGCGCGGACCCAGCGGGCCTCGGCGAGTGCGACCGGCACGACAAAATTACGATAGGCGACGCCTGTGCCAGCCTCCACCACAAAGGGCGCGTCGGGAGTCACGATGAGGTCTGGTTGGCCTATCTGCCAATCGTCGGAAAAGGTGGGAGGGTTCGGCGCGTCAGCGGGATTCCCTTCGGGGGCTCCAGTCGCGGCCCACTGTTGGATGAGGTCGATATCTTCGTTGCTCAGGGCGCGTTCGTTCTGAAAGACGCCGACGCCGCGCCCGTCGCCTCCGACAGGTTTCCACGGGGGCATCACGCGACCTGCGACCATAGCAGCGACCAGTTCGGCTCGCGGCCGGATATCGTCAAAGCTCAACAGACTGAACGGTCCGACAGAATTCGGACGGTGGCAGCTAACGCAGTGCGTATGCACGATGGGCGCGATCTGTCCGGACCATGTGATCGTCTGCGTGGCTGTTTGGCTGTGCGCAATGAAGGGAAAGAGCCACAGCCCGCTCCCCACGACGGCCACTGCGGCTCGTTGACCGATCACGACGACATCGCTTTCAGCTCGTGCCGCGCCGCCGCCAGTTTGACGGACGTCACAAACACGGGCATCGCCTGTTCGAGCTCATCCAGGGTTGGATAGGTTGGGGCGAGTCGGATGTTTACGTCGTGTGGGTCGTGTTGATGGGGATACGTGGCTCCCGCCGGCGTGAGTTTTAGCCCCGCCTCAGCCGACAGTCGCACTGCTTCGCTGGCGGTGCCGGCTGGTACGTCGACCGAGATGAAGTAGCCACCCCGTGGCCGCGTCCAGTGCGCAACACCGGAGAGTCCCGCTTCGAGATGTCGGAGCACAGTTTTGAACTTTGGGCGAACGATGGTTGCGTGTCGGCGCATGTGGGCTCGAATGCCATCGATGTCCTTGAGGAACCGGACGTGCGCGAGCTGCGTCACCTTATCCGGTCCGATGGTCTGCACCGCCAGCCGTCTCTTGAACTGCGCTAAATTAGCAGGAGAGGTTGCCAAAAATGAGATTCCCGACCCGGCCCGGGTGATCTTTGAGGTCGAGCCAAAGACGACCACGCTATCGGCAGTGCCTGCCGCCCGGCACAGATCCATGAGATTGCGGAGCGGGTCAGGTTCGTCATACAGGTCGTGAACCGCGTAGGCGTTGTCCCACATGATCCGGAAACCGGGACCCGCGATCGCTCCCAACCGCGAAAATCGCTCCACCACACGGTTCGAAAATGTGTGGCCGGTCGGGTTCTGGTATTTCGGCACACACCAGATGCCCTTGATCGATGAATCGTCGCTGACAAGGCGCTCGACCTCATCCATGTCCGGGCCGTCGTCCAGCATCGGGACGCAGACAGATTCGAGCCCAAGCTCTTCAGTGATCCGAAAATGTCGGTCATACCCGGGGACGATGCACAAGAACTTTGGGGAGGGCGCGTCACGCCAGGCCGAGCCCGGTCCGAGCGGTCCGCAATCGAGCGCAGCGGACATATACTGATACATCAACGTGAGGCTGGCGTTGCCACCGACCAAGACCTCGTCCTCGCGCGCGCCGAGGAGGGCGGCGCCGAGCCGTCGTGCGGCCGGAAGGCCATCGAGCCCGCCATAGTTCCGCACGTCGATGCCATCCGATACAAACCGGCGACCAATGGTGTCTTCAAGCCCATCCGCGAGCGAGAGCTGTTCGGGGCTTGGTTTTCCACGAGTTAGGTCGACTCGCATTCCGGCGCGCCGGTGTCGGTCGTATTCGGCGGCGAGGTCGCGCTCGCGCGACTGGAGCTGGAGGGTGTCTGATCCCGGTGCGTCAATTGCCACCAACTCATTATAGAGTCGGCCGGCCTTTGCTCCGCTCCAGTCGGCTTTGACGACGGCACACGAAACATTTGTTGAATCTCTGGCGTCTTAGATCTGAGGAGAACGGTCAACAAAGTCTCCCAGTGTGCCTCGCGCCAAAGGAGCTCGAGACGGTATGCGTGGGTTTTGCGCCAAGACGGCAAGAAGCCTGCCATGCGCCAGCCGAAAATAATAAAACGTAACGGAGGACGAGTGTTGGTCGAGCGGTCCAGAAAACGCTCGAGACCGCTGGGTTTGGCGTCACTGACGTTGTCGCGTCCGCCCCGGATGCGGTTGCGAGCGTGGAACGGCAGTGGCCGGATCTCATCCTGCTCGACATCGCGTTACAAGATGGTGCCGATGGGGTCCAACTGGCCCACAAGCTCAAGTCGCGAACCACGGCACCTATTGTCTTCGTCACGGCGCATGCGGACGAACATACGCTCGCCCGCGCTGCCGAGGTGGCGCCCGCGGGGTTTGTGGTCAAACCGTTTCAGGAGTCTCAGCTGTTGAGCGCGGTGACCGTGGCTATTCGCCAAACCCGGATTCCGCGCCCGGAAACCACGGACGCCCCGGTGGGACCTGATACGCGGGCCGAGCCCGACGGCGTTCCCACGCCGAACCCGTCATGGAGTGGGCCCCGGGCGAAGCAGCATTCGATGGCCGCCGGCACCAGTTGCGACAGGTCGCGGCTGCAGTTTTTCAGCTGGTGCCGGCGTCTGACAAGGCCATGGATCTCACCTCCCTTGCGCTCGTACCGGTGGCACTTCGATTTGGAGCGCCGGGAACCGAAATTCAGGCGCCCTTGGCGCTTGTCATCGCGTGCGGGCTGTTTTCCTCCACCGCCCTCAACATGTTTGTTGTTCCCGCCGTGTATTGGTGGGTGGAGCGCCGCTCCGCAATACACATCTGATGAGGGTCCACTAGTTCACCGTCCTGGCTACTACGGGACCATGCTCCGGACAGGACGCGCCCCGCGGCGGTGCACTAGTGGCCCAGTGTAGTACGGATGGAGGCGCCGGCAATCTCAACCATCCGGTCGAGCTCGTTTTCGGACGATACGATGGCCGGCGCGAGCAAGAACGTATCGCGTTTGACACGGCTGAAGAGGCCGCGCTTTCCCGCTTCGGAAAGCACGCGCGCGCCGACCTTGTCGTCGAGCGGGAACTGGCGCTTCGAGTCGCGTTCCTGCACGAGCTCGACGGCGCACATCAGACCCTTGCCTCGAACGTCGCCGACCTGCGGGTGATCCGCAAGCTCGGCCCGAAGCGCCTCCAAGAGATAGCGCCCTTTTGAGGCGGCCTGCTCGGGGAAGCCTTCGGCGTCGATAATGTCCAGCGTGCGCAGCGCCACCGCGCAGCCGACCGGATGAGCGCTGTAGGTGTAGGCATGCATCCAGGCCCGCGGGTCGTCGTGTAGCGTCTGCGCGATCTGGTCGCTGATCCCGATACCCCCAAATGGGAAATAGCCCGATGTGATGGCTTTTGCAAACTGCACGATGTCCGGGACGATCCCCCAATGGTCAAGCGCAAAGAGTCGGCCGGTTCGGCCAAATCCGGTAATGACCTCATCGCCGACCAACAACACATCATACGCATCACAGATTTCACGGATACGCGGGAAATAGTCATCGGGTGGAACGATGACGCCACCCGCGCCCTGTACTGGTTCAGCCAAAAACATCGCGACCGTGTCGGGTCCCTCGGCGTGAATCGCCTGTTCGAGCTCGTTGGCGGCCGCCAGCCCTTGGCTGACACCTTCCGGGGCGACATACCGGTAGGGGTCGGGCGACGGAATATGGTGGAATCCGTCCAGCCGCGGCTCGAACAGAGGCCAGTAGGCGCTCATCCCGGTGGCGCTCATCGCGGCCATCGTGACACCGTGATAGCCCTCGATCCGCGAGATGACCTTTGTTTTGTCTGGTCGTCCGCGCAGCTTCCAGTAGGCGCGGGCCATCTTGATGCTGCTGTCGGTGGCTTCGCCGCCCCCACTTGTAAAGAAAAAGTGGTTGATCGCGGGATAACACAGACCGGCCAGCCGTTCGGCGAGCTCGATCGCCCGCCGGTTCGAGCTGCCGGTGTATCCAGATACATACGCCAGCTCCGTCGCCTGCTGGTGCATGGCGTCGGCTAGCTCTCGTCGGCCGTGACCCGCCGTGACGTTCCACAGACCGGACAGACCGTCGAGATACTCACGGCCGTCGGCGTCGGTGAGCGTGGCGCCCTCGCCTTTGACCCATACCCGTCCGCTTTCGTGCGCGTGCCGGTCGTGGAGCGGGTGGATCAGGTGGGCGGCGTCGGTAGCAAGGAGCGCGGCATTGCTGGTCGTGTTGCGACGTTCTGTCGCGGTCGATTGGGTGTCTGACATGCGGGTGGCCTCGGCCGTATTGGGGAGCGTCTCTCCGGCAGGACGCTCGACGTTTCCTGGCAGGATAGCACGCCGAATCGCGCCATTTCTTGCACGGCTGGACCAGACGGATCAGTGCTATAGTCCCGATTCGACAATCCGACAACCGCAGGGAGACCGACAGATGCGACCGACCGGCTTTCTCTTTACCACGGCACTACTCTTGACGTCGATCAGCGCGTTTGCTCAGAGCGCGACGGACGATGCGACCACCTATATTCGCTACGAGCACGACGGTGCCGTCGCCTATGGAGTGCTCGAGGGTGAGACGATTCACGAGCTGCGCGGGGACATTTTTCAGTCGGCGGAGCGCACGGGTGTCACCGTCTCACTTGGTTCGGTGGCGGTACTGACGCCCACGGCACCAGAGAAAGTGATTGCGATCGGTTTCAACTATCGCAGTCACCTCGGTGAGCAATCCGTGGCCACAGAACCTGGCGTGTTCGCAAAGTATCCGACGACGCTCGTTCCGCATGATGCCGAGATTACCTACTACCGTGACGCGAGCAACCTGCACTACGAGGGTGAGATGGTCCTCATCATCGGCAAGACCGCTCACGACGTCTCGGTCGAGGAGGCAAACAGCCATATTTTTGCCGTCGCGCCCGGGAACGACGTGAGCGAACGGGACTGGCAGGCGAACGACCTGCAGTGGTTCCGCGCAAAGGGTGCCGACACGTTTGGACCGGTAGGACCAGTCATGGTCGCGGGCCTAGACTTTAATGATCTGCTCCTCGAAACCCGTCTCAATGGTGAAGTGATGCAGTCACAGCGCACTGCGGACCTCATCTTTGATACCGCCGACATCGTCAGCTTTGTGTCTCGGTATGTGACGCTGGAACCGGGCGACATGATTTTTACTGGAACGCCAGGCTCGACGAGCGCGATGAAGCCGGGCGATGTGGTGGAAGTCGAGCTTGAGGGGGTTGGGGTGCTCAGGAACACGGTCGGAAAGAAGATGATGAGATAGCGGTCGCCGCCCGCTATTTCTTTTTTGCCAGGAGTCCCTTGACTCTTTTTGACGCAGAAATTTTTCGCTTTTTTACGTAGTTTTCGTGGTTTCGCTCGATCTGAGAGAGTCGGTAGAGGTAGTTGACCATAATACCGGCCGACTGTCTGACCCGGCCCGGTGAGGTGTCGGCGAGCCAGTTGATCCGCTCGACGCTGGCTCCGTTGCCCAAGTGAAACGCTGCAACCGGGTCAGGCCTGGCTACGCTGCTGTCGGTCAAAAACTGGGCACAGAGTTTGAGGAGCGGCTCTTTGAGGGCGTCTGCCGCGCTGCTGTGCTTGTACCAGATCGGGCTCTCGAGGAGGGCTAACGTCTTCTTCAGCTTCCTGTCGAAGACCGCGTCCTTGCTCCCCGCCCGCTCGTCGATCCACGCGCGCAACCGTGGAATTGGCGATAGCGTCACAAACGTCTTGAGCTGCGGTTGCTCGTCCAAAAGCTCGGAGACGACTTGCTTGATGAGGAAGTTGCCAAAGGAGATCCCGCGAAGCCCGTCCTGACAGTTATTGATGGAATAGAACACCGCCGTATTGGCCTTGCCGGAAATGTTCGCTGGAGCCTCGCAGTCAAGCAGCGGGTCGATCGCTGTCGCGACGTTTTCAAGAAGCGCAACCTCTACAAAGATTAACGGCTCGTCGGGGAGTGCCGGATGAAAAAACGCAAAGCATCTACGGTCCTCCTCCAGTCGGCGTCGCATGTCCGCCCAGCTTTGAATCTCATGGACCGCTTCGTACTTGAACAGCTTCTCGAGGATCACAGCCGGTGTCCGCCAGTCGATTCGTTTGAGAACGAGAAATCCTCTATTGAACCAGGATCGCAACAAGTGCTGCCAGTCCGCATCGACGGCGCGTAGCTCGCTGTGCTCCGGCAAGAAGCGGAGCAACTGGTCTCGCATTTTGACAATAGTCGCGGTGCCGTGCGGGGCCAGATTGAGACGGCGAATGAGCTCTTGCCGCGCAGGTTCGACGGCTTTGACAACCGAAAGGAGCGTGTCCGAGTTGGGCGCGTCTCGGTATGCCTCGGCAGCTTTGACGACTTCGTCCGCATCTGGTGAGAACTTCGTCGCGAGCAACTTGAAGAAACCGAGCTTCTCGGTTTCATTCATCGACTCGTAGGACTGCACCACGTCTCGTGCGATTGCGGTGCCCGATGCTTCGCCTTTTTCCGATAGAAGGTCCCGACACAAACTCTCGATATTGGAGTCGGGACGCCTCGTGAGGACTTCGCGTCCCCGGTCCGCGATGGAGCCCCAGATCCGCGCTACGTAAGTTGACCGCATATTGATAGCCCGCACCTTTGCCCCGGGTGCGTTTCTGACCGAGTCGTCCTGACTGGCTGTGGAGACTCTCTTTCTAGATTACCGCGGACGGGCAGTTGGTGGTATCACGCGGCGCGAAGACTGAAAAAGCAATTGGCGTGCCCGGCTGGGGCGCGTCCGGTCGCCGGGCATTGTATCAGCCGCCGGCAAGTATCGAGCCAGGTGGGAGGCTTTGCTATTATCGGTGCCCAGCAAAGCTATGGAGACACCGCTTACACCGCTCGAATTCAAGCGCCGCGCGCGCTCCCTGTATGCCGGCCGCGAAGCCGTCGTCGACGGCGACCACCGGTTTACCTACGCCCAATTCTTCGATCGATGCGACCAGTGGTCCGCAGCCTTGACGCGTCTGGGGGTAAAAAAGGGTGACCGGGTGGCCTACGTGTCGTCGAACACCCACGCCCAGCTCGAGTCCTTCTACGCCGTACCCCAGATCGAGGCCGTGCTGGTACCCGTCAACTTTCGTCTCACACCGCCGGAGATCGCGTTTATCTTGCAGCACAGTGGCGCGACCGTGGTCTGTGCGCACGAAGACTTCCTCGATGTGGTGGATGCGATTCGGTCACAGTGCCCGGGTGTGCGGCACTACGTTGCGCTCGAGGGGCGACGAGACGAATGGGAGGACTACGAGGCACTGGTGGCGGCCGAGGCCGGGGCTATCGTCGAACCCCCGGTGCCCGACGAGCGAGATTTGCTCACGATCAACTACACGAGTGGCACAACATCGCGACCCAAAGGCGTGATGATCACCCATCGAAACGCGTATATGAATGCGGTCGGTACGCTGCTCCATGTCCCGATGACGTGCGCCGACCGCTACTTGTGGACGCTTCCCATGTTTCACGCGAACGGCTGGACGTTTGTCTGGATCGTGACCGCCGTGGGGGCGACTCATGTCTGTCTCAGAAAGGTGGATCCTCGGCGCGCGTGCGGGCTGATTCGCGACGAGGCGGTCACCATGCTGTGTGCGGCGCCCACGGTGTTAATCGGCCTAGCGAACGCATCGCCCGAAGACCGTGGCTCCATCCCACGTGGAGTGCGCGTGGTCACGGCCGGAGCCCCACCCGCCGCGGCGACGATTCAAAGGGTCGAGGGCGAATTCGGGTGGGACCTGACCCAGGTGTATGGGTTGACCGAGACGGCGCCGTTTATCACCGTGTGTGAGCCACGACCTGAGCATCAATCGCTTGATGCGGATGCCCGAGCCATCGTGAAAGCTCGGCAGGGTGTCGAGCTCATAACGTCCGGAGAGCTCCGAGTCGTCGACGAGGACGACCACCCGGTTCCCCACGACGGTCAAACTCTTGGCGAGATCGTCGTGCGCGGAAATGTCGTCATGGCGGGATACTTTGAGGACCCTGACGCGACCGCGCAGGCCATGCGGGGCGGGTGGTTTCACAGCGGTGACGCGGCGGTGGTGCACCCTGATGGGTATCTCGAGATTCGCGATCGTTTCAAAGACGTCATCATTAGCGGGGGTGAGAACATCTCGTCGGTCGAAGTCGAAGGCGTCCTGATGCGTCACGCGGTCGTCCAGGAAGTCGCAGTGGTAGGGATGCCTCACGAGAAGTGGGGTGAGACGCCTCATGCGTTTGTCGTCCGTTGTCCCGATGTCGCCGGCGACGCGGCCGACCTGATCGCGTTTGCCCGTGACCAGCTGGCGCACTTCAAGGCGCCCACTCAGGTCCATTTTGTCGACGAACTCCCAAAAACCGCTACCGGGAAGATTCAAAAGTATGTGCTCCGTCAGGGCCGCGCCGGTATCGCCACCCAGTGACCCGTCCATGCGTCGCCAGCCGCAAGTAGATACGGACGGTGGCCACTGGCACGAACCGGCGCGAAGTGCCG
>CAUZIB010000080.1:0-21601 GCA_963579735.1 Vicinamibacteria bacterium | reverse complement strand
CGGAGGGCACGACACAGATGTTCTGGATCGGGTTCGTCCCGCTGCCCTGATTCAGCCCGGCAGCAGGCTTGGCGTCATTCGCGCGAGTGTTGAGCTCACGAAAGAAACGAAGTAACGTGTGGGTCTCGAATTCGTAAATCTCGCGTGAAATCGATGCCTTGGTGCACAACTCCATTTAGGGCTGAGAGTCTCCCGTGACTCCGCCTGCCGGTCATCCGATCATCTCGCCATCGGGTGTCCCGAGCGCCGTCATGGTATTGAGGATCTTGCACCCCAACCTCACCTCGACTCTCTGGGACGCCAGTCCCCGTGCTCGCATCGCTGAGCCCAGGATGGTCTTGTAGCGATGGAACGTCGTCTCCACCTTGGCTTCGCATCCTGTAGAGGGCGCCGTGGGCGCGCCCTCGGACACAGCTTTTAGCTCATCTCGAAGATGGGCGGTCTGACCGAAGTCGAAACCCTCAAGTCCTGGTCAGTCGTTTCCGCATTGCTCGGCCTGACCGGGTTGGCGATTACTCTGATTCTGGCGCTCGTGCTTCCTTTGGCATGACGTACCGTCCCCCCTCTGACTTCGGGCAGTTCAGCAGTTCCCGGTCATCACCGATGCGCCACTGGGGTGGAGATAGCCAGAGCACTGGCCGTCGCTCATCAGGCCACCAAACCCGGAAACAGTCCACGCGGTATGTGCGGTCTCGTCCTGAATTCGTTAACTGGCGTCGTACATCTTGCCCTTCAACATTCTTGTCTCGAGGTCGAGGACATCTTCGCGTCTGACACGACTGCCGTCAGATATTTCAAAGACTGGAAACACCAAAATCCAGCGGTTCAGATCTTCGACTTGCTCCCAGGTTCCATCGCCGGCGCCAGTAACCCAAGGAACGCCTGGAGGGAATGCTTGCCCCGTCCACGTGCAGACACCACTCTTTGCGCCGGGTTCTTTCAATGGCACACGGAGTGTCCCGAATCCTGGGCCATAGTCACCGGCCGTGCCTTCAAAGTCTACATTCGCCACGAACGTGCCATCCGCTTCCTTTGAAAAGGAATTGTTCTTCATCTCAAATTCATATTCACCGATTTTCTCTGCCATTTGAAGCTCCTTCGGAAATGATTGAGGTCAAGGTATCAGCTGTCTTTGTGCACAACCCCATCTAGGGCGGAGAGTCTCCCGTGACTCCGCCTGCCGGTCATCCGATCATCTCGCCATCGGGCCTCCCGAGCGCCGTCATGGTGTGGAGGATCTTGCACCCCAACCTCATCTCGACTCTCCGGAGATCGATGGGCTGCGGGTGCGTGCTGCGCAGGGTGACGCCGACGCGCAGTACCACCTCGGGGTCATATACGTCGGCGCCCAGGGCGTCCCGCAGGACGACGCGGAGGCAGTGCGCTGGGAACGGCTGGCGGCTGAACAAGGTGACGCCAGAGCGCAGTCCCACCTCGGGAACATGTATCACTACGGCGAAGGCGTCCCGCAGGACGATGCCGAAGCGGTGCGGTGGGTGGAGCTTACGTTAACCGGGGTGGTCTAATGTCTCCTATCGTCCGATGTGGGAGGCGCGAAGCTGAAGGCCTTGTCGGGCTGGAAGAAGATAGCCAAGTGTTGGACGTGAGTGTTACATTTTGAGTTATTTATGGAGCAATGCATCATGAAATCATGGTTGACTGGAGTTTGCTGTCTCGTGTTGATCGGCTCAACAATCGTCTCAGCGACGCAGGAGCACGCGACGTCGATGGAATCAAGCCTGGACGAGTTTCACGAGTTCAGCCAGGCCATACAGGGACGATGGAGAAGTGAAATCATCTGGATAAATGATTGGCCTGGATACGGCAAGCGAGGCGATACGGAAACGGGTTTTGCAGAATTTCAGATTAGCCACAACGGTAGAGTAGTGACGGGACGGGAATATGCGGGCCCGGGTTCCGATAGAAGTCTTCTGTACTACGATGTAAGAAAGAAACAGATAGTTCAGCAGGTGGTTTCCTCGGGTGGCAATCTTTTTACCCACCTTATTTACAAAAAAGACCAGGAGTGGAATTACAAGATCATGGGGAGTACCGGTGAGGGAAAGGAGATCACCGGGAGCGCCATTCGGTATATTTCAGACGAAGGGCAGATCCATAAATGGATTGGGGAAATGTTCATTGACGGCGAAAGGCTTGACCCTTTGCGGGACACATATCGCCGAATCGGTGATTGATCGCTGGTGTTGATTGCACGAGAGCATTTCGCGGCGACGTGGAAACGGTAAGCGTCTTGCTGTCGTGCCGAGACGTGTCTTGTGTCGGAATGGCCGTCACTGCCCGGGGCGGCGAAATCGTGTATCGGCGTTCCACGTTCACGATCGGGACAGCAGTCGACGCGGATGACCAGGCGCACCTGGCGGCGGTGCGTTGACTGGCACGCCGTGTCCGGCACGGGACTATTGGCGACCCGTTTCTTTTCGTAACGGTTTCGACCAGCCAGCGGTAGGCGGTTCAATGTCGAGGCGATGACCTTTCAACAAATTGGCACATCGTTAGCACAAACCGGCCAATTAAGAAAAACGGTGAGCGGTGAGCCCGCTCATATATTTCCGGTTTTGCTGAGGAAAAGTGATGCCGAGGGCGGTGTTCGAACCCGCACTGTGTAGATCTCATGTCGTATTGGAACTGCCCTGTCCGGGTCAATCGACGAGGCGGATGTTCACGGCGAGTAGCCTCAGCGAGTGAGGAAGATGACCGGACCGTGCTTCCGTCGCAGACAGACAACGGGTAGGACGGGACACCGTCTAAATCGCTAACGCGTGGCGGACGCCAGCTAGTAAACGAATGAAACAGGTCAACGGACAACCGGGACTCCAGAGTGGACGAAAAGATAAGGCCCTGAAAAGCGGATATCGAAGCGGGTCGGCTGCCCGCACGACAATCTCCAGACAGGGGGGAGTGCACGGTCCACTGGGACGCGCGCGAAGGTTCGCATCGGAAACCGATTTGGAAGACTGACCGGTCTTCGCCCATACTTATGCACTGTCTGTCGCACTTTGGGCGCCAGCGGCAGAATCTAACCGATATCATCACACACCTGTAGCGTCCCATCATCCAGAGGCCCAGACCACGGCCCTTTCAAGGCTGAGATACGGGTTGGGCTGTCTCTAGGTTCATCATTCTTCTATACGTATTTCCATAGCGTGGGAGACGCAGATTTCGGGAGTCTAATTTGAAGGAGTTTCTGGTGACGGATGTCCGTGGCCACGGTGTCACGCTGACTCGGCTTGTTGTGCTGTTGGTGGCGATCGGGATGGTGGGGCCGGCCGGAGTAAGCGCGCAGGCGTCATTAGAGCTGGCGGCCGAAGGCGTGGCGGTGGTGCCGTTCGACAACATTAGCGGCGGGGCGGAGGACGCCTGGCTGGGTGCCGGAATTGCAGAGACGGTGACGGTTGGCCTGATCGGGAGTCGGGCGGGGATGCGCTCGGTGACACGGGTGGCAGACGCGGCCGCGGCTATGCGGCTTGGGGTGCGCTGGGTAGTGAGCGGCAGCTATCAACGGCTTGGCGACCAGGTGCGCGTGACGGCGCGGGTCGTTGATACTTCGACCGGGATGGTGGTGCGCACGGTGAGGGTCGACGGTGCGTTGCCGGGGCTTTTCACGTTGCAGGACCGAGTGGTTGACGCGTTGGTCCCGATGCTGGCTGGTCTGGTGTCGGGCGGTCGGAGGCCAGACGAGGCGCGGGCGCCGACGGAGCGGCCGGCCGGGGAGCCGGAGCGGCCGGCCGGGGAGCCGGGGCGGGTGGCGCGGACGCGTGGGATGATCGATGGGCCGGCACCGCCCGTGGCACCGGCGGTGATCAACAGGGACGCGGAGGGGCGGGCGACGGTTCGCGCGACGCGGTTGACCGAGGCGGTCACGCTGGATGGGCAGCTTGACGAGTCGGTGTATGAGACGGTGCCGGCCATTTCTGACTTCATCCAGCAAGCCCCAGATGAAGGTGCGCCTGCGACCGAGAAGACCGAGGCGTGGATTCTGTTTGACGAGGAGAACCTCTATGTCGGGGCACGCATCTGGGACTCGGCGCCACCGAGCGAGTGGATTGCCAATGAGATGCGCCGCGACTCGTACCAGCTTTTTCAAAATGAAACATTTTGGGTGGGGCTGGACACCTTCTACGACCGCCGCAATGGCGTGGTGTTTTTCGTGAATCCCCTTGGTGGGTTTACCGACTTCGCGTTTACCAACGAGGGCAATCCCAATCTGGACTGGAATCCGGTGTGGGATGTGCGCACGGGCCGATTCGAGGGGGGGTGGACGGTCGAGATGGAGATCCCGTTTCGATCTTTGCGCTATCGGTCTGGAACGGACCAGATCTGGGGCCTGCAGTTGCAGCGAAATATGCCGCGCAAGAACGAGTTTACCTATCTTGATCCGATTCCGATCTCAGCTGGTATAGCAGGCATTTTCCGGGCGTCTGAGGCTGCAACGCTTGTGGGGGTCGAGATTCCAGAGGCAAGTAGGAACCTGGAGATCAAGCCGTATGCGATTGGTGGATTGAGCACGAATCTGGCAGCGAATCCCCCGACCCGCAACGCGGGCGACGGCAATGGCGGGGTGGATATCAAGTATGGGATCACGCAGAACCTGACGGCGGATTTCACATACAACACCGATTTCGCGCAGGTGGAGGTGGACGAGCAGCAGGTCAACCTGACGCGCTTCAGTCTGTTCTTTCCCGAGAAGCGGGAGTTCTTCCTTGAGGGGAGCGGCATCTTCGCTTTCGCGCGGGGCGCTCAGGTCGGTAGTTTCAATACTGCGCTGCGCCGTATAGGTTTTGGCGGTGGCAGTCCGATGGGGGCCGGTAACGCGCCGACGCTGTTCTACAGTCGGCAGATCGGGGTGCAGCAAGGCACGGTGGTGCCAATTGTTGGCGGCGGGCGGGTGACGGGCAAGGTCGGAGCCTTCGATGTGGGGTTCTTGAACATCCACACCGACGACGTGGCGGCGGCGGGGGCCGCGCCGACGAACTTCACCGTGGCGCGGGTGAAGCGTGACATTCTGCGGCGCAGCAGTCTCGGGGCCCTCTTCACGAATCGTTCGGTCTCGCTGGTGGGCGATGGGGCCAGTCAGGCCTACGGGGTCGATGCCACGTTTTCGTTCTACGACAACGTCGGCGCCATTGCCTACCTCGCTAAGACCGACACGCCGGGGCGCGAGGAAGAGAACCTCAGCTATCAGGGACGGTTTGATTACGGGGGCGACCGCTATGGGTTTCAGGCGGAGCACCTAGTGGTGGAGGATAACTTCATCCCGGAGGTGGGATTCCTAAGGCGGGACAACTTCCGGCGAACCTACACGACGGCACGCTTTAGTCCCCGGCCGCGGTCGATGGAAAGTATCCGACAGTTTCGGTTCGAAGGGAGCTTCGACTATATCGAGGCGGCCGACACAGGCAGTGTGGAGACGCGGCAGTCACAGGCGGGAGTGCTTACCGAGTTTGAGAACGGTGACCAGGCTGGGATCAATGTGGCTGATAACTACGAGTTCTTAGTCCAGCCGTTCACGCCGGGGCAGGGGGTAACGCTGCCGGCGGGCGGGTATCGCTTTCAAGACATGGAGGCGACCTATACGCCGGGACCTCAACGGCGTCTCACTGGGACGCTTTTGGTCCGGTCCGGCGGGTATTTCAATGGCACGATCCGGTCGATTGGATTCAGTCGCGCCCGGCTCCCTGTGACCGATCGATTCTCGGTGGAGCCGAGTGTATCGGTCAACTGGATTGATACCCCGGTCGGGGCGTTCCGGACCGACTTGGTCGTGTTGCGGGCGAACTACACGTTCACGCCGAGGATGTTTGTTAGTGGCCTGACACAATACAATTCTGGGAGTAACACCATTAGCAGCAATCTACGCTTGCGGTGGGAGTATTCGCCAGGGAGTGAGTTATTTGTGGTCTATACCGAAAATAGGGAGACCGACCCCTTGATGCCAGACCGCTACACGGAGCTGCAGAACCGAGGCTTTATCGTCAAGTTCAACCGACTGTTTCGTTTCTGAGCACGACGGCCCAGTTGCTCGGTTACGGGAGGACCCGCGTCTGAAAATGCGTGGCGTGGAGACTGTCGAGACCAGCGATCTGGCGCTCAAGGCGGTGGACGCTGTCCAACAACCTCGTTCCACAATCTGGTCTCTCACGGCCATGCAGTCTCGCCACGCCTGGGCGTCGCGACGAGCGGGGCACCTACCGGGACACACGGTGTGTCCGACGCTTTCAGCAAGACGGCGCCGCCATCGGAGCTCGCATGCTGCTGATCGAACGTGGCGACGAGGGGCTTGGTGAACAGATCTGGCAAGAGAAC
The DNA here is from genome assembly GCA_963579735.1 of Vicinamibacteria bacterium. Lineage (GTDB taxonomy): Bacteria > Acidobacteriota > Vicinamibacteria > Vicinamibacterales > UBA8438 > CAUZIB01. The sequence goes on along the minus strand of CAUZIB010000080.1, from coordinate 15,277 downwards.
AGTCTGTGGTAACGTGTCCGCTGTCACGCAAGCGCCTCCGTTGGGGTGAAAGGTCTGTGAGCACAGCCTTTGTACCACACGGAGGCGTTTGTTTTTGGGCCCCGATCGGCCTGTTCACGAATTATCCAGGCTAGCAAGCTCATTAAGGAGTTGATTGATGATTGAAGTAGCCCAGGTAGTCCAAACGCCCAGCGGCGCGGTATCTATAAACGGATCTTACGATTCGCGCTTCGAACGGGTATTTAAGGAATTCGAACAAAACTTCGCCGAACGTGGTGAGGTCGGGGCGGGCGTCTCCATCACCTGGGAAGGCAGTACGGTCGTCGACCTGTGGGGTGGCGTAGCAAACGCGAAATCACGAACCCCATGGACTGAGAAGACTATGCCGATCGTCTGGTCGAGCACGAAGGGCGCGACCTCGATCTGTTTACACACACACTAGCCTATAGGGGACTCCTAGACCTTGACGCGCCCGTCTCTGAGTATTGGCCGGAGTACGGCGTGGAGGATAAAGCCTCAACGACCGTGAAGATGTTCTTAGACCATACAGCCGGTCTGCCGGCGATCAAAGAACCCGTCCCCGCAAACGCCTTCTATGAGTGGCCGCTTATCATCCAAATTTTAGAGGATGCCGAACTTTGGTGGGCACCCGGCACTGAGCAAGGGTACCACGCCCTTACCAAGGGGTTCTTGTGCGGGGAGATTCTCCGGCGGGTCACCGGGCAGACTATCGGCGAGTTCTTGCAGAAGGAATTTTCAGTGCCGCTCGGTCTGGATTTCTTCATGGGTCTTCCCGACGATCGAATGAAGGACGCGGCCACGATGATTTTCCCAGAGCAAGCAGACCCTCCGGCTGACTTTTTCCTCAGTGTAGAGGCGAACCCAGATGGAATTCAGTCGAAGGTCTTCACCAATGACGGCGGACACATGGAAGAGTTTCAGACCACTGCGGCCTTGAAAGCCGAAATCCCGGCGGCGGGCGGGCTGGCAACGGCAAAAGGTTTGGCCAGTATTTACGCACCTTTTGCCTGTGGAGGCGAGCTTAACGGTATTCGGTTTGTCGACGAGGATCATCTACATCGTATGTCCTCGGTGAGCACGGCGTGCGGTCTAGACAAGTCGCTATTGGTGCCGATGCGATTCTCTGAAGGCTTTACTAAAACCATGGACAACCGTCGCGGAAAACCGGGAAACCAAGATTCGATACTGATGTCCGAGGATGCATTCGGCTGTCCGGGATTCGGGGGCTCTATTGGCCTAGCCGATCCAGGAGCCCATATGTCCTTTGGATATTGTATGAATAATATGGGCCCAGGAACGGCTTTGAATCCACGAGGCCAAAGTCTGCTTAACGGAACCTACCAAAGCGTTGGCTATCGTTTGGGTAAGTTTGGCCGTTGGTACAAAAGCTAATCCATAGTACTTAGCCTTTATCTATTTGCTAATAAATTAGGTTCCTCGCACATTTGTATGCACGCTGAGCCGGGCTGAGAGTTGAAGAACATGAGTCTCATCAGGTACTTAGGAGTTACGACGCTACCTGCGTATCTGAGAGGAGACTCATGCTCGTGGAAAGTCTGGTGAAGGCCACGGTGGAATTGCAAGGATTTCGGGTCGTACGCGTGGCGGGCGACGTCGCCGGGTTGACGGCCGAGGTGGCGCCCGATGGGCGGTGCGCCCCACGCTGCGGGCGTTGCGACGAGCGGGGCACCTACCGGGACACTCGGTGTGTCCGACGCTTTCGCCATGTCCCGTTGTGAGGCATTCCTGTGACCCTGGTATACGCCCCGCGGCGGGTCCAGTGCCCGCGCTGTGAGGGGGTCCACGTGGAAGCTGTTGCCGTGGGGCACCATCGCGACCTGGAGCCGCGTCCTGCCGTGGCAGCAAGTGGCCGTCCTCTTTGGGTGCGCCTGGGGCACCGTCGAGCGCGCGGTCGAGGCGGCGGTGGCCCACGGGCTGGCGCACCGGGATCTCGGCGACGTGACCCACATCGGGATCGACGAGATCTCGCGCAAGAAAGGCCACGTCTACGTCACCAACGTCTCCGATTTGCGTCGGAAGCGGCTGGTCTGGAGTGGCGAGGGCCGCACCCAGGCGACGCGATCGCTCGCTCTCTTTCGCAAGAGGCGTCGATGTAAATGTAAGGCAGGCGTGTTCGGCGCAGTCAGCCTCCGCGGGGTCGACGGGATTGACTGGGATCCTGGACCTCTGGTCGGTGATGTGAAGGTCGGAGACACTTGGACACATAGCCTCGCGTGAGCGCGCGATACAAAGCTCGACCGGGACGTGGCGCCGAAGGTGTTGCCACAAGCCGGGTTCTGGCCCACAGAGTGTGGCGAGCCTGAGCGGATCGACGAACTTCTGCATGTGGGGAGGAGGACGCCTTCTGGTTACAATCGGCACGATCTTCTCAAGGTCAAGGAGGACCATGGCTTTCTCGCTCCGTCACTGTGCTCTTCAGTTCCTGCCGGTTGGCGTGTGTCTCATCGCTCCGGCGTTCGCGGCCGCTCAACCGGCCGACACGGTGCCTCGCACGCCCTGGGGCCACCCCGATCTGCAGGGCGTCTGGGACTATCGCACGACGACCCCGCTTGACCTCCCGGAAAATCACGCGACGACGGTCGCCTTGACGGATGAGGCCGCCGCCGCGTTTGTGCAGCAACAACATGACGCGGCCGCACAACGCCGGGAACAGAGTCTGAATGCCGATTGGATTGACCGGTTAGAGGTCGGCCTGGCCGACGGACGCACGGCCCTCACCGTCGACCCCCCGAATGGCCGGCGTCCGCCGCTGACGCCTGAGGCAGAAACGCAGCGGTCAGCATGGAGGGCTCGGTCGAGCGCGGCTCGGAGCTACGAGGACCGCGGTCCCACGGAACGCTGCATCGTGCGACAGGTCGCTCCGATCTGGATCAACGGCTACAACAACAACCTGCTGCTGCTGCAGACCCCAGATACGGTCGTCCTGTTCCACGAGATGATTCACGACGCGGTGATCATTCCTCTGGACGCACGGCCCCCAATCGATCAGCGCATTCGTCAGTGGCTCGGTCGTGCGCGTGGCCACTGGGAGGGCGATACGCTGGTCGTCGAGACAACGCATCGCCACGCGCAGTGGAGCTTCCCGAGGTTCCACGCCCCGACGCCGAACTCGCACGTCATTGAGCGGTTCACCCGGGTCGATGAGGAGACGCTGCGCTACGAATACACGGTGACCGACCCCGAGACGTTTACCGCGCCGTGGTCGGTGGAGTTTCCGATGCAGCGAACAGACCACCCGCTGTACGAATACGCCTGCCACGAGGGCAACCGCAGTATGCCGCTCATCCTGACCGGAGCCCGCGCCGTAGAAGTAGATGGTGGGACACCTCGGTAGCGAGCGACATGTCTCTCGAAGTCGGCTCCCGGATCGCCCATTACGACGTCACCGCCCTTATCGGGGAAGGCGGCATGCTGTGTGAGGCTCCCCTCCCCAGGAATCACCGCACCAACGGACGGAGCACGTCGATCCGATGGTCCTGCGACACAACTGAGGATGTGGCGGTGACCCAAGTTTCCCATCGGCTCGTCAGCCGACGATACTACCCGCCTCCCGTTGTGCCAGTCGGATCCCGTGGCGCGGCGCCTCCGGGCTAGAATGGCCCCTCATTAGCACCAGCACGACCATGGCCCCTGAAGTCGGTTCCCGGATCGCGGCGAACACCGACCGGGCGCAAGACACGAAAGCAGGAGAGCAAATGATGCGACTACTGGACAGCCGAAAACTCCGCGTGGCGGCGGCAACACTCGCAACCGTGGCAATCGGTGGGGTCTACGGCGTGGACCTGGACGCCCAGGGGGGCACGACGCGGGCCGGTGAACCGCCCACGATCATCGCCGGGCGCGGCCAGACGGACTGGCGTAGCAACAACATTGATCAATACAACCAGCGGTTCTCGGCGCTCGACCAGATCAACACCTCCAATGTCGGCCAGCTCGAACGCCGCTGGTCGTTCAACATCCCCGCCGGGATCAACGCCCGCCAGGTCACGCCCCTGGTCGTCGACGGCGTGATGTACCTTCACGGCGGCAACGCGGTGTTCGCGGTCAACGCCGTCACGGGAGAATCGATCTGGACGTCGGAAATCGACGGGGTCGAGGGTGGGACGGTGCGCGGCCCGCTCTACGTCGACGGCACGATCTACTCGTATCACGGGGACAAGCTTGTGGCGACCAACGCCCAGACCGGCGAGCTCGTCGAGGCATTCGGTGACGACGGAATCCTTCCGGTTCTCAGTTTGGCCTTGCAACACAAGTACTCCGACAGTTATCCGCCCGGGTTTGATGCGTCGTCGATCCGATACCGGATCAACAGCTCACCCGCGTACCACGACGGGACCCTGTACGTCGGCTCAGCCATCTCCGAGGGCAATATCCCCGGGGGGCTCGTCGTTGCCGCGGATGCGACCACCGGTGCCATCAAGTGGGTGTTCAACACGATCCCGCAGCGCCCGCAAGACGAGGGCTGGGAGATTGCCGACCCGACGTGGGGTTACGGCAAACGGGTCGGAGGCGGCATCTGGACCCAGCCGGCGATCGACACCGAACTCGGACTGGTCTATTTCAACACCGCCAATCCCATGCCCCCGTACGACGGCTCGGCGCGTGTCGGGAAGAACCTGTTCACCAACTCGACAGTCGCGTTGGATCTCGAGACCGGCGCGCTCCGCTGGTACTTCCAGACCATCCATCACGACCTCTGGGACTGGGACAACATCACCGGTCCTACCCTGTTCGACGTCACGGACAAGAACGGCGAGACCATCAAGGGCGTCGCCGCAGCCGGCAAGAACTGCCTGCTGTATCTGTGGCATCGCGAGACAGGCGAACCGATCAACCCGATCGTCGAGACGCCGGTGGAAACCCAGACGAACGTGCCGGGCGAGGTGGTCTATCCGACCCAACCGATTCCCTACACTGCGCGCGGCGTCCAAATGACGCCGTTCTGCGCGACGTACCTCGATCTCGACGACCCGGAGCTGCAGAAGCAAGCACGACCGATGTACTGGCCCTACGCCACCGATGAGCACTTTCTCGTGGCCCACGGCGGCTCGAGCTTCGGCCCACCATCCTTCAACACGAGAACCGGTCTGCTCTACGTGACCGGGAAGAACGCCGGCGTCTCGCTGCTCGTCAAGCCGGTCGGAGACACTCTGGAACTGGGCAAAGGCGGTGGCCATGTACCGGGCGGCGACATAGACGAGCTCAACCGAGTGCCGGAATACCCGCCAGTGATGACGTTGACGGCATATGAACCCGCGTCAGGTGAAGACGTGTGGAATAAAGTCCTGCCAGCCCTCACCTTTGGCGCGTCGAGCGGCAGCGTGACGACTGCGGGCGATCTCGTCTTCCAGGGAACGGAGAACGGTGGGCTCTACGCGTTCCATGCGGCAACCGGCGAGCAGCTGTTCCACCACGACGCGCGCCGCACACTCCAGTCGAGCCCCATGACGTACGAGGTCAACGGCACGCAGTACGTCACTGTGATCGCGAGCAGCACCATCCATACGCTCGCCTTGCCTGAGTAGGTGCTGAACTGCTTCCTGGGCGGCCGACTTGAAGCGGCGCATCTGCCGCTCGCGCTGCCGTGTCGGTTGATGCGACACCTCGGCCCAATTGTTGGCGTACTGGTTCGTGACGTGGATCACCGACGGCATCACCGTACGGCACGCGGCCGGGTAACTGCGGAGCTTGTCCGTGATCAGCCGGCGCGGGACGCAGCCTTGGCGCTTCAGCAGTTTCCGGAAGAACCTGGCGGCGGCGCGTCGATTCCGTCGCGACTGGACCCGGATGTCGAGGACGTCGCCGTCCTCGTCCGCGGCCCGCCACAGATATTGCTGTCGCCCCTAGATCTTCACAAACACCTCGTCCAGATACCAGGTGTCGCCCATGCGGCCCCGGGCGGCGGCGCAACGTGCGAGCGTCGTCCCGCCCGAATGTGAGACACCACGGCCGAATCGCCTCCTACGTCACGGTGACACCTCGTTCAGCGAGGAGATCTTCGACATCTCGGAAACTCAGGCCGAAATGGTGGCACAGCCAGACCCCGTGACTGATGATGTCAGGGGGACATCGGTATCCGCGATAGCTGGGCGGCTGGCTCGTCATCGGCCTACTCTGCCACCCACAGCCTCAACTTGACAAAGCCCGTAATTGCACTGGGTGCGCTTGAAACTGCTCATAAGGGACCTCGAATCTCGGGGTGGAGGACGATTATTGACCGAGATCGCGAGTTGTGCACCAAGGCACCATGACGGCGCTCGGGACACCCGACGGCGAGATGACCGGATGACCGGCAGGCTGAGTCACGGGAGACTCTCAGCCCAAAATGGAGTTATGCACCAAGGCAGCAAACCGGCGGCGCCGACTGTTCTTTCCGGCCGGTACGTGCGCGCTCAACGCCCGACAGTCGATAAGTCCAGATCGACCTGCCCCACGTCCACGACGTCCTTCACCTCCTCCAGGCGGAGCGTGATGTCCCGCCGAGTCTCGGTCGAACGACCGTAGTTCGTGAAGATCGTCGCTTTCACCGTCGCGGGGCCGACCAACGACTGCTGTGACGACCCGTAATAGTCGACCTGAATCGCATACGAGCCAGGCACGAGACGACGCAGCATGTACACTTCGGGTCCGTACCCAGCCGTGAAGTCACGGGACACCAGCCCGCCGATGGCTGTTCGCGGGTTGCTGAAGTACGCCTTCTCGAGGCCAGGCTCGGTGATCCACAGGTCGATGTCGGTAAGATCGGCATCCCAGGTCAGCGCGATTCGGAGATCGACGTCCAGGAGCGTCCGCAGCCGCGCGTCGAGGTCGATGACGCGAATCTCGACACCATGCCGCGCCGCAAGTCGCTCACTGGTCGTTATCAGGCGGTTGAGCTCTTCCAGCGCGACGACCTCGATCTCGGCAAAGCGCGGCCAGGGCGTCATGACGACATAATGCAGCAACGACATCGCGCGCTCGAGGTCGGCGGTCGCGGATTCGGGGTCCGACCAGCGGCTCTCGGACTCGCCCCTTCGAGCCAGCGCGAGCGCTAAGTCCCGATGGCTCTGGGGCTCCTCGGGCCGAAGAGGAAGGACGTCCTCCAGAAGCTCAATGGCGAGATCGACCTCCTCCGCCTCTAGCAACCGGTACGCCACGATTCTGACCAGCGCTGGGTCGTCCAGGCCAAGGTCGAGGAGACAGGTGAGAACACGACGGCCCCGGAGCGCATCGCCCGCCGAGTAGAACCACGACGCCACATCCAGGTAATACCCTGGGCTTTGCTGGTAACCGACTCGTTGGGCCAGATACATCGCGTACGCTTGGTCACGATTGGCCTGCGCCTTGAGCACGGCCATGTAGGGTGTCTGCGGATCCCAGCCGGTCACCTCGATAGTCGCCGCGACGTCGTCGGTTCTCGTTCCTGACCGCGGAGAAGGCGGCGGAGCTGGAGCGGGCGTTGGCGAAAGAGCTGCGGATGGCGGTGAAGGAGGGGGTGCCGGTGCAGGAGGGGGCGGAACGTCCCCGGTTCCGGGTGGTTGCAGATCAGGATCCGCGGGCGCCGGTCGATCGGCCGCTCGAGGTTCGTCCGTGGGGTCGTACGTGTAATCCCTCGACCACCAGGCCACGCGCTCTGTCCACAGCGCCACCAGGTTCTCCAGATGCGCGGTCAGGCCATCCGTCTCTTCCGTCCGCTTGATGGCGCGCTGCGCGGTCCAGGCATCCCGGAGCGCCGGGCGACTGTCGGACGGCCGAACGTCGTGCTCCAGATGTTGCTCGAGGGTCTCCAGCACGAGCAGCGACGTGCCAGGGGTCACGAGACCATAGCGACGGCCGAGCCCGAGCAGGCGTTCGCCGTGGCGCTCGGAGAACACGGCGAGCTCGGTGACCTTCTGCTGCGCCCAGAACCGGGCCACCAGGCCTGTCCCGGTGCTGTCCGCACGACGTAGCGTGATCGGCACCCGTCGGGTCACCACGGGTCCATATCCGTAGCGCAAGACCACCGTCGCCTCCTCGACGAGAAGGCGACCGGTCACGTCGACACGTCCTTGTACCGGCTGCGAGCGCCGCGGGTAGATCTCTTCGACCTCGCGCGGGTCGTAGTCGACTCCCAGGAGCATGTAGCGTGTTCCCCGGAGCCCGGCAGCAGCCTCCGTCGGCGTGCGCCGCGTCAGGTTGATGTGCTCTCCTCCCGTGGAAGAAGCGAGGTGGCGAAGCAGGAGATGATCTGCCCCTGAACTCTGCGTGATCGTGTGTACGGGCGCCGAGGAAGTTGTCGGGAGTCGAGACCCAATGTTGGACAACCCATCACTGAAGAGTAGGTGAAAATCGTAACGGTCTGGTCCGGCGTCCGCCGCCGTCGGCTCGGCAGGGAACGTCACCGCTCCGAGCGCCGTGCCGCCGTCGTACGACACCGCCTCCAGTGCCTCACGGAGCGCGGCTGCGCCATTGGGTCCCACCGACCAGCTGCCCAACCGCTCGGTGTCTTCTCGGATGATCTGGACGTCAACCCAGACATCGTCCCACGAGGACACCAGGGTCTCGAGGAAGTCGAGCTCACGCGCCCGATCTCCTTCCTCGCTCAGAGAGGCGTCCCAGTACAGGCCCACCCTCCGCACGGAATCCTGACGGGGTGGCGGTTCCGGGGCGACAGGGCTGTCGTGGATGACGAACACCACGTCGTCCCCATCGCGCTCCACCGAGACCAGATACTCAGGCAGGTCCGGAAGCGCGATGCGCAGGTCCTCGTCGAGCACCACGTCCTGAAAGACTCTCTCTGCGACCCAGCGGTCCTCCCACCGATCGAAGGTGAGGTCGACGAGTCCACGCACCACCGTCGGACGCGTCGTCCCCCGCACGATCTCGACCTTCAGATCGAAACGCGCCACCGGCGTCTCAAACGCCAGCGGCAGCACGAACGTCGCCGACCGGGGTGTGCCGCCGATCTCGCTCACGTACCGCACCCGCACCGTGCGCGTGCCCCCGGCGGGAATCGGGTAGACCCGCGATCGGAAATTGTTACCTCGGGTCCATTCCACGAGTCCCGGGTCGACCCCTGCACGAACCTCCATTTCGTACGCGATGCGCGCCGCGTGCTTCTCGACGACAACCCCTTCGACCAGCTGGCCCTCGATGTCGAGGGCATAGCCGCTAACCGTCGCCCCCTCCGGAAGCGGGAAGAGGATCTCGCCCTCCAGGACGCGCGCATGCGGATTACGAAACGTCATGGTCATCGTCGTCTCCGCCAGGAGACCGCGCACCGTGACGTCCACATCGAGCGTCTCGAGCAGGGTTGCGAAGACCTTCCCGTTCTCGCGATAGATCAGGGTGGGAAACAACCCTTCGTCCGATGGTCGCTGCGCATGCGCAGGCACGACGCTCAGACAAATCAGGAGGGGGAAGAGGTATCGCAGCATGAGAATCTCCAAGCGAGGGCGGCCGAGGCGGCTGCCCCGCCAAGGACCATGTCGGGCTGTCCAGGCGAGGTCAGGCCCTAGGGCTGCTCTGTCTTGTCCTGGGTTTCCGTTTTGCCCGAATCATCACAAATTCGGCACCGAAGTCTAGCACGGTGTGCCAGGCGGTTAAACGGGGACGGGGGCTCACGCGGGTGCGCGGCGTCCCATTCGCGAGCGAGGCTTTGGGCCTCGGCGATCTGCTCCGCGGTCATTAGCTCTGCGACGGGGGGTTGGTGCATGAATGCGCTTGGGTTGCGGGCTCCGGCGTACCATGCCGTCGAGGGAGCGCAGCCATGGCGTCGCCGCAATCCAGCGGCGTGAACCCCAAGGACAAGAAGAGGTATCGGGTCGGGAACTGGCAGGCGTAGGAGCGCGGGCTGCGCGCCCGAGGCGACGTCACCGTCTGGTTCGGCGAAGAGGCTCTCCGTACGTGGCCCCCGCCTCCGACCCGCTGGCGTGGCGGGCAGCGGCGCGACTCGAACCGGGCGGTCCTCACGGCGCTGCCCCTGCGCATGGTCTTCCACCTGCCGCTTCGGCAGACCGAGGGCTTCCTCGAATACAGCCTCGGAAAGCCGCGTGACAACATTAGCCTTGGTAGCAACCCGAAAGTCGTCGGCCGCCTAGGCGGCCGATACGCCGAGGCACGTTCAACGAGGCCATTCGGGGCCACGGCACGCCGCGGCATCTCAGCACCGACCATGACCCGTTGTTCGAGGCGCACCGCTGGGAGGCGAATCTCCGCGTGCTTGAGATCGACGAAGTCAAGACCGTGCCCCACGTGCCGATGTCACACACATTTGTGGAGCGGCTCATTGGTACCATGCGGCGAGAGTTTCTCGACTTCGGTGGACGCTTCTTTCAGGCCCCGAGACAACACGTGTGAGAGCGAATCTGTTTGACCTGAGCGTGGGTGAGCACCTTTATGACGTTGTTGTTAGCGGGCGCCTCGTGCATCAGGTTCCGACTGTGAGAGTGGTGCACGGGCGCGAAGGCGGAGGTCAGCAGAACGTGGCCAACCTCATGTCCCATGTCCCATCGCCAGGCCGCCCTGGCCACCGTTGCCGCGGGTCGGTTCGCGGCATGACCGCCACAGCCCAACGCCCCGCGCATTTCCTTCACGAAGTAGACCTTGATGTGGTTCGCCGGACACGGGGGGCCAAGCCGGTGCAGCTGGTCATATTCCCCCGAGCTCATGTTCCAGTTGCACTGCTGATCGATTCTGTCAAACAACCTCTTCTGGGCAGGCCTGAGCTGCAACGATTGCCCCGACCCGAAGGCGACGTCGATCCCATACTGGCTGAAGACGGTTCGCGCGTTCCGCATGGCATCTTCAAAACGAACATCCGTCGCAGCGATCGCGCGAAAGTGGAGATGCACGCGGTGTGTCGACCGCGGAAAGGCTCGGTCGAGGGCACCCATCGTCAAGCGACCTACTTCCCCGTCGTCGTTCAAGCCTTTGCTGCGTTGAAATTTCTTTACGACCGCCCGTGTCTCGTCGCCAAACACCGCGTCTGGACTATAGAGGCGACCACTTGAACGAGGCATCGCGTGGCCGAGGTCCATGAGCGAGAACTGGATGAGATGCACGGCCCGACCCGTGGCACCGTGACGCAATGGCGGCGCGTTGTTGGACGCCGCGCTCAGACGGCGACTCGACGTGAAACGAAGTGAAGAAACAGCCATCCTGACCCTCCGAAACCGGGGAGCCGACCTCCCCGCCGTCTTACTCACGTGCAGAATGGACAAGGATTGGGTCACGTCGGCGGGCGCCGTGTCACCGGACGATAGACAGCACTAGAAGGGTCAGGCGGGTCGAAGTCAAGGTCAAGGTCATCGGCGTGCATCGCACAGCCGATGACCGGGTCCGGGGGGCGCGCCCCCGGACACACCGCCGATTAGCGCGGGGCGCGATCAGGCCCTTTTCCGCCGGAAACTTGATTCTTCATAAACGGTGGCGAAAAAGTGCGATGCAGGCCGTAAAACTGAGCCTCCGCACCGTTTGTCCCAAAGCCGGACAAATGGTCCGTTCAACCGGCGACAAGGGGCCTGATCCCGATTTTCGGCGACAAAGGGCCTGATCCCCAAAGGCTACTGGTGCCTGACTTCTCCCCGTTCGGAAGGTGCGATTACGGCCGACGCCACACCGAAACATCGGTTGACGGCTGTCTGATGACTTGCGGATTCTCGATGGACTTGTGAAAAATAGCGTTTGGTTCGCCGCCAAGTAACCAATTTTCGCATTCACGGAGAGTTATCCATGGAATCCATCAACCGTCGCGGCTTCGGTCGTAAGCTCGCAGGACTCGCCGCCGGCACTTTGACCGCGCCGTTCGCACTGGCCCAGGCCGGAGATACAAACCCCGCCGACGAAGCCGCAGGACCGAAGAGCAAGAAGAAAGCGAGCAAAGAAATCATCTGCGCCTTCGGCACCGATATCGATTCGGTCGCGGGCCAAATCGGTTCGTATGCCGGGGGAGACTCGCCCTCGGATATCCAGCGCGGCATCTTCGCCGGCGAAGTCGGCACTATCCGCCTGCTCAATCTGTTCAAGAAATACAAGCTCAAGACCAGCTTCTTTATCCCTGGCCACTCGATTGAAACGTTCCCAGAACCGATGAAGCGCATTGCGGACGAAGGTCACGAAATCGGTGCCCATGGCTATCTGCATGAGAATCCGATCGCGATGACGCCGGTTCAGGAAGAGGCAGTGTTGGTGAAATCGATTGATGTTATCGAGAAGCTGAGCGGACAAAAGCCGCGCGGATATGTAGCACCTTGGTGGGAAATGTCGGCATCCACTGCCGCCCTTTTGCAGAAATATGGTTTTCAGTATGACCACAGCCAGGGTTACCGGGATTTTCAACCGTTTTACGCGCGTGTTGGTGATTCATGGAACGTGATTGATTATGCCAAGAAAGCTGAGGAGTGGATGAAGCCGCTCACACATGGCAAAGAAATTGACCTAGTCGAGATTGGCGCAAATTGGTATTTGGATGATTTGCCCCCGATGATGTTTATGAAAAAAGTGCCGAACAGTCACGGCTTCGTCAACCCGCGGGACATCGAACAAATGTGGCGCGACCAGTTTGATTGGGTCTATCGCGAGCTGGATTACGGGGTGTTTCCTTTCACCATTCACCCGGGTGTGAGTGGCCGCCCACAGGTGATTCTCATGCTTGAACGCCTCATCGAATACATCAATGGGCACGAGGATGTGAAGTGGATGACCTTCGAGGAGATTGCGATGGATTTCCGCCAACGCTTTCCCTTTGCAGGTAGCAAGCGTCCCGAAGTGGTCTGAGATGTACCCCTAAGTTAAACCGCTGCTGCGGGTAACTGGCGGACCACGGCGGACACCCTGGGAAGCAGATCGGACCGTCACAACCTGTCTTGTTTTCAGTGAGTTAATGAAGAGACAAGGTGATGAAGCGAAAATGGCGTGACAATGGTCGAAACGAATCACATACGAAGCATGCTTGCAGAGAAACGTCGGGAACTGGCGGATCAGCTCGACGCCATTGACAGGGCGATCGCAGGTCTCAACAGCGCCGCAATACCTGTCGCCGAAACGCGGCCAGTCGAACCAGATGTGACGGCCGAACACACTGCCAGCGCCGTGCTCCAGCGAGAGGTCAAGGCCAGGCGCGTGTTGAGCGATGCTCATAGGGAGGCGGTATCTGCCGGCAAACGTAGAGCGCGTGCGGCCAGGGACGCGGCCAAAGGTCTTGTCCGGGAAATGCCCGACGAGTCGTTCGTACCCGCGATCAAGACGCGAGGCGGGAGTCAGGAACCCAGGCTCGTGAAACGGCCGATCCAGAAGTAGCCAGTCTTGGTGCTGGTGTCCTGCGCATCGACAACCCTTGTCCGTGGTGGCGTCCCCAAGGGGAATCGCACTTATGTGGACGCCACAACTCAAAGGAAAAGCGCAGGTTGCGGCGTGAACTCGGTCAGGCCGCACTGTAGACAACAAGTGGTGTCAGGCATCAGTTGGCTTCAAGCGGCGGGCTCGTCGACTCGCGTGGTATCGAGGGGAACCGGTCCACGGCACCGTCGGGATGCGGTGGCGCGACGGCGCGTTCTGGCCCGCCATCAACAGGAAGACCAGATACGAGCGTTTCTGATGCCGACCGGCCGCGCCTCTCCGACAAACCCGCTCGTGTTAAACCGCAGCCCTATGCTCGACCCTCCACACGGCGTCAGCGTTCAGACCCCGCGGATATACTCCCCCGCATGTGCGGACGCGCCTTCGAGATCTACAAGAACACGGACTTGGCGTTCCTGGATGAGCACGGAGAGGACCCGGACCTCGACTGGCTGTCACCCAACTACAACATGGCGCCCACCGACACGTCGCCGGTCCTCCTGGTTCGTGATGGCACGCGGACGTTCACGCCCTTCCGGTGGGGCCTGGTTCCTCCCTGGGCGACAAGCGTGCAGGCCGCGTCCAAGTACTCACTGATCAACGCGCGCGGCGAAGAGATCTCCGAGAAGCGGACCTACGCCGAGCCGTTTCAGCACCAGCGGTGCATCGTGCCGCTGTCGGGGTTCTACGAGTGGAAGCGTGAGGGCAAGACGAAGCGCCCGTTTGCGATTCAGCTCCGAGACCAACCGATCATGGCCGTGGCTGCCGTGTGGGAACGCTGGCAGCCCACTCGCGAGACGGAGCCGATCCATTCTTTTTCCATCGTGACCACAGCGGCCAACGACTTCATGGCCGACATCCACGACCGCATGCCGGTGATCCTGGATCACGGGGATATCGACGAGTGGCTGGACCCAGAAGTGCATGAGTGCGAACGGGTCCTGCCCTTGGTGCGTCCATGCCCGTCGGAGTGGCTCACCGCCTACGAGGTGTCGAGGTCGGTGAACTCGGTGAGGAACAAGTCCCCAGACGTGCTGCAACCGCTCGCGGCGCGGGACGACGACTGGCCGACGTTTGATTTCTAAACGCCCCAGACAACACATCTGGCACTGCTCCACCGATCTTAGCGGTGACGGTGTACGGGCCGAGGGTGGTGCCTGGCCGTCGCGCCACCAGTCAAGGCTTCAAATGGATTAGCCAGTTCCCTGCTCAACGCAAACTGCTGGTTATTCGACCTCGGTCCTCGGCGAACCATACGCCGCGCACGTTCAGGCGGCGACCGACGGGCCGCTTAGCGCCGCCGCGCCATTGGTGGTCAGGCCGTGCCGTTCATTCGGGCACCTGAGTGCGAGCGCGGACACACGACGGCCGTCGAGCCCGACTGGGGCCCACTGCCTAAAGACATCCCGAGTCCGTACTCGTCTCCACAACATCCAACGAGCACGCCTCACTCTACCTCGATGTCGCCATCGATCTCATCGTCGTGCGCCATGCTGCTCACGTGCCACTCACGGTCTTTGAGTTGCTCGGTGGCCGCCTGTCGAAACGCATCGAAATCAGATTTGGTGTGCAGGTTGAACGAGAGAGCCGATCCGGACTTTACGGGCTTAACCGAGGCCGACTCACCCAGGCGATCCCTCCAGAAATCCTCGTCACCTTCGAAGCGCCCGCGCTGCCAGACGTACGCAGTCTTTCTGCGACACTCAAGGCTCCAGCGGCGTTTCCCGCCGAGCCGGTAGTGGAGGGCACGACGACGCAGGTAGGTCTCGCGGCCAAGTTTCAGTTCCTGGCGTGCAAACTCGCGTAGTTCGTTGCCCTCGACGCGGGCCTGCTGCCGGTCGCCGGTTTCTTTCTGCCACGCCTGTCTGCCGATCTCGGCAATCCTCTCGATATGCAGGTTCCGCTGCTCCCAGGGCGCCGTCGCCCGTGAAGCGCCGCA
>CAUZIB010000079.1:0-21674 GCA_963579735.1 Vicinamibacteria bacterium | reverse complement strand
GTAGCTGTGCCACGGCTCGAGATCCTCCGGAGCAACGCCGTCGCCTTCGACTTTGATGTGATGGCGCTTGCCGTGGAGCAGTTTCCGTGATCCTCGTTGGCTGTCGTAGTCGAACTCCTCGCGCCCGGGGTCGTCGCCGACGGTGATCCCGCGGTTGTAGCCTTCGGTTGAATCCTGGCTAAAGGCGGCCACTAGCCTGAACCCGGAATACGCGATCTGGTTGAAGGCGAAATCCGAAATGGTCACTTCGATTTCGGCGCCGTCGTCCCGACGGAATGTATTGGAGGCAATGCTTACCAAAAAATCGCCAAGCTGGTTGGTCTCACCGCGCGGCTCGCCAGCGGTCCACTCGTTGCCGGGCGTCTCCGGGAGGGCGTCGAGCAGCACGGAGTAGTGCACCGTGTCGACGGGCTCCATCGTGGCCAGCTCCGTTTGCAGAGACTCGGCGTTGTTGGCTAGGTCCGCCAGCGCCCCGAGGGCACCCAGTGGGTTCGTGAGGTTGGGACTCTCGCTCGGGCTCGACGTCGGTGTATCTTCGGAGAGCGTGTCGGTCTCACCCTCGCTTGTGTCGTTTGTTACGAGATTCCCGATGCACCCGCTTGCACTAATGACCGCGCCGAGCGCTATCGCGATTGTGTAAGGGAGCCTCCTTCGTGGCATCCCATCTCTCATTCGATTGGCTCCTCACCCGCGTAAACCAGGGCTAAACTGCTAGTCTAAAAAGACACCCATCAGTATAGCGTGCCCAGTGAGCTCGGCTGGGAAGTCTTATTGGCTCGGGCGCCGTGCCGATGTGGGCCGCCCACTAGTCGATAGGTCTTTCGGTGGCGGACCCAGAACCTCGCCAGGATGCTTTTCAACTCAGTCTCGTTCCTTCTCTTCTGCCCCGTCGTGCTCAGATCTCTTCGGCCTGCTGGCGCGTATAGTTGATGACGGCACGTCCGGATGATGTCTCGAGGGTGTCGAGGGGCTTGGTGATCGGGGGTGCTCTAGAATTGCCTATCGTCTGACACTCCCACGACCGGAGGAGCCGACATAGCGCCGTTGCACGGTCGAGGGACGTTCGGGTGGATGTCGCACGGGCTCGCTCTATGAGGACAGGTGATCGACATAAACGTGCCTCCTTCTGGACGACGAGTCGTCCGGCTTGCAAGGCGCGAGGAGCGCGCATGCCGAGAGCATGCAAACGAGCAGCAGCGCCGCGGGTCGAGCGGCTGCGGCATCCAGATGACAGCCGTGCTTCGATCAATGTCGTAGGCCGCGACTTCGGTGCACACGCAACTATGTGCATACCGGTTTTTGGGAGCAGGCGATGAACAGTGACGAGATGGCGGGACGTATCCTGGGTGGCTACCGCATCCTTCGCCGGGTGGGCCAGGGCGGGATGGCCACGGTATACCAGGCGCACGAGGAGTCGCTCAATCGCGTCGTGGCGCTCAAAGTCGTCCACCGCCACTTGTCCGCACAGGGGGACTTTGTCGAGCGCTTCAAACGAGAGGCGCGGGCCGCAGCATCGCTCTCGCATCCCAACATTGTCCAAATCTATGCTATTGGTGAGGCCGATGGCTCGCACTACTTCTCGATGGAGTACGTGAAGGGCCGCACCCTGGCAGATCTGATCGGCAGCGGCGGCTCGCTCAGCCTGGGACAGGCCGTCCCGATCCTTGCACAGGTGGCGCGCGCGCTCAGGGCCGCCCACGCCGCCGACATCGTGCACCGGGACATCAAGCCGGCGAACATTCTGCTTGACGAGGCCGGACACGCGAAGGTTGTCGACTTCGGCATCGCCGAGGTTGCCACGGAGTCTCGTCTGACCAGGTCGGGGATGCTGTTCGGCACGCCAGACTACCTTTCACCCGAGCAATGTCTCAACGAGCCACTCGATGGTCGGAGCGACGTGTACGCGTTGGGCGTTACCTCTTACCAGATGTTCAGCGGCCGGGTGCCGTTCCAAGCGAAGTCGCCAACTGCGTTGGTTCTCCAGATCACAGAGGGGCGCGCACCAACACTGGGCGAGCTCGATGCCAGTATTCCGCGGGTGGCCCAGGATATTGTCGCCCGGATGATGGCCGTCGACCCAGACCGGCGTTTTCAAAGCGCGGACGCGCTGCTCGAGACCCTCGAAGCCATCGATGTGTCGGGCGACCCAGACCTGCAGGGTCAGCCGGCGCCGGCAGCAGTGCTCCCGGTCGCACCGTCGGGGCGTATGTCGAAAGGTGGAGGGAACCCTCAACGGACGGAGGTTGTTCCGTCGCGTCGGGCTGTCGATCCCACCGACGAGCAACCGGCTACCCGCTTCGGTTTGGTGGCAGTCCTAGTCGTTCTCGTGCTCCTCACGGTGGGCGCGCTCGCGTCCCCCTGGTCGCCGTTCCGCGGTTCCAGCCAGGCGAACGAAGCAATGATGAGTGCATCGGCAGCTGGAGTCGACGTCGCTGAACTGTCGAGCTCGAATGGCGCGAACCAGATCTCACTCAGCGAGACGCCGATTATCGGGATTCCGTCTGGCGGGGGGCCGATTCGGGAACCGGACATTGGGGCCACAACGTCCGACGTCACGAGACGCGGGGAGCCCGAACCGATCGCGGTCGACCCGCGGCGCGCTGTCGAGGAACCCGTCCGAAATGCGCCCTTACCGGAGGCTTCGGTGTCCGACAGAGGCACCTCTGCCACGGCTCCTGGTGAAACGGAGACCTTCGACAGAGGCGTCCCTGCCACAGCGCTCCTAGAATCCGCAGTACCCGACAGAAGACTCGCTGCCACGGCGCCCGCGGAACCGGCGTCCGACAGACGGGTCCGTTCCCCGGCGTTCGCGGAACCGGTCCCGCCCGCCGCGAGCGCCCAGCCTGACCGGTCGGCGGTTCTGGCCGATGACACTGTGGTTGCGGAGACGAGAGGGGACTATGCCTACGTCGACCTCGTAAACGCGTGGATCGAGCAGATGCTCGCCGATCAGCGGTTCGCCGTCGTCGACTTTCCGTCGTCATCGTTCGAGCGCCTTCAGCAGGCGGCCCGATTCCATGTGGTGACGACGGTCGAGTTGTTGAGTACCCGCCCGCTGGAGTTCTTCGGTCGCGTCGAAACGCAGTACACCGCGATGCTGACCATGCGAGCGACCGACCTCGCGAACGGGGCTGCGGCCGCGCGCGCAGTCACCGGCACCGTGAGCTACACGGCGATCAACCTCGAGGAGAACCTGCAGCGCGCCACACGAGACTTGGCGCGCACGCTGATCCGCGAGCTCCGAAGCTACGGATTACCTCAGTAGAGCTTGATCGCTCGAGCCGTCTTGGCGACCAGTTGATCCCGGTCTCAAGGGTGTCGAGGGGCTTGGCTTGGTGCTCGGGGGTGTTCTAGAATTGCCTATCGTCCGCGCGCCAAGCCTTATCCAGTGGCCCCAGGCTTGAGGTGCTAAGGCGAGGGTCTCGCGCAAAGTGAGGCTGGGATCTCGTCGGCTCGTGATCCAGGACCAGTCAAGTCCCTCTTGCTCGGCGTCCATGCGGAAGACCACCAAGTCGAACCGATAGTTCGCGAAATAGCGGTTCCTGCGCTGATCGAACTGTGAGACGCGCTCTGCCGACTCGATTGTCCCGAAACCTTGAAACACCACGTGGCCCTTCGCCTTGCCAGCGTGCGGAACTGTCCGAAAGTAGATAAGCGGTGCCGCCGTGCTCCTCGAGACGATAGGCAATTCTAGAGCACCCCCGATCACCAAGACAGCGCTACATCCTCGGACCCGAGGTGGCGGAACTGGAGTAACGACTGGCCGCCTTCGCTGGCACCGAGCAGGTAGTCGGCTGTGCCAGCGACACGGACGCGCTGGTCCTGGCGCTGCGGGCGCTCGGCGTTGAGCCTGGGTAGGCCGTACTCGTGCCGTCGTTCACGTTCTGCGCTACGGCGGAAGCGGTCGTTCTTTGCGGCGTCACGCCGGTCTTCGTTGACGTCGATGCGGCCACCTTCAACGTCGATCGGGCCGCGTTCCCGGCGCAGAGTTTCGGTGGCGACATTGCCGGCAGGCGCGTCGGCAGCCTGGCGCGACTCACCACTGCCAGCTTCTTCCCGGCCAAGCCCTTCGGCTGCTACGGCGACGGCGGCGCTGTCTTCGCCAGCGACGCCGACATGGCCGCCACGATGCGCTCGCTCCGGGTTCACGGCCAGGGTCACCACAAGTACGACAACGTACGCATCGGCTACAACAGCCGGCTCGACACCGTGCAGGCGGCGATCCTGCTGGCCAAGCTGGATGTCTTCGAGGACGAACTGCAGCGCCGCGACGCCGTGGCAGCACGCTACTCCGCTGCTCTGGCGGACGTGGCCACCGTGCCGTTCGTCGGCGAGGGCATCCTGTCCGCCTGGGCCCAGTACACGTTGACGCTCGGCCCGGGTCAGCGCGACGCCGTCGCGGCCACGCTGCGTGAAGCCGGCGTGCCGACCGCGATCTACTACCCGCTGCCCGTGCACCGGCAGACCGCCTACAACGCGTATCCGGTGGCGGGGGGCGAACTGACCGTTTCCCAAGATCTCTCCGGCCGGGTTCTGAGCCTGTCGATGCATCCGTACCTCGACGAGGAGATCCAGAATCGGATAGTCGTGGAGGTCCTCGGGGCGCTGGAGCGCGCGTGCGTGTCCGACGCGGGTCCACCGTACACAACCCGCGCAGGACACGACGCGCATACATGATCTCGGACGCCGGGGGGGAGTTCCAGTCGAGGGTGGCTGTGTTCGGCAGCCGGAATAGGCGTCGGCAGCGTGCATGATCAGGGCCCTCCGTCCATACTCTTGCAGGCCCCATTTTGCTGATGAGATGCCTTGCGCAGGCGTTTGAAACGGAGTCGTGACGTGGCTGAAGGTTCCAATACGCAGGACGCACTAGCGCCCCGTCGCGCGCTTGTCACCGGCGTGACCGGCCAGGACGGTTCGTACCTGGTGGAATTGCTGCTGGAGAAGGGCTACGAGGTGTGGGGCGTCGTGCGCCGCTCCTCTACCCTGCGGCGCGCCCGCATCGATCATCTACATCGCCCGGGGGCCGACGGACGGGAGCGTTTCAAGCTCGTGTACGGCGATCTCGGAGATGCCTCGTCGCTGTTTCGCATCGTCGAGGAAGTTCAGCCTCACGAGGTCTACAACCTGGCCGCGCAGTCGCACGTGCAGGTGTCGTTTGAAATGCCTGAGTACACCTCCGATGTGACCGGCGTGGGCGTGGCCCGCCTGCTCGAGGCGCTGCGCGCCCTCAAGCCCGACGCCCGCTTCTACCAGGCATCGTCATCCGAGATGTACGGCCAGGTGGAGGAGACGCCCCAGCGGGAGACCACGCGGTTCCACCCGCGCAGCCCCTACGCCGCCGCCAAGGTCTTCGCCTTCGAGCTGACGCGCAACTATCGCGAGGCCTACGGGATGTTCGCGCTCAACGGCATCCTCTTCAATCACGAGTCGCCGCGCCGCGGCGAGAACTTCGTCACCCGCAAGATCACGCGCGCGGCAGCCCGCATCAAAGTCGGCACCCAGGCACAGGTCTACCTCGGCAACCTCGACGCCAAGCGCGACTGGGGCTTTGCCGGTGACTACGTCGAAGGCATGTGGCGCATGCTGCAGGCAGAGACTGCCGATGACTACGTTCTGGCAACCGGCGAGACCAACACCGTACGCGCCTTCTGCGAACCCGCCTTCGCACGACTCGACCTTCCGCTGACCTGGCGCGGCGAGGGCGAACGGGAAGAGGGGATAGGTCCGGACGGTAGCGTGCTGGTGGCGATCGACCCGCGCTACTACCGACTCTCGGAGGTGGACCTCCTGCTGGGCGACTCCTCGCGGGCACGCGAAGAGCTGGGCTGGTACCCACAGGTCGGTTTCCAGGGGCTTGTCGAGATGATGGTCGACGCTGACTTGGAACTGGCCGAGTCTGAGGTCACCGCGGGATCGGCAGCGGCGGAGTAGGCTGCGCTAACGGACCGACCCACGAGGAGCAACGAGTTGAACGGATCATCGAACAAATCACCGACGGTCGAGATCCAGGATCGGATCATCGCGGAGGTCCGCGGGGCACGGGAGCGCGCGTGATCCGGCTGATCAACGTGGTCGGCGCGCGGCCACAGTTCATCAAGCTCGGACCGATCCAGAGAGCGATTACCGCGGCCAATCAGGAAGGCGCCGCGCCGGTCATCGAAGAACTCGTCGCTCACACCGGCCAGCACTACGATGCGGCAATGTCGGACCGATTCTTCAGCGAACTGGAACTGCGCCCGCCGGACGTGAATCTCGGGGTGGGGTCGGGATCGCATGGCGTCCAGACGGCCGCGATGCTCACCGGACTGGAACAGATGTTCGCGGCCGAGCAGCCGGACCTCGTGGTCACCTACGGCGATACCAACAGCACGCTTGCCGGCGCGCTGGCCGCCTCCAAGCTCAACGTTCCGGTGGCGCATGTCGAGGCTGGCCTGCGGAGCTTCAATCGCCGCATGCCGGAGGAGATCAACCGGATACTCACCGACCAGATCTCGGACCTTCTGTTCTGCCCCACCGAGACGGGCGTGCAAAATCTGGCGAACGAGGGCGTGCGCGACGGCGTGTTCCTCACCGGGGATGTGATGTGCGATTCGGTGCACTTCAACCTCGAACTCGCACGCCGTAGATCCGATGCGATCGGCCGGCATAGCCTGACGCCCGGCGCGTACGTGCTGGCGACGATTCACCGGGCCGAGAACACCGACGACCCGGCGCGACTGAACGCGATCGTTGACGCCCTCGAGACGATTGCGGCCGAGCACCCCGTGGTCTTGCCGCTGCACCCCCGCACCCAGGCCGCGCTCGCCGCCGCGGCGCGGACGCTGGCCCGCGTGCAGGTGATCGAGCCGGTCGGGTACCTCGACATGATCTTGCTCGAAGCCGAGGCGCGCGCCATCGTGACCGACTCCGGTGGCGTGCAGAAGGAGGCCTGCCTGCATGGCGTGCCCTGCGTGACCGTTCGCGACGAGACGGAGTGGACCGAGACCGTCGAGACAGGCTGGAACCTCATCGCCGGGGCCGATCCCGAACGCATCGTGCAGGCCACTCTCGAGCTGCCGCACGCGCGAGGTCCAAGCCCCTATGGCGTCGGCGATGCCGCGACGCAGATCGTGCAGATCATCCGCCGGTCGCAGTAGCAGTGGTCGCGCCAGCACACGTCCGCATGGCGGCAACCAGGGCCTCGGTCACGTCGTCGGTTTCAGCCAGCAGCACCTGGCGCCGCGCCTCCCAGGTCGCGGCCAGAGCCTCGCGCCCGAACAGCTCCTGGATGAGTTCCACGAGCTCGTCCGGCCTCCCGGGCTTGATGCCGTGCGCCAGCCGGTACCGGGTCTCGAGTTCGGTCATGCAACCAATCTCGCCCACGAAGTCGTTGTAGCGGACGGCCGGCGTGCCCAGCACCGAGGCCTCCGTCGTCATGGTCTGGCTGTCGCCGACGAGCATCTGGGCGTGGCCCAGAACGTGGTGAATGTCTGCGGGCTCGATGGGCAACCGCAGCGCCGCCAGGTCGTCGGGTAGGGGACGTTCCGAACTGATGTAGACGTCGCCGTGCGCCCGCATCACTGCTACGAGCCGCCGGGCGAGCGCATCGTCGACGCCCTGCTTGCCGACGTCGTGATGCGCGGTGAGCTGGGCGACGCGCAGCAGCGAGTAGCGGCCGGGATCGAGCCCGTAACGGCGCACGACGTTCGCGTCCGCCTGGAAGACCTCTGGCCGCAGGTAGGCGAGTTCCTGGTATCCTCGGTACGCGATCTTTTTGACCTCCCAGGCGCCGAGATCGCAACTTGCCGGCGCGAAGATTCGATTGGCGAAGCGATAGCCGAGATGCGCCATCAGAGGCACCACCGCGGAGTCGTCCTCGCTGAACACAAGGCTCGGGATGCCGCGCAACCGACCGATGTGCGTGATCACCAGATCGGTGCCGACCAGTAGGTCCGGGCGCCAGTCCCGGCAGCAGCGCCACACGCGCATCTCGCGGTTGGCGATCCCTGAGATGCGGCCCGCAACCGCGCGACGGATCGGGCCGCGCGACAGCACTTCGTACGGATGCGACTGGGCGGCGAGCAGGTTGAGCAGGACGTCCTTGTGTCGCGCCAGCAGCAGAACTTCGTCGCCGGCCGCGGCGAGCCGATCGACGGCATGCTTCACGGTCAGGTAATGGTGCGGGTGCCCGAGGTAGATAAGATATTTCATGTCGGGGCGTTGCCGCGCCGAGCAGTCGGGCGCGTCTGTTGACCGTTCCTCCGATCGCGATCGATACCTGTAGTGTAGGGCCAATGTCCATCGACTCAAGCGCGCAGCAACAAAGCTCGAAGACGAGTACCGGCGACTGGGGCGGCCCACTCGGCCTTCTCGTGCTCGCCGCTGCCGCCAGCCTGGCGATGGGGCGAGCGCAGCTCGGGATGAGTCTGATGGGTGTGCTCGCGATCACCACGATGCTGGTCGCCGTCGCCGTGCTGACGGCCCGATGGCCGCTTCCGGCGCTGGCCGGCCTCGCGTTCGCGGGCGCCACGATGCCCTACCTGGAACCGACCCTCATCCTGGGCAAGCAGCTGCCGCTGCTCCTCACGATCGCTGTCATCGCGGGGATCTTCGTGGTGCTGCGACAGGAGCTTCAGGCTGGGCCCCTTCCGGGGCAGTCTGCCGCAGGCGCTGCTCAAGCCCTCCCGAGAGTACCGGCTTCCACCTCAAGCGCTGCGCTTCTGTTCTGCGGTCTGCTGCTGACCTCCGCCGCGATCACGACGCTCCGATACAGTCCGATGTTCGCCGACAGCTTTCTGGGTGGGATCTCCCGCGTCGACGAGGTTGGCGGCGGTTTCACCAGCATCTTCGTTCTGCGCGCGGCGGCGTTGATCTCGGGGCCAGTTCTCGCGTTGCTGCTGATCCAGTTCGGCCAGCGGGCCGGCGATGCGGTCGGTTCACTTCGGTTAGAGAACTGGCTCCTAGCCGGGCTGCTCGGGGGACTAGCGCTGAGTCTTGCGGCGGCGATTGGCCAGGCCTTCTGGAGCGCGTTCCCACTGCCTAGTCGCGACCCGCGCTGGCCGACCGGTCTGATGACGAACCCAGGCGGTCTGGCGACCCTCGGCATCATGCTCCTGCCGGTTGGCGTGGCAGCCGCGATGTCGGCGGCCCGTCCCCGCGGCCTGCGGATTCTCGGCGCCGCCAGCGTGGTGCTGATCCTTGCGTCGCTCGGCCCGCTCGACTCCAAAACAGCGCAGATCGGGGTCGTCATGAGCGCCGGGATCTATGCGGCGGTGATTTTCCTGCGGCGCTCCCAGGGTTCGTTGCTGCGCCGGGCTGCCGTCGCGGGCACCCTCCTGGCGGGTGGCATCGTGGCGCTGGCCGGACTCATGTGGGTGCTGGCCGCCGCCGGGATCTCCGACTGGTCGGCGTTCCTCGCGGAGTCATCGTTCGGTTTCCCCCTCGGCCGCGTCGAACGCATGCGGCAGCTCCTCCTCATGTTTGGCGAACATCCGATCGCCGGCACCGGAGTCGGGACGTTTGGCATGCTGCTGCCGGTCTTCTACGCCAAGTACGGCGCGCCGATTGGCGGCGTGACCTACCTGGAGGCAACGAATCACCTGTTGCACATGGCTGCCACAGGTGGCCTGCTCGGGCTGGGCGCCACGGTATGGATGCTGTTCGCGTTCTACGTCCGTCCGGTCGCGGATCTCGGCCGCGGCTCGGCGACGGGTGCCGACGGCGTCTGGCACATCGGTGATGCCGCGTTGGCCGGCACGTTGGCCTACCTTGTCGGGTCCAACTGGCAAGGCGAGACCTGGTACTACGTGCCGGTGGCCACGACGTTTTGGTTCCTGCTCGCGACGGCGTTCAACGCTGCCTCAGCGCCCGAGTGGGAGCCGCGCGCGATCAGGACCCGGACGCGACGGGTCCTCGTGCTGATCGCTCTCGCCGCGCTCTGGCTCTACGTCTGATCGGTCCGCCCCGACGTCGCCGACGCTAGTCGAACTCGACGCCGGTGTGCTGCACCCAGCGCACGAGATTGGTCGCCCGCCACACGCGACGATCGTAGGGCTGCTTACCGCATCGTCGATCTCTCGATGGCGGTCGTGGTCGGGTCCCAAGACGGGGTCCTGGAGCAGGTCATCGAGGTAGCCGGTGTCGAAGTCGCCAGCGATGAAGGCGGTGCCTTCGATGATGCGCTGGAAGAGGGGAATCGTCGTGGCGAGTCCGACTGCTTCGGGGTAGTCTCGTTCCTCGTTCCTCTTGCTAAATGTAGATCCCCTGCATTCGCATGACTATGTCCTGGGCGCTAACCATGGCCGATGGGCGGGACACGCATTGCCACACGTCGGTATTATCGTTCCGTCTCCGTCAGACTATATGCCTTCCCCTTTCAGTTCCCCAAAAGCTTGTCGTTGGCACATACCTTACTCGTTGGCGACGATAGGTAATTCTGGAGCACCCCCGACCACCAAGCCAAGCCCCTCGACACCCTCGACAGGCGGATTGACCTCCCCCGTCACGCGGATTGGCGGCCCTTGACGGGGGGATTACCGCCCGACTGAACGCGTCGGGCCGAGAATGCTCGCTCTTCAGGCCGAGGTCAAGGCCAGATAGAGGTCAGTGTGGAGGCGTACGTCGAGTGTGCTGACGGCCCAGAGAGGGGAGTCAGGCGGGGTCGTCGACGTAGAACTCGTCGGGCGCGGCAGTGCGAAGCGCGCCATCGAGGAGCGGCGGCGCGCGTGCCGGCCGCGTCTCGGGGGCCTCGGTCGGGAGTCCCAGGTGTTGCAGCACGTGCCGAACGACGGCGGGCTCGTCAATG
Source organism: Vicinamibacteria bacterium (assembly GCA_963579735.1). Lineage (GTDB taxonomy): Bacteria > Acidobacteriota > Vicinamibacteria > Vicinamibacterales > UBA8438 > CAUZIB01. Next base: position 10,891 of record CAUZIB010000079.1, on the reverse strand, counting down.
AGCGCGATAAGGGTGAGCCGCCGCCCACAGCGGGGACAGGCGAGCACATCCAAGCCCAGGCTCCGGCGCATCAGCTCCGCCCAGAGGTAGTTGCTACCGTGGCAGCGGTCCGCCCCGTCAGGGTGTTCCCCGACGTCATCGTCGGCCGCAGTGGGGGCAGGGCTGTCCGTACGCCCGAATCGGACGACGAGGGCCCGCCACGCCGCCCGCGGGGCCAGGACGCCGTGGTAGAGCAGCAGGTGGATGTGTGGGCGCGGCGTCAGCGCGGCGAGCCGCTCCAGCAGTTCAACCGGCTCGAGGGTGTCGAGGGGCTTGGCTTGGTGATCGGGGGTGCTCTAGAATTGCCTATCGTCTGGCTTGCTGAACGTGTTGAACGACCGTTGCACCGAATGGGATATCTACAAACGTGGGATTCAGCTGGGTGGGACCACGATGACAATCAATCCCGACATCGTGGTTGAGGGTGATCTGGCAATCGCTGACGTGAAATATAAATTGTCTACTGGGGCCTTGGATCGGGCTGACTTCAACCAAATTGTTACGTTTGCGACAGGCTATCGCACGCCATTTGCCGCAATCGTTGACTTCCGCGAGCCCGACGCACGGCCCCTGCCAACGGTTCAGATCGGCGAAATGACATTGGCCCAGCTGTCTTGGACCGCCGGTCCGATGAATGCGCCGGAACAAGCGGCTTCTCGCCTGGCGGGGTCGTTTTCCAACTGGTTGCGCGGACTACGGGCCGCATAGCCCAGGTTGACGTTCGCCCCAACTCGAGGATTCGGGCTCCGGGTCAGGCTCTGCCCTGGGGGGCGGCCTGTCTCCATGGGGGAGGCAAGGGCGTCCCGAAGGACTACGTGCAGGCGCACATGTGGTTCAACCTCTTGGCCGCACGAGAGACCGGTGAGCGGCGAGAGGACGCCGTCGGAGCTCGCGACCAAGCTGCAGGCCTGATGAACCCCACCCAGCTTGCCGACACCCGCCGTCTCGCCCGCGGGTGGAACGCCGCGCACCCGCGTGAGCCGTAATGCCTCAGATTGAACCCCCTGCCAGCCAGCGGTAGGATTGATAGCTACACGCGACTAGACAGTTCTTCCTGGAGGAACGATGACCATTCGAAAATTTGTCACCACTGGGTTTGTGGTCTGGGCCCTATCTATGGCGGCACCGGTTATAGCGGATTCACCATTAACGTCTACCGACATCGCGTCCGCCTACACTGATATCTCAGCGGTTGTCTTGGCTCAGGGCTCGGCTACTGCCGTAGGCGAGGTCCTGGCATTTCTCCTTGCGGACAACCCGCTGGACCAGAAGGCGGCAGTGATCAATGCATTGGGTTGGGATTTCGAGGGCCAAGACAACGGCCGTCGTTTCCTCTCCGGCTTGGCCGCCACGCGCGGCGTGCCGATCGACGAACTAGCACTGGAACAGCTGAGCCCTGACAACAAGTTTGTCCTTGGCTACCTTCTTGCGATGGACGACTACTTCGAGATGGGTCCGTTGGTTATGGGAAGTATTGGCGTCCGTCGAGCCTCTGCGGTTGAGTTGCTTGATCGGGCCGCGTTCGCGCTTCCGCAGGACTTCACAGCGCATTACATCAAGGGCCTCGTGGTAGCCCAGAAGTTGATGCATGACCAATCGTGGTGTGCGGTTTATACATCAATGGGTCAGGTAATGGACAGATTCCCAACACCAAACCGAAACATGCGATTTGAGGCCGTTGCGTCAGCCCAAAGCTATATCGGAGGGTACGGGGATTATTGCGGAACAGCGGTGACGATAGAAACTCGGGAAGGGGACACAATCGACGGGGATCTGGTCCGTGCGAATGAGTCCACGGTGGAGATACGGGTGGCCGGCCAGCTGTTGACGCTGCCGATGGAGATGATCCGTTATATCTCCTTCGATGGGCGGCTCGGGGCGTCGGCGGACGGTGGTGAAGAGGGTGAACAGCTAGAACTCCGAGCGGCGATTGGTGCGTTGCTCATTCTCGAGGCGCAGGCGGACGCACTGGACTCTGAAAATCCTGAAAACCAGGTGTTTTTGGTAGCTTCCCTCAATGCAGCGTTGCCGTCCATTACGACGTTCTTGTCATCAATCGGTGACGACTGGGCGGATGTTAACCATGCCATTAGGATGGCCGTGCGGTATTACCGTACGGCTCCAGACGACGACGGAACGCTCGACGGCAGTAATTTGAGACGGGCCCGTGGGTATGTGGATTACGCCGATAAGCTAAGCGGTGCCCCCGGTGAACGGCGGCACAGGGAAGACGCGGGCGAGCTTCGTGTGCTCTCACTCAATCAGCCAATGGAGGCGCGCCTAGGGGCCGGTGATCGCGAAATGGCCAGAGACTTGGACGGGTCATCCGCCGGGGCCTACAATGACCTGTTCCAATTCACCCTGACCGAACCGATGCGAACGGAGATCGTTCTGTTGTGCGACCCGTGCCGACCGCATCTAACGCTGACCGGAGCGGACGGGGAGAAACTCGAAGGTGATGCGGCTCGCTACACGAATCGGTCACGCATTCGACGGGACCTTGAAGCCGGGACCTACTACATCTGGGCCGGCGCGACTGGTCGTGGGGATGTCGGCGAGTACACGCTCACGGTTGGTCCGAGGGAGTGAGGTTCGCCCCAAACTCCGGGGGGACTCAATCTCTCATAACTGCAATCTTGCGGGAGCGGCCCCCTGAACTGGGTATCGCCAGGCGTGTCCCGCGCCACGTATTGAGATCGCCACCACCTCAAAGTAGTCTCTGCGAGACATGGCGGGCTCTCGCTTTACACCTTCCTCGAGACGTTCGATGCTGGTCCGAGGACACGCGGGACGCGGAGTGGGAGGCTGTGTCCGAGGGCGCGCCCACGGCGCCCTCGGACCCGGTCGTCGGCCGTGCGACGCACGGCCCTGACCTTGACCCCCACACGCCGACCCCTCTAATGCTGTCTATCGTCACAGCGACCCACTACGGCATCTCAAGCCGTGCCACCGCTCGCGTGCCCTAATTCTGGGCCTCGAACTTAAACACGCCGTCCTCAACGACGAGCACGTCGAGGCTCACCTTGTGCTGACACTCCGGGCACGTCGCCGACGAGCACTGGTCGAGGTACTCCTCGTCAAAATCGTCAAGAGCGAGATTAACCGAGCCCCGGAACCGATCCTGATAGACGTGCCCGCATTTCGGACACTGCACCGTAATGTCTTCGGTTCCTCTCAAGAATCGGTGCAAGGAGAGCTGGGCTTCGCTACTGGTAAACATCATTTTATCAGCTGTTTACGGGTGTCGCCAACGACCATGTATCTAAGAACTGGTCCCAGGCTGACCGGACCCACGACAGCGGCGAAGGGCCGGATCTCGCCGAGCCGCCGGCTTCCGAGGTGGTCCGTGCACTCCAGGCCAGCAACAGCCGTCGGAGCGAGTCAGGCCGCCGGTCTCGGCGAGCTTCAGCCTCACCGTGGCGTAAGTATCTTCGAATCAATATCTTGCGGTGGAAGAGGCTGCCGCCGAGCAGGCCCCCCACTAAAATCGTGACCCGCGCAGGCGGCGGTGGATTCAGCTGCGGCCGCCCGCGAATGTGTCCGGTTTCCGGGCCTATTCCTCATCTCCACTCCCCGGCGCGTCGCCCAGCTGACCCCAAAATCCTGCATACATTTGTGGGAAAAACCATGTATTCTATAGGCGAAGTCTGGAACCACGCTTGACCGCCGCCCCTCCCCCCCGCACGTGCATGCTCCACGCGGAAATCCGTAGTCTTCGTGGAGGGGGCTTCTAATGTTGTCTATCGTCTTCGTGTTGTTTACAAGTGTCCGCTCACAATGGGATCGAGGTCATGTCATGAAATGCATGGGGATTGTTCTTGCCAGCGTCGTCTCTCTCTCGCTCGTTTCGCCTTTTGCTGCGGCCCAGACCGCACCGACAGAGTTCCTGTCCGTGCTCACGGTCACGGCCAAACCGAGCATGATTGCTGAATATGAAGCCTTTGTCAGGCAGATAAAGGAGGCCGCTAGGCAGATCGGAGATGCTCAGTCTGTCCAGGCTTACCAGGTAAAGTTCGGCGGACCAATCAATCAGTTTCAGTTCGTGACGGGGTTCAACGAATGGCAGCAAGTCGACGGCTGGCTTTCGGTGCCGGAGATATTAATCAAAGCTCACGGCCAGGAAGAGGCCGCTTCGATCCTTCAGTCCGGGACGGCCTCGATCGAGTCATTCGAGTCGACGGTCTCTCGAACGCAGCACGATTTAACCAATATTCCAAGCGGAACGCCGAGCAGACGATTCGCCCGGGTTACGCGGACGGAGATCGACCCCAGCACGGCGGCGGACTATCAGGTCTTACTCTCCAAGCGTGTGGCCGCGCAAAAGCACCTGGGTCTTCGCATCGTTCGGCGCGCCGTCGTGGACGGGGCCGCCGGTCTCTACACGGCCGTCGAATTCTACGACACGCTCGCCGAGCGAGACCAAGTACCCAACCTTTTCGAGACGCTGACCGAACTTTTCGGCGAGGCCGAGATGGCACAAATCGTAAGAGCGGGAAGCCGTGGTATTCGACATCGGCAGTTCAGTTTGATTGAGCACCGTCCTGATCTGAGTCGATAGACAACTGGCGCGCAGGGTCGCATGGACCGTTAATAACAGGCCGTGTAGCTGCCACCGGCGGCTAGCCGAACGTGCGCGACCGAGCCCTTACTAAGGGGGTGAGGAGCTGGCGCCTGCCTCGGGCGTTACGATGTGACCTCTCTCATTGCCGAAGGCGGGATGCTGCGGTTTGACACAACTCACGCTAGAATTGCCTATCGTCGAGGACCTGCTGCCGACTTCCGGGTCTCCCCTGGAAGGCAACGTTCCCGATGCCGAGCGCGAGTAGGATCAGGCTGGTGATGATCAAGCAGCCGACCACGTAATCGTAATCATCCACGCGGTCGACGGGCTCTATCGTAAACCCAACGAAGGTGCAGTCTCAGAGTCCTGACCATCTTCATTTCCTAGTGCATCCGCCTTCGGGTCTGGTCCATAATAATTGTCATTCGGATGACCGTTGAAGAAGAGGGGCACAACAAGGAACCACCACCATCCGCTTCGATTAGTGTCGTGCACCCTGCGAAACCCCACGGCGACAGTAGGTATGATGATAGCAAACTGGTAAATGTCGCTCAGTACATTCCAGTCAGAACCCATGATCGCCGCTACGAGGCCCAGGGCGAAGGTGATAATCGTATTGAAGAGAACGAACATCCAATACTCTTTCCTCCGTGCGCGTCCACTAAACACTGCGTATTTCTTCAATACCTTTAGATACCAATACATAGGGTCTCTTTTTTAATTACCAGCCGTTGTTACATCATCGGGTCGTGTGTCTGCGGATCGTATTTGACGCCGCCCTTGAGCGGATCGTCGAGCTTGTTCATTGCCCAGATGAGCGCGCCGGCCCAGCCTAGCACCGTCGCGCCGAAAACGAGATTAATCAGAAAGCTGAGCCAGCGATTGCGCTGGTCCAGTCTGAACGCGATGATCGTCTGGAGGAAGAAGAGAACAATCGCGATCAGTCCAAGGACGATAGCCCCGATCACTAACGCGAGTGTCGCACCGTCACTCATCGTGCCTCCGCCTGGCTCACGCGAATCCGCCGAGGGGAATGCGGACCTGATCCAGCATCGCGCCTCTTTATAGACACCCCGTCAGTGCGCCGAATGTCTCGAATGATCGGAGTATAGCCCCCTCCCCCGGTCTCACACTGCAAGAATATTCGTCCGGCTCCCCACCGCCTCCAGACACACGCCGACACCCCTGCGGACCATCGACTGCTCCCTCAGCGTGAGTGGGGGGAATGTCAGTGAAACGCTGCGGATGTTGCTGTGAGGATGCTGGGACTCGTCAGGAACCCTCGTGTCGTCGAGACGCGGTGTCACCCGCACCTGCGGTAGGACTGGGGTCACCGAGCGTCGAGTTCAGCGCGCAGTCAGGAACGCGCCGCCAAGACACGCCAGCGGGTCGCCAGCGCATCGACTCGGAGTGACCTGGACATCCCAGCGTCGGTGGTCGTGAAGGGTTCTGGCGGCGTCTGGCGGGGGCTGTCCTGGGTTGGAAATAGTGGAGGTGGGGGGGAATCCGCAGTGAATCGTCGCTGTGACTCCCGTGCTGGATGTCCGTCAGGAATCCCTCGCCAGTACGTTCAGGCGGATGCTAGAGGGGAGATGTGGGCATGCTCTCAACTTTCGGAAGCTAACAGCCGAGGGTGTCGAGGGGCTTGGCTTGGTGATCGGGGGGGCTCTCGAATTGCCTATCGTCGACAAAAACGGGCACAGTCGCCCTCCGGATGCAGACCTCACAACACCCGCTTCGGGAGCGGGACGCATGTGTCTTCCTCGTCCATTGTCTATCGGATGTAATGGTAAGTGTGTCTGAATGGGCCCATCGTTCTTCAAAAAATACCTACTCTATAAATCTGTTATTGTCTGGTCCGTCACAGTGCAGATCTGAGCGGCAATGTACCCCGTTCGCCAGACACCACAGGACCTGGCTGTTCTCGGTCCGGGGTGTGAAGAACGGGCAAGATTTGGTAGCTAACCATCTGCGCCACTAATCGCGCAATTTGAGGAGATGTATTATGAACATTGGTATCACCATCGCCACTCTCGTAGTGTTGTTTCTTGGCACCTCTTCTGTCGCAGCGCAGACAGTTGTGCTCGCCGAGCGAACTATGGCCTGTAGTCTTAACCCCGGCTATACCATTGCAGACGTGGTTGAAACCGGGAGAAATCTTGAGTGGTCTGAGGACACGGCTCCAGGAGTCGTCATCTTACGAAACAAGATCGCTGCATCGGGCGTTGGCGGTAACTTCGGCCCTCAATTCGATTTTCTTGTTTCGAGCTACTATCCGAGCTATGCCGTCATGGTTGAGAGGCGTGGCCGGTTTCTGCAGAGCCAAGCTGGCAGAAACGGGCAGCGTGGGCTAGCTCCTTTTGCGACATGTAATGAAAATATTGGGATCTCTAGTGTGCGATTTGCGATACCGTACCCGGCCGGAACCCGCATTCCGCCACTGACAGCGGCGACTTCCACTAATTGCGAGTTGAATGGCGCGACCATTGACGATGCTGTCGCGAACCATCGCGGATTTGCGGAAACCGTTGGGGCTTCTATCGCCCTGGTCAGAAGTCTAAACTTCGGCGGGCCGGAGAGACCGATTGGTTCAAGCGTAGGGTACCTGGCTAGTTATCCGAGCTTCGACGATTTTGGTGCCGCATGGGATCAACTGCAACAAAGTCCTCCAACCCCCAATCCGGAGAACCCGATCAGCTGTAAGAGCCCTTCGTTGTGGGCGCAATACTTGATCCATCAGACAACAACCAATTAGCTTGTCGTTCCGACAAGGCTGAGATGCCCGCAGTGAGAAAGCTGCGGGCATTTCTCTGGAGAATGCAATCAACATAAGAACATAAAGCTGCTGTCCCTACGGCTAATACCCCCACCAAAAAGCGCCCAGGCGCAACCCTGCGTGAGCTTGCGCGGTCGCCCTCGTCTTACGATCGGCAGACCCGTGAGAATCGTGCCGATGCGCCTTATCTTCCTTGGGCGTCCGCGCCTGCGCCTCGCTGGGGGATGTGGATGAGGGCTCGGCGCTGCCATGATGCTTCGACCGAGCATGAGTGCGGTAGTCGTCCCCGTTGCCATCGCTGCTCTCGAACAATACCCTAACAGTGAGAGTGGACAACAAGCTGACCGTCAAGCAAGCCCGCTTCGCTGAGGAATACCAGGTTGACGGCCACGGGAAGCGCTCGGCCATCGCTGCTGACTACTCGGCGAGCACGGCCGAAGCTGCCGCCTCCCGGTTGTTAAGGTCCGTTAAGGTTTAAAGAAAGCTGCAAGAGCTGGTCCGTCCTCGTCAGGAAGAGCTGCGGCTCACCGCCGACTTCGTGGCCCGAGAGCTGGCTTACGTCGGCTTCGCTCGGATCGGCAACTTCTACTCCCCCGAGGGAAGCTCCTTGAGCCCCACCAGATGCCCGAGCACGTCCAGGCCGCGCTCTCGAGCATGAAGCTCACCCGCGAGCGCACCATACCACCGAGGGCGTCACCGAGACCGAGGTGCAAGAGAGAGTCGTCGAGCTGCGGACCTGGGACAAGCCGAAGGCGTTGGAGTTATTGGCTCGGACCATGGGCATGTTCGTCGACAAGACGGTGGTGTCCGCGGACGTCAGCTTGTTGGCCATCACGAGGGAGATTGAGGCGAAAGAGAGGGCCAGGCGCGAAGCCGCCGATGCCTGAGCTTCGACGTCCTCGCTGCCCACTAAGACATGGCGAGCTCGACTGGATCGAAACGAGGGATCCTGCTTGGTGGGTCACTCACGGTTCTCGACGTTCCTGGACACTTTCGATCCACGGGCCCACCGCCGGGGCCAGCAGTGGGAAGAGGTGTGTCGGTGGTTTCCCACCTCGGTCGGCAAGTTATTCCGGCGCGAACTAGCTCATCTGGGGCGACCGCTTGGCCGCTCAGCAGATAAGGCGGTTGCAAGCCCGTATCGGAGAACCCGATCTCCCCCGCCAAAGGAAAGAATCAGGCTACGCGAGGCTCCAGCCGCCCACTTATGCGGCCTTTCGTAGCAGATGCCAACGGGCCTCGCCTGGCGTGTCAGCCCACTCCTTCCCTGAGCGGCGGGTGCGCACCGTGTAATCGCCTCTAATCTGCAGTGTTGGTTCCTGCAGCACATGGCTCTCGAAGGCGGGATACCAAGCTGAACCGCGATGTGGCCCTGCGCGAAGGGCTTGCGGGACCAAGCGTTACTAGCTGGTGCTCGAGTGTGACTGGATTGACCAGTGGTGCGCGCTCTTGAAATAATCGCGAGGAACATAGGCACCCAAAAGGGAGAGCCCCGTGGGCACACCAGCCGACCTCGCAGATTGGTGGGACAAGCAACACTCCGGATACAAGAAGCTCCTGGATGAGTTCGTTGACGAAAACCCTCAGTGGTGGGGTGTGGGCGTCGCGACCTTAGGAGCAACCGCGAGCGATCTCGGCGCGGGTCTCGTCGACACCTTGCGCCTCGGCCAGGGCGCGGCCGAGGGCGGGTGGGGCTACGGGAAGGACGCGCTTCGGCTGATTGGACTGGCGGGACCCGTCGGACGGGTGGTCCGAGTCGTACCCCGCGTCGGGGGCGCTGCTATTGCGCGCTTGGCGAAGCTCGACGCTGCCCCCAACAGCGGCATCTGCAGCTGGGTCGCTGCGACACATGCCCTGAACCGAACCGGAGCTAGGCTCTTTGCGACTGTCGACGATCTGGCCAAGGCGGTCGGCTTTCAGGGTCCGGCCGCGAGCCTTGAGGCGACGTGGGCCCAGAATCTTGTCGGCGCACTCCAGAAGCTGGGTGCGCGCGTCAAGACACTGCACCCGCCCCGCACACTCCAGGAGGTAGAGCGCGCAACGAAGGCGACGGACGGCGTGGTCCTGTTCTCAATCAAGTGGACGATGGCCTCCGGAGGCCAGGCCCAGCACACGGTCTACGCGTTCAAGAACGCACTGGGCCAGGTGCGTTATTCGGATCGCGTTGGGCACGTATTTTCCAAGATCGACGACTTCGCGAAGGTCTTCCCAGGCGCCTCGAACTTTGAGTTATACACCGCAGGTCAGTTGGGAAAGATGGTAGTGGTCGAGGGCGTACGGCCGCTGTTTGTAGGATCCGGCATGGCCGTGCTCGGGCTGCCGGTGGCGAAGATGGCGGTTCCCAATCCCAAGGAGGTTGGTCCCGAGACCCTGATCGACGCTTTCAACGCGAAGAAGGTGACCGCGGCGGGACAGAAGCCGAAGCTGAGCCGCCGGGCCTCTGCCCCGGGTAAGGCACTGCCTCCGGTCGAGCATCTGACCGGCGTCCAGGCGCGGCTCAACAATCTGGGATTCGCCGCGGGTCCCGTTGATGGTATCGACGGTCCCCGTACCAAGCGCGCGGTGAGGAGATTTCAGAAGGTCTTCGAACTCCTCGTCGACGGGATTCCCGGACCCAGGACCCAGGCAGCGCTAGCGGAGGCCCATGGAAGCTAAGCGTCTTATTAAGATCCACTAGTGTTAGGACTGATCAAGCGGGTGTCGGCGCGGCCGAGCGCTGCGAGCAGGAGTTCAACGTTCTTTTTCAACTGCTACCGAGAAGTGTAGGTGGCCGCAGACACTGCGGGTTGACCGTGTGAGTTGCACAAGTCCCTTCTTCATGGTCTTGAGTGTCGAAGGCTACGTGAAGACCCGTTCCAGGAACCCACCAGGTGTGTGCCAGCCCGACAGGATTCACGCCGCGACCCGCGCTTTTCCTTACGTCAGAGTGATGTCAAGGACGTCGGTGAACAAAACTAAGGAGAGGGAGTCATGCTGTACATGATGGAGTGGTCACTGAAAGCGGATGGTTACGACAAGGCACACAATAGATTTCTTGAAGGGGCAGCGCCAATGCCTGATGGGTCAACGTTACTTGGTCGTTGGCACGCCCCTGGATCCGTGAATGGATGGCTGTTGGTTGAAACGGATAAACCGGAGACGGTGTATATCCATGCGGCAGAATGGGGAGACGTCCTTGATTGGGAAACCACGCCGGTCTTCACTGATGAGCAGGCGGGTGCATCAAGCGTGGAAGGACGTGGGCGGCGGTAAACGAGTGTTGAATCGTTACTAAGGGAATCCGACCCTCTTCTCCGGCCGAGGTGTCCGTTACGGCCGGGGAAGGGCGTTGTCAGGTTAGCGCCCACGGTGGCAGAGTAGGCGCATGCTGAGCCAGCCGCCCAGCTACCGGTAGGATTTGGCTGGCACGTCCCAACTGTTCCATCGAAGTACGAGGTGAACGATGCAAAAGCGGGAAATCAACCCGACGGAATGGCTTCAAGCGTTCAACATTAACCATGGCATTGAGGTGACGG
>CAUZIB010000078.1:0-22010 GCA_963579735.1 Vicinamibacteria bacterium | reverse complement strand
TGGTGGTCTCCGCGGTCATGGCGGGGACAATCTCACTGCCTGACATCGAACAGAAGGTTACGCTCCGCCCCGGAGACTTCGTATCTCTACGCGGTGTGAAGGGCCGGGTGCTGCAGCTCGATATGGGGAAACGTGTGTCCCTGCAGTTTCAAGGCGAGGTCAGCTGGCCCCGGCGGCTTTGAGAAAAGTCTCAAGCCATCTCTGCTTACCTATTTCTACGTTCAAGAACCGTTGGCGATCTTTGCGGCGGCCGCGTTCTTTCTTTGGACGGCACTGCTGAACTTCCGGAACACGCTCCGCTAGCGTTCATGCTTGCGGACACTGCGCGTCAGTTGGCGACGGGGTGCTCGCGTTGCGGCTTCCCGACCCAGGACGTCACGTGGGATGATTTCGTCAGACCAGGTCAGTCCAGTCAACCCCGACAAATTTCCGGGTTAGAAAACCGCGACTGGATTGATTGGCGACCCGGTGCCGTGGGGCACGCGCACGGGACTAGCCATGAAGAGAAATTCCCACCGCCTCAACCGTGCCGCGGTCTCGGCCGCCTTCTCGAGGTCGAGATTGTCGAAGAGATTCACTCCTCGGGCGACGATGGCGAACTTGTGGACGACGGTGACATCGAAACCTGGAATGTTGTCGCGCACTTCGTGAGCGGTGTCGCCGCCGAATAGCGCGACGTCGCGGTCGGCGAGAAATGGTAGAAAAGAGGCGTCCATGCCGCTCGTGCCGGCGGCGCTGGTCTCGGCACTCCGCTGGGCCCACCGGCCAGTCCGGATCAAGAGGACGTCGCCAGGCTCGACCCTCGCTCCGGTTTGTTCCTCCCAGGCTTCGATGTCTTCGCGATAGACGCGCGTGCCGGGCGCCAGATAGGGCACGCCTCTTAGACGTGGGACGTCGACCAAGACCGCCTTGGTGACCACGCCGTCTTGGAGACCGGTGATGCCCAGGTGCTCGCACCCGTTTTCCGTGACGGTCTCTCGGAAGTCATGACCGTTGTAGATCTTGCCGTCGTAGACGACATGGCACAGGGCGTCGAGATGAGTGAAGAAGCCCCCGTGGTAGTCGATGTCGAGCCTATCCCGAATTCGATCGGGGCCAAACGAAATGATCATATTCAGCCCGAACGGTCGATTGGGATCACTCCCCACGGCGTCGGTCACATCGTGCCCAAGAGAGACGGTCTCGCCGGTCTCAACCAGGGCCATAGCCTGGAGACGTTTGGCCGGCGTGATGAGGTTGGCGGCGCCGAGGTGGTCATCTTGGCCCCATCGCCCCCAATTTGACCGCTCGGTCATCCACTCCTCGAACTGCTCCTGAGTAGCGCCGGGTAGGTTGGCGGCCCGGCCTGATTGACTGTGGACGGTCCAGCCCGACGGATAGACCACGGAATAGGCCAGTGCCAGGGCGACCGATACAGCCCCAATTCTCATTGTCATGCGGGGTACATTACCGGAAGAACGTTTCGACGAAGATCACCTCAACATTGATCTGACGATTCGACGAGTGGCGAGCCAGCAAGATAACAGGGACGATGGACAAGAATATGGCAACGGTAACGTTCCACTGTTTTGACGTGGAGGAAACGGCTCGTTTGATCGCGAGTGTCGTCGGAGTCGCAGAGCGCCAAGTACGTTCGACAATCGACCTCCTCGAAGACGGTAATACGCTTCCTTTTATCGCGCGTTATCGCAAGGAGGCGACGGGTGGGTTGGACGAGACAGCGCTACGGCGCATTGAGGACGCGCTCGTCAAGGCGCACGAGCTGGCTCAACGGAAGACCACGATTCTACGGACAATCGACCAGCAAGGGCTGTTGACCACTGATTTGCGGCGGACAATCGGGCAATGCCACGACCCTCGCGTGCTCGAAGACTTGTATCTGCCGTTCAAACCAAAACGGCGGACCCGGGCCGCCACCGCCCGCGAACGTGGGTTGCAGCCACTCGCCGACCTCCTGCGACGTCAGCGGCCGCTGGGTCGGCCTCGATCAGAAGTGCTCCGCCCGTTCATCGACCCCGAGAAGAACGTGCCCGACGAGCAAAGCGCGGTCCAAGGCGCCTGTGACATTGTGGCCGAAAGGTGGTCGGAAGATCCGCAGACCCGTCGCTGGTTGAGCCAGCAGGCGAGAAATACCGGCCACGTTCGGTCGCGAGTCAAGCGGGGTAAAAAGCTCGACGCCGCCAAGTTCGAGATGTATTTCGACCACCAGGAACCTGTGCAACGAGTGCCGTCCCACCGACTTCTGGCCATGAAGCGGGGTGAGGCAGAGGGGTCGCTTCGCGTAAATGTCGAGCTGGATATCGACGGCGTGCTTCGGACGTTGACCGCGCGTTTGGCGCCCAACCGTCAGTTCGAGTTTCACCGGGACCTGGTCGGGACTGTCAAGGATTGCTTGCAACGTTTGCTGTGGCCAGCGACGGAGGCGGCAACGTTGCAAGAGCTCAAGGCACGCGCGGACGCGGAGGCGATCCACGTCTTTGGTGACAACCTTCGTGATTTGCTGCTGGCCCCTCCGGCCGGCCCCCGTGTCACAGTGGGAATAGACCCGGGTTTCCGCACGGGTTGCAAAGTTGCGGTGGTAGACGGCACCGGCAAGTACTTGGAAAGCTGCACCATTTTTCCCACCCCGCCTCGTAGCGATGTGCCTGGTGCCGCGCACACACTGCGAGAGTTGATCATTCGGCGCGGGGTTCAGCTTGTCGCCGTCGGCAACGGGACGGCCTCTCGCGAGACCGACGCCTTTGTCAAGGAAGTGCTCAAGGACACGAGTCTGACTGACGACCAGGGGCTGCCACTCACCAAGGTCTCGGTCAGCGAGTCTGGTGCGTCCATCTATTCGGCCAGCGAGCTCGCCGCCCGCGAATATCCCGTTCTGGACGTGACCATTCGCGGCGCGATCAGCATCGCGCACCGCCTTCAGGATCCTCTTCCCGAGCTGGTAAAAATAGACCCAAAATCAATTGGGGTCGGTCAATACCAGCATGACGTCAACCAAACGAAGCTGCGTCATGCGCTGGAGCGTGAAGTCCAATCATGCGTCAATTCTGTCGGGGTCGATGTCAATACGGCCAGCGGTTCGCTCCTGGCGCATGTCGCCGGCGTCGGTCCCAAATTGGCGGACGGGATTGTCGCGTATCGGGACTTGCACGGACGGTTTCGTAGCCGCCAGCAATTGCTGGATGTTCCCAAGCTGGGTCGCAAGGTCTTCGAGCAAGCAGCCGGTTTCCTCAGGATTCGCGGGGGAAGCCAACCCTTGGACAATTCGGCGGTTCATCCGGAAAGCTATCGCGTGGTACACCGGATGGCGGGTGCGCTGGGCGTCGAGACCACGCAGCTCGTCGGCAACGGGGCGCTCGCGTCCACTCTCGACCCATCGGATTTCGTGACCGAGACCTGCGGTCTCCCCACGGTCAAGGACATTGTCGCGGAGCTTGCCAAGCCCGGCCGAGATCCCCGCCGCAAGTTCGCGGCCCCTCAGTTTACCGAAGAGGTTCAGACGCTGGAGGACGTAAGAGTGGGGATGACTCTGGAGGGCGTCGTCACCAACGTCACAAAGTTCGGAGCCTTTATCGACCTCGGCGTGCACCAAGATGGATTGATTCACATTTCAGAGCTTGCCCAGGAATATGTCCAGACCCCTAGCGACGTCGTCTCCGTTGGGGACGTCGTTCGAGTCAAGGTGCTGTCGGTCGACCCCGCGCGTCGCCGTATTGCGGTGTCCCGAAAGCAGGCAGGAGGCCAGTAGCTCAATGGAAACGCAGAATGCGTGTCGCAGCCCACGAGGCTCACTGCCTTCGAGTGTCGCCAAAACCCGTCGACCAGCGTTGTTCATCCGTCAAATAGCGTTGTCCATCGGTCAACTGCTGCCCGGATACTTCCCAGTTCTCGTCTTGCGCACCTGTCTTGGTCTGGCTGGACTACTCGCGATGGGCGGACCTGCCATAGCCACCGCCGATGACTACAGTGCGGATATCGTCATCGAATTGTTCAAAGACGACGATTCTCGTGTAGCCGAAGGAGAATCGGTGTCGGGGACGTTAGAAGGCAAGGTCACAATACGAAACTCGATGGCGCAGCACGCCCAGTTCTACAAGAACTTCAGGGTTCTCGAGACAACGGAAATTGGGCAGATGATCGACTCCAATGAGTGGGTGCGCACATTCACGCTTGACACGTCTGAATTCTACGATGGCGAAAACTTGGTCAGTGCGCATGTGCATCCGATGAATGTGCCGGGACAACCTTACATTGCGGACTTTTCTGTTCAAGCGGTCAAAATCGTGACCGCGAACGGCAACCCTGCTCCAAGTGGGGATGTTGAGTTGCCGACAATTGCTATTGATCCAACGATGATGCTGTTGCTCGAATCGAGTCTTGAGGGCGGGAAGGATCTGTATACCGACTATGACGCGGTCACGATATTTGACGACGGGGCGCAGATCGACGTCGACCAAGAAGAAAACGAGTCCAACCGGGCTCAAGTGATTCCACACCTCGGAACGTCCATATTGGGTCGATTTAGATGGACAGATCGGTCACTGCCCTTTGGTGAGTCCGTCGGGCGTCTGATACGGCGGGCGCATTTGATCAATTTTCAGAAATCTACCCCAACGCAGGCGAGGATCGTCTTTTTTCTTAACGACGCGTGTGGCAGGGCGAACTACGGCTTCTATAGTTTTTCTTTACCTGCGGTGTCCGCCGAGGTAAGACGCGCGTATCCTCTGCCGTCTACGAACGCCAGAATATTGAATGTTTTCCAAGGAGACGAGATAGTCATCGCCGACGATGGGGCTTTCACCGTGCATGTTGAAGTATCCAATCCAAGACTCTTGGGAACACAATTCGGGACGCTGTCCACGTGGATTGGCAACCGCTCTGTTGCGGCAACCGAGTTGAACGGTGTGATTCGAGCCATGAAGCCAGAGGATACGAGCGTCGTCGTAGAGGTGGAGATTCCGGCGGCGGAGATACGGAAATTGCAGGACTCGCGTGAGGGCGGCGTAGGCTCTACGGCATTCGCTTTATGGAACGATTTCGACAAATTTCGAGATTCGAGTCTCCCTGTGAGTGACCACATTCACCTGAATAGCATTCGTACACGTTCTTATACGCGGTGATGGGACGCCACCGGCGCGGCACCGAGATCACGCGGGGCGACTCGGTGGCTAACGGGACCGGATCCTCGCTCGACGCGAGCCGAAGATGGCTGGGACACCGAAGAGGCACGAGCTTCCGAACGTGATCCGGTTAGTCGGGCGGGTCTGGGGTAGAGGCGACGCGGTTCAGATATGCTGTTCGGTCGAGGCGATATCTGTTGAAGTGCGTGCCGTTGACCGACGTCTTACCGTCGGGACCAAACCCCAGACGCAATATTGCCGTGACGCGTGTTCGAGACGGCGGCAGGAGAGTTGTCACGGAGTCTAGCCCGAGCTCCCCAAACGCGTACGCGATGCTTTGGGTGATGAGCGTCCGTCCGGCGCCCCAGTGCCTGGGGTGTAGCACCAGGCCGACGTCGGCGTCTTGCCCCTCTCGCTGCACGCCGCCCCATCCGATGAACTCCTCATCGAGCAAGAAACCCCACGGTCCGTAGCCGAAGTCCTGCCACAACCGTTCTTTGGCGACGAGAAACTCGCGACATTCCGTCGGGCCAAAGTGACCACGGGCGAGGGGGAGGTGTTTTCGGACGCGCGGCTTGTTCATGAGAGCAATGATTGCGGCGGGACGTACCGTACTGAGCCGTGTGAAGACGGTATCCTCATACGCCCGATAGGTCACAATGCAAGGCTATCGGAACACGGGCCCCTAGACTAGCAGCCCGTGGTGAAAGTCCCGCTGCATTCGACCGTCGCTGAATCCGGCCGACCCGCGGTGTTCATCGGTCAAATACTCCCCGTATTTTCCTTCTTCTCGCCTTGTTCAGCCGGCCCAGCGGCGGTCGCTCTTCAGATAGTCTCTGGGTTGTAGATGGACGCCTTTCAACCGTCGCCGGCCGGAGTGGCCAGGAACTATTGTGGCCGCTGCGGGCTGGCGCGGCTGTGTTTGTGCGCGGAGATGCCCATTGTGGCGACGACCTGCGATTTTCTCGTGGTGCGGCATGTTCGCGAGATACACAAGCCGTCAAATACGGCCCGGCTGGCCGCCGCGGCGTTGCCCCGCTGCCAGGTGTTTGATTACGGCGTTCGCGACCGGCCGTTTGACGATGGGCCGTTGCGGGTCGACGCCTGGCTGCTCTTTCCACACGAGCGCGACGGACACGGTGCAGAGACGGGTCGTCATCGCACGGTGACTCGGGATGACGTGCCTCATCCGCGCGCGTTTGTCGTGCTCGATGGGACGTGGGGACAGGCGCGTCGAATGTCCCATCGGATACCGGCCTTGGATACTATGCCTCGTTTTGTCTTGCCTGCTCCGGCCGTCACGCCCCTGAGGTTGCGGCAAGGTCCCGTCCCGGAGGCCTTGGCCACCATCGAAGCTATCGCGCGGGTTGTGGAGATCTTTGACGGCCCGGTGCCCGCGAGGGTCCTTGACTCGCTTCACTTGGAGTTTGTCAGACGGTCACGCGTCGAGCGAGGCCAACGCGGTCTCCCGGCGAGACGAGAATCTTCAGAAGGGGTGACTGGCCACCCGTGACGGACTCTGCCGTGGGGGCAGTCGTTGTATTCTGGCCGGGAGGTGTTCAATGAAGAAATTCGCAGCAGGTACGCTTGTGGTGGGAGCGGTCTTGTCGCTGGCGCTGGCGTCGGCGCTGGCCCAAACTATCCGGAGAGCTGAAAACTTGCCCGAACCGGTCGCCGAGGATCAGCGCGTCGACGTATCCGAGCTGGACGCCAAGCTTGCCGATGCAAACGTCGTGCTTCTCGACGTGCGAGAGCCATGGGAGCTGGAGAAATTCGGCACCCGGGAGGGCTACATCAACATTCCTATCGCCGAGCTCGCGGATCGTCTCGACGAGCTCCCCAAGGAGAAAACCATTCTCACCGCTTGAAACGGTGGGGGACGGGCCGCGCGTGCCGCGGCCTTGCTGATCGAACATGGATACCGTTCAGCCGGTTTTTGCGGTCTGCGCGACTATGCCGGCGACCGTGTCTATCCCGAGGCGACGGCCGAGCGCTGAACCGCGCCCGAGTTGAATGCGTCGGGTGTTCCCCGGCGGGGCGTCCATGAGTGGCCAGGTGGAACGTCGCCGAGCTTAGAACCCGGCGCGCTCCCATTGGAGCGCGTCTACGCGAAGCGCGAGTTGCGCGAGCAATGGACCGAAGCGTCGCTCGAAGCTTCCGTTTCTCCCGCTCACGACGTTCAGTCGGTGTCCGCCGCAGTACACCACGAGTTCGTCGCCGAGCCGTTGGCTCCGACGGGTGAACCGCACGCCGGCAATCGGATGCGTCTCCACTTCACCATCGTCGATTGAGAGCTCGTCGTCTGGCACTTCTCCGACGACAACGCGGTCCACGAAAACAAGGAGCCATCGGTCGCGCGACGTAGGGGTCTTCGCGTCGAATACCGCTACGGCCCGCTCCGTATCGCGGAACCGCCGCAGGATTGCCGGCGCCGAACGCGGCGGCCACGTCGCGACGTTGGGGGCCACGAGCCGATTGCGGAGCTGCCGTGAGGCCGCCGTAACATAGTGCTTCCAGGCGGCGAGCACCTGCTTGCGCTCGGGGAGCAGCACAGAGGCATTCATCAGCACCACGTGGTCGTGCTCGATCGGCCATTCCGCTGTCGCGGAGAGCAACGCGGCGACTGATTCGACGAGCGGCCCAGCGAGCGTGTGACCGACGAGCCCGCGCGGAGGCTCGACGACATTCCGCTCGCCGCCAGGGTCGTCGCTGTCGTACGCAACGGCCACCGCTTGGCGCAGCTGTCGGTCGGCGGCGCTGTGACCAATCGACTTGCGGGCTTGGGTCCCAAAAGTCGTCACCGCGATCGCGTGCGGCGCCTCCTCGCGAGTGATGTCAAGCCACAACCGACTGAGCCTCGCCAGTTGGGAGTACCCCTCGGCGATGCCCCTCTCTTCCGGATTTCCCGAGCGGAACACGTCGACCGCCAGTCCCCATTGCAGACGGCGCTCGAGGTCCTCGATGGCTTGCCTGGCCGCCACCGCGTTCAGCCCGTGCAAGGCCGGGAGCAAATCGGCCAGCCGGGCACCGATTGCCTGGCGCTCGGCCGGGTGTAGCTTGGCGAGGTCGACCGAAGGCGCCGATCGCGGGTCCGGCGCGCTGTCGTCCGCGAGTGCGCGCAGCAGCGCCAGCTTTGCGAATTCGTCAGGAATCGGTGCGCGCAAGATCCGGTCGAGCAGGAACTTTCGGTTGTGATCGATGCCTGGCGTTTGCGCGTGGATACGGAGTGCTTCGACGAGCACTACCCATTCGGCGCTTCGGTACGTGCGCTCCGGGTCATACGTCCGTGCGACCTGCAGGTAGACGAGGGCGACCGAGCCTTCTAGGAGTTCTTTGATCCAAGCCTCGGCACGCGTCTTCAGCAGTTTTCCGCCGATGCGCTTGGCGCCCTCCTTGCCAAGTACCCACGCCGCAAGTGATATTGGATTCGCGCCGACGGCGATCCGTGCGGCGAGCATCGCGCCGGTGATGTAATGGTCATACGGCGAGAGTTTTTTGTAGAGGGCCAGCCCTTTCTCCACCGTCTCGAGTCGCGCGACCACTTCGTGAATCGACCAGCTGGCGGGGTCGACATACGGAATCTGCCGTACGGTCTGCAGCAACTCGCCGGCTGCCGAGCGTATCGCGAGCGCGATGTCCCCCGTACGGACTTCGAGTACCGCGTTGGTAGACTCGGAATGATAAAGGGCCGCGACTTCCTGGACGACGTCCCGGATCTCGGAAAATAGGGCTCCACCATCGAGGTCGACGACGCGTCCGCCCGTCCGCTTGACATAGCGCTGGGTTCGGATCCCTTCCCACACTCGGTCGCACCGAGTGCGGATCATCTCGCCGAGGCGACGCTCGTTGGCGTCGAGCGCCGTCGCGGGCGCCGTCTCGTCGCTACCCTCCGTCACCGACCGCGACTGGCGCAGCTCCTGATAGGCCTGTTCTGTTTGGGATACCCCGGTGGCCAACATCCGCTGTTCCACCTCTTGTAATTCTTTGAGGCGCTGGCCAAGCCCAGTCTGGTCCGTCGCGGACGGAGCTAGAAAGAGCGCGGCGCTCGCTCCGAGTGCGGCGACGCCGAGCACAGCGACGGCCACTCCTGCTTCGAATGAAACAGAGAGTGCGAGCACGATCCCGGAGCCGATCGCGCCGACTCCCGCGACGAGCCACGCGAACGGCGATTGAGTCAGATTTTGGTTTCTCCTCACCACGTGCCGCCTATCCTCTAATCATAGGCCGCGCGAGTCATGGGCCGTGCGGTGAGACGCGGGATGAGAGGTGGGCGCGGTGCTGCGGCTAACGCAGCCGCCGGTGTTCCGACCAGACCCACCCATATGCGATGGCGTTGGCAGCGATCACAATGAACCCCAGCGCGATCTGTCCCGTGCGGGTGAGACCAACGGGATACAACAGCGGTAGCAGATACTGTTCGATGAAATCGCCGGAATACCCTGTGTCCCCAGCTCGGTGTCGCAGCCAGTTCTCCCAGGGCGTCAATGGACAGATCGCACCGGAGAGCTCGATCCCGACACCCCAGGCCACCGCCGGCAAGTGCAGCCACGCGAGCCGCGGCCGACGATAGACCGCCAGCCCGCCCAGGACGACAAAGCCGACAAACGCGAGATGGACAACCACGACGGCGTCTGCGAGCAATGAGAACACCATGTTCAAGTTCGGACCCCCAAGACGTTACGTTCGTACGCGCCCGCTTCGGCGGCGCGTGCGGTGCCCGCGTGAAGCCGGCAGGTCTCGTGGGGCGTTCGGGCGTAGCCTCCGGCCAAGAGCACGGCAATCGGGATACCTCGCTCGACAAACCGGTCGAACACGTAGCGGTCGCGTCGCTCCAGGCCCTCTTGTGTGACTTTCAAACCCCCGAGTTGGTCGTGTTCGTACGGGTCGACGCCGGCGAGATAGCAGACCAGCTGAGGATCGAACCGGGTCTCGATCATGTCGAGGTCGGCGGCCAAGATCCGTAGATACTCTTCATCCTCGACGCCGTCCGCCAAGCCGCGGTCGACGTCGCTGCGTTGTTTGACTGGGTAGTTGCGCTCCTGGTGGATCGAGTAGGTAAACGTGTTGGCATCGTTCGCGTAGATCGCCGCCGTGCCGTTGCCCTGGTGCACATCCACGTCGACGATGAGCACCGTGCCCAGTGTTCGGTTGACCCGGCTGCGCTCGATGGCGACGGCGACGTCGTGAACGTAGCAGAAGCCCTCGGCATGGTCTGCGAAGGCGTGGTGGAATCCCCCGCCGAGGTGAAAGCCGATGCCGTGCTCGAGCGCGAGCCGCACCGCCGTGATGCTGCCTCCCGTCATGGCCAGGAAGCCCTGGATGACGGGCAGAGTGACCGGAAGTTCGCTGGCCGCGGTGGCTGGGGTCGTGCGGGCGTGCCGCAGGTCGGAGACGTAGGCGGCCGTGTGAACCCGAGCGAGGTCGCCCTCGGCAAGGCGGTCAGCCTGATGAAACCGCCCGTCCGGGATCCCGAGTTCTGACCTAAGTAGATCAGGGAGGAGTCTGTACTTCTCAATGGGAAAGACGTGCGGCCCGATGTCGATATGGGACTCGGGATGCTCCACGTAGTGAACCTGGCAGGTCTTCTTGCTGCGTTCGGTGGTCGTCAAGCGTCTGCCCCTTCTCTCCGCAGCGTCACCGAGGCCGAGTCGTGGGGATGTGCCTCATGAGCGTACCGCAGCAGAACGTGGGGCGACCCGGCGATATACTGCGCCCTCAGATGACGCTAGCTTCTAGCAGGCTGCGTCCGAGCGCTGAAGCGTGGCGTTATTGCACAAAGACGCTCGCCGCCGGGTTCTTCTGCAAACCAGGAGTGTAGGACACAAATAGAAATGTCCGCTTTCTCCAGCGGCCCGCCGTACACCTGCGGGCATGGAGACAGTGAGGATGAGTGAGGCATGCAGACCCTGTCATTCGGTTCTGGCGGTCTCATCCAGATCACGCCCCAGTCGGTGTCTGGCACTGGCCTTGGGTCCGGGCAAGATGTGGGCGGCCAGGGGCTGAGATCTACCCCCTCTTGCTGGTGCGGGCTCCGCTGGTCGTGCCGGAGCCCTCTCTCACGCTCCTGGCCGCCCTGGCTTTGACCGCGCTGGGCGCCTCGACACGGAAGACGCGATGGCGAATACACCCACGGACGAGACGGTGACGCTTGCGTGCATCCACTGCGACGAGGTGCAGGACGTGCCAACCAGCGTGGGGCGCGAATCGCCAGCTCATCTGTCACGCGTGTGGCGTGACCCTCAATACGACCCGACGCCGCATCCGACGCCGAGTGAGGTGCGACTGGCCTGGGCAATGGCGAAGCCCCCGTCTGAAGAAGGTGTCGTCATGCCTGTGCCGGTCTAGTACTTGAAGTTCACCCAGAGCCACCCGACCGGCGTGTCGCCCGTGTTCCCGGACTCATGGGCCTCCCTGAGATCGACCGCAGGCTGCCAGCCAACCTGTCCGACAAAGGAGGGCGCGATCCGCTCGTCCTCGCCATAGCGGACCGTGGTCTCGCCCCCCGTAAGCATGACGTAGAGCTGGTTCCCGGAATGTGCGTGGATCCCTTCCCACTCGCCCGGCTGCATGACATATCTCTGCACGAGGACCCGGTCGTTTTCGAACACGACCTCGCCCGGAATGTTGGGGTAGTGGTGCTGATGATCGACATCCTCCGGCGCGCTCTCGCCCGACGGCTTCACGTTCACCCAGAGCCACTCGACCGGCGTGTCGCCCGTGTTCCCGGACTCGTGTCTCTCGCTCAGCGTAACCGCGCGCTGCCAACCTGCCGAACCCACCCGACCGATGACGATCGTCTCGTCGTCGCCGTAGCGGACCGTCGACTCGCCGTCGGTGAGATCGATGCCCAACTGGTTTCCATCATGCGAGTGGATGCCTTCCCACTCACCGGGCTGCAAGACGAACTTCTGCACGAGCACGCGGTCGTTCTCGAAGACCACCTCGCCCGCGATATCGGGATAGTGTTGCCGTTGTTCGATCTCCCCTTGAGCCGACGCGACGCCCGAACCGCACACCACAACACCCAGCATCAACAGCGCGATTCTCATCGTTCTACCTCCTCATCGTGAACGCAGCTGAACGCGTTCCTGATATCCGACGTCAAGCCCCACCGCCGGCTCGTCTCGTCGTCACGCAATATCGGTATCGGTGGTCGCGCGACACCCGGCCACTCTGCCACGTCGTGGCTGAGGTTGACAGCACCCCGCGCGTCGCACCACAGCCCGCTCGCAGTCGTCAGCGAAGACACGGCTAGGAGGTCGGCATGGTACACCGTTCGGTAGTCATCCTTGAAGTACTCACGACCGTGGCTGGTCTCGCCGTGTCGGCATCCGCCTGGGCACAGGAGTCGACATCGACGCGCTCAGCACACCGCTCGAGCGCCCCGATGGGTTCCGGGGGCCCGATTTCTCGCCGGAAGATCTGGCCCCGATGCCGCCGCGGGCGACAGGCTCGAATGCGGGCCTCCCCCTGACCAGGTGGTAATTGACCGACACACGCGAAGACAGAACCAAGTGGCAGTTCCCCGAAGTGATCCTGGGCCCGGAGGCGTATCTCCTGATTCGGGCGACCAGGAACGGAAGAACTGACCCGTTGACTGCCACCTTCGGGCTGTCGCAGAACGGAGAGTACGTTGGGCTGGTGAGAGCGGACGGTGAAACGATCGAGGACGAGATAGACTTTCCACCCCAGGTGCCCGATGTCTCGCACGGGATTGGCCCAGATGTCGTGGGGCGGACGCGCCAGTTCGATACCCCGACGCCAGGGGAGCGCAACGACACCAGTAGGCCGGACTAGATGTTTCCGAACTTGGTCGCGGACCTGAGCGTCGTTAATTTATGGCTCGTTGAGGAGTGAGTCCAATAACGGGTGCTCTGTTGCCCCGTAACGTAGGACGAAAGTAGAAATGTCCGCTTTCTCTTGCCGCCCGTGGTACTCCTGCGGGTATGGAGACAGTGCGCATGAGCGACGAGGAACTTGACCGCGGTCGCGCGAGATTTGACGGGCTTTTTGTGGGCGGCGCTCCAAACCGCGCCGGCCGTCTAACGAACGAGCATGCGACCCGGACTGATTTGTCAGAGGAGGCCGCCCAGACGGCGAATGATCAGAGGCACGATTCTGAAGATCGGCGAGCTAGCTATGCGATACGGGCCCGCGTCCCAACTCGCGCTCCTAGACGGCACGTCCTCTCGACGAAGCATGGTGATGCGTGCACTGCCGCCACTCGTGGCGATAACTACCGAATATCAGGATGACTCGTCGTCGAAGCGCCTCACCGCGCGGCGCTGCCGCCATCTGATTGAGAGGAGACGAGCCGGTCTATTCCTGCGGCAGCGCGAGCGCGACATATTCGCTCGGCATGTCGTCCCACCCCAGTGTGACGACGATGAACTGTCGACCGTCGACCATGTAGGTCATCGGGGCGGCAGTCGTGCCACCCGGAAGCCCGACCTCGCCTACGATGTCACCCGTCAGCTTGTCGTAGGCGCGTAGCATCTTGCCTCCGGCGCCACCCCAGATCGAGCGCAGCACTACGACGCCGGTATTCCCACCCTCTCCCAGCACGACCAGCGACTTAGTCACCAGCGGCGAGACGCGGCCAGGTTGTCCGAGCGGCGGCAGATCAAGATCACGCAAAGCGGGGTGGTCGCGGGGTCCCTCGCCGTTTGGCACGGACCACAGGATTTCACCCTGGTTGAGGTCGATCGCCACGAGGCGACCATACGGTGGTTTGAAGAGCGGAAGCTCCTGCGGCGTCTCCACGGCGGTCAGGGTCTCCACCACGAGCTGCATATCGGACCGTGGGTGCTCTGTTTCAACGATTCCGATCACTGACTCGCTATGGACCGAGGGGACATAGAGAATACCGGTCTCCGGGTCGACGGCCGCGCCGCCCCAGTCAGCACCACCCACGACCCCTGGCATCTGCAACGTGCCTTGCGTCCCGCCTGGACGCTCGTCCACGAGCGTCGGCGGCGTGAAAAGCGGTCCGGCAGCGTGCCGGTCGAAAATCTCTCGCGCTTCGCGGTGAAGCTCCGGTGTGAAGTCGATCAGATCGTCGACGCTCGTGCCCTGTTGGTCGAACGGCGGTGGTTTTGTCGGGAAAGGTTGCGTCGCGGCATACCACTCGCCAGGCACGTTTCCGGCCGGGACTGGGCGCTCCTCGATCGGCCACACCGGTTCGCCGGTAGCGCGGTCAAACACATACGTAAACGCCTGCTTGCTGACGATTGCCACGGCTTTCACCGTACGACCATCAACCTCGACATCGACCACGTTCGGCGCGGCCGGGAAGTCGTAGTCCCAGATCCCGTGATGGACCGCTTGAAAGTGCCAGATCCGTTCGCCGGTGCGGGCGTCGAGACAGACGATCGCTTCTGCAAACAGGTTGTCGCCCGGCCGGTAACCACCATAGTAGTCGTTGGTCGGCGTTGAAAGCGGGATATAGACATAGCCGAGCTCCTCGTCGGCGCTGGCCCAGGCCCACATGTTGGTATTTCCGCTGTATTCCCATGACGGACGGTCCTGGTCGATGGCCGTGAGCCAGGTGTCGTTGCCGGGTTCCCCCTCACGCGGGATCGTGTGAAAGTTCCACAGCTGCTCGCCCGTTCGCACATCGAATCCCCGGACATCCCCGGGTGGCATTTCCTTGAGCGCGGGCATGGAGGGGTTGGTGACGTCGCTGATAGCCGAGCCGATGATGACGACGCCGTTGACAACGATCGGAGGGGAGCCCCAGCCGAACGTCTCGACCGTGCGGTCATCGTAGCCCTGGGTGAGATCGACGGCCCCACCATCTCCAAAGGTTGAATATCGTTCCCCGGTCTCGGCATTGACGGCGACAAGATACGAGCCGACCACGGCGATGACCCGCGCATCATCCCCATCTGGGTCTGCCCAATACGCCACCCCGCGGGTCTGCCGCACACGTTGGAACGATACGCCGCCACGATCGGGCGGCGTATCGTGCCACAGCAGCTCTCCGGTTGTGGCGGCGAGCGCGGCGATGGTACCCAGCCCAGTACTGATATACAGACGCCCATCCGCCATCAGCGGCGTATTCTGCGCCGCCACGGACGCCTCGAGATCACGGTCGCCACGCACGGCATCCGGTAGCACCGACTGGCGCCACACGACCTGAAGCTCGCTGAAGTTGTCGGCGTCGATCTGATCCAACGGTGAGTATTTCGTGCCCTCGACATCTGAGCCGTAGGCGCGCCATTCAACAGTTTGCGCGGAGGTCGATGCCGACGTCGCGACGCCGACCACGACCATGCCAAGTAGCGTATGTGTCCACAACTCGGTAGTCCGATTCAGAAGATTCTTCATTTATGTGTTCACTTTCCACGGTCGTCGTTGGCGCGCCCTCTGACTGCTCGCTACGCGAGAAGCTCGGTTACGACTCGGGCTGGCTCCACGCCCGTCAGCTTGGCATCTAACCCACGGTGCTTATGGGTAAAGCGCTCATGGTCGATTCCGAAGAGATGAAGGATGGTTGCCTGGAAGTCCCGGATGTGCACAGGATTCTTGACGATGTTGTAGGAGAACTCGTCGGTCTCGCCGTAGACGGTCCCGCCTTTGACACCCCCGCCGGCCATCCAGAGACTAAAGCAGCGCGGATGGTGGTCACGCCCATAGTCGGTAGGCGTCAGCCGGCCCTGCGAGTAGATCGTGCGGCCAAACTCGCCGCCCCAGATGATCAGTGTTTCGTCAAAGAGTCCCCGCTCTTTCAGGTCTTGGATCAGCGACCAGGCGGCGCGGTCGACATCGCCCGCCTGCGCTGGAAGCACCTCTGGCGCAAAGGCGTGCACGTCCCAGCCACGATGATAGATCTGCACGAAGCGCACACCGCGCTCGACGAGACGGCGCGCCATGAGGGCGGCATTCTGGAACTTGCCCGGTTGTTTGGCCTCTTCGCCCCAGCGGTCAAATGTGCTGTCCGGCTCACTCGAGAGGTCGGCCATTTCCGGCACGGACATCTGCATCCGATAGGCCATTTCATACTGCTGGATCCGAGCGAGTGTCTCTGGGTCTCCAAGCTCATCATGGTGGATTTGGTTTAGTGCGCCGAGGCCATCCAGCATCTCTCGCCGGACCTCGCGGGGCACGCCATCGGGGTCGCGGAGAAAGAGGACGGGGTCGGTGCCCCCGCGTAATCCGACACCGGCATACTCCGGTGAGAGGAAACCGGCACTCCACAGCTTGGCGGAGATGGCCTGCACACCGGACTTGGGGTGGCTCTTCTCCGCGTTCATCACGACAAAGGTCGGCAGGTCTTCGTTCATGCTGCCAAGTCCATACGCAAACCACGAACCGATACAGGGGCGGCCCGGAATCTGCTGTCCGGTTTGGATAAACGTGATTCCCGGCTCGTGATTGATCGCATCGGTGTGCATCGAGCGCACGATGGCGATGTCGTCGGCCATACGCGCCGTATAGGGCAGCAGCTCAGAAATCCACGCACCGCTTTGTCCATGCTGCGAGAAGTTGAAGACCGACGGCGCGATCGGGAAGCGCGCCTGACCAGAGGTCATGGTGGTGAGGCGTTGGCCCTGACGGATCGACTCGGGCAAATCCTTGTCATACCAGTCTTTCATCCCTGGCTTGTAGTCCAGCAGATCCATCTGCGGTGGCGCCCCCATCATGTGCAGGTAAATGCACCGTTTGGCCTTGGGTGCAAAATGCGGCAGCGAGGGCAGACCGCCCACCGCGGATTCCTGGGCACCGGTCAGCGCCAGCGCGGGGTTGTCGCGGGCGATGAGACTCGACAGCGCGAGGCCACCGATCCCTTTGGCGACTTTGCCAAAAAATTGGCGTCTGGTCTCAGCGAGAATGATGTCGCGTACTGGATTCATCGTGGGTCACCGGTCCTCTCTTCTGTGGCCTGTCTTTCGTCCGCCGCCGCCATTTATTTGTTGATAACTTCGTCCAAGTTCATCAACTGATTGACCACCATCGTCCACGCCGCTGACTCTGCGACGGGAATACCGGTGTCCGGGGCGGAGTCGCCGACGTCGAGGAGACGCTCGGCCGCCACGTCGTCGTCCTGATATGTCTCGAGCAATCGGTCATACGTTCGTCTCGCGATGGACCGCTCGCGCTCGCTAAAGGAACGTGCCACGAGTCGGGTGGTGACAAAATCCAACCGCTGGTCAAATTCGGCACCGCCTTCCCGGATGGCGCGCTGGGCCAGATACCGTGATGCCTCCACCAGCTGTGGGTCGTTCATGGTGACCAACGCCTGCAGCGGTGTGTTTGTCCGTTCGCGTCGGACGACGGAATGCTCACGAGTGGGCGCGTTGAAGATCTGCATCGCGGGGGGAGGAGCCGATCGCTTCCAGAACGTATAGAGACTCCGTCGATACAGTTTGTCACCGTCGTCTTGCGTGTAGAGACGGGTGTTGCTCTGGGGCATCGCGACCGTCGACCACACACCGTCCGGCTGATACGGTCGAACACTTGGTCCGCCGATCGTGGGTGTGAGCAGGCCGCTTGCGGCCAGGGCGTAGTCGCGCACCATCTCGGCGTCCATGCGAAACCGCGGCCCGCGCGAGACGAGCCGATTCTGCGGGTCCAGTTCGAGCTTCTCGGCGGTGACCTCCGCCGACTGTCGGTAGGTTGCCGAGGTCACGAGCATGCGGAAAAAGCGTTTGACGTCCCACCCAGAATCCTGAAACTCTCGCGCCAGCCAGTCGAGGAGCTCGGGGTGTGTCGGCGTGTCGCCCTGTGCGCCAAAATCCTCGCTCGAGGCGACGAGGCCAGTCCCAAATATCTGCTGCCAAAACCGATTTACGGTCACCCGGCTGGTCAGTGGGTTGTCTTTGTCTACCAGCCACTGGGCGAGACCGAGCCGGTTGCGTGGCGCTGTCTCGGCCATCGGCGGAAGCACCGCCGGCGTGCCCGCGGCGACCCGGTCCCGCGGCTGGTCATACATTCCGCGAAACAGGATGTGAGCTTCGGGTTCGGTGTCGGCCCGCTCGTGCATCACATGCGTGACCCCGCCCCGCCGTCGCATCTCGCGCCACTCTCGTTCGATCTCTTGGCTACGGGCGAGGAGGCGTTTGTAGTCGCCGTCTTTGGCGCTGAGGAAATACAGCTTGAGCGCGTCTCGCTCGGCCAAGGTCATGGTGGAGGGATCCTTGTCACGAGCGCCCTCAAGCGTTGGCCAGAGGGAGACGACTTTGGCTTCTTGCGCGGTGAGTGGTCGGTCAAACACTCTGAGGTCGGCAATGCCGCCCCCGGTGAAATGTCGCATGTCGAGCTCGCCACGGCTGAGCGTCACGCCGCGTCCCAATTCGAGCGGCCGATCGGTTCGAATACTGCCGAGTGCCCTTGCAAAGTACTCGCTGCCCGAGGCCTCGACGACCTCGCCGTCGCGGTAGACGTTGAGGCCGGCTCGCTCCCCGGTGCCATCATGAGTGATGACGATATGTGTCCATTCACCCGGCGGCATCCGCTGGAGATTGGACGGGGCGACTCGCGCCGACGGGCGCTGACCACTCTCCGGATCTTCTTCGCCGACCAACCGGAAGGCGAGCTGTCGGGAGCTGATCGACATGGCCCAGCCCCGGGAATCCTGGGCAGGGTCATATTGACCGGCGACGACGAAGTTTCCTTCGGTCTCCGGTTGATAGATCCACAACGCCATCGAGAAGGGGGTATCAGTGTCGATCGGGATCGACGGGAGCTCTGCCCACGAGGCCTCGCCAAACAGCAATCCCGGCTGGCCGGCGGGGCCGTCGCCGATTCTTGCACCGGCCTCGAGGGTCACGGGGTGTCTGGCGCCATCTAGCTCGAACTCCGGTCGGGACGCATTGTCGAGGATGAGCCTCATCCGCTGCGCGTTGTCCTCGAGCGGCGTCTGCAGGGTCCGGTGCTCGCCGGTGGTGAGCCATTCACGAAACGTATCGTCGACTGATGTGACGCGCGCAGTGATCTCGGTCTCATTGTCAGCCGCCTCCTCGCGGAGGTCGTGCCAGAGTTGCCGGTCGCTCTCTTCCGGGACCACCAAGATTGGGGGTGGGTCGGAGACATTACCATCCATGACGTATTGGGTGGTGTTCCGAAAGAACGCCGTCATGGCATAGAACTCGCGCTGCTGGATCGGGTCAAACTTGTGGTCGTGACAGGTGGCGCACCCCACGGTGAGACCAAGGAAGACGCCCCCAATCGTCTCGGCCCGATCTTTTGCGTAGATCGCCTCGTATTCCTCGGGAACCACCCCACCTTCGTTTGTCGTGATGTTGTTTCGCTGAAAGCCCGTGGCCACGAGCTGGTCAAGCGTCGGGTTTGGGAGCAGATCCCCCGCCACCTGTTCCACCGTGAACTCGTCAAACGGCTTGTTGTCGTTTAGTGCCTGAATGACCCAGTCGCGATACGGATACATCTCGCGGTAGTTGTCGATGTGGATCCCGTGTGTATCGGCATATCGCGCCGCGTCGAGCCAATAGCGGCCCCGGTGCTCACCCCAGTGCTTTGAGGCGAGGAGACGGTCAACCAGTCGGTCGTAGGCGTCGTCCGAATCGTCGCTCAAGAACGCCGTCAGTAGGTCCGGGTCGGGTGGTAACCCGGTCAGATCGAGGGCCACTCGCCGGGCGAGCGCGGGTTTGTCTGCTTCCGGAGCTGGCTGGAGCCCTTCGGCTTCTAGACGTGCCAATACGAACCTATCCAAGGGTGTTTCTGCCCACGCCTGGTCCGTGACTATGGGCGGCGGGTATCTTCGGATTGGTTTGAACGACCAGTGCTGGTCCCACGACGCGCCTTCGTCGATCCAACGCTTGAGGATATCGATCTGCTCCGGGGTCAGGCTTCTTGTCGAGAGCGCAGGCGGAGGCATCCGAAGCCTCTCGTCCTCATGAGTAATCCGCTGATATAGGAGACTGGCTTCGACGTCTCCCGCAACCACGGCGTGACCGCTCGGCCGACTGGCAAACGCGCCCTCTTCCGTATCCAATCGAAGCCGCACTCTTCGCGTGCTCTCGTCGGGGCCGTGACACCGAAAACAGTTGTCAGACAGGATCGGCCGCACATCCCGCTGAAAATCAACAGGCGGGATGGCAGAATCTTGCCCCGCCGCGGGAATGGACCACGCGAGGACGAGAATCGCCAGAAACGAACGGGTAGGACGGAATCGCATGTGGCCTCTCAGTAGGGCAAACGAGCGCGCTCATTGCCACTCAGGACGGTGCCGACTTCAGCACTCTGGTGGGCGCGCGACGCGCGTCCGTTGGCAACGAGGCTCATCAGACCGACTCGCTGCCTTCCCAATGCCAAAGCCAGTGTATCGGGAACCTGCATGTGCACCGCGTTATACCGCACCTCAGCCTCGCGCCGCAACCGGATGTCCCACGGTCCTCGCACCGCCAATTAATCGACGGTGAAAGCGAAGCTCAACTCGGTGGTCTCGCTTGTGCCGACACGACATGCCAACCCGCCTAATCCTTCTATAGACATAGACTCGGAGTTTGTCCACAGCCTGGTGGAAGACCTCTGGCGTCGTCCTTGAGACACAGACGGCGAATGCCCTTGTGAAGGATGTTCCGAATCTTCACCTGTCAAGTGTTCCTTAACGGGATACAAGCGTCAACGAGCTGCACGTCTCTTGGCGCCGAACGGCGTCGCTGTGTCTGTCCAGCGGTCGTTCTTCTCGCGCCGGCGAAGAGACGTTGTGCGACCACGTAGGCAGACTCGACACACACACCGCCGGTAGGACTGCCAGCCAAGCGAGGTCGTTTCAGGGTCCGAATGCCCCGTTCTGACCACGTTAGGTTTTTCGAGAACGCTTGGTCGTGGGCCCGAGCATGCGCAAACGTGTGGCTCGTGAGGACTGAGTCCGATAGCGGGTATTCTGTTGACCTGCGAATCCGGCTAATCTGGCCTATAGACTGTCGAGATCTACTTGTCGCGGTCGTGCGCATTTTTCGTGATTGTCCCGTTCATAGACGCCGGCACAAACGGGCGGCCGACGATCTCGTGGCCGCACGAGCAAAGACTGGCGGCCTGATCAACAGCGACCGGCATAAGCACCGACACACGGGTTGAGAGACCTTAAGATGCGTGTTCCATCACTCGTGCAGCGTGCCATCCCACTGGTTCTGCAGACTCAGCCAAATCTCGGGATCCGTCTTGAGGAGGGCGGCCAGCCGGAGCGCCGTATCGGCGGTCACACCCCGCTTGCCCCGGACCAACTCGTTCAGCCTGTTCAAGGGGACGCCCATCTGTCGGGCAGCCTCTGCTTGGGTCAGGGCCATCGGCTTGAGGAATTCGTCGAGCAGCATCTCCCCAGGATGGGTCGGAGGTCGGTTGCGGGGCATCATGGCCGGTTCCTCAATGGTAGTCCTCATACCGGACGTCGTGGGTGTGGGCGCCGTCGAAACTGAACGTCAGTCGGTACTGATCATTGACTCGCACGCGCTGATTGCCGCATCGCCGGAAGGGGACTTTGCCTCCGATCCTCGCTACGGGATGATCGACCTCATTCAACCCCGGTCTCCAGGGTCGGTTCCTGCTGAAGTATCTGTTCTAACCCACCCGCGTGTTCTGCGCTAGGCCCACTCTGGCGACGGCGTGTGTTTTCGGTCGCGCGGGCCTGGTTTGTTAGGTTGAATGGACTAACGTCCGGGCTCCCGACAGGCGGTCCGTACGTTAAGCTTGTGCGCTGCGTATCCTCCCAAGCAAACAGTTCGGCTGGGCTAACCTTTTCGAAATCGAGGTAAACACGTCCTCTTGTCTCTTTGAGTGGCTATGAGCATTGCGTCGCAGATCTCGTCGAACTATCAGGCCGTTGATTTGAGAAACATCGCGAGGGTTCCGCAATGGAGTCTTCTCGACGATGAAATCAGAGAAGCAGTTGAGGTAGTCGGACAGGCCTTGCCGTTTCGCACGAACCGATAT
>CAUZIB010000077.1:0-22277 GCA_963579735.1 Vicinamibacteria bacterium | reverse complement strand
GGTAACCGGAGAAGCCCTCTGCAGATCTTGATCGTCACCGGTATCTTCCCGCCGGACGTCGGCGGCCCGGCGACCTTTGTCTCACGTGTCGCTCAGGCCTGGAGCGAACAGGGGCACGGTGTCACGGTGGTGACGCTCGCCGACGCTCCGGAGGAGTCGGTCGAGCCCCTCCCGTTTCGACTCGTGCGAATTCTACGTCGATCGCCCAAGTTGTGGCGCCGACTAAGGACCATCCTGGCGATTCTGGGCGGGGCCAGAGGCGCTGACGTTCTCTTTATCAACGGGCTTGCGCTCGAGGCTAACATCGCAAACTCCGTGCTGCGGTTGCGACAGGTCCACAAGGTAGTAGGCGACAAGGCGTGGGAAATGGCGGTGACCACCCGGGAGACGTCAGACAGCTTCGAGGATTTTCAACGCGCACCTCAGACGGCTTCGGTAGATAGGCTTCGTCGACTGCGTTCGCGATGGACCTGTCGCGCTGATGCGGTCATTGTGCCGAGCCGTTACTTGGGCCGCATCGTCGCCGGCTGGGGGGTGCCTGAAGAGCGCCTCATCGTCGTTTACAACGCCGTCCAGATACCCGATGAGGTCGAGGTACTGCGGATCCCCCTCTACACAAGCAGCAAAGTGATCTCGGTCGGCCGATTGGTGCCCTGGAAGGGACTCGCCGGACTCATCCGCGCTGTGGCAAAGCTGCCTGACGTCGGGCTTGCGATTGTTGGCGACGGGCTCGAACGCGAACGACTAGAAAGGCTCGCTCGCGACCAAGGATGCGCTGATCGAATATGGTTCGCGGGTCTGCGCGACCACGTCGAGGCGCTCGGCCTGATGGCGGCTGCCGACCTCTTTGTGCTCAATTCGACGTACGAGGGCTTGCCGCACGCCGTCCTCGAGGCCCAGGCGCTAAGAACGCCGGTTGTCGCGTCGGACGCTGGCGGTACAGCGGAGGCCGTTTTCGATGGAGAAACGGGGCGGCTCGTTCCCGTCAACGATGAAGAGACCCTCGCTACCGCGATGATGGAAGTACTGCGAGACGCGGCGCTACGGCATCGGCTTGCCGGACGTGCCCGGGAGCACGTTAGCCGATTCACGCTTGAACGAATGGCTGATGAGACGCTCACCGTCCTCCGCGGCGACACCCAACGCGAGGTTACGAAATGACAAGGGAGCGCTTACGGTCTAGCCGTCTGGTACGGGTAGCTCTCGACCAAACAAAGGCGGTGGTCACGACGCTCGATGCGCATCCGACGGCGACAGTCTTCGGTATTGCGCTGAGTTTGCGTTTGGCAACGGTCGTCTGGCTGGCGGATGTCCCGCTCACTCAGGACGGCGACGCGACGCACTACTTGTCGATCGCCCGCGATATTCTGGCCGGTCGAGCGTACGGCGAATCGTCCGGCGACACTATCAGAGTCCCTTTCTACCATATTTTCTTGGCGGTCCATTTGTGGGCGTTCGGTGAAGCACTCCGTGCCATCGCCGTCACGCAGTCGTTCATCGACGCGTCTACTGCGGTCATGATGACCTGGACGGCTCAGGCGCTCATGCCTGGCCGACGCCGCTGGCTGATTGGCCTTCTTTGGGCGACGTACCCACCCGCCATTCTGAACGCGGTCGTGCTCTTCCCCCAGCCGCTGCAAGTGTTCTGGCTCGTGGCCGCATTCTTGCTCCTCTTTTGGGGCATCAAACGCGGATCGACCTGGCGATGTGCCGCCGCGGCCCTCTTTTGGGGCTTCAGTTGTATGACACGGTCGGGTAACCTCTTCTTTCTCCCGGTCTTCGCGATCGCGCCCCTCGTATGCTGGCGGCTTCGCCCCGTGTCAAGCACTCGATGGGCGGTCGGTGCGTCACTGGTGATGCTCCTCACCGGCGCCACAAGCACGTTGTGGTGGACTGCTCGGAACTTCACGACGACCTATCGGTTGGAGTACCTGCTCTTGAACTCAACTGAACGCGCCGCGGCGGCCTTTCTGCTGCGTCCGATTGAGCCCATCCACGAGCGCGTGGCGGCACACTTTCGTCAGCGGGCTACCCCTGCGCTTTCAGTACCCGATCAGATTCGTCAGCCGGCTACCCTTGCGCTTTCAGTACCCGATCAGAGCAGTACCGCGGTCCACTGGGCGTGGGAGATTCAGCGCCTGCCTATCAAGCTCTGGCAAACGTTCGGCGCACCGGACGGCACCGTGCAACTCGGCTGCACCGGCCCCACGGGCAGCTATTGGACGATCTTCCGCGCCGAGTTTGCCGAGCACCCGCTGCGCGTCGCCGCAACGGCCATCAGCCGGCCGTGTCTCGCGCTGAAGTCGTTGATGTACGTCGAGCACTACGTGCTTCTCGGTTTCGCCCTCCCCGGTCTTGTCCTGCTCGGTCGACGGCTGCCGGACTTCTCGCTGATTCTCCTTGCCTACGCGAACTACACCATGGCTATCATCGTGTTGGGAAGTAACTACGGCAACGGCTTGGCCGCGGTGCCGCGTTTCGCGTTTTCATTCATGCCGGTGCCAGTGCTGCTCGTGGGCCTTCTACTCGTCCGGAGGCTTGGGGCGAAAGCCCCGGGGACGGCCGCTGCGCAGCGAAAGGATGGTGAGGAAGGGGAGTGAACCTGCTGATGATCAGCGGTGACTCGACGATCGCCGCCGGCCGGCGGGGTGCCTTCTACCTCATGCTCGAGCGTTTCGCACCCGTATGGTCACGGGTAGACGTCATCGTGCCGCGGCCCTCAGCCGTCGTGACGACGGAGTTATTCGGCAACGTCTTCGTGCACCCTTCGTCAAAGACCAAGGCGTGGCAGTGGCGGCACATCGCCGATTGCGGTCGCGCGTTGCATCGAAAGCGCCCCTACGCGCTCATGACGTCCCACGACTATGGCTGGCATGTGAACGGGCTTGGCGCCTGGCTGCTCAATCGCATGACCGGTACACCGTATGTCAGTGAAATCCACCACGTGACAGGATACCCACGGTCAGCCAATCTTATCGAGCGGGCCCAGAGATGCGCGACACAGCTCTATATCCGCGCAGTCAAGCGGCGCGTCGCCGGCTTTCGGGTCGTGAACGCTATCGAGCTCCCGAACTTGTTGCGTCGTCTCGGGGTCCCGCAAGGCAAGATTCTGATACTGAATTCGCTGTACATCGACACCGACGTCTTCACACCCCGCCCGGTGGACAAGCAGTTCGACGTCATGTTTTGCGGGCGCGCCGACACCAACAAAGGCGTAGGCATCCTTCTCCGGGCATTCGCCAGAATCGTCCGCACACGGCCCACGGCGTCGCTCCTCCTGCGCACCGCAGGTCCGGCGGAGGCCTCGTGGCGGCGGCTCGCCGACCGGCTCGCGATCACACCCCACTTGACGTGGCGCGGCTGGGTCCGCTCTGAGTCGGAGCTCGCCGAGCTGTATCGGGCGTCCCGGATGTTGGTCTGCACGTCGTTCAGCGAAGGTGGTCCACGAGTCACAGCCGAAGCCATGGCTTGCGGCATCCCGGTTATCTCGACACCGGTGGGCCTGATGCCGGAGCTAATCGAGCCCGGGCGCAGTGGACTGCTCGTCGATTGGACACCAACGTCAGTCGCGGCGGCGATCGAGCGGCTCCTGGACGACCCGGAGGCGGCGGCGACCATCGGCGCCGCCGGCCGAGAACGCGTCGCACGATTCGAGCGTTCCGCTGTCATCGACGCCTATGCATCAGCGTACGCCGCCTTAGCACGAGGAGAAACCCTTGCCCCGCGCCGAGGGGATGAACGTGGGTGACGAGCATCGGGTATCGAGTGTCACCTACATCGTGAACGTCAGACTCCCGACCGAAAAGGCTCACGGGCTGCAGTTAGCTCGGATGTGCGAAGCCTTTCAACGTCTGCATATCCGGACGGCCCTGGTCCACCCGGCCAGGCGCCAGCCCCAATGGCTCATTGGCATGAACCCACTCGACTTCTACTCGGTACGATGCCAGTTTGCGGTTCATACCTTGCCGAACCTCGATATCGTGCGGACCGAACGTTGGTTACCCGGCGGCCTGTTCACAGTCGCGCACTTCGCTCACAGCCTGCTCTGGGCCGAGTACGCCGTACGACACGCGCCGCTCCTGGCGCCAGCAGATTTCTTCGTGGCGCGGGATATCCCGGTCGCGGCAGCTCTGGTACGACGTGGACTGCCGACTGTGCTTGAACTTCACCGGGCGCCGGAACGATGGTCGCTCCGGCTCTTGAAGCGCGTCGCCGAGAATCCCTTTCTGCGCGTCATCGTGACGATGACCGAGGCCCTTCGGCAGACGCTGGCGTCGCGTGGAATCGCTATAACCAAGACGACCGCGTTGCACGACGGCGTCGATTTAGAGCGCTATGAGGGCCCTCCGGAGACGCCATGGCGCGTCGATCAGCCCATCGTTTTGTACACCGGACATCTGTTTCGCGAAAAGGGGATCGAGACCCTGGTCGAGGCGGCCCGTAGGCTTGCCCCCGATGTCGAAGTGAAAGTCGCCGGTGGAATGCCGCAACACGTGGACGAATGGCGCCGCCGGGTAGCAGAGCATGGGCCGGACAACGTCGAATTCATGGGGTACCTGCCACCGGAACGGATTCCGCCGCTTCAGAAAGGCGCTGACCTGCTTCTGCTGCCAAACTCGGGCCAACACCCGCATTCGGCACGCTACACCTCGCCGATGAAACTCTTCGAATACATGGCCGCCGGGACGCCGATCGTCGCAAGTGACGTCCCAGCGATACAAGAGGTGCTCGAGCACGACGCCAACGCGCTGTTCGTGCCACCCGATGACGCAGCGGCACTGGCCGACGCCATCCGCGCACTTCTTACGGACCGGGCGCGGGGCGAACGACTCGCGCGCCAAGCCGCGATCGACGTGCGGCAGTACAGCTGGGATCGCCGAGCCGGCGCGCTGGCCAGGGCGGCAGGCTATGAGATGCACGCGCCTCCAGGAACAGACGGTCCGTGCTGAAGAACGTCTCGATCCTCGGTATCGCTCGAGCCGTGTCGATCGCGTTCGCGTTCGCTCAGAGCGTCATCGTCGCGCGGATTCTTGGTCCGGAGACCTTCGGCGCGGTCGCGCTCATTGCCGCCTATCCTTCGCTGATCTTCGGCATCCTGAACGTCCGGACGTCAGAGATCACGACGCGGTTTCTCGCCGACTACGACGCCCAGGGCGTGCGCTCGCGCGCGTTGGGCCTCTGCAAGGTGGCCTATGGCCTTGACCTGACGGCAGCGACAGTGGCGTTCGCCATCGTCGCGTTGACCGCCGCCTGGGTTGCGCCGATCTTCCTCGACGATGATCAGCTCGTCCCTCTCACGACCGTCTACGCGCTGTCGTTAGTCCCCGCCGCCATGGGTCCGACGTCAGTCAGCATCTTCTCGGTGACGGGCAGGTTCCTGCTGACGGGTGGGCTTGAGATCGTGGGCGCGACACTCCGGACCGGGCTGGTAATCGGACTGGTCGTCGCGGGTCTCGGGATCCCTGGGGTCGTGTACGGCACGGTCGTGGCGAACACGATCCTAGGAGTGTTCACGGTCGTGACCGCTCACCGCGTCGTCGTCCGCCGCTGGGGCGCCTCTTGGCTCCGGAGTGGATGGCGGCAGTTGGTAGGGCAACGACGGGAGATTGCCAAGTTCTTCGTCTTCTCGGATCTGAACGCGTTCCTTGGCGTGGCCGTCAAGGGTGCCGACGTGTTGATTCTCGGCATCTTCCGTCCGACCATCGAGATCGGCTATTACACCTTGGGGAAGTCCATCACCGCCCACCTACTGAACCTCGTGTCATCGGTGCGGGTGGTCGCGTTCCCTCAGGTCATGCGCCTGTGGTCGCTGGGAGAATGGGACGCCATGTGGCGGTACGTCCGCTCCCACATGTGGACGATCAGCGTCCCCGGCATCGCCGTCGTAGGCCTCTTGGTGCTCGTGATCGAGCCGGCGATCGAACTCGTATACGGCCTGCAGTTCGCGCCGGCCACGTTGGTGACACGCCTCCTTCTACTGCAAGTCGTGTTGAGCCTGCTCTCCATTTGGATCGGCATGGTGTTCACGGCCTGGGGCGACATCCACGTGCGCCTCACGATGAGCGCGGTGAGCATGATCCTGGCGATGGCGATCATCGTCCTCTTCGCCCCGCGCTGGGGCATCATCGCCGCGGCGGCCGCCCTCCTGTTCCAGCAAGCACTTGCGGTTCTGGTCACGGTGATCTGGGTGTACGCTCACAGGGCGACGCGGGCGCGGGAGGCAGCCGACCGCCTCAGGACTCAAGCAGGGCGCGCCGTGACGTAGCGCGGGCTCGGCGAAATGCAAAGGGCGAAGCATGCGCGTGCTGCTCGTGAACGACACCGGCGGTGAACGCAACGTCGGCCGCGTCGCGACCTCATCAGGGCACCGTGCCTTGCTCGACGGACACACGATCGAGGTCATCACCTCGGGCGAGATCCATCGGTTGAACCGCCTGATGGGCGGGGCCGGCGGAATGCGTCTACGACGACTGTCGACGGTCCTCTCCGACCGCTGAGATGCAGCGACGGCGGTACGCGTCGTCAAACGCGATCCGCTGATCATGCCACGTGTGAGCACCGCCGAGGTCGTCGTGATCAACGGAGAGGGATCGATTCACGACGGCCGCCCTTCGTCGTGGAGCATCCTCGCGATCGCCAGGGTCTCGACGCAGTCGGGGAAACCGGTCCACCTCGTGAATACGACCCTGGCCGGATTGGGACCGGCGGACTTCCGCATCCTGCAAGGTCTCGACCGTATCGTCGTGCTGGAGCCGGTATCATCTCGGTATCTGGATGCGCACGGTGTGCCTCACGAACTCGGCGCCGACGCAGCGTGGACCTTTCTGTAAATGGCTGCGCAAGCCCTCCGGAACGCAGGACCCCGTGTGGGGAGCGCCGCTCGTATCCTTGTGACGGGAGGTGCGGTTCCGATGTCGTCACAGTTGCGAGCCGCGCTGCAGGAGGTGCGGGGTGAGATTTGGTACCTGCGCGTCGACGCGGCGGACGAGCGGCATCTGGGGGTGCTCGAGAACCTGAGCCTGTCTGGAGTGGTCGACGCCGCCGCCGAGTGCGCCGGTCGTCCGGAACGGCTCCTCCCGCGCATGCGCGAGTTCGGACAGGTGCCGTCGGGTCGTCACCACCTGAACATCTTCGCCTATTACCTCGGCATCCCCGTCACCGTCCTGAGCGGGAACACGCACAAGAACGAGGGCACCAGGGAGGGGTTCGAGGACGCAAAAGACGACATCTTCCGACTCGCAACGACAAACGGTCTTGAGGGGATGGGCACGTGAGAGGACGCGCCTCGTCCGTCGAAGGGACATCATCCGGCAGGACCGTCGTGCTGCGCCTCTCGGATGGGGGATTGGGCGGTACCCTCGAGGAACGGTCGACCGCGATGCCGTCGGGCACCCTCGTCGGGGGCACCGGCGCGCCTGAGCCGGTCACCGACTGGCTCGACCCACCAAACCAGGATACCGCCCTCGACCTGCTCCGTCGGTTAAATGCTCTCGCAGACCGGGATGGCCACGCGTTCACGGGTCGGGTTCGCTACCACGGATACGAGCCGTGGTGGTTCCACCAGGAGGCCGTCTTCCACCGCTACCTCCTACCCTATACGCGGTATCAGCGCCTCATCACGCGGCTGGCCAGCGCCGATCGGATCGTCGCCGACGACTGCCCTCCCGATCTCTCGACGCTGCTCCGGCTCACGCTGGATAGCCGCTGCGATCTGCGACTGCGTGAGTCACCGCCATCGCGCCACATCACAATACTCCAGGACCACACCCAACCAGTGCGGAGCGCGCGCCGACCCCTCGCGGTGCTATCAGTGGCCCCAAGGATACTGGGTGTAACCGGTCCTATCCCACCTCAGAGTCAGCCTGCCCTGTCCTTACTGAAACAACATACGACGCTAAATCAGGTTATTAATAACCTTCGCTTTATCAGTCCTAATTTCCTACGCAACTTTGCATAGGAAAATATTTGTTTTCTGTTTTTTGAATAGAGTTGATATGGAACTAAGCCAACAAAATTGGCAAA
This sequence comes from Vicinamibacteria bacterium, assembly GCA_963579735.1. Taxonomy (GTDB): domain Bacteria; phylum Acidobacteriota; class Vicinamibacteria; order Vicinamibacterales; family UBA8438; genus CAUZIB01. Next base: position 14,255 of record CAUZIB010000077.1, on the reverse strand, counting down.
TGTTCTATAACAACTCGTGACACTTCGAGGCGTTACGCCATGTAATGCGTCCAGCGAATTTAGAAATAAAATGCAAACATTGTTCTCATATTTAACTTCATCAACCACGCTGAAATAATCCTCGCTTAAATTCTCCCGATAGTTCTTTGTCTTTTGACGATCTTTATACTCACTCTTCCATTTGCAAAGCTGCAAGTTACCGCCGACTGAGTCGTCTTCTGGCTGCCGGAAATAAATTAGACCACTAAAAAGTTTATTGGGATTATCTACATGCACTTGTCTGACGGAACAGACTTTTGTTACGGGGGAATTTGTTGAAATGTGTGCATCCATCAAAACATCAGCCTCTGAAAAAGAGTTGATGTATCTGCGCCCAGCCTTCAATTGATGCAAGTGTTCAAGCGTTGGGTATTGTCTTGGATTTTGTCGAACAATGTGTTCGCCGAACACTTCAATAATTTGAGTTAAGAAATCTTGGGTGCTATGAAATTCGATAAACTTAGTCCACTTTGTGGGAATATCATGCTGCTGGAGGACCTCTGAAGAAATCAGGTCAGAGCGGGTGTTATTTGATAAACCATCAAATTTCCGGATAGGAAACTGGTTTGTTAATGCATCTGCCAATTCCGCTGGCAATGCATCACGGATTATTACATGCGGGTAGGGGTAATCATTGACAACTGCTTTGTTGGTATTCCGCAATACTGAGTAGTATTTCTTTTCTGAGAAATTCATTTTGCTTTGGTTTGTGATTATTGACATGACATATAGACAAAATGAAAGACCTACTGGGTCCAGGTCTGAGATTAGTGGTTATTGCTGCTGATGGTGTGTGAGATACCCCTCTGCTTCGTTCACAGTATACGTTCCGAAGCACGAGGTATAAGTTCCCAATGCTCCCACGGCTTCTTCGCCGGTCGGCCGATCGCTGGCATATGGAGGCCTCCCGGGAGGCATGATGACGACCCCCATGTATCCGGCGGCGTCGTACATGATGTACTCGACCTCGCCGTCGGCCCCGGGCAAAGGCGGGTCTGGCGTTGGCAGTAACTCACCGTCGCCATCAAGGTACTGCCGGCCGAGTTGATCCGTGACAAGCGCGCCACGCTACGCCTCCTCCCTGTTATCTCACTTACGCTCTCGTTGCTGTTGGCGGCCTGTTCGGGTGCTCCCAGCCAGCCGACGGCGGTCGGTTGGCCAACGAGGTCACCCGTCGCACCACCAGTCAACGGACTGCCGTTGGGCGCAGTGGTTGGCACTGGCCCGGTTCCTGGCGCGCGCCCGGCGCATACTGGTTCACCCGGAGCCACCTCCGGTACAATGCCAGGCTCAACGCTGATGGTCCAGCCCGACTCCACCGCGACCCAAACCGAACCCAACGGCATACGTGTGCAGGTTCGTTTACGGGTGACGGACGGCGTATCGGAATTGAGCCAAGCCGTTGCGACAGGTGGAGCCACCGTCCGCGTGTGCCTGGTCAGCACGTGTCGCGACCGGGCATTTCCCTCCGCCTTCTCTGAAGGTTGGCCGAGCGAATGAAGCTAGCCACCTGTCTCCTTCTTGTTGGAACTCTTTCTCATGTCCTGATCGCCTGTCGAACCTCCCTGGCCGAGGGTCGTGTCATGGTGTTCGTGAACGACAGGGCCGTTACCGAAACCGGTCCCGTCCCGCCGGATTGGAGTGTGGTCATTACGAACGGCCTCATGCGAATCGAACTGGTCGACACAGCCGCTCAAAGAGCGGGCGTTCTTGCCACAATCGCTCTGGGGAATGAATGGATACCCGTCACGAGCACCGTCTACGGAGACTGGACCTATCTCGACTCGTCCATCGTCAGCAAGGCGTCAATCGTGGAAGTTCTCTCCCTGAGCAGCGACGAAGCGAGTGTGCGATGGACTTTTCAACACGAGACGACCGGCCCGATGCCGGCGTTGTCACCGGGGCAGGACGCTCAATACCCCTACCCGTTCAGAAAAACCGTCTGGCTGCGCCGAGGTCAAACTGGGTATTTCACGTGGATAGAGCCGTTGGGAGAACTGCCTGAGCACGCTCGATACAACCTCGGAGGAATATCGGAGCACGAGGTGGGATTCGGAGGACTATTCGGTCCCGCCACGGTCGAGACCGCCGAGGGAGTCATCTCAACTGAAGCCACGAAACCCTACTCCCATGAGTTCAACGCTGACAGCGGAACGGACGCCGCCACGCTCATCCGCTACGGGGATCCGATCAAACGCATCCTCGTTCCGCTTCCGGGCGGGCCTCTCCTCATCCCCGCCTTCAGCGAGGAGAACTACGGCGGAGTGATCATTCATAACAACGGCTCCAAGAACTATGGAGCCTACCTCTATTCGGCTCCGCACAATGGTGCCCTGTCTGCAAACGACGTCTGCAAGATGGCTTGGACCACGACCCCCTTCCCTTTGCCCGAGCCGAAGCCGGAAGACCTCACCACCTGCGGAGGACCGAGCCGTTGACGTTTGTCTCGACATGGCGGCCGGCTTTGCGCCGGGCACCCCGTCGCTTATCTTCTCCGGGACGTACTACGGAATCGAACCGGGAGCCCGCGCGGGCCGCACCTACGACATCGCGCCAGACGGGCAGTGGTTCCTTTTTAATGCTCGGTTCCAGCCGCAAGAACCGAGACACCTCTCGCACCGCGATCCCGGCAGCCTCCTTCACCGGATAGCCGTAAATCCCACAACTGATCGCCGGAAATGCCACTGTTTCCAGGTTGTGCGTTCGCGCAATTTCAAGCACCTGACGATAGCAGTCGGCTAGTAAACGAGACTCGCACGTGTTCCACCGTGCCAACGTGGACCGACGGCATGAATCACGTGCCGCGCGGGGAGATCGTAGCCAGCCGTTATCTTCGCAGCTCCGGTGGCACACCCGCCAAGCATTCGGCATTCAGCGAGCAAGGCTGGTTCAGCAGCTCTATGAATGGCACCATCGACGCCACCTCCACCAAGCAAGCTTTCATTCGCGGCATTCACAATGGCATCAACCGTCAGTGTCGTAATGTCGTCAGTGATGATTCCGATGCGACTCATCGACTGTGCCTCAGACACACCGCTAGCCTAGCGCGCGACGGCGGGTGGTTCAACGGGGTCGGGGGTTACGGCTCACGTGGGTGCGCGGCGCCACACCGGGCGGCCAGACGGTAGGCTCGGTGAGCAATGGGCCTCGTTCAGCTGCTAGGAGACGCCGGCCGCATCCTGGTGTTTACCGGAGCAGGCATCTCGACGGGCAGCGGCATCCGTGATTTCCGCGGCCCAAAGGGTGTCTGGAGGGAGCGGCAGCCCGTTTACTTTGATGATTTCATGAACTCGGAGGTCGCGCGCATCGAGTACTGGGACCAGAAGTGCCAGGCCTGGCCCTCGTTCCGCGATGCGAAGCCGAATGCCGTGCATACGTCGGTTGCGGATCTCGAGCGAGCGGGCAAGCTCGCGATGGTCGTCACGCAGAACATCGACGGGCTACACACCCGCGGCGGAACCTCCTCCGGGCGGCTTGTCGAGCTGCATGGCACGAACACGGCCATCGAGTGCATGAGCTGCCATGCCCGCACCGATCCGGATCCTCACGTGAAGCGCTTCTTGGAAACGCGAACACCGCCGGTGTGCGGCTGTGGCGGCTATCTGAAGCCCGCAACGATCAGTTTCGGCCAGAACCTCGATCCGGACGAATTGGAGCGGGCCGCGGCAGCGGTCCAGGAGACGGATCTCGTTGTGGCGTTGGGCTCGACGCTGTCGGTCTACCCGGCGGCAGGTTTTCCACTGGCGGCCGCGGAGCGCGGCGTGCCCTACGTCGTGGTCAACCGCGGCGCAACGGACCACGATGGCCACGCCGCTGTGACGTTACGGCTCGAGGGGGACGTGGTGGAGCTGTTTCCACCCGCCATCGCCGAAGCGCTAGCGCCGTCAAGATGTTCGGGCGGTGCCGTGATCGGATGGGATTCCTGAGGACTATGAGCCACGTCAGTGTCTACAGTGCGAGGGATTGTTCTTCGTGACGACGCGCAACAGCAGAACACCGTACTGCTCACAGTTGTGTAATGGCGTGCCCAACGTGAATCGGTATCGCCAAAGACAAAGAGCCGCAGCACGTAAATAGCGGCGCAGCGGGCAGGTCAACGGGGACGGGGGTTACTCACGCGGGTGCGCGGCGAACCACTTACGCGCCAGCTTCTGGCCTTCGGCGCGTTGCTCCGGAGTGAGAGACTCAACGGTGAGGTCACGCGCCTCGGCGAACTCTTCTCGTTGCTCTGCGTCGGCATGGGTCGTCGCGAGGTTCGACCATTTATATACTTCGACGTCGTCCTTCGGCACACCCTTGCCTTCGCGGTACATCAAGCCAAGTTCGAACTACACCTCCGCGTCCACGGAATTTGCACGTGTACGCGTAGTGCCGGTCTCCTCCTCAGGCGGTTCGAGGGCTCCGTACGTTCCTCCGAATAAGGATTTAATGTTCATAAATGATGAATCTTGAGGTGGCAGGTTCGAGTCCTGCCGGAATCGCCACCGCGAATTTATAAATAAATCCGTTGTGCAGTTTCTGGTTGCCCTTGTTTGAAATCAACACACCACTTTATTTCTCTGCCGTGATCACGATTCCCAGCCCCATGACTTTTCCCATAATACTTTTAATTGTTATGGGCAAATACTGACCAAATGAAAATCTCTTTGATGGGAATGAATTGAATTCCATTGGATTAAAAACCACCATTGAATTAACTTTTGAAAATCCCGCGTTATGAAAATATCGGGCCGCTTCCTTTGGATCGGCATGGTGCTCACCGCGTGGGGGGACATCCACGTGCTCCTCGCGGCGCGCGCGGTGGGCTCGCTCCTAGTGCTGACGATCATCGTCGTTTTCGCCCCGCGCTGGGGCATCGCGGCCGCCGGGATCGCCCTGCCGTTCCAACAGGCACTTACCGTTCTGATCACGGTGATGTGGGTGTACTCTCATCGAGCGACGAGGAAGCAGGAGGCAGCCGACCGCCTCATGACGCGAGCCATTCCCGCCGTGCCGTAGCACGGGCTTGCCGAACGCAAAGGGCGGAGCATGCGCGTGCTACTTGTAAACGATACCGGCGGTGAACGTAACTTCGGATGCGTCTACGACGACTGTCGATAGTCTTCTCCGATCACTTGGCGAACATATCGGCAGTCCGTGTCGTCAAGCGCGATCCGCTGATTATGCGACGCGTGAGAGACGCCGAGACAGTCGTCATCAACGGAGAGGGATCGATTCACGACGGTCGGCCTTCGTCGCGGAGCCTCCTCGCCATCGCCGCGGTCGCAACTCAGTCGGGGAAACCGGTCCACCTGGTAAATACGACTCGGGCCGGATTGGGCCCGGCGGACTTCCGCGTCCTGCGGGGTCTCGACAGGATTGTCGTGCGGGAACCGGTGTCGTCGCGGTATCTGAAAGCACATGTCTTGCCTCACGAACTTGGCGCCGATGCTGCGTGGACCTTTCTGCAAGAGGTTGCGCCGGCCTTGCGAAACGCAGGACCTTGCGTAGGGAGCACCGACCGTATCCTTGTGACGGGCGGTGCGGTTCAAACGTCGTCGCGGTTGCGAGCTGCGCTGCATGCGGTAACGGGCGAGATCTGGTATCTTCGCGTCGACGCGGCAGATGAGCGGCATCTGGCAGCACTCGAGCACCTGGACCTGTCCGGAGTGATCGATGCCGTCTCCGAGTGCTCCGGTCGTCCGGAACGACTCCTTCCGCACATTCGCGAGTTCGGACACGTGCTGTCAGGTCGTCACCACCTTAACCTCTTCGCGTACTACCTTGGCATCCCCGTCACCGTTCTGTGCGGAAACACGCATAAGAACGAGGGCACCAGGGAAGGATTTGAGGCCGCAGGAGACGACATCTTCCGACTCGCCCGAAAAAACGGCCTCGAGGAGATCTGTTCGTGAGCGGACCCGTCCAGTCTGATGAAGCGACATCCGGCAGGACAGTCGTGCTGTGTTTCGCTGATGAGGGATTGGGAGGCACTCTCGAGGAACGCTCGACCGCGGAGCCGTCTGGGACACTTACCGGCGTCGGACCTGAATCGGTCGCCGACTGCCTCGACTCGCCGGACCAGGATGCCGCCGTCGGCCTCCTCCGCCGTTTGAACGCGCTCCCAGATCGCGACGGCCATGCGTTCACGGCTCGTGTTCGCTACGACGGATACGAACCATGGTGGTTCCACCAGGAGGCCGTTTTCCACCGCTATCTCCTCCCCTATACGCGATATCAGCGGCTTATCATGCGGCTTGCCAACGCTGACCGGGTCGTCGCCGACAACTGCCCTCCCGATCTCTCGAGGCTGCTCCGGCTCACGCTGGATGGCCGTTGCGACCTGCGCCTGCGCCCATCATCGCGCCCGTCGCGACTCCAGCGATTGAGAAAGAGAATCGCACGGGACGGATACCGGGTGGCGACCCTGATCGCCGCGGCCCTCGGTCGTCTGCGACGTCCGGAGGCCCTCATCTATACCATCGACATCCTCGGTCGAGGACGGGACTGCGACCCTCGAATCGAGCGTCTGTATCGTCAGCTCGAGAACCAGCGTGTCTCCTTTGTCGAGATCACCTGGAGCGTCGACCCGCGCCGAGCCCTCCGCAACTGGTGGCAGCGCCGACGGACTTGTCTGTACATCCAGGGTTACGAGGACCCGGTGTCACCGGACTGTCGGCTCGCGGATGGTCAGCCGACGGGTTGCGCGCCCATGCGCCTAGAGGATCGGCTGCTGATGGGGCTGGCAACTCAAGTCATGCTGCCTGCCGCCAACGTCTCCGTTCGCTTGATGGAAAGACTCGAGCGCGTCGTCACTTCCCTAGGCGTTCAGCGCGCGTTTTTCATCGACGACTACCGTCACGCCTACGAGTTGGTCGTGGCTTGCAGGCGGTGCGGTATTCCCACCCTTGGCGTGCAACACGGGCAGTTCAACCCTTACTCCGTCGGCCTGATGGCCTACGGCTTCGACGCTCCCCAGCGCCACTCATTCGACCGATACTGGCTCTGGAGCTCTTTCTTCCGGGATCAGTTGCTGCGGCAGAGCGACTTGTACAGCGAGGAGGATGTCTTCGTCGGCGGACCGGCGCAGGTTCTCGACGAACCCATCGCGGCGCCGGCCGTGGCGGCTCGCCGAGCAACAGACCCGCCGGTCCGGGTACTGTGGCTCGCTGAGCAATACGCATTATGGCTGCAGCGGTCAGAGGTCACGCCCTATGTGGCCCGTCTCATTGCCGATGCAAGAGTCGCGGTCGCGATTAAGCTGCATCCGTCCCAGCGAGAGATGCCTTATGACCTCACCAGCGAGGGCAGCGAGGTGCCGCTGCTAACGGGCTCGCTCCAAGCGGCGGTCGCCGATGCCGACGTCGTGGTCGCGTCGTACAGCAGCGCGGTGTTCGAAGCAATCCTCCACCACCGGCCGGTCGTGCTGTTAGCCACCAGCCAGTCCAGAGACCCCCACGGCCTGGCTGACCAGGGCGCGGCACTTCTCGCACCGCGTCCCGACGAGATCGTAGAGACCGTACTGCTGGCCGCTGCCACACCGACGAGCGTCCTGCTGGAACGGCGGCGCCATATCTGGGGCGAGGGTGAGCAGAAACCGCCGGAGGCTGAGATACGGCCGGCACCAGACTTCAATCTAGGATAAGCGAGTGAACGAGCCGAAACATCGAGTAATGGAGGGCGAACAAGAGGCCATCGCAGAAGCTTCCGATGCAGTGAAGCACTTCTACGCGACCTATCACGACACAATCTCCGATAAGCGCTATCACTCACCCTTCTGGCTTCGGCACTACGTGCATCACCAGATCTACGCACAGTTTCTTCCGTTTGTCCGACCGGGCGAACGCGTGCTCGACGCCGGTTGTGGAGAAGGCATCCTAAGCGGCCTGGTAGCGCGGCGGGATTGCGAGGTCGTGGGTCAGGACATCTCTGCGCCAAATATCGAGGCGGCAACCGCGCTCGCCGCCGAGTGGGGCGTCGAGGCGACGTTCCTGCGAGGGGACGTTGAGCGACTTCCGTTTCCCGACGACACCTTCGACGTGGTGATGAGCTCGCACGTGCTCGAGCACCTACCAGACCTGCAGGCGGGGTTGGCTGAGCTTCGGCGAGTGACACGCGACCGCGCTCTTATCGCCATGCCAACCTGTTTGAGCCCGGCTGCATGGGCGCTGCTTGGAGGTGACACCTATTGGACCGTTCGGCGCCGATCACTAGTTGCGACTCCACTGGGCGCCCTAAGGACCGGACTGGCATTCCTTCGGGGCCGCGAAGGACCGAACGAGGGCTATGCGGGAAATCAGAGCGTGCCTCACATCTGGCGGTTCCCTTGGGTGATGCGACGGCAAATTCGTGACGCCGGGTTTACCATCGAGCGCTTCGAGGCGGGTCCGCTCGTTCTGCCCTACCTGAGTGAGTACTTGCCGGTGTTCCGTCGGTTCCAACGGGCGCTGGACCGCGGTCGCTCCCTACCGTGGCTGCGTAACCTCGGCTACGGAAGCCTCGCGGTGTGTCGCAAGGTGGACTAACGTCATGCACGTCGTCTACGTGGTCCCGTCGCTTCGTCCTTCGTCGGGGTGGCGGGCGATGGCGGTCGGCGCGGTTGGATCATTGCAGCGACATGTCGGCGTGAAACCGCTGCTTGTCGTCAGTAGTGAGGATGCTCGAGCGGCGAAGGAACTACTGCCCGACTGCCAGCGCCTCGTCGTTCCGCAGACGCAGTTTCTGGCCCTCGGGAGCGCACGAGGGTGGCCCGGCGTACTTGCGACGTGGTTGACCGCTCGACATGTCCCGACCCATCCTGTCCTCGTGCATTCGCTCGAGGCCTACCCGACAGGACTAGTCGGCCACTGGCTGGCGGCCCGTCTCGGCTGTCCGCATGTCCTCACCGCTGTGGGCACGTATGCGGTTCACTGGGCGCAGGCCGGCCTCGACCAGCGCGTCTACAAGCGCGTGCTCAGGCACGCCGGGGCTATCTGCCCGATCTCGCGCGGCACCGCCGATCTCATGCGGCGACACTTCGTGCTGGACGAATCGCGGCTTCGCGTCATCCTTCTCGGCACCGATCATCACAGGAAAGTACCCCGGAGCGTCGCTATCGGTCGTGCCCGGGTCGACCCTCCGGTCATCCTCTCGGTGGGTGCCATAAAGCCACGCAAAGGATATGAGGTGAGCCTCCGGGCCTTCGCGCGCGTCAAAAGGCGCATCCCGGGAGCCCGATATCAAATAGTGGGCCGAGTCGATCAGCCCGCCTATTTCGACAAGCTCAGGCAAGTGATTGCCGACGCCGACATCCGCGACGTCGAATTCCTGACGGACACCTCTGATGCGGAACTGGATCGGCACTACCGGAACGCGTCGGTTTTCCTGCTGACTCCAGAGCAGCACGGTCTGGCGTTCGAGGGCTTCGGCCTTGTATATCTCGAGGCCGGAGCTTATGGACTCCCGGTCGTGGCCACCGCCAGCGGCGGCGTGACCGACGCCGTACGGCATCAGCACACCGGCCTGCTCGCCCCACCGGGCAACGTCGAAGAGGTCGCCCGCCACATGCTCGTCTTGCTTCAAGAGCCTGAGCTGGCGACACGCCTCGGGCGGGCAAACAGGCAGTGGGCCGAGCGACTGACGTGGGAACGCTTCGCGGAGGAGCAGTATCACGTCTATGACCGCCTCCTGCACACCGGAAACTGTGGAGTCGCGCGCGGATGACGGTGCTGGCGGTCGTCCAAACATGGAACCGGAACGACCCAATTCGCGGCTTCATCGTCCCTTGGATGGAGGCGCTAGCGACCCGGGTGGACCGAGTACTGATTCTCACCCTTGAGCAGCGAGAACAGCCGAGACCGAGCAACATCTTCGTGTGTTCGCTCGGAAAAGAATCCGGCGCCAAACGCCTGGGTTACCTGGCGGCCTGGCACCAAGCTTGGCGCGACATTCTCCGAGGACAACCGCCCGACGTCGTGTTCACGCACATGAGCCCGATCTTCACAGTGCTCTCCGCCCCGTATACCCGGCGCCGGCGAATTCCCATTGTCACGTGGTTCGCCCACCGCCACGTGTCTCCCACGCTCAAACTTGCCCACCGGCTCTCAGCGCGCGTGCTGACCATCAATCCTGAGTCCTACCCCTACCGCCCGGAAGAAGCCTTGTTCGTCGGACATGGAATCGATTACGACCTCTTCAAACCGGATGGCCAGACGCGTGATCCAGGCTTGCTGCTGAGTGTCGCACGACTCTCGCCGATCAAGGACGCGGGGACGTTCCTCCGCACTGTGGAGCGACTGCGCTCGGCCGGTCATCCCGTGAACGCACGCTGGGTCGGCCAACCCCCAGACCGCGACAGGGGCTACAGCTCGAGCATCGACCAGCTCCAGGAGGACCTGGCGCTCGAGGACGTCGTGACGTTCGGAGGTGCGGTTCCGAACGGTGATTTACCAGCTTGGTACTGTCGGAGCGGGGCGCACGTCAACCTGTGTCCGACCGGCGCTCTCGACAAAGCGCCGCTCGAGGCAATGGGCTGCGGAACGCCGACTTTCGTGGCCAATGAGGGCTTTCGCCCGCTGCTTGGAGCTTGGTCGGATCTCCTATTGTTTCGGCACGGGGATCCAGTCGACCTCGCGCATCGTGTAGTCCGCCTGCGTATGCTCAACGAAGACGTCCGAAGGCGCTTGAGTGCGGACCTTCGGCGTGCGGCGATGAAACAGCACGGTCTGGCTCAATTGCGGGATCGCCTTGTGGCCATATTTCAAACGGAGATCGACCGTGCGCGGGGCACCCGGGAGAAGCCGTTTGGGCGGCGCACGGGACCATGACGGCGGATCGAATGAGCCGGGAGCGAACCCTGGTGACCAACGATAATTGGAATTGCCGACGACCCATGACCACGTGTAGTGATCGTCACGCGCGGACGGCAATCCGGCCGAGAGGAGGGGGGGTCGACGCCGGCCGCCATCGATTGGGGCTACACGAGTGAAGCGAACAGCCAACTTTAGAACGACAAAGAAGCGCATGCAGAGTAGCTCTGCGTCAACTTCGCCTTTTGAAAGAGCCAACCACTCACACCACCTCAAAAATCCTCGAAGCGTACTCGGTAAGCCTGTAGATGGCATGCCATGATATTCTGAGTATTGCCCTAACAGCCCGTGGTGAAAGTCCCGCTGCATTCGACTGTCGCTGAATCCGGCCGACCCGCGTTGTTCATCGGTCAAATACTGCCCGTATTTTCCCTCTTCTCGCCTTGTTCAGCCGGCCCAGCGGCGGTCTCGGTGCCAAGCGGGACTTTCACCACGGGCTGCTAACCCAGCGTTACCCTATATTTCTTTGCCCAGAGGTTGAAGGAGATGAGGGCGAAGAGCATGGTGTAGTGGTAGCTTTCTTTCGATACGTGTTCGTCGAACATTTTGTTTATTTCATCCCAATTAAATAGCTCACTGGTCGCGGGAGCATACTCAGGACGCAGGACGTCGCGAGCAAAAGCCTCAACTTTTTTTTGGCGAAGCCATTTCGCGCCGGGGGAAAACCATCCGCGCTTGGGTTGCCCGAACAAATACTCCGGCAGGCGATGTCTGAATGCTTCTTTCAAAATAATCTTGGTATTGGTAGTGCTGACTTTATATTCCGGAGGAATTTGCATTGCCAGCTCGACGACTGCCAGGTCGAGTAAAGGCACGCGCGCTTCAAGGCCGTTCGCCATCGCGAGTTTGTCCGAGCGCATGAGCGAGTCGTCGACGAGCCAACTCGCCAAATCAACTGCCATTAACAATTCCTCAAACTCTTTCTCGGAATGTTGTATGTAGTGTTGTTCAAAAAAAATCTGCGTGCGGTCGTCAACGAATTCACTGTTGACTGAGCGCCGCAGGACATCATCTTTTTGAAAATGAAACAGTTTGACCATCGCGGAACCCGACGGGAAGTTGAGCTTTTTTAGCCGGCTGTTGACGCTCAACATACTTCGCAACGCTCCTGGAAACTGCTGATACCTGCGAGCAAGAAACGCAAGGCGGTGACGCGGGTAGCCGCCAAATAATTCGTCTCCGCCGTCTCCTCCAAGCACTACGTCCACAAAACCTTTCGCAAATTTCGAAAGTTCAAGCTGCGCGACACTTGTCGCGTTTGCAATCGGCTCATCCAAATGCCATGTGGCGCGCTCAAGCAAGTCGGGAACATCATCCCCCTTGAGGCAGACTTCGTGGTGATTCGCCTCATAGTGTTTTGCAGTGTCTCGCGCGATGGCAAAATCGCGATTGAATTTGCTCGCTTCCTCACCTTCAGTCAATTCAAACCCAATGGAAAACGTATCCATTCTTCCATGTGCTTTGGTGGCGCAATCAAGCACGATGCTCGAATCGATACCGCCGGAAAGGTAGACGCCAAGCGGCCTATCGGATACCAACTGCCGGCTGACCGCTTCTTCAACGGTTTTCTCTACGCGTTTGGTAAGGACTCTCCGCGAGTCGGCCTCTGACCGTAGAATCGGCTGTTGCGGAATGGCCCAGTACCGTTCGATCGCAAGCTCCTCCTCCTTGTACACGCAAGAGTGGCCCGGCGGCAGTTTGCGAATACCGGCAAACAGAGTATACGGCTCCGGAACATACAAGAGCCGCAAATAGTGCGCAAACGCGTCCATATCTAGTGTGCGCGGGACATCCTGGATTTCCAGCAGCGCTTTGATTTCAGAGGAAAAGGCAAATCGTTTTCCGTCGAACAGGTAATACAAAGGCTTGATACCGAATTGATCACGCGCAATAAATACTGAATGGTCTCTCGTATCGAGAATCGCAAACGCAAACATGCCGTCGAGCCTTTTCACCATGTCCGCGCCCCAGGCAAGGTACGCCGCCGTCAACACCTCGGTATCTCCAGTTGTCTTAAAGATATATGAGTCCTCCAGCTCTTTCCGCAACGTCTTAAAATTGTACAATTCGCCGTTGTATACGATGGCGACTTTGAAGGAGTTGTCCCAGAACGGCTGGTCGGCTAGGGCGCGGGGATCCAAAATGGCCAGGCGATTGTGTCCCAGCGTGAACATGGCGCTTGCGTACGAGCCTTCACCATCCGGTCCACGATGGCAGATAGCCGTATTCATGCGGGTGATGAGTTGTTTATCGTCCCAATTGAACCCGTTGATGCCGCACATAGATGTAGAAAATTATAGTAAAAATTTGAATTCGTCACACCGAGACCAACCTCGAAGATCGGAACTGTACTCTGCGAAGCGCCGGTGGAAAAGAAGCAAACTCGAACGATGCAAGGTCCGGGGACAGGAGCAAGGGTATTTTGCGATAGGCTTCTTATGGTTGCACTTTGGAATGGGGACCCGACCGCCTTTAGGCTACGCCTTCAGGAGGCGTGAATCTTCGTCTAATGTCGTGACCTGCTCGGTCTCTTCGGGCACTGATTACTGGAGAAATTGGCTCCTCCGTGTTTCGTCCTAGCGAGCCGTGGTTCGTCCCCAAGGATGTGAACTCAGCGGGTGTGAGGTCGCCGGGGCTTGCATGGGATTTTTCGTTGTAATGTTGCCAGCGTTCGATCGAAGTTGGCTTCGGGTCGATTGCGAAAGGGCTCAAGGGATACGCAGTCGGTCCGGAACTTGTCGTGGAACGATTCGTCGGTCGCGATCTGCCAGGGGTGGTTGGGATGGCTGAACGCCGTCCTGATCTGCGTTTCCCGGTTGTTAGACGACGGGAGTCGCTTTCACTCGAGTCTTTATAATTAGGGCGTGAGTCAGGTCTTTCTGCGGGGCGCAGCGCTTGATTATGTCCAGTCACTTCCGGTCATTGTCGGCCGGTGCTTGATTGAGACCGAAGAGCGCACCCTGGGCTTGGCGCGGGCGATCGGGACTGTAGCGACGAGCTGCGGTGTGTCATTCATGTTCAAGCCGGCATTCGACAAAGCCAATCGCACCTCGCTGAGTTCCTTTCGCGATCCAGACCGAGAGACCGGTCTCTCGGTCTTGACCAAAGTCAAAGCCGCCGTCGGGGTCCCAATCTTGACGGACATCCAAGGAGGCGTCCAGCCGTCGCGGCTAGCCGAGGTCGCGGACGTGCTGCAGGGGCCGGCGGCTCTGTGCAGTCAGACCGACTTGTTACCGGGTCTACTCGATCCGCTCCTACGCCGCCGCGTCGCCTGGCGGATGCGCGAGCGGCACGAACATCTCTTGCCCGCCCAGCCGCTCCTCGCGCACGTAGGCTTTCACGATCGTGTCGCCGCCCGTGAAGCCATACTCCGCGCGTAAGCGCTCGCCG
>CAUZIB010000076.1:0-22408 GCA_963579735.1 Vicinamibacteria bacterium | reverse complement strand
CCTGGCGCTGAGTTTTTGGCATTTTCAAATCGGGGAACACACGCGATTTCTGGAGATGGCCGCCAACAACCACCAGCGCCGACTGGCCCTGCGAGCGCCTCGGGGAGCCGTCTTTGACCGTGACGGACGCGTGCTCGTGGAGAATCGGTATTCCCTCAATGTCTCGCTGATACGCGAGCGGGTGGCTGACGTGGATGTCGCGCTGACACGTCTGGCCGCCGTTACCGGGGTGACCCCGGCGGCTGCCCGCGCGGCGGTCGATTCGGCCGGCAATGTGCCCGCGCACCGCCCGGTGGTCGTTATACGCGATGCGTCGCTCGACCAGGTCGCGGCCGTCGCCGCGCGCCGACTCGAGTTGCCGGGGGTGGTCATCGAGCAATTGCCCACCCGCCACTATCCGTCCGGCTCATTGGCGGCTCACTCCTTTGGGCATGTCGGGGAGGTCACAGGCCGTCAACTGAGGGAGTTGGGTGACGAGAGGCTACGGGGCGGTTCAATCGTCGGCCAGTCTGGTATCGAGCAGGAGTACAACGACTTGCTGATGGGTGATGACGGCGTCCGCAATGTCGCCGTCAACAGCGTGGGACGGGAGGTCGAGACCATCGGCGAAATCCCGCCGGACGAAGGCCGTCAGCTTCAGTTGACGCTAGATTATGACCTCCAACGTGCCGTCGAAGATGCATTCGAGAGCGAGGGATATGCTGGCGCGGCCGTCGCTCTGGATCCTCGTTCCGGTGAAGTGTTGGCGATGGTCAGTCTGCCCGCCTACGACCCGAACGACTTTGTGCTGGGCATTGACGCCGCGACGTGGTCATCTCTCAATACCAATAGCCTGCGCCCACTCCAGAATCGCGCCCTCCAAGGGCGATATCCTCCGGGATCGGTATTTAAAATCGTCATGGCCGCCGCCGCCCTCGAGGAAGGGATCGTTGACCCCAACTTCAGCGTCAACTGTCGGGGCGGGGCGACGTTCTATCGGCGGCGGTACCGGTGTCACGCCAACCACGGGATCGTGACGATGGACGAAGCGCTCGAAAAGTCGTGCAACGCCTATTTCTACACACTCGGGGCCATGCTTGATGTGGACGTCATCAATCGCTGGGCGGCTCGATTTGGTTTGGGGGTCCTCAGCGGGATTGACCTACCCCATGAGGCGAAGGGGCTTGTCCCCTCGCGTGCGTGGAAGCGCGCGCGGTTCGACGAGCCGTGGTATCCCGGCGAAACGATTTCCGTGGCGATTGGCCAAGGTGCCGTTTCGGTTACTCCGATCTCATTGGCGGTCATGATGGCGACCGTCGCCAACGGGGGGACGCGGGTCGTCCCGCGGCTCCTCAAAGCGGTCCGTGACGGCGGCCGTTGGCGAGAGGTGACCGCGCCTCCACCCGCGGTCTTCGACACCTTGGCCCCCGAGACGGTCGAAACACTTCGTCGGGGGCTGTGGATGGTTGTCAATCGCCAGGGCACTGGTGGGCGCGCGCGGATCGAAGGTCGTGACGTCATTGGCAAGTCGGGCACCGCACAGGTGGTCTCGTTGTCGCGTCGCGCCTCGGCCGGCGATGAGACCGCCGACTACCGAGACCATGGCTGGTTTGTGTTCGCAGCACCCCGCGAAGACCCGGAGATTGCGGGCGTCGTGTTTGCCGAGCATTCTGACCATGAGTATCTTGCGGCGCCGATCGCCAGGCATATCGTGCAGACCTTTTTTGCAAAGAAGGAAGGGTTACCCCTGCCCGTGCTCCCCGAACAGACCGCGATGGTGGACGACCAGTGATCGACCGGCGCTTGGTGCCCCACGTAGATTGGGGACTGCTCGGGGTCATTGTCCTTCTGTCCGGTGTTGGCCTGGTGATGATTTACAGCGCCACCTACGAGCCAACGACCGGTGCGGTCGGTCCGCAAGTCGCGCGACAGTTTGTCACGCTGGCCCTGGGGATGGTGGCGCTGGTCGTCTGTCTGACAATCGACTATCGCGTGCTCGCAGACAATGCGGTCCTGATTTACGCCGGGCTCGCCGCGTGTCTTGTCTATACCCTGGTCTGGGGCGCCGAGGCCGGCGGCGCGCAGCGCTGGATCGATCTGGGTCCGGTCAATTTTCAACCATCGGAGTTTGCCAAGCTCGTTATTGCATTGGTGTTGGCGGTCTATTACACCGGTGTGCGTCTGGGAACGAGTAGGCCAGGAGATTGGGTGGTGGGAGGCGCGCTCGTGGCCATCCCGTTCCTTTTGATTGCCCGCCAACCAGACCTTGGCACGGCGTTCTCATTGTTGCCAGTGTGTTTGGCGATCATGATTTTTGCAGGTCTCAAGCTTCGGGTTTTGGCCACACTGGTCTTGCTCGGTGCGCTCCTGACCCCGATCGTGTGGACGTTCGGACTCGAGGACTACCAGAAGACTCGCGTCGCGAGCTTTCTTGACCCGGAACAGGATCCACGGGGTGCGGGGTATCAGCAGATTCAAGCTCGCATTACGGTTGGCTCCGGTGGTCTGACCGGCAAGGGGTTTCTGCGGGGTACGCAGAGTCAGTACAACTTCCTTCCCGTCGCTCACAACGACTTCATTTTTTCGGTCTTGGCGGAAGAGCAGGGGTTTGTCGGCGTGTTGGTTGCGCTCGGGCTGTATCTGTTTGTCATCATTCGCTGCCTCGATGCGGCGCGATTAGCAAGGGATCGGGTCGGTATGTTCCTCGTCGTGGGGATCACGGTCGGCTTTACGTTTCAGGTAATTTACAACGTGACGATGTCGGCCGGGCTTGCCCCGGTCAAGGGGTTGACGTTACCGCTGATGAGTTATGGCGGGTCCTCTGTCATCGCCACCCTCATGGGTTTCGGGCTCATCCTCAACGTCAGGATGCGTCGTTTTACGAATTGACGACTCGGGTCGGCGAGCTGCCCGACCACGCAGATAGCGTGGGGTGTAGAGAATGAGCACGGAGACCATCCGATGTGCCGTTCCCGCTTTGAGTCGGACGGAGACAAGAGCGTATGAACAAAGAGTTGATCGTGTCCTCGACCCGCCACGCAACGATGGCGGCCATCCTTGAGGACGACCAGGTCATGGAAGTGTTTATCGAGCGCGAGCTGCATCGCGGCGCGGTTGGCAATATCTACAAGGGCCGTGTTTCCAAGGTGCTCCCCGGTATGCAGTGCGCGTTTGTCGACATTGGGCTCGAACGGGACGCGTTTCTCTATGTCGGAGACGTGATTGATCCGGCTGAAACTTTTGATCGCCTCGAGTCGGATGACGGCGACGATACAGACGACGGGGACGGAAACGCTCAGACAAACGGCACGGAAGGATCGCAGGCATCACGGGGCGCGTCGTCGGGCGGCGGTGGCCATCGGCACCGCCGAAAAGACGAGACGTCAGACGCCAGCGGGGATGGCCCCCGCGATGGAAAGATCGAAGAGCTACTGACCGGCGGGCAGGAACTCTTGGTGCAGGTGGTCAAAGAGCCGCTTGGCACCAAGGGGGCGCGCATCACCTCGCATGCGACGGTCCCTGGTCGTTTTCTGGTCTTTATGCCCACGGTCGACCACATCGGTGTGTCCCGGAAGATTGACTCACGCGCTGAGCGTTCTCGGCTCCGGAGTATCGTCAAGAAGTTTCGGGAAGAGCACGGGCTTA
The DNA here is from genome assembly GCA_963579735.1 of Vicinamibacteria bacterium. Lineage (GTDB taxonomy): Bacteria > Acidobacteriota > Vicinamibacteria > Vicinamibacterales > UBA8438 > CAUZIB01. Next base: position 18,784 of record CAUZIB010000076.1, on the reverse strand, counting down.
CCGGGGGCGTCATCCTGCGCACCGCCGCCGCGGGACGACCCGAAGAGGATATTGTTGGTGACCTGGAATACTTCCATCAGTTGTGGACAGAGACTCGCGAAAAAATGGAAACCCGGCAGGCACCAGCCGTTGTCCATCGCGAAGAGAGCCTCGTCGCGAAGCTGTTGCGGGACTTTCTCACCACCGATTTTTCGACGATTCGCATTGATGACCGACGGGAGTTTGAACGCGCGGTACGGCTGATCGAGCGGATCATGCCCGACCTCGTGCCCCGAGTCCGTCACTACGACAAAGAGTTTCCGATCCTGGAGGAATACGGTGTACAGACCGAGATCGACAAGGCCCTCCGCAGCAAGGTCTGGCTCAAGTCCGGTGGCTACATCGTGATCAATCACACGGAGGCGCTGGTCGCCATCGATGTCAACACCGGGCGGTATGTCGGTAAACGGACCGGTCGGCTCGAGGACACCATCATCAAGACCAATCTCGAAGCGGTAAAAGAGATCGTTCGACAAATACGACTCCGCGATCTTGGCGGGATCATCGTGCTCGATTTCATCGACATGGAGGAGCGGAAAAACCGCCAAAAGGTCGCTCAGATGATGGATCAGGAACTTCGGCGCGACCGCTCACCATCCAAAGCGGTGCAGGTCTCGGAGTTTGGGCTGATCGTGGTGACGAGAAAGCGGGTCAAAAGGAGTTTGGAACGACTTCTGACCGAGCCGTGTCCCTACTGCGCGGGCAGCGCGGTCGTGAAGTCGCGTTCGACGATCTGCTCGGACATCCTGTCTGAGATGCAGAAAATCGGCGACGCCCTCGATGGGCGTGGGGTACGACTTTGCGTGAACCCTGATATTGCTCGTGCCCTTCGAGGTGAAGAACGCGACGTGTTTGCAGAGATAGAGCGTTTCTTGGGTCGATCCGTGACCCTTACGTCGGATACCCAGCTACATCACGAGCAATTTGACGTCATGGCGATGTGATCCGCTACCGTCGGGCCATCGCGGTCAACGTCGTATCCAACATCGCTCGCGAACCCTCGGGTGGTGCGAGTTCGGAGAGAATCTTGGCGTTGCCGGCCCTCGCGGGGCCGACAGGGGCGGAGGGCCGCCGGGGCTGCCAAGGACCGCCCGTTGCTATCCCGCCACCAAATGGATCAAATAGTGCGTGCCGCTCTGGTTGATCCAGACACGCATGTATTCGTTCTCTTTGAGCATTTCCACACGGGATGAACCCGAGCCGGGGCCGGGAGTTTTTGCGACGTCGTCGATTTCGGCGTTGGGAACAATCGATGCGACCTCGCGGCCTCGGACGTCGCTTCCCTGACGGAACTCGACCCAGCGTTCAAGGACTGCGAGCGCTCCAACAGTGTCCGGGGTCGCGGATTCTGCGGTGAGGTGGACTGCATAGTCGCCTGATGCGAGTGTCTCGCCGTTGGCCATAACGCGACGGGGGATCGTCACCGTGCCGAGCTCGAGGTCGCCCTCAGGGACACTCACGGTATCCGTGAGTTCTTGACCTGATATCGCCGCCGTGAAGCCGACGCCACCGAACGCGATCAACGCGACAAAGACACCCGCCAGGGCCAGACGTTTCATGAGTCGTCCTCCGGTGAGACGAAAAGGGTTGGTCCAATTGTCATACGCGTTGGTACGCGACGAGCGCTTTGATGATAGCGTGTCAGGCTCGTCCACGCCAACGAATACGGGCAAAGTGACGAAGGCGCTCACCCGTGATCTGAATCCCTTCGGCACGAAGAAGTCCGCGCTTTACAAACAGGTCGCTGTAACCTCCGAGGCGTCCGCCGGCGGCAACGACCCGATGACAGGGAACGCTCACCAGGCGACACGTGCGCATGATAGTACCAACCGCCCGCCAGGCCCGCGGCCGACCCGCGAGCTCCGCGACGTCACCATACGTGGAGACTTGACCGAAGGGAATACGACGCACCACCGACAAGACCCGTCTCCGGAAGGCATCGCGAGAGTCTGGCGTCGGCGGAACCGTCAACGCCAGCTGCTTGGCGGCGCTTCCCGGGGTCACGAGTGTGTTCCGCGAGTGCTCCGCGCGACACACCCTCCGGACGGCGTTGCTCGTTGGTCACCATCTCCCAATGTGCTCGCTCCTCGCGCCTTATCAGCTGGCTGCCGTATCACCAATTCGCGGATCGAAGGCGAGGAACGAGTTCGGCGCCGTCCCAACTAATGGCTGGGCGTGTTTCTCCACACGTCGTTGATCGCAGTTGGTGCAAACGTCTTGGCGACATACGCGATCTGGCCAACGTGCGTCGCGTAATGCACTAGCTGAAGACCGATGACCTGCATAAAAGTTGTCGGCTTTGGAGTACGGTCGGTGATCTCGAGGAGACGAGCGGGGTCAAACGCCTCGAGCACCTGGTCGGCTTCAGACGCCGCGGCGTCGAGACGCTCGCGAAGCTCGTTTTTTGACACGTCGCGGGCGGTGAACTCGGCGTCTCGGTCTCGCACGAACTCGTGCCCCCCGACGACGTGCCCGAGGTAATAACGGGTCGAGCCGGCGCAGTGAAGCACCAGGTTTCCAACGGCGTTTGACGCGGGGTTGGGCCGCCACCAGATCTGGCTGCCATCGAGCGCGTCAAGATATGTCCGGACCTGCCCGGTCAGGTGCACAACAAGTCTCGTACGAGCTATGTGCAAGAACGTGTTCTCGGGGGTGTGTGTCATGTGGTCCTTTGGTTGGGGTCGTTTTCCTGAGAGACCCTTACCGACGCAGGAGTGGGAGATAGCAGAGACCCGCGATACAGACGTCATAAATGGCGCACGCCGTCACATACCACGCCGGCACAATCGACGCGGGCAGTATGTTTGCGCCGTGCGCCAGGTCGACAAGGGCGTGGCATCCCCACGCGAGCGCCAACATCGTCAGGGCGCGCGTCGGTTCCGAGGTCGTGGCGACCGCCGCGATCACCCAGAACCCCACCGCAATGGCGATGTCGAAGCCCGTACCCGCGGTGTCTTCGTGGGCGATAGCCATACCGAAATAGATGCCCGCGACCAGCGCCAGTAACAACGCCGCGACTTGCGCCAGCCGTAGTTGCATCACCAATCGGTCGGGATCCGTGCGTTCGAGACTGGCGGCCCGCCACGCTATCCAGGCCAAGGCGACGCCTAGCGCGCCAGAGCCGACGACGGTGGCAACTATCGATTCGGGCACCGTAACAGGGCGGCGTTAGTGACCGGCCGCGTCAAGGGTGAGATCCGGGGATTGGGCGCCTTTCGCCGCCGGCCCATAGTAAATGGAATTGAACAACAGCTTGAATGTGCCCCAGGTTTGCCCGCGGTGCTGGACGCGAAACGTGTGGAGAATGACCCGGCCGTCGCCAAGCGGGGCCTCGATGACCGCGCCGGCCCCTCTGATTCTCTGTTCTCCCACGATCCAGCCACTGCGGCGAAGCGAGGCGTCCGGATAATGGACGACGATTCGCGGCGCGGTTTGCGAGAGACCTAGGCCGTTTGGTCGGTATGCTCCGTTGTCGACAAACATGACATCGATTTCATCGGGCATCCCAAACCCGACGGGGTGGTTCGTGTCGACGCGGGCGCGCAAGATGGTGCCCGGGGCCGAGAACGATCCCCGCGCGCGTTCGTTCACGACGTTGACGATCGGGGCAGACAAGTGCTCAACCGCAAACGCGGCACTATTGCCCAGTGTAATCACGGTGCCGCCGCCAGCGACAAACCGACGGAGGTTGCGGACACCGTCGCCGCCGATACCGCCTCGATATTCGGGGCGCACATTACTTGCGACCTGCCCGCGGATGAGGTCAGCCGTCGTCATCTCAGGCAGGACGATGACGTCGAATTGGTCGAGGACGGTCGCACTGCGTAGGTCGGCGTTGCGTAATCGGCTGTAGGTGAACTCGTGCTGGTCGAGCACCCAGCGTGTCCAGCCGGCATCCATATTGCCACCCCACGGTTCGTAGACCGCCAAACGGGGAGTGGTAATGGGCAAGCGCCGCACGTTCGCTGGGATTCGTGCCGCCACAACTTCGAGGTCAAGCGTTCGTGCGAGCCGCTCCATACGCGTCCGGCTCGCCCTCGTGACGACCATCGTTCCGGCGGGATGCTCCGTTCCGTCGATGACTTCTGGACCTTCTGTCCACCCGACAGTGGCGCCAGCGGCGAGGAGCCGATTGAGCGCGATAAAGCTGTGGTTCGAACGGTGCGACAGCAGGTAGCCGTCGTCTCCTGCCGAGGCGGTGTCCTGGTCCGACGCGGCCGTGCGGTCGATGAGTCGGCGGAAGGTGAGCCCAGCGGACAATATCTCAGGGGGCAAGAGCGTGAGCTCCGCGCTGAACGGCGTCTCGACCCGTATGGTGTCGACCCCCATGAGCATGCCCAGTGACCAGGCCGTGATGTCATAGGGCGTCGCGACCGGATCATCGGTGCCGGGCCGGCGAATTTGCGGATACTCCTGCGCCTCGAGGATGTCCTTGATCCAGCGTCCAAACGGTTGGTCAAGACGGGCGACAAACGTGCCGTGGGGATATGATCGGCCATCTGCCACAAATGGGGCCGTGGCCCGGTGAATCTCCGCGGCTTCCGCGTGCAGTAGCTCGAGGAGTTTTCTGAGCGCCGCGCGGTCATGCTGATCCGCCGGGATGATAAATGCGAACGGGTGACCCGCTTCGAATCGCTCGATCGCTCGGCGATTCATGCGATAGAAGTTCTGTTTCAAGTTTGTCCGTCGGTTGGCGACACCCTCGAGGAGCCCCTGGGTGGAAAGCCGGCCGTAGTCGACGACGTCGGCAAATGTCCACGTGCCCCCGCGCCAGGGCTGAGGGTAGTTCATTCGAGATTGGGTATCGGTCGGTGCGGGTAGCGTCCGGGGGCGGGCTCCGCCACGCCCGGCGCGAGCACGTCGCCGAGACCATCTCCGCGCCGAGACATGGTCTTGGCGCACTGGACTGGCGAGGTCGGCGCTCGCGACCTCACTCAAGAGCGCCACCATGTTGTGCCACCACGGGTTCGTGTTGTTGGCGCCCTGCCAGTAGCCGTTATACAGCTCGCCCCAGATGACACCGCGCTTTCCGGCCTCGTGCAGTTTTGCCGCCATGGCCTGTCCCAGGAGGTTGACCTGGCTCCAGACCAACGGATCCACGTTGGCGTTGACGGGATTCTGAAACGGCGGCACAAAGATTCGAGCGGCCTTGTTGCCCATTTGGTGGGCGTCGAGATACACCTCTGGTAACCAGTCCTGATACAAGACGCGGTTGAGATGTTGTGTCTCGACCTGAGTCAACATGTAGCTGTCGCGATTGTTGTCGTGCCCCGCATACGGGTGATACAACTCTGGCAGCGGTGACCCTTCGTAGGGTGTATCGATCGTGTCTCGATACCACTCGACGACCATTCGTTGACCGTCTGGGTTCTGAGACGGAATGAGCAGAACGATCGTGTTCTCCAGCACGTGGTTCACCCACGCCGACCGTTCGGTGGCGAGCTGGTGAATGATGTCGTTCATCACCTGGCTCGTCCCGATCTCGGTGGCATGGACATTCGCGCCGATGAGCACGACGGCTTTGCCCGACTGCGCGATCGCGTCGGCTTCGGCTTGCGTGGTTGACCGCGGATCGGCCAGCCGCTTTTGCATGGCCTGATACCGGGGCAGGTCGCGAATGGTGCCCGGAGAGGAGATCGTGACGAGGACATACGGATGCCCGAGCGTCGTCGTCCCCAGTTGCTCGACGGCCATTCTGTCTGACCCCTGGGCGAGTATCTGGTAGTACTCGAGCATGTCGTCCCAGTGTGCCAGTCGGCCACTGGCACCCATCGGGAAACCAAAGAACTGTTCAGGGGTCGGTAGGAGGGGAGTCTGCCCGGCCGCCACCAACGCGGACAGTGTAATTGCAACGCCGATGGCCGCCCCTGTGAGTCGTTGTCCGAGCCATCGGCCGCGCATCTGCTGATGGTCAGTATATCGTAGAGGCCACACTCCTCGGACCGTCCACTATCACCTATGAGCGAACGCGCAACCGCCAGCGGCATGTTTTCGGGGTCGGAGTCGTCCACTCGCATCCGGCTAGGCCTTCTGCTCGGCGTTGGCGTCCTGGGTGCGCTGGTCTTTGTCTTTCAGGACGTCGTGCCGGCTCGCCTGCGGTCTTCGATCGGCGTGGTCTGCTTTCTCGGTGTCGCAATTGCCTGCTCAGCCAACCTTCAAAAAATTCGATGGCAGACCGTGGCTTGGGGGTTGGGGTTACAGCTCTCGCTGGCGGTTTTGATATTGCGTGTCGATATCGGTGGCATCCGACCCGGCTACGAGTTGTTTTCTCTGCTCGCGACCGTCATGACCCGATTCTTGGAGTTTACAAACGTCGGCTCCGAGTTCGTTTTTGGCGTGCTCGCCAACGAGGAGATCATGAGGGAGGTCTTTCCCAACGGTCTGGTCCTGGCCTTTGCGGCGCTGCCGATCATCATTTTTGTGTCGTCGGTCTTTGCCGTGCTGTATCACCTCGGAGTCATGCAATACCTCGTCGGCGCGATGGCGCGGGTGATGATGCCGTTGATGCGCACGAGTGGGGCAGAGACGCTGTCGGCGGCGGCCAATGTCTTCATGGGACAGACCGAGGCGCCGCTGGTGGTGAGACCATTTATCGCGAGCATGACCCGCTCCGAGTTGCTGACGCTGATGGTGGGCGGGCTGGCGACGATCGCCGGTAGCATGTTTGGTGTCTACGTCAGGCTGGGCGCCGACCCGGTGGCCATGCTCACGACCAGCGTGATGGCCGCGCCGTGCGGTCTATATCTGTCAAAGATTCTCATGCCCGAAACCACGGAGCCGACGACGACCGGACGGGTGGCGGTGGCGGTGGACGACACGCACGTCAACGTGATCGATGCGGCGGCGGGTGGCGCTGCCGATGGTATGCGTCTCGCCATCAACGTGGCAGCCATGCTCATCGCCTTTTTGGCCTTTGTCGCGATGATCGATCACGTGCTTGGCCTCGTGAGCTCCGGGCTGACATTGGCCCGTGTCTTTAGCATCGTATTTGCACCGGTCGCATCCCTGGTCGGCGTGAGCAGCGCGGATGTGCCCGCCGTGGCGGACCTCCTGGGAACAAAACTCGTGACAAACGAGTTTGTCGCGTATCTCAAGCTTGGCACCGAATATGGGGGTGAGTTGTCACCGCGGTCGCATACGCTCGCCACATTCGCCTTGACCGGTTTCGCGAATTTCGGGTCGTTGGGGGTGATCCTCGGGGGCATCGGGGCGATCGCGCCGACCCGCCGGGCCGACCTGGCGCGGCTCGCGTCTCGCGCACTGCTTGGCGGCTTCTTTGCGACGCTCATCAACGCCGCCATCGCAGGTGTGCTGATCTAGCTGCCTTTTGAGGACCCAGACCGTCCGCGAGACCTTTGCTGGCCACCCACCGTCGTGGCGACACCTCGGTCCAGTTCATTCAGCCGTATGACTTATGGGAGGGATATGTTGACGTTCCGGAGGACCATGATGGAAGCCGCAGCCGGCCACGAGGTGGCGAGACCGTCCGGCCGACAGTCGATTGACGACACGACGGGGGGCCGCACGGCGAGATCGTTGCGGTGGATCGCGGTGGTGGTCCTGTGTGGGTTTGGCCTCGCGAGTGAAGGGTGGGCCCAGCCTCAGTCGGTGGGATTATCGCGGGATGGGTCCGGGCGGCAATCTGCCCGGGGGCGCGGCGACCGGCGGGCAACGGCCGTTCGCGTCAATACCGGGCCCACGCTTGATGGAGACGTCCTCGGTGATCCGGTGTGGAGCAGTGCGCAGCCGGTGACCGGGTTTGTCCAAACCGCCCCCGACGCGGGACAGCCCGCTTCGGAGAAGACAGAAGTCCGTGTCATCTTCACCGATGACACCGTCTATTTTGGGGTCGTCTGCTACGACCGCGATCCCTCATCCATCATAGTCACCGATAGTCGTCGTGACTCCCAATTGACGAATAGTGACAGCTTCCAGCTCATCCTCGATACATTTTTCGACCAGCAGAATGGCTTTGTTTTTGGGACGAGCCCCTCCGGACAAGAATACGATGGCCAGCTTGTGAACGAGGGCCAGGGTGGCAGCGGGATGGGGGGCGGGGGCCAGACCGCGGGTGCGGGCGGGGGATTCAACCTGAACTGGGACGGTGTGTGGCAGGTCCGGACAGAGATTTCCGAGGTGGGGTGGAGCGCCGAGTTCGCGCTACCGTTCCGCACGCTCCGCTTTCCGCCGGGGCAAGACCAGACATGGGGAGTCAACTTCCAGCGAAACATCAGGCGTCGCAACGAGTCCGCGTATTGGGCGCCGCTCCCTCGCCAGTTCGATCTCTTTCGTGTGTCGATGGCCGGCGAACTGCGCGGATTGGAGGCGCCAGAAGGACTCTGGCGGACACTGCAGGTGACGCCGTATGTGGTTGGCGAGGCGCAGATGCGGCACGACCGCCCGGAGACCGGCGTGACGACGCTGGGTGATTTCGGCGCCGACCTCAAGTATGGCGTGACGTCAGGATTGACCCTTGACGCCACCTACAACACGGATTTCGCGCAAGTTGAAGTTGATGAGCAGCAAGTCAACCTCGACCGATTTAACCTCTTTTTCCCGGAGAAGCGGCCCTTCTTTCTCGAGAATGCCGGCTCATTCACCGTGAGCAACACCGGGGGAGCAGCGTTCAACGACCCCGGTCAGACCGAGCTCTTCTTTAGCCGCCGGATTGGTATCGCCGACGACGGGGCAGCGATCCCGATTCTCGGCGGCGCCCGACTGTCGGGAAAGATCTCGGAGGGGGTGACGATTGGATTCCTGAACATGCAGACGGAATCCGTCGGTTTGTCTCCCGCTAACAATTTTACGGTGGCGCGTCTGCGCCACGACTTACCAAACCGCTCGAGTATCGGAGGCCTGTTCGTCAACCGACAGGCGACGGGTCAGCTTGGCAACGATGACGACAACAATCGCACGTATTCCATCGATGGCCGCTTGGGCTTTGGCGAGAACGGGATCATCTCCGGCTTCGCGGCCAAGACGGCGACCCCAGGTCTTCACGATGAGGACCACGCGTTCGACTTGGGCTTTGACTACAACGCTCGCGCATGGCGGTTTCGCGGCACGTTTATGGAGATGGGCGACAACTTCAACCCGGAGGTCGGATTCGTCCGACGCACAGGTTTTCGAAAGGTCGACGGCGGTGTGTTCTATACGTGGCGTCCCGAAGATTTTCTCAAAGTGCAGGAAATGCGACCTCATGTGACGTTGAATCGCTTCTGGGATTTTGACGATGGCTTTGTCGAGACCTCACTGCTCCACATGGACAATTTTTGGCAGTTCGACGATAGCTCGGTGTTGATCACCGCGTGGAATGTCCGGAAAGAAGGCGTCGTGAACGCGTTTACGATCTCCGGTGTTCCCATCCCGCCGGGAGAGTACGACTGGCACGAACTCAACCTGAGCTACAACTCCGATAGCTCGGCCCCTGCGTTTTTTGGCGTCAACATGCAACGGAGTGGGTTTTTTGGCGGAAACCTGTTGTCGTATGGCCCGCGGGTCGGGTTTCGCAGAGGTGAAACCCTGAATGTCCAGCTCAACTGGAGTCGCAATGACATTGACCTCCCTCTTGGACACGTCATCACAAACTTGTCGTCGGCGCGCGTCGCCTACAATTTTTCGCCGCGGATTTTTACGCAAGGACTGTTGCAATACAACGACAGCGCGGATCTCTGGTCGGTCAACTTCCGTTTCGGATGGCTCCAAGATGCCAATACCGGATTGTTTCTTGTCTACAACGAAACCGATGGGTTGGGCGAGGTCAGCCCTTTCGGCACCGGCCGGAGCTTGATTCTCAAATACAGTCATCTGCTCGACCTTCTCGACTAGTGCACCGCCGTCGAGCCCGAGGAGTGACTTCATCTCGACGGCGGTGCACGAGGGTCTGTCATGTCCACTACTTTGACGTTGAAGCGCCTGAGGGCGCGACCGGTCATGCTCACGTTGGAGCGACCGGTGATCGCCCGTATCGCGACGATCACCGAATGGCCGATGATTTTGATCGATCTCGAAACGGAAGAAGGGATCGTCGGCCGCAGCTATCTCGAACCGTATGCACCGCAGGCAATGACCTATCTGGTGCCAGCGCTCCACGACTTGGGAAAGTTGTTGGAGGGACGGCCGGTCGTACCCGCCGACTTCTACAACGCCGCGAGACGGTCTCTCCACTTTGTCGGCTATGACGGCTTGTCGATGATCGCGGTATCCGGACTGGATATGGCCGCGTGGGATGCCGTCGCCAAGGCCGCGGGACGTCCGCTCTGCACCCTTCTCGGTGGTTCGGTGGGGTCCGTGCCAGCCTACAACAGCAACGGATTGTGGTTGCGAGAACCGGGTGACGCTGCCGACGAGGCGGTCGAGCTGTGCGCGGAAGGCGGCTTCACGGCCCTAAAGCTACGGCTTGGGAGAGATCGTGCCAGCGACGACCTTGCCACAATCGAGAGGGTGCGTCGGACGGTTGGGGACGACGTGAAACTCATGGTGGACTTTAACCAGGGTTTGGACCTCGCGGATGCGCTCGCACGGTGTCACCAGATCGACGATCTCGGACTGACGTGGATTGAAGAACCCATCGTCTACGACAACATCGATGGGTATCGCCAGCTTACGCGCGCGCTAAAGACACCGATTCAAATCGGTGAGAATTTCTATGGTCCGCGCGCCTTGTATCGCGCGCTCGCGGCCGGGGCGTGCGACTTTGTCATGCCCGACTTCATGCGGATCGGTGGCGTGACGGGCTGGATGCGGGCGTCTGCGATTGCCGGTGCCGCGGGGGTCCCGATGTCCACGCACCTCTATCCCGAAGTCGCCGCCCATGTCATGCGAGTGACGGAGACCGCGCACTGGCTGGAATGGCAAAGCTGGGCCGACCCCATTTTGCAGACACCTTACGTGGTCCGGAACGGTCAGCTGGAGATCCCGGATCTACCCGGGGTAGGTCTTGAATGGAACGAAGAAGCGGTTGCCGCGCACACGGTGTCGATCGGGTAGCTCGTCACCGTGTGCGCGGCTTTTGGTGAGGTTTAGCGTCCGTCGCCGGTGTTCGCTTGCTCGTCGGCGCGCGCCCCGGTCAGGATGCCGTCCATGCCGTAGTTGCCTTCGTGACAGGCGTACTCAAACGGTTGGGCATCTGATTTCACCATGGAGACCACGGCTGTCCAGGGCCGTACCCAGGTGGCCGGGTCGTCGACCGTGAATCCATAGAGCAGTGTGTCCTCGTCGATGCGGGTGAACCGTTCGACGAGATGCATGTCCGGAGTTGACCCTTGACGCTCGCTGAATGCAGTGTGGGTGTGAAAATTTGTCGTCTCGACGACGAGCGTATCACCCTCCCAACGACCTCGTGAGTCCCCCCGCCACTGCCGGACGTCTTCCGGCAGGTGGGCCCGTTCGTCCAACGGAATGACCCTGGAATCATTGACCATCTCGGTGTAGACGACGACATGATCTGCGGTTTGGAACAGCTGCATCGTGTTGTTGTAGGCTCTGGGCTCCATCGGCGGGCCGGCGTTGAAGCCCAGGATGCATCGTTCACCCATGCTGCGGTCTTCGGGGCCAAACGCGGGGCGTGTGCGAAGCGCGGCGGTGGCATCCTTTCTGGCTTGCCCTTCGGCTGTGAGCGGCGGGATACGTCCGTTTGGCGGGTCGACGATCAATGACGTTCGGGCATCGTCCACTACGCGTGTGCCACGGTCCATCCAGAAGTTGTTATACGCACCGACGTTACCGCCAACCGGAAGAGGCTCACTGCGCACCTCGCTCGGTTCGTTCAGTTCGTCGTTGCGAGAGACCGCTTCCTGCTCGAGTTGAGCGGCTTCTTCTTGCGAGAGAAACTCGCGATCGGCGTACTGTTCCGGACGCTCGAGCGGAGTGATGGTACGGAAGTCCCACACTCCCTGGAGATCCGGCCGTCCGTCGTCAGTGCGCGGAGCTTCGCCCGCAGTTTGACCCACAACCACGGTCGGCAGACCCAACGCCGCAACCATCACCCACACTGCACATCGTCCACTCATCCACGCGAAACGCTGGTTCATCTGAGCCCTCCTGAAGGTTCTAGTGGCGCCATCCTACTCCGGCGCCGGTCGGGTCGCAATGCACGAGTCGTGTCAGGTGGCCGTCTTGCCTTGACCGCGTCCGGGTAGCATCCCGTCTGGCGCAAGGCGCCGCGCCGAGTCATACCGGCTGTGTGGCGAGAAGCGGGAGCGCGGCGCCAGGTGGTGCTGCGGGCCCGAGGATTGGCTTCATCTCGACGGCGGTGCGCTAATGGCGCGATCTGAGAAGGAGGCCGAAGTAGTAGGTGACGTAGTACGCGATCAGCACGAACAGGAGCCCGCGCGTGAGCGAGCCCTGAAACAGCGGAATCGCGTCAAAGCTGATGCGAGACGCTTCGGCCAACGCCGGCGCTGACATGGCCCCGCCGATACGGAAACCTTGCGCAACCAGCCGCCCCAGCAAGAGGGCCACGACCACAATGCCGATGTAGCTGCTTGGGGTGTAGTGATGGGCCCCCGCGACATACTCGAACGTCGTGAGACGGAGCCCAAACGTGGCGAGGAGACAGCCCAGCGTGATACCGCCGATGGCCGGGAGCGAAGATGTGAGCGGCGAAAGTAGGAGCACCGCCCCAAATAGACTCAGGACCGCGACCCGAAATCCGAGCCGCGGTCGCGAGATCTTCTGGCGGCCAAAGCTGCGTCGGATTCTTCGGTAGTACACGAAGAAGATGATCGAAGCGACGAGAAGTGTGACGCCAGCGTTTTCGAGCATCGAGTGCGACGCGACGACGTTCTACGTGTTCCGGAACATACCGACCCGGGCGCCAAAAAGGACGATGGTTGGCATGTCTCCTTACTTGGAGGCGGCGTCGATCTCGAGCGCCCGCTCACCGGCCAGTATGTTGGTCATACTGTAGTTACCCTCGTGACAGGCGTATTCAAAGAGCAGCTCATCAGTACGCACAAAGGGGAACTCACCGCTAAAGCTCTGTCTCCACTGCGTGGGATCATCTACGACAAACTCGTAACGGACCGTATCGGCGTTGACGCGAGTAAATCGCTCGGTCACGCGGATCGTGTCGTCTGACCGGCCGTTGGCTGCCCTCAACAGGACCGGGTCACCTCCGACCGCTGCGGCGTTGGCGTCTGTCCGGACGAGGTTGGTCGTCTCGACGACCAATGTCTCGCCTTCCCACCGGCCACGTGGCACTCCGTGCCACTGACGCATGTCGGAAGACAGCGCGGGACGGCCGCTCAACGGAATGATGCGGGCATCGTGAATCATCTCGACTTGAATCGCGACATACTCCGGCGTCTGGAGAATCATGAAATTGTTGTTGTAGGCGCTCGGAAACATGGGAGGTCCAGCCGACCACACGAGGCAGCGGTCATTCAGCTCGAGGTCTTCCCAGGTATCGGCTTCTGCGCGCGGGTCGCGCGACTCTGCGCGTCGTTCGGCTTCGAGGGTCAAAGTGGGCAGTCTGCCGTTGGACGGATCAGAGATTAATGACGTGCGACCGGTGGGCCGAGTGCCCCCGTCCAGCCAGAAGTTGTTGTAGGCACCGACGTTGCCGCCTGCAGTTGCGCGTTGTGCGGGTGCGTGTAATAGACGCTCATTGCGTTCGAGCGCCGCGCGCTCTCGCTCCGCCACTTCTTGTTCGGAGAGAAATTCCCGATCCGCCAGATCATCCGGCCGCTGGAGCGGGGTAGTGGTCTTGTTCGTATACGTTCCCTGCAGGTCGGGATCGCCCCACGGTGTTTCGGGAGTCGTCCACGCCTCCTGCTGAGCGACGGCAGTGGTGGCGAGCGCCAGGATGGCGAGGACGAAGACGCTCAAGAACGACACAGAGTAGCGACGGTCCATTTTAGACCTCCCGTCTTTGCCGGTCACACCCATTCGACAGCAAAGGAGAGGCCGGCGGGCCACGATACACACCAAGATTGGTGATTTGTTGAGTGACGGTAATTATACTCGCCGTGCTGCTCTGTCTCTGGCATCGGCTGCCCGTTGGTCTGGTGAGCCGGTTGTCAAAGGACAGAGTGTGAGATTGCGATGTCATTGCCAGTGGATGGGGCAGTCGGCGGCTATGACAAGCACGTCTGCGACGATGGCAACCATAGGGTTGCTGAGCATACTGCGAGGAGCACACTAGCCGGACATCGCATCAATCGTCACAGTCACTACGGAGAGTGCGCCAGTGTCTCTAGGACTGCCCGCGAGAGTGCCGAGCGCAGCGAGCGCTGTGTCTCCGTCTTGGCTTGACCGTGTCAGGGCGCGCCTCCGGTCTGGCCGCAGAGGTCCTTAGTTACGTGTCGCCAAGACGTTCCCTCGTCGCGTCGTGTCAGCCGGGTGCCGCGCTCGGGATCCACTGGCGAGGCAATACGGAGACACTACACGAGCGCCGTCTCGCGGTGTCGACCGGCGGTCTGTTCCGCGTCGGCGAGACGAAGGTCGTGTTCGACCATCATCTCGACCAGTCGCTCGCGGTCGACCGTCGGTGTCCAGCCGAGTTCTCGACGAGCCTTGGCGGCATTCCCAAGCAAGAGGTCGACCTCCGCGGGTCGATCTCGAGGTAGTCTTCCCATTTCAAGTCGAGATACCCGAATACCCGCGTGACGAACTCTCGGACAGAGTGCGTCTTTCCGGTGGCGATCACGTAGTCATCGGGTCGTTCTGCCTGCAGCATCAGCCACATGGCGTGTACATAGTCCCCGGCAAAGCCCCAGTCGCGTCGCGCATCCAGGTTGCCCAGGTAGAGCTTGTCCTGTAGGCCGTATTTAATACGCGTCGCCGCTCGGGTGAGCTTGCGGGTGACAAAGGTCTCTCCGCGCCGGGGCGATTCGTGGTTGAAGAGGATGCCGCAACAGGCAAACATGCCATACGACTCCCGGTAGTTTTGCGTGATGTAGTGGCCATAGGCCTTGGCCGTCGCGTACGGACTGCGAGGACGAAATGGGGTCATCTCAGTTTGCGGAGACTCTACGACCTTTCCATACAGCTCGCTGGAAGAGGCCTGGTAGAAGCGCGTCACGATACCGCTCCGACGAATTGCCTCCAGTAAACGAACGGTGCCCAGGCCGGTGACGTCGGCCGTATATTCTGGTGTTTCGAACGAGACTCGGACGTGGCTCTGAGCGCCAAGGTTGTAGATCTCATCCCGTTGGACCTGAGCCAGTACAGCGCTTAGGGATGACGAGTCGGTCAGGTCTCCGTAGACGAGGCGTAACCGGCGTTCTCCGTCCTGGGGGTCTTGGTAGCGATGATCGATGTGCCCCGTATTGAACGACGATGAGCGGCGGATGACGCCCCAGACCTCATACCCTTTTGAGAGCAAGAGCTCACAGAGATACGAGCCGTCTTGTCCGGTGATACCGGTGATCAGCGCGCGCCTCCCGGTCGCATTTCGCCATGTCATCGTCTCCGCTCGCGTCATGTTGCCGTCCCTGGTCGGTCATCTGTGAAATCAGGTCGAGTGTCGGTATCGCGGTGCGTCTGGGTGTAAGAGGTGTCGTGTCTGGCTCATGCGGACTTGGCATGGACCTCCGAGCGGTCGCTCGTGGCGTATACGTGCTCGAACAGCTTGACAAGCTCCTCAGAATGCCAATCTGGGCGGTATCGCTTACGCCGCGTCCGGCGGGCGTTGCGGCCCAGCGCGCCGCGCAAAGCGTGGTTTTGTTGCAGGCGCGTCACCGCCGCGCGAAGCGCGCTGACGTCACCGGGCGATACGAGGAGTCCGTTATACCCGTCCTCGACGATTTCCGACACGGCCCCAATGTCGCTCGCGATAACCGGGCGTCCGCACGCCATCGCCTCGATGATTCCCACTCCCGTAGGCTCAAGCCATTCCGTGGGGGAGACGAAGAATCCGGCATTGGCGATGACCGGAAATACATCGGCGTGGGGCAGTTGTCCTCGGAACCGGACGGCGGGCAGGTCGGATGCCTGGGCCCTCAGCTGATCATCGAGGGGGCCGCTATCTATGATGTCGAGTGGCGCGTCCAGACCGGCCCACGCCTCGAGCAGTGTCGTGACGCCTTTTTCCGGCGCGAGACGGCCAGCGTACACTGCGCCGTTTCGGTCGGATGCCACTGGCCACGTCGGTTCTCCGCCCAGCTCCGCGGGGGGGATAGGGTCGATGCATGCATGGGCAGCACGGTCAATAGATCGGCCGGGATTCCCATGCGACGGTGCTGTGTCGCGACCACCTCCGACGGCGCGATGTAGGCGTCGACAAGGCTCTGGAACAGGCCAGTCGACCAACCGCGCTCCATCGCGCCCTTCCACACGCGGGACTGGAGACGCGACCCCCGGTAGCAGCTGTTGTGAACGGCCGGTCGCCGGTCGCCACCAATACACAAGTCACAGTTCTTCCCGTCGCGTAGCATCCGGCCCGCTGCACACCCGAGTCGGAAGTCATGGAGCGTCTGGACGACCGGCACGCCGGCGTCGTGGAACGCCGAGTAGACAGACGGGCTCAGAAGCGGAAACCAGTCGTGGACATGGGCGACGTCAGGACGGCTCTCCGTGAGAAAGTCTCGGACCGAACGGTAGAGCGCCGGATTCCACGACGCACGCACCCCAGACTGGAGGGTGTCGAGGTCGAAGCAGCCAAAAACGCGGTCGTTGAGGACATCGAAGCGGGCGCCGTGGTGTCCCGCCATTGTCAAGAGCTCATCCTCGAGGTCGACGGTGCGCTCTTCTCCACCTGTGATGCCGTAGACGTTGTGAAACAGCGCGGTCCTCATCGGTCTGGCCTCCTCGACCGACTCGAACGCAGCATTCGTGCCAATCCTACGAGGTCCATCGGCGGCGTCCGGTCGCGGCCTGGGGAGTCCTTCCGCGCAGTATGCCGAGGGCGCCCGCGGGGCGGAATCCGGCCGCCAACGCCACACCCAGGACGGTCGTGGATGCGGCCAGTAGGACCGACACGTCGGTCGACTCGACACCGTAGAGCAGGTCCAGCGCGAGGTCGACGTGTGGCACGCGTATTTGGAGTTCTATGGCTACGAGTTCTTTGTGATGCGAGTCGACTGACAGGTGTCGGGGAAACCCGTTACGAATGACCGACGGTCACCGCGGCGGTTTCCGGGCGTCCCACCAGCCTGCGTCCCAGCCATCGTACGTCTTCGAGAATCAGGTAGGTCGTTGGGACCAGGAGGAGCGTGATGAACGTGGCAAAGAGGACCCCAAATGCCAGTGAAACGGCCATCGGGATCAGGAACGCCGCGTCAAAGCTTTTGTCGAGCATCAAGGGCACCAGCCCAAAAAACGTCGTAAACGAAGTCAAGAGAATCGGGCGGAAACGACTGGCGCCAGCCTCGCACACGGCGACGGTAAGATCGCGATGGATGTCCCGATGACGGTTGATGAAATCAACCATGATGAGACTGTCGTTGACGACGACGCCCGTCAACGCGACCAGCCCCAACATCGACATCATGGTGACGTCCAGGCCCATCACGAGATGCCCCCAGACCGCGCCGACCAAACCGAACGGGATAGCGCTCATGATGATGAGCGGCTGCAGATAAGAACGGAGGGGCACGGCCAGTAACGCGAAAATCATGAGGAGCGCGAGGGTGAAGCCCCGCTGCAGGCCATCGACGCCATCGGCCACTTCCGCCTGAGCTCCTTCAAACGAGAAGATCACACCGGGGTACCGCGAGACGACGTCCGGCAGGATACGGCTCTCGAGGTCGGTCAGCACATCACCGCTGGACGCGATGGTCGGGTCGACGGCGGCGGTGACGTTGACCGCACGGTTGCGGTTTACCCGTCGAATCGTCGCAAAGCCGCGTCCCGGTTCAACCACGGCGACCTGGCTGAACGGCACCTCGCCGCCGTCGGGAGTTCTGATACGCATCCGCTCCAGATCGCCCAGCGACCGACGTTCGTCACGAGGGTAGCGCACCATGACGCGAACATCGTCTCGTTCCCGCTGGATGCGCTGCGCCTCTTCTCCATAGAACGCCTGCCGCACTTGCCGTCCCAGATCTTCGAGCGTGAGCCCCAGTATCTCGGCTGAGGGCTTGATGCCCAGCGTCATCTCTGCCTTACCGGCCCGAAACGAGTCGGAGACCTCGTACACACCGGCGTATTCGCGAAGTCGGCGTTGAATCTCCGCGGACGCGGCGCGAAGCGTCTCCACGTCAGGCCCGGACAGCTGCACGTCGATGTCCGCACCGGGGCCCATCGCCGACATGACAAAATTGAGATCGGCCGCTTCGGGGATGGGACCGGTCGCGTCGCGCCACATGTTGCCCAACTGCTCGCTGGTGTAATGCCTGGCTTCAGAGGGGATCAGCTCGATCAAGATCTCGCCGAGGTTGGTCGCCCCTGCGCCAATGCCTGTTCCCTGGCTCCGGGTGGCCATCGGCTGGTCACCGATGGCGGCCGATACGTGTCGAAAATGGTCCCGGCCCGTCTCGTTCACAAGCGTCTGCCGCAAACGACCGGCGCCAGCCTCGAGCTTTGCCACGGCCTCTGACGTCGCCTCGACCGTCGTGCCCTGCGGCATGGTCAGGGAGGCCACCATGAAATTGGCTTCGATCGATGGGAAGAAATGAAAGTCGGGACGACCCGAGAGGACCATCCCGATCGTCAGAACCAACGACGCGAGGCCCGTCGCGGCCGTTAGATAGCGCCAGCGCAGCGCGGTTTCAAGCACGGGCCGATACAGCTGGCGGACACAGACTTTGAGGCCATTCGCGAACATCCCCTGAAACCGGCTCCACCAGCCCGTTCGGGTCCG